>CAVUKT010000033.1:0-83103 GCA_963742055.1 uncultured Actinomycetes bacterium | reverse complement strand
GGTGGCCAGCGCCGGGAACAGCGCCCGGGGCAGCCCGAACACCATGGCGCCCAGGTCGATCACGAAGATCCCGGCCAGCGGCTGGCTGGACCGCACGTACCTGATCCCGCCGATCAGCGAGGCGAGGCTGGCGGGCTGGCCGCCGCGGTCCGGGGGCAGCGCGGGCAGCAGCAGCACCGTGACCAGGGCCACCCCGAACGAGGCCAGGTCCAGCCCGTACACCAGGGCGAACCCGGCGTGCGCGATCAGCAGCCCGGCCGCGGCCGGCCCGGCCACCGGGTGAACTGGTTCGCGGCGGACTGGACGGAGATGGCCGCGGGCAGATCCTCGGGCGGGACCAGCCGCCACAGCGAGGCCCGGCGGGCCGACCAGTCCAGGCCCTGGAACGCCGCGGCCTCGGCCGTGCAGGCGAACAGCGGCCACACCCGGGGCTGGCCGAGCAGCGCGTTAGCCGTCAGGCCCGCGCGTCCCGGCCGCCAGCATGAACTGGGTGAACAGCATGACCCGGCGCCGGTCCCAGGCGTCCACCAGCGGCCCGCCGATCAGCGACCCGGCCAGCAGCGGCACCAGCTGGCCCAGGCTGACCAGCCCGACCATGGCCGTGGACCCGGTCAGCCGGTAGGTCTGGTACGAGACGGCCACGATCGTGAGCTGGCTGCCGACCTGCGACACCAGCTGGCCGCCCCACAGCCGCCGGAAGTCCCGGTGCCGCCGCAGCGGCCCGGTGTCCACCAGGACACCCCCGACCATCCGGCGGGTCCGGGACCAGTGCGCGCGCAGCCGGAACCGGCCCTGCGCGCCGGGCTGGCTGCGCAGGCTGTCGGGGCATGCGGCATGTATACCGAACGGGCGTCCGCCCCCTCCCGGCCGGGGGCAGATCGGGGCAGGCCAGGGCTCAGAGGAAATTGAGAGGCGCGCCATAGGACCGCCTGCACCCGGTAGGGATGCTTATCCCCAGAGCGTGCAGACCACCCTGGCCGGGAGAGCATCCGCTCCGCACTCACGGCCACCGCCGGAAGGGCCACGATGAACGGAATCACCCAGAGCACCGCGCTCTGGTACGCCAGCAGGGCCACCGGAGTGGTGAGCCTGCTGCTGCTGACCGCGGTGGTCGCTGCTGGGCGTGCTGGTCAACCGCCAGGGACGGCTGCCCGGCCTGCCCCGGTTCGTGGTCACCGGGCTGCACCGCAACCTTTCCCTGCTCGCCGTGGCCTTCGTGGCCATCCACGTCCTCACCGCCGTCCTCGACCCCTACGTCACCATCCGGATCGTCGCGATCGTGGTCCCGTTCACGTCGGCGTACAAGCCCCTGTGGCTCGGCCTGGGCGCGATCTCGCTCGACCTGGTGCTGGCGCTGATCCTGACCAGCCTGGCCCGGGCCCGGATGAGCCGCCGGCTCTGGCGGTCGCTGCACTGGCTCAGCTACGCTGGCCTGGGTCTCCGCCCTGGTGCACAGCCTGACCAGCAGCACCGACCTGCACAGCGGCGTCCTGCTCTACCTGGCGATCGCCTGCTCCCTGGCCGTGGCCGCCGCGGTGATCTGGCGGGTGGCCCACGCCGGGCGGGAGATACCGCGGGAGGAACGCGCCGCCGCCACCCTGGCCATGATGTCGCCGGCGCAGCGCCCCCCAGACCCGTGGCACCCCGCGCGACGGCCCGGGCCGCGTGCCCCGAGAACGTCCGCTGACCGACTCACGAAAGCCGATACGCGATGACCTATGGCACCACCGTGCCGCACCCCGCCCCGTTCCCCGGCCCGCACCAGAGCCACACCGCGCGCACCCGGCCGGCCGGACCGGTGCGCAGCCGCCCGGCGACCTGCCCAGGCTGCTGCCGGTGCACGGCGCCGTGCCGGTTGACCTGCGCACCCACCTGTCCCGCTACGGCGGCACCGCCCTACTTCGGGCACGCCAGGGAAGCTCATCCCCGTGCTGAAGGCGGCCGGGCTCACCGGCCGCGGCGGCGCCGCCTTCCCGGTGCACCGCAAGCTCGCAGGCCGTCGCCGAGGCCAGGACCCAGCCGGTGGTCATCGGCAACGGCGCCGAGGGCGAGCCCGCCAGCGACAAGGACAAGTCGCTGCTGTGGATCTCCCCGCACCTCGTCCTGGACGGCCTCCAGCTGGCCGCCGAGGCGGTCGGCTCGCAGGCCGTCGCGCTGTACGTGCACCGGAACACCCGGCTGCAGGAGCGGCTGCGGGCCGCGATCGCCGAACGCGCCGCCGCTCGGCATCGACGTGGCCCCGGTGGAGATCATCGACGCGCCGCCGCGCTTCCTGGCCGGCGAGGAATCCGCGCTGGCCAGCCGGATCAGCGGGCAGCCCGCCATGCCCCGGTTCAAGCCGCCGCGGGTGTTCGAGCGGGGCGTGGTGGGCCGGCCGACGCTGGTGCACAACGTGGAGACGCTGGCCCACATCGCCCTGATCGCCCGGTACGGGCCGGCCTGGTTCCGGGCCGCGGGCACGCCGGAGGAGCCGGGCAGCATGCTGTGCACGCTGCACCAGGCGGACGGCCGGCGGGACGTGGTGGAGACCGAGCTCGGCACGCCGCTGCGTGACCTGCTCCGGCTCGACGGCACGCCAGGCCGTGCTCAGCGGCGGTTATCACGGCGCCTGGCTGCCCGCCGCGGACGCGGCCCGCATGACGCTCAGCAACGCGCATCTCCAGGCCGCCGGGGCGTTCGTCGGCGCCGGGGTCCTGGTGGCGCCTGCCGGCCGACCGCTGCGGGATCGCGGAGACCGCGCGGGTCGCCCGCTACCTGGCGCTGGAGTCGGCCGGGCAGTGCGGGCCGTGCTTCAACGGCCTGCCCCGCATCGCCGCCGCCCTGGACGAGGTGGCCAGTCCCCGGCCCGACCCCCGCGCGGTCACGGACATGATCCGCTGGGCGGGGCTGGTGGAGGGCCGGGGCGCCTGCCACCACCCGGACGGGACCACCCGGTTCGTCCGCAGCGCCCTGCACGTCTTCCGGGATGAGATCGCCAATCACGCGGAGGGCGGTGCGTGGACCCGGCCCGGGAGCCGTTCCTGCCCCTGCCCGCGGACACGCGCGCTCGACGCGGCGGACTGGAGCTGAGACCGGGACCTGACCAGGCAAGCACCTGAATTGAGGAAGCGCGATGAAAAAGGAACTGCGGGTCAACCCGACCGCCTGCTCCGGCCACGGCCTGTGCGCGGAACTGCTGCCCGAGCTGGTCACGCTGGACGAGTGGGGCTACCCGATCGTGGCCCGCGGCGCGGTGCCACGCTCGCTGGACCGCCACGTCCGCCGGGCCGTGACCGACTGCCCCGCGCTGGCCCTCAAGCTGCTGCCCGTGTCCTGAGAGGTAACTCAGAGGAAACGTAGAATTACCTCCGTAGCTACCGAACGCATACTGGACGGATGATGAGCGACACGCAGGCAGCCCCGCCCGGCACCGCTGGCCCAGCCGGGCCCGCCGGCCAGCCGGGCGCGCGGGCCAGGCGGCCCCGATCAGGCGGCTGGACGGCAGCCCGATCCGGGTGCTGGTCGTCGACGACGAGCCGAGCCTGGCCGAGCTGCTGGCCAGCGTGCTGCGCTATGAGGGCTGGGAGATCATGACGGCCGGGGACGGCGCGTCGGCGGTCCGGGCCGCCCGCGAGTTCCGGCCCGATGCCGTGGTGCTGGACATCATGCTGCCGGACTTCGACGGCCTGGAAGTGCTGCGCCGGGTCCGGCAGGAATCCCCGCACGTGTGCGTGCTGTTCCTGACGGCCAAGGACGCCGTGGATGACCGGGTGGCCGGGATCACCGCGGGCGGCGACGACTACGTCACCAAGCCGTTCAGCCTGGAGGAAGTGCTGGCCCGGTTGCGCGGGCTGCTCCGCCGGGCGGGCCTGGCCCGGGCCCGCGGCGAGACCCAGCTGGTGGTCGGCGACCTGACCATGGACGAGGACGCCCGCGAGGTGCGCCGCGGCGACGAGCTGATCGACCTGACCGCGACCGAGTTCGAGCTGCTGCGCTTCCTGATGCGCAACCCGCGCCGGGTGCTGTCCAAGGCCCAGATCCTGGACCGGGTCTGGAACTACGACTTCGGCGGCCAGGCCCACGTCGTCGAGCTGTACATCAGCTACCTGCGCAAGAAGATCGACGCGAACCGCGAGCCGCTGATCCACACCGTCCGCGGCGTCGGGTACGTGCTCAAGCCCGCGAGCTGAGGACGTCTTGATGAGCGAGGCCGGCAACGAGGCCGGCATGCGGCCTAGGCGCGTTCCGGCGCTGGCTGGGCCGCCGGACGCTGCGCGGCCGGCTGATCGCCGGGCTGCTCGCCCTGCTCGCCGCTGGCCTGCGCCGCCGTCGGCCTGGTCACCTACGTCGGGCTGCAGCACGGCCTGATGAACCAGCTCGACCAGCAGCTCGGCGCGGCCAGCAGCCGGTACGCAGCTGCCTGGAGCCGGGCCCGACAGGACGACGATCACGGCGGCAGCGGGCACGGCCAGGCCCGGCACGCCGCCCGGGACAGCGACCACGACAACGACAACGTGCCGGGCGGCCCGCAGCACGTGCGGGCAGCAGCAGGGCGGCCAGACGTTCAGCGCCCGGATCGACGGCAGCAAGGTGCATCTACCCGACCGTGGCCAACGGCCACTGCCACCTGACCCCGGCCGACCTGACCGCGCTCAAGACCGCTCAAGGGCGGCCACGGCAGCCGGAGAGCGTCTCCTTCCCCGACTCGGCCCCTACCAGCTGATGGCCACCCCGGGCCAGGACGGGACCACGCGTGCATCACCGGCCTGCCGCTGGGCCCGGCGCAGACCATCCTGCGGGACGTGGAGCTCACCGAGGTCGTCGTGTTCTCGGCGGCGCTGGTGCTGACCGGCTTGCTCGGCACGGGGTTCGTCCGGCTGTCGCTGCGGCCGCTGCGCCGGGTGGCGGCCACCGCGACCCGGGTCACCCAGCTGCCGCTGGCCAGCGGCGAGGTCACGCTGCCCGACCGGGTCCCGGACGCCAACCCGCGCACCGAGGTCGGCCAGGTCGGCCGTGGCGTTCAACCGGATGCTCGGCCACGTCGAGGCGGCCCTGGGCCGCCGCGCGGCCAGCGAGGCCCGGCTGCGCCGCTTCGCCGCCGACGCCAGCCACGAGCTGCGCACCCCGCTGGCCGCCATCCGCGGCTACGCCGAGCTCGCCCTGCGCCACCCCGGCCCGGTCCCCGCCGACATCGAGCACGCGCTGCAGCCGGGTCGAATCGGAATCCGAGCGGATGAGCGTGCTGGTCGACGAGCTGCTGCTGCTCGCCCAGCTCGACGCGGGCCGCCCGCTGGCCCAGCGAGCCGGTGGACCTGACCCGGCTGGCCATCGACGCCACCAGCGACGCCCGGGTCGCCGCCAGCGGCCACCGCTGGCTCCTCGAACTGCCCGGACGAGCCGGTCCTGGTCCGCGGCGACGAGCACCGGCTGCACCAGGTGCTGGCCAACCTGATGAGCAACGCGGCCAAGCACACCCCCAAGGACACCGTGGTCACGGTGGCGCTGACGGCCGGCGCCAGGCCCCGGGCACGGTCGAGCTGAGCGTGACCGACGACGGGCCCGGCATCCCGCCCGAGCTCCAGCCCACGCTGTTCGAGCGGTTCGTCCGCGGCGACTCCTCCCGGGCCCGCGGGACCGGCGGAGCCGCCAGCACCGGCCTGGGCCTGGCCATCGTGGACGCGGTCACCACCGCCCACGGCGGCCAGGTGCGGCTGGAGAGCAAGCCCGGCCGGACCCGGTTCGTCATCACCCTGCCCCGGCTGGACGACTTAAGCGCCCAGGCCCGGACGACGTCAGGCCCGCCCGGCGCGCCGGCGTTCATAGCCACGGCAGAGACCGGCTGCAGTCCTGGTCCAGCCGGGGCGGCCACGGTGGGAGCATGACTCCCCCGCAACGCTGGTCGCCCCCTGGCCCCAGCAGACCCAGGCGCCCCACGCGTCGGGGTCGCCGGCCGCCGATGAGCGCCGTCACCACCGGCCCCCGCCAGCCCGCCGCGGCGGGCCGCTCCAGCGCCGGGCCGGCTGCCCGGCCTGCTGCGGGGCCCGGCGGCCGACCCGCGGTGGGCCCGCCCGGCCTTGCTCGCCCTGCTGGCGCTGACCGCCCTGCTGTACGCGGCCGGGCTGAGCCGCAACGGCTGGGCGAACGACTTCTACTCCGCCGCCGTGCAGGCCGGCACCAGGAGCTGGAAGGCGTTCTTCTTCGGCTCCTTCGACTCCTCGAGCTTCATCACCGTGGACAAGACCCCGGCCTCGCTGTGGGTCATGGAGCTGTCCGCCCGGGTGTTCGGCCTGAACTACTGGAGCGTCCTGCTGCCGCAGGCCGCCGAGGGCGTCGCGTCGGTGGCGATCCTGTACGCCGCGGTGCGGCGCTGGTCCGGGCCCGCGGCCGGGCTCATCGCCGCCGGCGGCGCTGGCCGTCACCCCGGTGGCCACGCTGATGTTCCGGTTCAACAACCCCGACGCGCTGCTGGTGCTGCTGATGACGGCGGCCGCGTACGCGATGGTCCGGGCCATCGACTCCGGCCGGACCCGGTGGATCGTCCTGGCGGGCGCCCTGCTCGGGTTCGGCTTCCTGACCAAGATGCTCCAGGCCTTCCTGGTGCTGCCCGCGTTCGCCCTGGTCTACCTGGTGGCCGGGCCGCCGCGGCTGGGCCGCGCGCTCTGGCAGCTGCTGGCCGGCGGCGCGGCCCTCCTCGTCGCGGCGGGCTGGTGGGTGGCGATCGTGCAGTTCACCCCGGCCGCCGACCGGCCCTACGTCGGCGGCTCGACCAACGACAGCATCCTGCAGCTGGCCCTGGGCTACAACGGGCTAGGGCGGCTGGACGGCAACGAGACCGGGTCGGTGGGCTTCAACGGCGGCGCCGGGCGTGGCGGCGGGGCCGCGTTCGGCGGGTCCACCGGCCTGAGCCGGCTGTTCGCCAGCGAGATGGGCGGCCAGATCAGCTGGCTGCTGCCCGCCGCGCTGATCGCGCTGGCCGCCCTGGTGTGGCTGTCCTGGCGGCGGCCGCGGACCGACCGGGTCCGGGCCGCGGCCCTGCTGTGGGGCGGCTGGCTGGTCGTCACCGGGCTGGTGTTCAGCTACATGAGCGGCATCATCCACCCGTACTACACGGTGGCCCTGGCCCCCGCGATCGGCGCGCTGACCGGCATCGGCGCGGTCACCGCCTGGCGGGCCCGGCGCAGCATGATCGCCGGGCGGGCGCTCGCCGCCCGCGCCGTCCTGGCCGCGGCCCTGGTCGTGACCGCCTGGTGGGCCTATGTGCTGCTCGGCCGCTCGGCGGACTGGCTGCCCTGGCTGCGGCCGCTGATCGTGGTCTGCGGCGCTGGCCGCGGCGGCGGGCGTGATCGCCGGGCGCTGGCTCAGCGGCCGGGCCATGGTGCTGTCCGTGGCGCCGCTGGCCCTGGTGGCCGGGCTGGCCGGGCCGCTCGCCTACAGCCTCGACACGGCGGCCACCTCGCACACCGGCGCGCTGCCCCAGCGCCGGGCCGTCCGTCGCCTCCTTCGGCGGCCCGGGTGGCGGGCCGGCGGCTGGCGGGTTCGGCGGCGGCCGGCCGGGCGCCGGCTCGGCGGCCGGGGCGGCTCCGGCGGCCCGGCACGGCCCCGGCGCCGCGGGCGGCACCGGCGGGGTCCAGCGGCGGCGCCTCCGGCAGCTCGGCCGGGACCGGCGACCGGGCGCGTCCGCGGGCAGCACGGATCCGGGCGGTCGCGGACACGGTTCGCGCGGCGGCCAGGGCGGTGGCATCGGCGGCGGCCTGGGCGGCAACACCCAGGTCTCCAGCGCCATCACGAAGCTGCTGACCAGCGGCGCCGCGGGCTACCGCTGGGCGGCGGCCACCGTGGGCGCGGAAAGCGCGGCCCCGTTCCAGCTGGCCAGCGGCGAGCCGATCATGGCCATCGGCGGGTTCAACGGCACCGACCAGGCGCCCACCCTGGCCCAGTTCAAGAAGATGGTGGCCGCGCACGAGGTGCACTACTTCATCGGCGCGAACGGCCACACGTTCGGCGGCGGCTCGGGCGACGCGGCCCAGATCACCTCCTGGGTGCGAATCGCACTTCACCAAGCAGACCGTCGGCGGCGAGACCGTCTACAACCTCACCAGCCCCACCAGTACCTGACCCGGCGGTCTCAGCCCCCGACGCATGCGGGCGCCGGCCACGTCGGTCGCAGCCCGGCTGCCGCACCCACGCTGCGGCCCGTGGCCGGGCGGGGTCAGCGGGCGGCGCGGGCGTAAGCGGCGGGCGTAATGCCGTAGCAGCGGCGGAACCACCGGGTCAGGTGGGCCTGGTCGGCGAAGCCCGCGTCCGCCGCGGCCTGCCCGGGCGGCGTCCCCGGGCCAGCTCCCGCCGGGCGGCCCGGAGCCGCAGCTGGCGCTGGTACTCCCCGGGCGCCAGCCCGGCCACGGACCGGAAGGCCCGGTACGCGGCGTAGCGGCTGCACCCGGCGGCGGCCGCCAGGTCGGCGCCGGAGACCGGCCCGGCGTAGTCCGCGTCGAGCAGGTCCCGGACCCGCCGGGCGATGCGCATGGTCTCGGCCGCGCTGACCCGGGCCGGGTCGGCCGGGCGTCCCGCCGCCACCCGGGCCGCCCGGCCCAGCGCGACGGTGAGCCGCTCGCCGCGCTCCAGCGGGGTGGCGGGCCCGGTCAGCGCGCGGTGCAGCCGCCGCAGCGCCGCAGCGAGCGCGGGGTCCGCCACGACCGGCGCGGCGAACAGCGGCCGCCCGGCTGGCCGGCCACCGATGTCGGCCAGGACGTCGGCCACCAGGCCAGGACCGATGTGGATCATCCGGTAGCTGAACCCCTGGCCGGTGGTGGCGTGGCCGTCGTGCGGATCGTCGGGGTTGAAGGCCATGACCATCCCGGCCGCGCTGGTATGCGCGGCGCCCCGGCAGGTGAAGGACTGCGCGCCGGACTCGGTGACGCCGAAGGAGTAGGTGTCGTGACTGTGCCGGTGATACACGTGCTCCCGGAAGTGAGCGTGCATGGCTTCCAGCGGCTCATCCGCCGACCGCCAGTACCTGGACCAGTCCCCGCCGCTCGCCCACCGCGGTGCGGCTGGCGGCCGGGCCGTTCATGGCCGCGCTTCCGGCACGACGCCGGCGATGACCGTGGTCACGACCTTGCGGACGGCTCCAGCCTCGGGCGGGACGCCTTCCCGGCCGGCGAAGAGCAGGTGCGCGGCCCCGATCAGGGTGGGCGCGAGCGTGTCAACGTCGGCATCCGCGGCGATACGGCCGAGTTCGCGCTCGATGGTGAGGTAGGAGGCGATCATGGCCGTGGCTTCGGTCAGCAGCGGGATGCCCGCCGGGCTGGCCTGGCGCAGCCGGGCCCGCAGCTCATCGCGGGAGATCACGAGGCTGACGATGCCCAGGGCGACGGAGCCGAAGAGGTCCAGTCAGCGCGTCGGTGAGGTTGCCGGCGACGGTGCCGGTCCCGGCGGAGGCACGCAGGGCGGCGGCCTGGCCGTCCAGCCGGGCGATGCGGTCCGCCACGAGCTCGGCGAGGAAGGCGTCGAAGTCGGCGAAGTGCCGGTGCAGGACGCCCTTGGCGCAGCCTGCCTCGCGTGGTGACCGCCCGGCTGGTCAGCGCGTTCGGCCCGTCCCGGAGCAGGACGCGCTCGGCGGCGTCGAACAGCTGCTCACGCGCGTCGCGGATGGCCACCCCAGTCGGCACCGCACCTCCCCTCCCCGGCCGAGCTCGCGCCACGCCCGGTTGCCGAGTGGGCACGTGCCCACTACGGTGGGCACATGCCCACTATACCGCCGGGGCGAGCGCCTCTTCCCGAGCACGAGCCGCGTGAGCTTCATCAGGCCCGGCAGGTAGCGGAGTCGTTTGGCTCGGACGCCGAACGCTACGACCGGGCCCGGCCCCGCTATCCCGACGCCATGGTGGAGGCGATCGTCGCCGCCAGCCCCGGCCCGAGCGTCCTGGATGTCGGCTGCGGGACCGGCATAGCGGCCCGGCAGTTCCAGGCGGCCGGCTGCCGGGTGCTCGGGGTCGAACCCGACGCGCGGATGGCCGGCCTGGCGCGGCGGTTCGGGGTCGAGGTCGAGGTGGCGAAGTTCGAAGCCTGGGACAGCGGCGGCCGGGCCTTCGACGCGGTCATCGCCGGGCAGGCCTGGCACTGGGTGGACCCGGTCGCGGGAGCGGCCCAGGCGGCGCAGGTGCTGCGGCCGGGCGGGCGGCTCGCGGTGTTCTGGAATTCGTTCCGGCCCCCGGCCGGCGTGGCTGAGGCTTTCGCCGCGGTCAACCGCCGCGTGCTGCCCGACTCGCCGCTCAGCCGTGGGGCGATGCCCGGCCCGGACGCGTACTCGGCGCTGTGCACCAAGGCGGCCGACGGGATGCGGCAGGCGGGCGCGTTCAGCGACTCCCAGGAGTGGCGATTCGACTGGGACCGGCCCTACACCCGCGACGAGTGGCTGGACGTGGTTCCTACCTTCGGCGGCTTCAGCCAGTTCCCGCCGGCCAGGCAGGAGGAGTTGCTGGCCGGCATCGGCGCCGCCATCGACGCGGTGGGGGGCAGCTTCACGATGGGCTACACCGCTGTGGTGGCCACCGCGGTGCGCACCTGACCCGCCCGGCCGGTGATCCCCATGGCCGCCGGTGACGTCCATGATCATGGTCAATAAGTGGGCCAGGCCAGGAATTGACCGTGATCATGGACGGGGCGCTCACGCGTTCAAGACGGTGCGGCGCGAGGCGGCCAGGCTGGGGAGATGCGTTTCGATACCAAGATTGCCATCGCGGTCCGCGGGGACCTGGCGGCCTGGCAGCAGCTGAACGTGACGGCGTTCCTGGCCAGCGGGGTGGCCGCCGGCTGCGGCGAGACCATCGGGAAGCCGTACGAAGACGGGTCAGGACACCGTTACCTGGAGATGTTCCGCCAGCCGGTGCTGGTCTACGCGGCGGACGGGCCGGGCCTGGGCGCGGTCCGCGAGCGGGCGGCCGCCCGGGAGATGCCCATCGCGATCTACACCGAGGACATGTTCGCCACCGGGCACGACGAGGCCAACCGGGCCGTGGTCCGGGCGGTGCCCGCCGACGGCCTGCGCCTGGCCGGGGTCGCGGTGTACGGGCCGCGCAACGCGGTGGACAAGGTGGTCAAGGGCCTGGCGCTGCACTCCTGAAGCTGCTGCGCCTCAGCCGGCGCGGCCCCGGAATGCCCGCCAGGTCGAGCAGGTCATCCAGCACGCGTGCCGAACGAGCGCGCGGCGAGGGTCAGATGACCCTCGCCGCGGGCCAGGTGGGCCCGTGCTCCCGGGATGTGCCCGGCGAGCCAGGCGCCGTGGCTGAACGGGACCATCCGGTCCTCTTCTCCCTGCCAGATGGCGACCGGGACGGCGCCGGCCTGCTCCAGCGGGAAGCCCCAGTCGCTGACGAACGCGATGTCGTCGTCCCGCCAGCCGGCGATGCCGGCCCGCAGCGCGATCCGGAACGACTCGGCCAGGTACTCCGCGAACTCCGCGGTGACCACGGCCCGGTCCGCGGCGGAGATCAGGCCGCCCATCTCCTCCGCCACCTGCTGGCCGGTGACCTGGCCGAGACCGGCCGCGGCCTCCTCCAGGAACGCGGTGAGCGCGGCCTCCCCCTGCCTGGCCGCGGTGAACTCGGCCACGTTCTCCGGGCCCATCCCGGCCATCCAGTCCAGGCCTCCGGCCTGGGCCGGGGCCACGCCGGCCAGCGAGGCGGCGGCCAGGCACCGGCCGGGCAGCAGCGCCGCGCACGCCAGCGCGTGCGGGCCGCCGCCGGACCAGCCGACGGTCACGAACTGCCGGGCGCCGAGCCCGTCCAGCACCGCCGCGACGTCCGCCGCCGCATCCGCGACGCGGCGGCCCGGCCGCGCGGTCGAGTCGCCGTAGCCGGGCCGGGCGTACATCACGGTGCGCAGCCCGCGCGCCGCGGCCGCCGCGGCCATGTCCGGGAACGCCACCAGCCCGCCGGGGGTCCCGTTGTGGAAGAGCAGCGACCAGGCCATCCTCCGGGCCGGTGCTCAGCACCTCGAGCTGCCGGCCGTCCGGGGTGGCCAGGACGCGGGTGGCGGGCGGCGGTTCGTTGACCATGCTGGTCACCCTAATCGCGGGTCAGGGCAGGCGGCTCAGGTCCACGCGTCTGCAGCTGGGCCGACTTGGTGTTGGTGACCAGCAGCGTGGTGCTGTGCGAGACGACCGCGAACTGCCGGGGCTGCAGGCCCGACCGGATGTAGCCGAGCAGGGCCGGCTTGCGGGCCAGCGCCTTGGCCGTGTTGACCACGGCCAGGTTGGCCTGGACCCCGCTGGCCCCCGTCACGGTTGGAGTCGGCGACCACGATCCGGCTTCCGTTGCTGATGACCGCCAGCCCGAGCGGTGACTGGCCCACGGCGACGCGGGCGATCAGGGCGTGCCCCGGATCGCTGAGCAGCTTGGCGGCCGAGAAGCCCGAGCAGCGCGTTGGAGCCGACCGCGGTGACCCACAGGTCCTGCCCGTCGGGCGAGAACGCCATCCGGTTGGTCTGGCAGCCAGCCGGGATTGACTTCATCACCACCGCGGAGCCCGGGATGCTTCTCGGCCGGGGCACGTCGATGACGCTCAGCACCCCGGCGCCGGGGGTGGTGGCATGGTCCTGGCCGCTGGCCACGTAGGCGTGCTTCCCGTCCGGGGCCATCGCGATCCCGATGGGCTGGGGACCCACCGGGATGAGCCCGACCAGACCCGCGGACCCGAAGCCGGACGAGAGTGCGCGCTGCAGGTTGAACACGCCCACGTGGGCGCTGTCCTGGTAGGTGACGAACGCGTACTGCCCGTCGGGGGTGACCGCGACGTCTTCCGCGTGCTTCTGGCCCGGGCTGCCCAGCGACCCCACCGCGGTGGACCCCGCCACGCTGCTCCAGGGAGCTGACCCGGAAGACGGTGATCCCGGTGCCCCCGGTGACCAGCAGGTAGTGCCCGTCCGGGGTGAGCGCCTCGCCCTGGGCGTGCTTGAGCGGGCTGCTCCACATCAGCCGAGGGAACCGGCTTGGACGTGTTCATCACGGCGAGGCCGTTGCCGGCGCCGGACACGAACGCGAAGCCAGGCGACCGTGGCGACGTCGAACGGGTTCCCGCCGGTCGGGACCATATGGCTCGCCGACGTGCTTCAGCTGCGCCCCCTTCGGGCCGCCTGGGTGGTGCATCCGGGCGGCTTCAGCGCTAGCGGCCTGGGCCGACCCGGTGGTCTTGGCCCCGGTCGAGAAGGAGTTCCGCCACGAAGTATCCCACCGCAGCCAGGATCACGACGGCGGCCAGCGCCACGACGGCCCACAGCCCGCGGCGCCGCCGCGGCGGTCCGGGCCGCGGGCCGGCGGCCGGGGTCCGGCGGCTGAAGGCCGGCGGCGGGCCGGGCGGCCCGGGGGCATAGCCACCCGGGGTGACCGCGGGAACATCCCGCGTCGCGTCGGCCGGCAGCGGGGAGCGGCGCGGCGGCGGCCGGGCGCGGGTCCTCGGCCTGCGGCCGCGACTCCCGCGGCCGGGTACCATCCGGCCTCCGGGAACCCCGACGGCGCAGGGCTCCGGCCAGCCGGGGGCTCACCCGGAGCGGGCACGGCCCGGAGTCACCTGCGGCGGGAACTCGGGCCGGAGTCACCCGCGGGCGGGACCGGGGTCGCTGGGCGGCCGGGGCCGGGTCCCCGGCCGGGCCAGGGCCAGAATCGCGGCGGCGGCTGGCCGGCCCGGCGGCGCCGGGCTGGCCGTGCCCGGACCGGCGGCCGGGCGGTGCCCGGCGGCCGGCGGCCCCTGGCCCGTTCCGGATCGGCTGGTACCGCGGGCACGACCTGGGTGCTCTCCCGGAGCGGGACATCCGGGAAGGTCGCCGGCCGGCTCCGGCACCGGTCCCGGCCCGGATTCGAGCCCGCAGGCCCGGCGCAGCGCGGCGGCGAACTCCGGGCAGGTGCCGTACCGCTCCGTGGGGACCTTGGCCAGCGCCTTGGCCATCACCTCGTCCACGGCCGCGGGCAGGTCGGGGCGGCGGCTGGTCAGCGCGGGCGGCGGGGCGGAGATCTGGGCCCACATGACCGCGACCGACTCGTCCCTGACGAACGGCGGGTGGCCGGTGAGCATGGTGAACGCGGAGCAGGCCAGCGCGTACTCGTCCGTGCGCCCGTTCACCGCCCGGGCCTCGATCTGCTCGGGCGCGATGTAGTCCAGCGTGCCGAGGAACTGGCCGGTGGAGGTCAGCGCGCTGACCGACAGGGCCCGCTTGCTCAGGCCGAAGTCGGAGAGGTACGCGTGGCCGGGGTAGTCTCCCCCGCCCGCCATATCGAGCAGCATGTTGCCCGGCTTGACGTCCCGGTGCACCAGCCCGTGCGAATGAGCCGCCTCCAGGCCGGCGGCGACCTGGGTGATGATGTGGCAGGCCCGGGCGGCCGACAGCGGCCCCTCGGTGTCCACGAGCTCCTGCACGTTCGGCCCCTGCACGAAGCGCATCGCGATGAACAGCACCCCGTTGGCCTCGCCCGCCTCGAAGATCGGGATGATGTTGGGGTGGTCCACGGCGGCCGCGGTGCGCGATTCGCGGATGAACCGCTGCCGGAACGCCTCGTCCCGGGCCAGCTCGGGCGACAGCACCTTGATCGCGACCGGGCGTTCCAGCCGGATGTCGTAGGCGCGGTAGACCACGGCCATGCCGCCCCGGCCGATCTGCTCATCGAGCCGGTACCCGGCCAGGCGGGACCCGACGCCGAAGCCCCCGAACTCCGGGGTCTCGTCAGACACCGCGGCCCCCCTGCCCACGTGCGCGGAAGTCAGTACTCAGAAATTTCACTGGACCCACTGGTTACCTGGGGTACTTTACTGTCCCTTGGTCCATAGTTCCCGCTCATCCGCCCGGCCGAACGGCTACCGGGGCTTCGATAGGCATTCGTTGCCTGACGGCCACGGCCGACTGAACCGCCGCCCGCGCGGGCCAGCGAGAGCCGCCGCGGTGGGCAGGCGCTGCCACGGCGCAGTGACCCTACCCCCGGACGTGGACCTGAGCGAGGAACGCGCCGGCTATTGAGCGAGGCGGACGCCCGAAATAATCGTTATGTAATAGTAATGCCTATCCAGGCAACGCTTTCAGCGGTATCTCGTCACGAAAAACCGGTCATTCCCTTTCCCGCCTATCGGCAGTACCGTTTCCATGGAATTGGCTGCGCGTCCCGGCCAGAAACGGGACGGGGGAAACCGTGGAGGTGCTCATGAAACGGACTGGCTGGCGAGCGCGGTGGGCCGCGATAGCGGCGGCGAGCTTAGCGGCAGCGGCAGTATGCGGGCCCGTGGCCGCGGCCGGGGCCGCCTCGGCCACCGGGCCGCAAGTAAAGCTGGTCGCGGCGCAGAACAGCATCACCGTGCCCAGGTACGGACGTCAGGTGTACCTGGATCCGGGCATCTGGGTGGCGTCACTCGGGTCCGCGTTCCAGCTTGACCTGCAGCGGCCGGACTACTCGACGCCGATGACCGTCACGCAGGTCGTCCACCTGCCCGGCGGCGGCACCCAGCAGATTCCCTGGCCGTCCAGCGTCATCGGGAAGGTCCCGAGCGCCCTGAAGGACTTCGTCCGCATGACCGTCAGGAACTCCGCCGGCAAGGTGGTGGCGTCGAGCCGATGGAGCTTCTGCCCGGACACTTACGACCCGGAACGGGCCAGCCCCAGCAGCCCCGCCACCTCGCCGTACCCGCAGGAATGCGTCGGCGATCCGTTCCCGAAGTCGCTGGTGTGGGGCATAGCGCGGGGCTGGGCCGTCGACCCTGCCGAGCAGGCCTTCCGGCCCATGAAGCTCGCTCTCGGGCATTACACGGTGACCGAGACCATCATGCCCACCTACGCGCAGCTGCTGAACATCTCGGCCGCCGATGCGTCGGCGAGCGTCAAGCTGAAGGTGGTGAAGGCATCGTCGTGCTGCGGCGAGGCCGCCCGCGCCGCGCATCGCCCCCAGAGCCGGCCGCTCCGGTCCAACCCGGCCGTCCCGGATCTGGCCAGCCCGCCGGCCAGCGCGCTGCCGGATCTGGTCCCGCTCCCGTCCTGGGGCATCAGGGTGGCCCATTTCCGGAAGACGAAGACGCAGCCGGCGTCCGACCAGCTCAACTTCGGCGCCACCGTGTGGGTCGGCAACGCCCCCCTGGATGTCGAGGGCTTCCGGTCCAACGGCTCGCCGATCATGAAGGCGTACCAGTACTTCTGGCAGGACGGGCACATCATCGGCCGGGCTCGCGCCGGGACCATGGGATTCGACTCGAAGAAAGGCCACAACCACTGGCACTTCGAGCAGTTCGCCAAGTACCAGCTGCTCAATTCCGGCCAGCAGCTGGCCGTGCGGAGCCACAAGGTGGGCTTCTGCATCGCCCCGACCGACCCGGTCAACCTGGCGGAGCCGACAGCGGTGTGGCAGCCGTCCTTCCTCGGGTTCGGCGGCCAGTGCGGCTCGCCGACCGCCCTGTGGGTGCAGGAAATGATGCCGGTCGGCTGGGGCGACACCTATTTCCAGTCGGTCGCCGGGCAGTCGTTCGACATCACCCGCGTGCCGAACGGCACCTACTACATCGAGGTAGTCGCCAACCCGGAGAAGGTCCTGCACGAGACGGACACCAGCAACGACGTCTCGCTCCGGAAGGTCATCCTGGGCGGCAAGCCCGGCCACCGGACGGTACGGGTGCCCGCCTATGACGGCATCGACCCGGAGGGCTGGGCGAGCAGGCAGGACGCCGTGCTCCAGGTGCGGCCGGGCCACCGCCGGTTTCGTGGTCCGGCTGGCCGCCGACCGGCCGCCCGACCACCCGGAGGTCGCGGCGAGGGCCTCGCCGGGCGACCTGCCTGTCCGGGACGGGCGCCACCGTCCGGGCCCGGGCGGTGATCCTGGCCGGGCAGGCGGACCTACGGCCCGGGCATGGCCAGCTCGGCGGTGAGCGCGGGCCAGGCGTCCGGGTCGTGCCCGGGCACCAGCCGGTAGCCGCGCTCGGCGGCGATCCGCTTGAGCTTGCGGATCTGCGCCACGCTCTGCTCCGGGGAGGCCCCGATCCGCCCGCCGACCGCGACCTCGCGCTCGATGTTCTCGGTCAGGTCGGCCGCGTCGAAGGCGAACACGAAACCCCCGCCGCCCGCCGACGGGTCCATGTCGACCACGAAGCTCTGGTGGCCGGGCGTGTGCCCGGCGGTCAGGACGGCGGTCACGCCGGGCGCGATCTCGACGTCCCCCTCGGCCGCCCGCCAGTCGATCCGCGGGTCGTCGAAGTCCACCCGGAAGATGCCGTTCTCCTCCGGCCCGGGCGGGGCTGGACATGCCGTAGTCGAGCTCGGCCCGCTGGATGTGCACGGGCACCCGGCCCGGCGAAGTGCTTCAGCCCGCCGGCATGGTCGTAGTGCAGGTGGCTGACGGCGACCGCGTGGATGTCGGCCAGGTCCACGCCCGCCGCGTCCGAGCGCCTCGGCCAGCGGCTCGCCCGGGCCGGGCAGCACCGGCTGCTACCAGCGGGTCGCCGTGGAACCGGGCGCGCAGCGCCGGGTCGGTGATCAGCGCGGTGTTGAAGCCGGTGTCCAGCAGCAGCCAGCCGCCGTCGCACAGCAGCAGCACCCCGGGCACCGGCTCACGCAGCATCTGGTCATCGGGCGCGCCCTCCACGGACACGGACTTGGGCAGGTCCTCCCAGCCGAGGGTGAGCGGGATGATGCGGCGGACGCCGGCGCTCATGCCTTCCTCCTTGCTGCGGTCGAGCCTGCCCTCACCGTACGGGCCGCGCCGGACGACGACGCCGGGAATGGATCAGCCCCGGCAACGCCAGCGTTGCCGGGGCCGTTCCGGTCAGGCGGTCAGTTGCTTCTCAGCCAGGTGACCTTGAAGCTGTTGCCCCCGCTGAGCGAGGAGACCGAATCCTTGGCGTTGCCGGCGCTGTCCACCATGATGATCTGCGTCGGGCTGAAGTTCCCGATCGCCGAGCCGTTCACCGTGGCGCTGGTGAAGGTGACCGGGCTGAAGTGGGCCAGGGGCAGGATGCCGCCGCTGGCCGTGCAGCACGGTGCTTCCGCGATCACCTCGGCGGAGGAGTTGGCCGCGCCCGAGAGGGTCTTGGTCACGGTGTGGCTCCAGCCCTTGGTGGTGTCCTTCAGGACCAGCGTGTAGCTGCTGCCGCCGTTGAAGGTGACCGAGCCGGTAGAACTGGTCCCCGGGACTCACCGGGTTGCTGAAGTTGACCGGGTAGGCCGGGTACATCTCGTACCAGGAGTAGTACTCCGGCGTGCTGCCGGAGCAGTCCACCTCGCTGCCGGTCTGCTCGACGGTGCTGCTGTTGTAGCCGTCGAGGCCGACCCAGAAGCTGGAGTACTTGGCGGACCCGCTGCAGGTGCCGGTCGGCTCGGTCCAGCGTCGCGGACACGCTCTTGTAGGTGCCGCTGGCCGCGGCGTAGCCGGACCAGTTGGTGCTCGAAGCCGCGTTCGCCGGGCCGCCGTGCGCGACTAGGGGCCTGGTTCCGTGGCCGTCCGGGCGGATGAGATGCACGGCGGGCCCGATCACGTGCGTGGAGGTGTGCTGCGGCGGGTGCTGCAGAGGCCGTTCCGGCCGCCGCCACCGACCCGAGCACGATGCCCAGACCAGCGAGCGGGATGCACCATCTCCGTAACATGTAGCTCCTCCTGCGGTAGAGGGGCAGCGATGCTGGGCGGGCAATGTCGTGTACCGGGACTCAGCACCTCCGCTGGGGTTGCCGTGAAGGTACGATGCGCGACGGTAAACAAGAAACCATTGAATGGTAAAGCTCTGGTATTTAAATCGTCATCCAGTGGCCAAGCCGTGGCGGCCCACGCGAGTCGGGGCGCAGGTCGGCGAGATCCACGACGCGGTCGCAGCGCTGCGCGACTTCCGGGTCGTGAGTGGCCAGGACCAGCGACTTCCCGGCCTCCGCGAGACCCAGCATCCGGCTGAGGACCAGCTCCCGCGAGGCACTGTCCTGCTCGGCGGTGGGCTCATCCGCGATCAGCACGGCGGGCTCCGTGGCCAGGGCCCGGGCGACCGCCACCCGCTGCTGCTGCCCGCCGGACAGCTCGTCGGCCAGTTGCCCGGCGTGCTCGGCCAGGCCCAGCGAGGCCAGCGCCTCCTGGGCCGCCGCCGCGGCCCGGCCGGGCGGCAGGCCGGCGGCGAAGAGCGCGATCTCGATGTTCTCCGCGGCGGTGAGCAGCGACACCAGGCCGTGGCCCTGGAGCACGGTCGCCACCCCGGCCGGCACCTGTCCCGGGACGACCGGGACCTGGTCCACCAGCACCTGCCCGGCGGCCGGCGCGGCCAGGCCGGCCAGCAGCGCGAGCAGGCTGGTCTTGCCCGAGCCGGACGGCCCGACCACGGCCACCCGCTCACCGGGACCGACCGTGAGGTCGAAGTCATCGAGGATCACCCGGCCGCCGATCGTGTAGCGGAGGCCCCGGGCCTCCAGCACGCTCACCGGCCCGCACCCGGTGCAGGCGGCCCGGCTGGCCCGGCGGGGCCGGGGTGGCCGCCGGGGCCCGCCGGGTCAGGCGGATCGACCTGGTGCAGGAATACGCCGCGCTCGTGGCGTTCCGCCCGGGCCAGCGACCCGGGCGGGAACAGGTCGGTGAGCTCGGCCGGCAGCTGCAGGGTCCCGTCCCGGCCCACCACCACGTACTCCTGCCCGGCCAGGCCCTCGGCGCCGACCCGCCCGTCGCGGATCGTGATGGTGCGGCCGAGCGCGGCCGCCACGGCGGGGTCGTGGGTCACCGCGACCACCGTGGTGCCCAGGCCCGCGTTCGCGTCCCGGATCAGCTCGATCACCGCGGCCGCCGACACCGGATCGAGCTGCGTGGTCGGCTCGTCGGCGAGCAGCAGCCCGGGCTCGTTCGCCAGCGCGACCGCGAGGGCCAGCCGCTGCTGCTCACCCCCGGACAGCCGGCCCGCCCGGCGATGCGCCGCGTCGGCCAGGCCCACCCGGTCCAGCAGTTCCGCGGCCCGTCTCCGGCGGGCCGCCACGCTCCGCCGGGCCGGCGCCTGGGCGAACAGCAGGTTGCCCAGCGCACTCTGATAGGGCAGCACGTTACGGGACGGGTTCTGCAGCAGCAGGCCCACCTCGGTCAGCCGGAAGCGGGCCAGCGCACCGGCACCGAGGTCGGTGAGCCGCCGCCCGTTGATCTCCACCCGGCCCGCGGTAGGCCGCAGCAGGCCGGCCAGATGCCAGAGCAAGGTGGTCTTGCCCGCCCCGGACGGGCCGAGCAGCGCGACCATCTCCCTGGGCCGGACGGTCAGGTCCACCCCGCGCAGCGCGGCCACCTCAGAGCCGGGTGTTCCGTAGACGTGCACCAGGTTGTCACAGCGGACCGCGAGCGGCGCGGCCGCGGGCAGGCGGGGCGCCCCCGGGTACCGGCCCGGTCACGGCTCAGCCTCCCGCAGCAGGTCGGGCCGCACGGAACGGACCAGCAGCATGCTGGCCGCGACCGCCGCGAGCACCAGCACGGCCAGCGCCGCTGCGACCAGCAGGGCCAGGCCGCCGAGGGGCGGCAGGTAGCTGAGCGGCGGAGCCTGCGGCTGGGTGATGAACTCGGGGACGCTGCGCACCGCGAGCACCGTGGCCGCGAATCCGGCGGCCAGCCCGATGACGACGCCAAAGCCGAGCACGATGGCCTGCTCGGCGAGCAGGGACGCGCGGATCGAACGGCGCGGGACCCGGCTGGCCAGCAGCGCCGCGTACTCGTGCCGCCGCCGGCGGCCGGACGCGTAAAGGCCGGTGATGGCGGCGCCCGCGGCCAGCGCGGCAGCGGCGGCCGCGTCGGCCAGGAACAGCACGGTGGCCAGGGCGGGTCCCTGGCGGATCAGCTGCGCGCGCAGGGCTGCCGCGCTGACCACGCCGTCGATCCGGACCCCGGCCGCGCGCAGCGCGGGACGTACCCGGGCCAATGCCCCCGGGGCCAGCCACACCTGCTGGCTGGAGTACGCGGGCGTGCCGCCCGCGGCCCGCTCCGCGTAGGTGCGGTCCACGACGATCCCGTTGGCGGGCGCGCCCGGGATGGCCGCCGCCTGGCTCGGCCGCGGTGACGTACAGCGGGCTGCCGTCCAGCCCGTCGACCTGCAGGACACTGGCCGTCCCGGGGGCCAGGCCGCTGGCCACCAGGGCCGGCAGCGGGTACGGCCGGTCCACCAGGACCGCGCTGGGATTCACCCCGGGCTGGGTCTTGAAGGACCAGACCAGGCCCGCGGACCCGGGCGGAACGAGCCTCCGCCCCCGGCGCCGCCGGACCGCCATCGCCTGGGAGCGGTCAGCCCGGTGCCGGCTGGCGTCCACCGGCCGTGGCCGGACCGGACGTCGATGGCGGCCACGCGTGACCGACCCGGTCACCGGCTCGGGGCTGATCACCGCGCCCGTGGGTGCAGGGCGCGGAAACGGTCAGGTTGGCCAGCAGGCACGGGCAGCCGGTCAGCTGGGCGGTGGCCGTCCGTGAGCCGCTGACGCGGGCCGAGGTATACCGGTGTCTGCCCGACCGCGCCCACCCCCTGCTCGTACACGTCGAGGACCAGGGTGCCGCCCGCGGGCCGGACCTGGGTGCCGGTGAACCGGATCCGCACCTGGTCTCCGCGCAGCACGACCGGCGGCGGGGCAGGCGGGTCCAGCGCGGCGGTGAGCGAGCGGAGCGGGCGGCCGCCCGCCCAGTCCGGCCGCCAGGCCGCGATCCGCGCGAAGCGCTGCGGGTCAACGGCCAGCAGGACCTGCGCCGGCGCCGCTGCCGGAAAGTTCGCGTACTCGTCCACCGCCATGGCCTGCCGGCCGCCCGGGTCGATCCGGTCCACGATCGCGGCCAGGTCATGGCCGGCGGGCGGGGTGACCGAGAGCACCGTGGCCGCACCGGCCCGCGCGTCCGCCACGGCCCTGATGTTGGCCACGCGTCACCGTCCAGATCCCGGCGGCGAATCCGGCCAGGGCGAACGCGGTGGCGAGCACGATCGTGGTGCGCATCCCGCCGGGCCTGCGGGCGACGTGCCGCAAGGCGAGGAACGGCCCGATCCGGCCGCGGCGGCGCGGTGGCCCGGAATCCGGCCCGGCAGGCCACGATCAGCAGCCGGGAGGCGACCACCGCGACCGCGACGCCGAGCAGCCCGGGCAGCAGCAGGCCGAGCACACCGCGCCGGGCCGAGCCGATCTGGCCGCTGACCCGCAGCTCGATGAGGCCGGCCACGGCGGCGGTGATGAGGATGGCATCCAGGACCCAGCCCCGCTGCGCCGCCTGGCGGCCGGCCCGCTGCCACTGGTCGACCACCGACCGGCTCAGCGTCCGCCGCGCGCGTGGCCGCCACCGCGGCCAGGCCGCCGACGGTCGCCACCGCGGCCGCCAGCCAGGACGTGCGCGGGCAGCCCGACCGGCGTGCCCGGACGCAGCAGGATGTGCCCGAGCCCGGCGGTGATCGCCCAGCCGGCCAGCACGCCCGACCGGGCAACGCCACGGCGAGCAAGATCACCGGCTCGCCCAGGCTGAAGGTGAGGCTCCGCCACCGGCCGCGGCCGCGCATCTTGGCCAGCGCCACTTCGGGACCGCGGGCCTCGGCCGCGTCCGCGACGATCAGGAACAGCAGCAGCCAGGCCAGCAGCAGCAGCTGCGCGGTGATCAGGACCACGGGCACCTCGATCGCCCGCCAGCTGGCCCGGATCGTGCCGAGGGTGGCCGGCAGCGACGTGGTCGTGGTCGCCCCGTGCCTGGGTCAGCGCCGGGTCGAGAATCAGGCCGGTGACCGCGGCCTGCACCAGGGCCACGTCGGGCCCGGTGAGATGCGCCGGGAATCAGCGAGTAGTCGGCGTAGTCGGTGCCCTGGAGCGTGCCGGGGACGACTTCCATCGTGGCCAGCGGGGTGAACATCGCGTCGTACGGGTGGCCGGACGCGTTCGGGCCATACGAAGTCTCGTACGGGAAGTAGCGGCTGGCCGCCTCGAACCAGTACCGGGCCCCGGCGCCGGCCAGCGTGATCTGGTACTGACCGGTGATGACCAGATGCCCCCAGGTCGGCACGGGAATGCGCTGGCCGGTATGCCAGTGCATCAGGCAGGCCGTGGACGTGCTCACCGCCACCTGCGCGGCCGCGCGCGGGCAGTGGCCGGACGTGAAACGCAGATGCGCGCACACGCCGGAACGGTAGACCAGCGGAACCGTCTGGCTGTTCGCCTGCACTGTGGTCTCCGCGGCCGTGACGGGCGGCGCGAAGAGCCTGGTCAGCGGTGGCCCCGCCGCCGAGGTAGTGGGCGAGCCGGGCCCCGGCCTGGTCGACCAGCCCGCCGCACCGCATCGACCGGGCCAGACTGGGTGATCTCCAGGCCGCGGCCGGGTGCGGCGGCCGTGCCCACGGTGTCCTGGACCACGGAGGACTGGGCCGCCGCGTAGTAGGCGGGCCCGATGGTGACCGCGGCCACCGCCACCACCGCGACCAGGAGGATGTTCAGTGAGATCCCGGCGCGGTGCAGCAATCCCCGCAGTGCGGCGAGCAGCCCCGTCATGGTGAGCGATCTTAGGGAAAGCGCCCGGGACGCTGCCGCACCGCCCGGCCCGCCAGCGTCCGGCCAGAAGTCAGGCCAGGTCAGGTAGCCTCCGGCCCCGCCTGCCAGCGCAGAGACGGCAGCGGGACCCCATCCGCCGCCCTCCGGGGCCGCCGCGCCCTCCCCCGCCACCATCGAGTCCGCGACCCGGGCCAGCAGCGACCGGACGGTCGCGGCCGCGGCCCGGTTCAGCAGGGCCCGGTCGAGAACCTCGCCCAGGCTGCCCAGCGGCGGCCGGTACGCCCCGGTCAGGGCCAGCGTGGCGGCGTCCTCGCCGCTCGGGGTCAGCACCAGGTTGGCGTCCAGGACCGGGAACAGCCGCCCGGCCGCCCCGCTGGCCTCCCAGCGCAGCGGGAGCACCACCATGTCGTCCCGTGGCACCGGCTCCAGCAACTGCACCCGGACCAGCTTGGACGCGCCGAGCACCGCGCCGAGCGGTCCCACCCGGATCAGCCCGGCCAGGCCCTCGGCGTAGGCCTGCTCCGAGGGGCCGCTCAGCCATCCGGCGTTGCACAGCACCGCCAGCCTGGCCCGCGCCCGGGCAAAGGTCATGTTCAGCCTGACCTCGTGGCTCGCGAACATGTCCCTAAGTGAGCCATCGGAAGGGGCCGGATACGAGGGACTAAGGTCACGTGACCGGCAGGCGAACGGCACCGGCTGGTCCCGGAGGGTGAGCCGGAGGGGGCGCCGCAGCGGCGTGGCGTCAGAGGGCCTGGCGCCGGCGCAGGTAGCTGAACGCGAGCCAGCCCGCCGGAACCGGCAGCCAGAACGTGAGCAGCCGGAACAGCAGTACCGCGCTGACCGCCGTGGCGGCCGGCAGCCCGGTGGCGGTCAGGCCGGCCGACAGGGCGGCCTCGACCGCGCCCAGGCCGCCGGGCGTAGGCACCACTGATCCCAGCGCGCTCCCGGTCAGGTACACCACGGCGGCGCTGGTGAGCGCGAGGGACCCGCCGAACGCGCGCACGCAGGCGTCCAGGCACAGGATGTAGCAGAGGGTGAGCATGAGCGCGCCGCCGATGCCCTCGGCCAGTTTCCGCGGCTGCTGGAGCACCTCGAGCAGCCGGGGCAGGACCTGCCCCAGCGCTGGCGCGAGCCGGGCCCGGAGCAGCCGGCGGCCCCGCGGCACCGCCGCCACGACCGAGCGCCGCCACGACGAGCCCGGCTATCACGAAGTAGGCCCAGGTCGGGGGGCGCAGCGAATGGCTCCGCGCGCCGGTGATGGCCACGAAGACGACCAGCAGCGATGATGTGCAGGACGAACGCCACCACCTGGACGACGCCGACGCTGGCCGCCGCCACGGCCGGGGGCACCTTGTTGCGCTGCAGGTAGCGGATGTTGAGCGCGGCGCCGCCCACCGCGGCCGGCGTCACCAGGGTGACGAACGACCCGGCCAGCTGGGCCAGCATGGTCCGGATGAAGTTCAGCCGCTCCAGCACGAACCCGGACAGCGACAGCGCCGCGGCCACGTAGGTCAGCGCCGACAGGCCCAGGGCCACCAGGATCCAGAGCGGGTCGGCCTGGCGGAGCAGGGTCGCGAAGTTGACCCGCCCGAGCTGAACGATCAGCAGGTAGCCCGCGAGGATGGTGGCCACCAGCGTGACCAGGGTGCGGAGCCGGATGCGCTCCAGCTGGACGGGCGGGACCTCGGTCGCGTCCTCGGGGAGCGGTGGCCAGGAGCCGCTTGCGGAGCGCGGGCAGCACCGTCCTTGTCCCGGCGCAGCGCGGACCGGGTGGACCGGGCCAGCACCACCGGCTGCAGGAGCGGGACCAGGGCCACCAGCTCAGCCGGCCCGACCTTGCGCAGGGCCAGGTCCGCGGCCCGGTCCGGCCCGACCAGCGCGGCGAGCTCGGCGAGCAGCTGGGTCAGGTCCAGCCGCAGCTGCAGATCGCTGGCGGCGACGTCCCCGCTGCCCGGGTCGAGCAGGATGACCTGGCCGGCGCCGTCGATGAGGATCCGGTCCGCGGTCAGCGACCGGTGCGCGACCCGGTGCGCGTGCAGCCGGAGCACGGCGTCCCACACCGACTCCAGCTGGGCGTCGGTCAGCGTCCCGGCGAGATCAGCCAGGGAGTTCCCGTGCGGCTCCTCGGTGGCCAGCACGAGGGCTTCCGGCCCGACCCGCAGCAGGGCGCGCAGCCGGGGGGTCGGTACCCCGGCGTCCTCCACGGCGTACGTGAGCAGCGCCGTGCGCTCGGCCGCCCGGTCGGTGGTCAGCGGCGCCCGCCGGGAGACCGGCCCGCGCAGCCGGACCAGCCGGTACACCCGGTACAGCGCGCCCGGCTGCCTGCTGGTCCCGGTCGAACACGCGCACGTCGAGCCGCCCGCCGCCGCGGGTGACGGCCGCGTACCGCCGCGACGCCGCGCCGGTCCGCGTCCACCCGGCGCAGCTCGGTCACGCGGCGCGCCAGCCGAGCCGAGCGCGGCCGCGATCGCCTCCCCGCTGGGCCGCTGCGACATGGAACCCGCGGCGTAGCGCACCGCCAGCCCGATCGCCCGGCCCAGCAGGAGCGTGATGAGCACCGAGAGCACGGTGGTGCGCAGGGTGGCCAGGCTCGCCACCGCGTACACCCCGAGGGTCAGCCACAGCGCGTTGCGCCAGCGGGGCCGTCCGCCCAGGTCGATGATCGTGGTGTAGGCCACCAGCCCGGCCAGGTACCCGTCCAGCAGCGCGAAGTGGCTCGCGCCCGGCGAGGACATGGCGATGGCCCGGTAGAGCTGGTCGCCGACGCCGCTGCGCAGCACGACGCCGGCGAGGCCGACCACGCCGGCCGTCGCCACGCCGGTGGCCACCGCCTCGCCCAGCCGCCGGGCCTGGCGGCGGACGACCTGGCGGACGGCCAGTGCCACCGGGAACAGGACCAGGACCAGGATGGCCAGGACGCGGAGCGTGGACACTATCTCGCCGGGAAGATGGCGGCTGGCCCGCACGACGTCGGTCTCCACGCCGCTCGTGGTGGCCTTGGCCACCAGGCCGGCCGCCACCAGCACGGCGATGCCGAGGCACGCGGCGGCGCAGCGCAGCAGGTCACCGGGGCGGCGGATCCGGCGGGCCAGCTCGTCCTCGACCACCACCGCGGAGGCGGCATCCGGCGCGGCAGCACCGGCCGGCGCAGCAGCCGGCCGGGGCGCCAGCCGGCCGGCGCAGCATCCGCGGGCGCGGCACCGGGGCCGGGGCCAGGCCGGCCCGGGACCGGCCTGCTCGCCGGGGCCGGCTGCCCCAGGGCGGGCTCGCCCGGGCCGGGCGGACCCGGAGGCCGCGGCGTCCGCTTGGGTGTCGTCACCTCACGATCGTTTCACCCGGACCGGGGGCCGCGGCGGCGCGGGACCTGATCAGCGCCGCTTGCGGCCCGGGCTGAGGCCGACCAGGCGACGCCAGGCGATGATGGTGAACACCAGGGCGAGCACCACCATCAGCCCCATGTCCATCAGCCAGATGGCCGGTTTGTGGTCCCAGACCGGGTCGGGGAGCCCGCTGACCGGGGGCGAGATCACGTTCAGCTTGACGGTGGAGGCGGTGGCCGCGAACCCCCACCGGGACGGGGCGATCCAGGACAGCTGGTTCAGCCCGACCTTGCCGTTGAGCGGCAGCACCCCGCCGGACAGGATGACCTGGGCGATGGCCAGCATGACCAGCAGCGGCATGGCCTTCTCGGACGTGCTCACGATGGAGGAGACCAGCAGCCCCAGCGCCATCGAGGCGAGCGACAGCACCACGATGGCCAGGGCGATCTCGACCAGCGGCAGCGACTTGATCAGTGAGCCGTGGGCGGGCATCTGCCGCCCGACCAGCCCCAGGACCACCAGCAGCAGCGCCTGAATCCCGCTGATGACCCCCAGCACGATGATCTTGGAGAACAGGTAGGTGCCGGACGATAGCCCGGCGGCCCGTTCCCGGGCGTAGATGGATCGTTCCTTGACGAGCTCGCGGACCGAGTTGGCCGCCCCGATGAAACAGGCCCCGATGACGAGGACCAGGAGCAGGGACTCGGCATCGCCGTTGGTTCCCGGCTTCCCGGCCAGGCCTTCCGGGGATGGGACCGCCCGCAGCAGCAGCCCGATCACGATGGGCATGATCGCCAGCACCGCCAGGTAGCTGCGGTCGGAGGCGATGACGGCCAGGTAGCGCCGGCAGAGCGTGGAGATCTGCGCCGAGCGCGCCGCGGGGCGCGGGCGGGCGGCCCGGAGGCTGCCGGTCGGCCTCGGGGATCTGCTGGGCCAGCCCGCTCGCCACGTGCTCGGCGTAGTACGGGGACCGCTTGAAGTCGCCGGCCCAGTCCCGGTCCGGCTCGGCGTCGAAGGCCTGGAAGACCTCGGCCCAGTCCGTCTTCCCGAAGTAGCGCAGGCCCTCGGCGGGCGGGCCGTAGAAGGCCACCCGGCCGCCCGGGACCAGGACGAGCAGGCGGTCGCACACGCCCAGGTTGGCCACGCTGTGCGTGACGATGATGACGGTCCGGCCGTCCTTGGCCAGGCCGCTCATCAGTTCCATCACGGACTTGTCCAGCCCGGGATCCAGGCCGGAGGTGGGCTCGTCCAGGAACAGCAGGGACGGCTTGGTCAGCAGCTCGAGCGCCACGTTGACCCGCTTCTGCTGGCCGCCGGACATGGCCCCGGTCCGGGTCCCGCAGTGCGCCGTGAGCGCGAGCTCGTCGATGACCTCGTCCACCCGGCGGTCCCGCTCGGCCCGGGAGGTGTCGCCGGGAAACCGCAGCTCGGCGGCGTAGCGCAGGGCCCGCTTCGGCTTGAGCTGGGCGTGCAGGATGTTGTCCTGGGGCACCAGGCCGATCCGGTGCCGCAGCTCCGCGTAGTGGGTGTAGAGGTCGCGGTTGTCGTACAGGACGGTGCCCTCGGTCGCGGGCCGCATCCCGGTCAGCGCGCCGAGCAGGGTCGACTTGCCAGCACCGCTCGGGCCGATGACCCCGACCAGGGATCGCTCGGGGATCGGGAAGCTGACGTGGTCGAGCAGGACCTTGCCGCTGGACAGGCGGACCGTGAGGTCCTGGGCGACGAGCGAGACATCGCCCTCGTCGATGAACTCGCGGAGCTCGTCGCCGAACAGGCGGAACGTGGCCCGGCCGATGCCGATGATGTCCTGGTCGGTCACCTGGTCGCCTGGCCGACCCGGCGGCCGTTCACGAACGTGCCGTTGTGGCTGCCCAGGTCGACGATCTCGTACCGGCCGTCACCGAGGTTGCGCAGTTCCGCGTGGTTCCGGGACACGCTGAGGTCAGGGACCACCAGGTCGTTGCCCGGGTCGCGGCCGATACGCAGCAGCCGGGCGGGCGCACGCATCACCGAGGTGGGCCGGCGGTCCACACTGCTCGTCCCGGTGCTTACGCCGGTGCTCTTGCCGCCCCGGTCCACCGAGCACATCATCACCGGCCCGTCATCGGGATGACCGAGCCGCAGGATGCAGTTCTGCGCGATCTCGATCTTGCCGACGCGCCGGGTCCCGAGGAAGGTGCCGTTGGTGCTCCCGGCGTCCTCGAGAATCCACGCGTCGCGGTCGACCCGGAGCACGGCGTGCCGCCAGGAGACGCGGGAGTCGTTGATCACGATGTCGGACTGGGGATCACGGCCGACCCGGTACTGCGAGCCAGCGCGCAGCGTCTGGTCGGTTCCCTGGGTCTTCACCACAAGCACCGGGGCATCCGGCGGTGAGACGAGGCGCTCGTTCATTTGCCTAGTCTATGGCGATTCAACGCGCGGTAATATAGCGCTTCCGGCATCCAGCCTGCGGGGGTATTTAGCATATTTTGCCCGCTTTTGCTGCAGCTACTTGTGCCCGGAATGCCCGATACTGAATCTTTCAGCACCTATGCCCGGTAACAAAGCGCCTATGCCCCAGTAACCAGCAGCACGCAGGCGGGCACCCGAGGGAAACGCGGCCGGTGCCCGGGTCCCCGGACCCGCCCGCCGCCGGACCGCGGGCCCCGCCCGAACCCGGCGGCCCTCGCCCGGACCGGCCGCCCCCACCGACCGGCCGGGCCCCGCTCGAACACGTCACCACGCGGTTACTGATGCCGGCGGCCCCGGCCCGCGGCGGCCCGAGTTCAGCCTCGCGCCAATTGGAGGCCGCAAATGTATCCGGGCCGGGAGTAATTCAATTTCCAGAAACCTGGATGGCCCGCTCTCGAACAGGGAAGATACCGCCCATGTCGGCTCCCCGCCGGCCCGGCGCAGCGCCGCCAGCCCCTGCGCCCCGGCCGGTCATGTCATAACATTTGCGCAACCCTGCCCGGCACCCGGCCGGGACACGAGCACCTGGCGGCTTCCGTGAGCGATTACCCGACGCAGCGCCTGCCGATCCAGCACGGAAACGACGGCGGGTCATACGGTGGCTCTCATCGAGGACGGCCGCTCCCGCGCCCCACGGCGGCGCCGCCGCCGCTGGCCGATCATCCTGCTCGTGATCCTCGTGGTGCTGGCCGTCCTGTTCGTGATCGTCGACCGGGTGGCCGTCCGCTACGCGGACAACCAGTTCGCCACCCAGATCCAGAAGCAGGGCTTCAGCACCAAGCCGGACGTGTCGATCCAGGGCTTCCCGTTCCTCACCCAGCTGGCCGCCCGCAACTTCAAGGACGTCCACATCACCGCCACCGGCGAGAAGGCCGGGCCGGTGACGATCGACGACATCAACGCGACCATCAAGGACATCAAGCTCAACTCCGGCTTCAACAGCGGCACCGTGTCCAGCATCGACGGCACCGGGCTGATCACCTTCGGCAGCCTGGCCAAGGCCGGGTCCAGCGCGGCCGGGGTGGCCGACCTGAAGATCGCCCGGAAGAGCGACAACGAGGCGAAGATCACCGCCAACGTGGCCGGCATCTTCTCCGACAGCGGCGTGGCCCGGGTGACCGAGTCGGGCAACAAGATCCACGTCAAGCTCATCTCGGCCGGCGGGCTCCCGACCTCGCTGCTGGGCAGCCTCGGCAGCTTCACGATCCCGCTGCCCAACCTGCCGATGGGCATGACGCTGCAGAGCATCACGCTCACGTCACAGGGCGCCCTGGTGCACATCACCGGGCACGAACATCCCGTTCGGCAACTGACCCCGCCGGGCTGCACCCGGCCGGCGCCCCCGCCGGCTTTCAGCCCGGCCCGCTGGCTAGCGCACACCCCAGCGCCGGCTTACCATCGCGGTCGTGGCCATGATGTTCGGCGTCGTCAAGCGCCTGCTGCTGGGACGCCCAGTACGCAGCGACCGGCTCGGTCACACCCTGCTCCCCAAGCGGATCGCGCTGCCCGTGTTCGCCAGCGACGCGCTGTCCTCCGTCGCCTACGCGACCGAGGAGATCCTGATCGTGCTGTCGGTCGGCGGCATCGCGCTTCTTCCACTACACCCCGTACATCGCGCTGGCGGTGGGCCTGCTCATGCTGGTCGTGGTCGCGTCCTACCGGCAGAACGTGCACGCCTACCCGTCCGGCGGCGGGGACTACGAGGTGGCGACCACCAACCTCGGCCCCCGGGTCGGCCTGGTCGTGGCCAGCGCGCTGATGGTCGACTACACGCTGACCGTGGCGGTGTCGGTGTCCGCCGGGGTGGCCAACCTGGCCTCGGCCTTCCCGGTCCTGGACTCGCACGTGACGCTCATCGCGGTGGTCCTGGTGGCGGCCATCGCGCTGATCAACCTGCGCGGGGTCCGGGAGTCGGGCACCGCGTTCGCGATCCCCACCTACTGCTTCATCGGCGTGGTCGCGCTGCTGATCATCTGGGGTGTCACCCGGCTCGGGCTCGGCCATCACCTGGAGTCGGACAGCGCGCACTACCGGATCAAGACGTCGCCGCGAGTTCACCGGGGTCGCCCTGCTCTTCCTGCTGCTGCGCGCGTTCTCCTCCGGGCTGCACCGCCCTGACCGGGGTCGAGGCGATCAGCAACGGCGTCCCCGCGTTCCGCAAGCCCAAGAGCAAGAACGCGGCCACCACGCTGGCCCTGCTCGGCGTGATCGCGGTGTCCATGTTCGCCGGGGTCACGGCGCTGGCCCTGGCCAGCCACGTGCACTACGCCCCCGCGCAGGACCTGATCGGGATGCCGCGCCGGCACCACCCAGCGCACCGTCATCGCCCAGGTCGGGCCGGGCGGTGTTCGGCGACGCCTCGCCGCTGTTCTACGTCCTGCAGTTCGTCACCGCGCTGATCCTGGTGCTCGCCGCGAACACCGCGTTCAACGGCTTCCCGGTGCTGGCCTCGATCCTGTCCCGGGACGGCAACATGCCCCGCCAGCTGCACAACCGCGGCGACCGGCTGGCCTACAGCAACGGCATCCTGCTGCTGGCCGGGTTCGCGATCCTGCTGATCGTGGTGTTCCAGGCCTCCCCCACCCGGCTGATCCAGCTCTACATCATCGGCGTGTTCGTCTCGTTCGTGTGCAGCCAGACCGGGATGATCCGGCACTGGAACCGGCTGCTGCGCCGACCAGACCGACAAGGCCGTCGCGGCGGCGCATGATCCGGTCCCGGACGATCAACACGGTCGGCGCCTGCGTCACCGCGGTCGTCCTGGTCATCGTCCTGATCAGCAAGTTCGCCAGCGGGGCCTGGATCGTCGTGGTGGCCATGCCGATCATCTGGCTGACCATGCGCGGCATCCACCGGCACTACGACAAGGTCGCGGTCGAGCTCACCCCGCCCGAGGAGCTCACCGGCTCACCCTGCCGGCCCGCAACCGCTCCATCGTCCTGGTGTCCAAGCTGCACCTGCCGACCCTGCGGGCGCTGGCCTACGCCCGGGCCACCCAGCCGAGCCACCTCGAGGCGGTCACGGTGGACGTGGACGAGGCGGAGACGCTCCGGCTGAAGGAGGAGTGGGAGCGGGCCAGCATCCCGGTCCCGCTGACCGTGGTCGCCTCGCCGTACCGGGAGATCACCCGGCCGGTGATGGGGTACGTCAAGCGGCTGCGCCGGGAAAGCCCCCGCGACATCGTCACCGTGTACATCCCGGAGTACGTGCTGGGGCACTGGTGGGAGCAGCTGCTGCACAACCAGAGCGCGCTGCGGCTGAAGTCCCGGCTGCTGCTGCTGCCCGGCGTGGTCGTGGCCAGCGTGCCCTACCAGCTGCGCTCCGCGGCCGCACCGCTACCCGTCGGGTGTCCAGCTGCCGACGCCGATCGCGGACCCAGCCGCACGCCGGGCGGGCCGACGCCATGCCGCCGCTGCAGAAGCTGACCGCCGACCCGGACGCGCTGCACGCGGCCGACCTGCAGGCCGAGTGCCGCGACGAGGGGGCGACCCCGATCGCCGACACCGCCGCCCACGAGTACGTGGACGTCGCGGGCACGCTGCGCACCGTCACCCTGCGCCCGCGGGGCACCAGCCTCACGATGGAGGCGGACCTGTGGGACGGCACCGGCAGCGTCACCCTGGTCTGGCTGGGCCGCCGGGACATCCCGGGCATCCGGCCCGGGCGGCGGATCAGGTGCACGGGCGGGTCGCCCAGGTCAAGGACGAGCGGACCATCTACAACCCCAGCTACCAGCTCCAGCCCGGGCCCGGACTGAGCTCGGGCGGCCCGGCCGCCCGGCCCGCCCGGGCTGGCCACCCCATCCGGCTCGAAGCGGTAGCCCATGCCGGGCTCGGTGAGCAGGTAGCGCGGGCCGGGACGGGTCGGGCTCCAGCTTGCGCCGCAAGTGAGCGACGTGGACCCGGAGGTAGTTCGCCCTCGGTCTGGTACTGCGGCCCCCACACCTCGCGCAGTAGCTGCTTCTGGGTGACCAGACGGTTTTCGTTGCGGACCAGAATTTCCAGCAGCGACCACTCGGTCGGGGTCAGCCGGACGTCGCCGTCGCCCCGGATCACGCGCTTGGCCGCCAGGTCCACGGTGAAGTCCGGGGTGACCAGCACCGGCTCGTCCGGGGCGGGCGTCGCCCGCCGGACCGCCGCGCGGAGCCGGGCGAGCAGCTCGTTCATCCCGAACGGCTTGGTCACGTAGTCATCCGCGCCGGCGTCCAGGGCGGCCACCTTCTGGACCTCCTGGCCCCACGCGGACAGCACGATGATCGGCGTGGACGTCCAGCCGCGCACGCCCCTGATCACCTCGGTGCCGTCCATGTCGGGCAGGCCGAGGTCGAGGATCAGCACGTCGGGGCGGTCCCGGGCCATCGCGGCCAGCCCGGACGCGCCGTCCGCCGCGGTGCTGACCTCGTACTTGCGGGCGGTGAGGTTGATCCGCAGGGCGCGCAGGATCGGTTCCTCGTCGTCGATGACCAGGACCCTGGTCATAGCCGGGCGGTCACTGCTCGGCGGGCGGCGGCCGACGCGGCGGGGGCCGCCGCACCGGCAGGCTCACCTGGACCGTCAGCCCCCCGCCCGGCGTGTCGGCCGCGTGAATCGTGCCGCCCATCGCCTCCAGGAAGCCCTTGGCCACGGCGAGCCCCAGCCCGACGCCGTTGCCCGCGGCGCGGTCGCCGAGCCGCTCGAACGGCTCGAACATGCGCAGCTTGAACTCGTCCGGGACGCCCGGGCCGTGGTCGCACACCTCCAGCAGCACGCTGGCGCCGGCCGGGCAGGCGCGCAGCTCGGGCGGCCGCCCCGCCGGGGAATGGGCCAGCGCGTTGGAGAACAGGTTGGCCAGCACCCGTTCCAGCAGCACCGGATCGGTGCGCACCAGGGGCAGGTCGTCCGGCACCGCGATCCGCACGCTGCTGGCCGGGGCCAGCCCGAGCAGGGCGGCCGGCGCGACCTCCTCGACGGAGGTGGGCCGCAGGAACGGCTGCAGCGACCCGGTGGCCAGCCGGCTCATGTCCAGCAGGTTGCCGATCAGGGCGTCCAGCCGGTCCGCCCCGTCCTCGATGGTCGCGAGCAGCGCCGCCTCGTCGGCCGGGGTCCACTGCACGTCGGTCTGCCGCAGCGTGCTGACGCTGGCCTTGATCGAGGCCAGCGGGGTACGCAGGTCGTGGCTGACCGCGGCGAGCAGCGCGGTGCGCATCCGGTTTCCCTCGGCCAGCGCCTCGGCCTGGGCCGCCTGGGTGCGCAGCCGGTCCCGGTCCAGCGCCGCGCCGGCCTGGGCGGCGAACCCGTCCAGCAGCCGGGCCGTGATCGGCCGGGTCTGCCCCGCGACGAGCAGGGCCACCGTGTCGCTGACCGGGACCTGGATGGCGCAGCGCCGCCGGCGGGGCGGACCCGCTGACCGCGACGCTCACCCACTGGTCCCGGACCCGCTCGGCCAGTTCGGCCCGGCCGCCCCAGGCGCTGGTCAGGTGATCCAGCACCGCGGTGGGCGTGTCAGCCCCGCCGAGCACGGTCTGGGCCAGCCCGAGCAGGGACGCGGCCTCGTCGGCGCTGCGGGCCGCCAGCACCTGCCGGCGCGCGGCCAGGTGGACCACGCTGCTGACCGTCACCGCCACGGTCACGAACAGCAGCAACGCCAGCATGTTGCGGGGCTCGGCGATGGTCAGGGTGTGCAGGGGCTTGGTGAAGTACCAGTTGAGCAGCAGGCTCGCGGTGATCGCGGCGAGCACGGCGGGCCAGAAGCCGCCGACGATCGCCACCGCGACCACGGCCACCAGGTAGAGCAGCAGGTCGTTGGCGAGGTCCAGGTGCGGGCGCAGCGCCACCAGCAGCGACGGTGAGCAGCGGCAGCCCCGCGCACCAGGAGGATCCCGGCGGCCTGCCGCCTGCCCCGCAGGCCTGCCCGCACGGTACCGGCCGCCAGCCCGGTCAGCCCGGCCCGGCCCGCCTCGCCGCCCGCAGGCCGCTCGCCATGGACACGCACAATCCCTAGTCTGAACGACGATGCGAGCCAGCGCACCATCAGGCCGGTGCCGGCCCCGGCCAGGACGCACCCGGCCATGACCACCGCGGCCCGCGCGGCCACCGGGCCGGTCATCCTCAGCTGGGCGTACGGCGGGCGGGAGAAGCCCGCCACGGTCAGCCAGCCGATCACCCCGAGCACCGGCGCGACCAGCGGCTCGGACACCGCGGAGATGGACAGGACCACGGCCGCGGCGATGATGAGGACCCCGGTGGCCGGGAGCCGGCCGCCCAGCCCGGCGGCGAGCGCGCCGGTCACCAGCAGCGCGGTGAAGCCGGCGGGCAGCGCGAAGTGCGCCGCCAGTCCACGGGGCGAACGGTTACGGTCCATCGCAATCAGCTTCGCCCGCGCGAGGCCGCGCAGAGCTGATCTTCACATCGCCTTAACGTCCCCGCACAAGACCTTAACGCCCCCCTAACGCCCGTGCGCCCGGCGCGCTGCCCGCGCCAGGGCCCTCCGCTCAGGCCCCGCCCGCAGCCGGATTCCAGCCCCGCGCTGCATCACGTCGCGGCATGAACAGTTGGTGTACGTTGGAACGACACCCAATTGTTCATGATCACGAGGGGGCCGGGTGAGCTGAGGCGGAGGTGCGATGGTGGCTGATGTGGCGTGCGGCTGAGCGGGGAGCCGGGACGAGGGGCGGGCGGCGGACGAAGGCGGCCGCGGTGGCGGCCAGCACGGCGGCCCCGGCCATGATCAGCCACAGGTGCCGGAACGCGGTCACCGCGTCGGCCGCCGTGGCCGGGATCCCGATGATGGTGACCAGCACGGCCACGCCGAGCGCGGAGGCGACCTGGCGGGCCATGTTCACCAGGGCGGACCCGGTGCCGAACCGGGCGGCTGGCAGCGCGGTGGTGCTGGCGCTCATCAGCGTGGGCAGGGTCAGGCCGACCCCCATCCCGGTCAGCAGCATGCTGGGCAGCATGCCCACGGCGTAGTTCGGGACGACGCTGACCGAGAAGACCCGCCAGAGCAGCCCGGCCGCGAACAGCAGGTTCCCGGCCGCCGCGACCGGCGCGGAGCCGATCCGCCGGGCCAGCGGGCCCGCCCCGACCGCGAGGGCCGGGACCATGGCCGGGCCGGGGGCGATGGCCAGGCCGGTGCGCAGCGCCGAGTAGTGCCAGACCGTCTGGCACCACAGCACGTTGGACAGCAGCATCGCGGCGAACCCGATGCTGAAGACGAAGACCGCGGCGCTGGCCGACCGGAACGCCGGGATGCGCAGCAGGTGCAGCTCGACCAGCGGCCGCTCGTGGTGCGAGCAGCGCCACAGGAACCAGGCGATCGCCACCGCCGCCCCGCCCAGCAGGGCGATGACCCCGGCCGAGGACCAGCCCCAGGTCGGGCCCTCCACCAGGCCGCCGGTCAGCCCGCCGATCCCGGCGGTGAGCAGCACCACGCCGAGGAGGTCGGGAAGCCGCTCGTTGTCCCGGGCCGGCGGGTGCGGCAGCACCCGGACCCCGGCCAGCAGCGCGGCCGCCCCGATCGGCAGGTTGACCAGGAACACCCACCGCCAGTCCAGCTGGACCAGCAGCCCGCCGACCACCGGGCCCAGGGCGGCCGAGACGCCGCCGACCGCGGCCCAGGCCCGGACCCGGCCGGGCCGCTTGTCCGGCGGGGTGGCCGCCAGCAGCAGCGCCAGCGAGGTCGGGATCAGCGCCGCCGCGCCCGCGGCCTGCACGACCCGCGCCGCGACCAGGACGGCGAGATCCGGCGCGGCGGCGCAGGCCGCCGACGCGAGCGTGAAGATCGCGATCCCGGCCAGGAACACCCGGCGCTGCCCGGTCCGGTCCCCCAGCCGCCCGCCGGGCACCAGCAGGGCGGCGAACACGATGGCGTAGGCGTTGAGCACCCAGGACAGCCCGGCCAGCGAGGCGCCGCCGAAATCCCGCCCGATGCTGGGCAGCGCCACGTTCACGATGAACAGGTCCAGGTTGGACATGAAGATCGCGGCGACCACCACGGTGAACACGGCCCCGGGTCCCGCGCCGGGCCGCGGCCAGCCTCCGGCGCCGCTCCCCTGGGACTGCCCACGGTTTGGGATTCCAACTGTCATGGCAGAAGGGTAGCGGCCGTAGGTTTGATATGGCAACCTAGGAGTATGTCTAGGACGCGTACCCGTTCCCGAAACGCCTGGTCCGGAGCGCCTGGCCCAGCCGGATCTGCCGGGCCGGCCCTGCTCCATCGCCCGGGCCCTCGACCTGATCGGCGAGAAGTGGGCGCTGCTGGCGATCCGGGAGATCTCTTTCGGCAACCGCCGCTTCAACGAGATCGCGCGGAACACCGGGGCGCCCCGCGACCGGCTCGCGGCCCGGCTGCACAGCCTGGTCGAGGCCGGGATCCTGGAACGCCGGGAGTACCAGAGCACGCCGCCGCGCTCGGAGTACCTGCTGACGGCCGCGGGCCGGGATCTCACCCCGGTGCTCCGGTCCCTGGTGGCGTGGGGCGACCGCTGGGTCTCGGACGAGCCACCGGCCACGCTGATGCACGGCGATCACGAACTCGAGCAGGTGGTGGTCTGCCGCCACTGCGGCGCCGAGGCCCCCCACCGGGTCTCGCTCCAGGTGAACACCCCGGGCTGGGACGTGCACGGACCCGCTCCCGGCCAGCGACTTAGCCGGGACCGCCGCCGCCTGGGACGCGGAGTACGCGGCCGGGCGCTACGCGGGCGACCCGCCGGTGGAGTTCGTCCGCGACATCATCGCCGCCGCCGCCCAGCGCGGGCTGCGGCACGGGCTCTACGTCGGCTGCGGCAGCGGGCGGAACCTGGTCCCACTGCTCGACGCCGGCCTTGACCTCACCGGGCTGGACATTTCCCGGCAGGCCATCGCGCACCTGCGGGCCCGGCGCCCGGACCGGGCCGGGCAGCTGATCTCCGGCGATCTGGGCGCGCTGCCCCCGGCCGCCCGGTATGACCTGGTCGTCGGCATCCAGGTCTTCCAGCACGGCACCCGGGCGCAGGCGCACCGGCACCTGGCCGCCGCGGCCGCCCGGGTCAGGCCCGGCGGCCTGCTCTGCGTCCGGGTCAACGCGGCCGGCACCGATATCGAGCACGCGCACCGGCGCTTCGAGGAGCATGACGACGGCAGCTTCTCGGTCCGCTACCGCAGCGGGCCCAAGGCCGGGCTGGACATCCATTTCTTCGCCGCCGCCGAACTGGCCGCGGTGCGTGGGCGGCGCCTTCGACCCGGTGCTGCCGCCCCGCCAGCACGTCACCTGGCGCACGCCACCCGGGCGGGGCCAGTGGTCGCAGTGGGAGGCCATCTGGCTGCGCCGCTGACGGCCCTGGAGCGTGCCTGGGCCGCTGGGCTGGCGACGGGGCGCAGAGCCCGCGGGAGCCACTGAGGCTTGCGGAACCACTCAGGGCCCCAGGTCGCCAGGACCTGCGCGACCGCTCAGGCCTGCAGGAGTACGGGGCACTCCTCGTGGACCCACTGGCCGTCCGGGCCGCCGCCGGGCGTCCTGCGTGGCGGTGATGACCTGCCCGCACCGCTCGCAGACCGAGCCCGCCGCGTGCGCCTCGTTGCTCTCCGCGTCGATGAAGTTGACCTCTTCGTCTTCGCGCTTCTGCTCCTGGTACTCGTGCTCTTCCTCGGCCTCAGTGGGCCCGGGCGGGGCTTCGTCCTCGAATCGCTTCCGCTCCTCGTCGCCGTATTCGGACCCAAAGTCTGGCCGGACAGTCATGATTGCCCCCTGCCTGTGAGCGGACGCGACCGCGTTCCGGAGTGATCAACCCGACTCTATACGCCGCTGCCCCCGCCTTCTTGCGACATTTCCCGCGAGACGTGCGCCCGCCGGGTGATTTGCCCGATTCAGGCGAACGTTTCGCGGGAGATGTCGCGGAGGCCGGGCCGGGCGGCTACGCGGGGCGGTCTGACCGGGGCGGCGCCGGCGGGGCCGCGGCCTCGACCCGAAGCCGGGCAAACTCCCCGGCCAGGGCGGCGGGAGTCCAGTGCGCGTTGAGGCCGCTGGGATTGGGCAGCACCCACAGCCGGGTCGGGCCGATGACGGCGGCCTGCGGGCCCACCACCGCGCCCGGGTGACCGAACGCCGTCCGGTACACGGTCACGCCGAGCACGGCGAGCCACTGCGGGCGAAGCCGGGCCATCTTCTCCTGCAGCTCCAGGGCGCCCGCACGCAGCTCCGCCGGGGCCAGCTCGGCGGCCCGGGCCGTGGCGCGGGGGGCCACGTTGGTGATCCCCAGGCCCAGGGCCAGCAGCTGGTCCTGCTCGTCCGGCCGGAACTGGCGGGGAGTGAACCCGGACCGGTGCAGGGCCGGCCAGAAGCGATTGCCCGGCCGGGCAAAGTGATGGCCGGTCGCGGCCGAGTACAAGCCGGGGTTAATGCCCGCGAATACGACCCGCAGGCCGGGGGCGAGAACGTCGGGGATCGTGGCGTCCCGGGCGGCCTCGAGATCGGCCGGGCGTCGGGCGCGGCCGGGCGGAACCGGCCGTCGCAGCAGGGAGCCTGAGCCACACGACGACCCTACTGGCCCAGTGCCTACCACCGACGGCCCGGCCAGCCGGCTTGCCACCAGGGCTCGCCACCCGGTTACAGCGGCCAATGGCCCGGTTCATAGCATTAAAGGTACTTTAATCAGCCTAATCTCTGGCCAGATGCCTATGGGTGACGGTGACATAAGTAAGTAGCCCGTGTTTACCAGTTGCTTTAAATGGCTACTGATAAAGATCGAGAATACTTTGGGGGAAGTCGGCGTACGGCAAGCCTCATTTTTATACGGCGCCGGCCAGCCTCCGGGGACAGTGAATACGCGCACAGGGGGTGACCGCGATATTCGCGATAAGGCTGGCCCGGCCAGCCTGGCTCATGGCTTAGCAACTCTCACTCTGCCCGGGCACAAAGCCTTCCGGGTGCCCGGAGCCAGATATTCAAGCGCCCCGCGTGCGTGATGGTCGCCTCAGGCGACGCCGACGCCCTGAACCTGCGTCACATCCGCCGCCACCGCGGCCACCCTTTTCCTCGTGGCCGTTATGTGCCCAGGGGCGGAAGACGAGCGCGCCGTGACGCGCCCGAACCGAAGGCGCCCTTTGTCATCGAAGAGAACTTTCAACCAGATACCAGCCAAGACCGCCCTGGTGCTGACCGGCTCGGCTATCGCCCTGGCCGGCTACCTCGGGGCATCATCCAACGACAGCCGGCCATGATGGCCGCGGAGCACGGCAGCACCGGCCTGACCGCCGCGCTCACCGCCAGCCATCAGGCCAGGCCGCGCCAGCACGCCGGACCAGCTCTGAGACCGGCCTGGAGTCCAGCGGCCGGCGACGCCGGGCACCAGCGGCTCGGCAGCACCGGCCTGGCATCCAGCGCAGCACCAGCGAGCCGGGGCCCATCGCCCTGGACGGCGTACGGGACCGCCCGCAACACCCGCAGCCCCGGCATCCGGTACCCAGAGCACCACCGGAGGCTCCACCCCAGGCGCCTCCCAGAACACCACCAGAAGCACCACGCGGTAGGCACCACCACGCACGGAAGCACCCGGCCCGCAGGCACCGGGGCCGGCTGCACGGCAACCCGTGGCAGATCGCCGGCTCGCTGATGCCCGCCTACCACTGGACCAGCTGGCAATTCCACTACCTGAACCTGCTGTGGATGCGCGAGAGCGGCTGGAACCGTTTTGCCTACAATCACAGCTCGGGCGCGTACGGCATTCCGCAGGCCGTGCCCGGGGACAAGATGGCGGCGGCCGGGCCCGACTGGCGGACCAGTGCGCGCACCCAGATCATCTGGGGCATGGGGTACATCCAGGTCACGTTACGGAAATCCGTGGAATGCGTGGCAGCACGAGTTGCGGTATGGCTGGTATTAACGCGCTCCGCTCAGAACCGGGACATCAGGGACAGCGCCATCCCGACCGGCCGGCGCTCGACCAGGGCCGCGAACGGCAGTTCGCTGCGGCAGAACCCGGCAAAGGCATGCCAGCCTTTCGGCGACGCGAGGCCGGTGTGGAACGCGCCCGGGTGCCGGGTGAACGCGGTCAGCAGGCGGCGCCCGGCGTCCATCTCGGGCACCAGTGCCTGCCCGACCGCGGCCGGGTAGGCGTCCAGCGCCTGGTCCAGGCGCCCGGGATCCGGGGCGGCGGCCGCCTCGGCGGCGGCCGCCCCGGCCAGCGTCCCGGAGCGGAGCGCGAAGCTGATCCCTTCCCGGGTCCAGGGCTCGAGCAGGCCCGCCGCGTCCCCCGCGACCAGCACGCGCCCCCGGCGCAGCGGCGAGTCGTCCGCCCGGCAGTGGGTGAGGTGCCCCGAGTCCCGGGCCGCGGGATACCCGGCCAGCCCCAGCCGGCCGGTGAAGTCGCTGCAGGTAACGCCGGGTCCGCTCGCCCTGGCCCCGGGCCGCGATCACGCCCGACGGTGAGCACGTCCCCCTTGGGGAACACCCAGCCGTACGAGCCGGGCATCGGCCCCCAGTCCAGCATCACCCGCTCCCGCCACCGCGCCGCGACCGGCGGCGGCACCGGGATCTCCAGTTCCAGCCCGAGATCGACTTGCTGGAACCGGACCCCTACGTACCGGGAGCTGACTCCCGACGAGCCGTCGGCGCCGACCAGCACCCGGGCCCGGACACTCGTCCCGTCCGCCAGCCGGGCCCAGGCCAGCCCGCCGTCCTCGCCGATCCCCCGCACCGTGGCCCGCTGCCGCATCGTGACGCCCGCGTCGGCCGCGGCTTTGCGCAGGGCGTCGTCGAAGTCCTCCCGGGACACCATGGACAGCAGCGGCGCGTCGGCGCGGCGGGTGAACTCACGCCGCCCGTTCAGGGTGGCGGTGATGGCGTGGATGCGGTCCCGGGCCGGCACCTGCATGTGCCGGGCCGCCACCGTGAGCGAGGTCCCGATCAGGCCGCCGCCGCAGGTCTTGTACCGGGGATGCTCGGCCCGCTCGATCACGACCGTCCGCGCCCCGGCTGCCGCCGCGGCCAGGGCGGCGGTCAGGCCGGCCGGTCCCGCTCCCACCACCGCGACGTCCCATTCCGCCAGTTCCGCCACCCTGGCAGGGTAACGGAGGGGACGCGGCGAGCTGTGATCGCGCAGCCGGCCGCGGGGTGGGCGCGGCGGGGCGGAATTTCGTTGCGGCTGCTTTTCGCGGGGTAGCAGGATGTGCCGGATGACATGGACCGCGCCCGAGGTGCCGCGCACCGATCCGCCCCCGGTCGCCGGCGAGCGGGAGTCGCTGGACGGCTGGCTGGACTATCACCGCAGCACGCTGCTGGCGAAATGCCAGGGGCTGACCGGCGAGCAGCTCGCCCGCCGGGCCGTGCCGCCGTCCACGCTGTCCCTGCTCGGGCTGGTCCGGCACATGACCGACGTGGAGCGCTCCTGGTTCCGGCGTGCGCTTCGCGGGCGAGACCGGGCTGGGCTACCTGTACTCCAGCGACGAGTACCCGGACGGGGACTTCGACCTCGCCGCCGCCGACGGCGCCGAGGCCGACTTCGCGGCGTTCACCCGGGAATGCGAGCTGGCCCGGGCGGCCGCCGCCGGCCGGTCCCTGGACGAGACGTTCGTGCACGAGCGCGACGGCAGCACCTATCGACCTGCGCTGGGTCTACGTGCACATGATCGAGGAGTACGCCCGGCACAACGGGCACGCCGACCTGCTCCGCGAGCAGATCGACGGGGTGACCGGGGAGTGAGGCCGCGGCCCGCCGACGCCGGGCTAGCCCGCCGCGGCCACGGCCCGCAGCGGCGGGACTGGGCCGGCTGCGCCGCCGGATGAGGGATCCCACGTGCTGGTGGGTCCGGCTCATCAGCGGCGAGGAGATCATGAAGTCCGCGGTCGCCCGGTTGCACGCGACCGGGATGTTGCACACGACCGCCACCCGGAGCAGCGCCTTGACGTCGGGGTCGTGCGGGTGCGGCTCCAGCGGGTCCCAGAAGAAGACGAGCAGGTCGATCTCGCCTTCGGCGATGCGCGCGCCGATCTGCTGGTCGCCGCCGAACGGCCCGCTGCGGAAGCAGGTGACCGGCAGGCCGAGCTGGTCCTGCAGCAGGCGGCCGGTGGTCGCGGTCGCGAAGAGCTGGTGGTCGCCGAGCAGGGGCAGGTTGTACTCCGCCCACTCGAGCATGTCCTGCTTCTTGTTGTCGTGCGCGATCAGGGCGATCCGCCGCCCGGTACGCGTGGGCGTGTCAGTAGCCACAGAAGGTTCCTCTCGAAGTCTGGCGTGCGTCGTCAGCTGGCTCGTGGCCGCTTCGTCGCGCCCGGCCGGTGGCCCGGGCACGATCAGCCCCAGGCTCTCCGCGGCCCGGTGGCGCACATCATGGTGGCGCCCTCATCGCCGAGCGGGCCGCTCCGGCTCGGTAGGTGTAACCCCGGCCGGCCCGGATGTCATTCCGGGGCGGCCGGACCGTCGCGACCCGCTACCGGGTCTCGTGGGCCGCGGGAGCGCCCACGTACGTGTCGAGCCAGCTGCTCAGCGGCCGGGTGGTGCGCAGGAAACCGGCCACCCGGTCCCGGGCCGCCGCGGTCTCCAGCCAGGACTCGACCGGCCACTGCTGCCAGGCGACGATCCCCTTGTAACGCAGCAGCCCGATCCGCGGGTGATCGACCGGGTAGCCCCGCGGGGCGGTCTTCAGCGTGCCGCGGGCCGAGACGCCGATGCCCTGCCGCTCGATCCCCGCGATCACCCGCTCCAGCTCCGGGCCGGCCTGCTCGCTGAGGACCGCCTGCCGGTAGCGGCCGAGCTGGATGGGCGACATCCCGTACATGCCGTCCCCGGCGGCCAGCCCGGCCGCGGACAGCTGGACGTAGCCCGTGCCGACCATGGCGCCGATGTGCGTCTTGTACGGGGACTTGTCCGGGCTGAACCGGACGTCCCGGTAGGGCCGGAAGATCTTCGCCTCGCCGAACTCCGCGGCCAGCTCCTCGACCAGTTCGGTCATCGGGCGGAGCACCTTGTCCTCGTAGACCGCCTTGTGCTCGGTCCAGTAGGCCTTGGAGTTGTCGGCCGTGAGGCCCTCGTAGAACTCCAGGGCTTCTTCCGGCCACCCCTCGAACGGCATCCCCCGGCCCTCCCCGTCCGCGCTCCGACCTGCCTGCCCACTCCCACGTACCCTTACGCCAGGCAGGCGCCGGCCCTCACGATAGCCCGGCGTGCCCCCGGGCCGCGGCACCATGACAGTTGTCATGGGCGCGAGGTGACAGCTAACGGTGGGAGGCACGCCGGACCACTGCCACGATGGGCCCATGACGGTAACGAACATGGCAGACGAACGGGGGCGCCGGCCGGCCGGGGGAAGCCAGCCGGCCGCGATCGCCTTGCGCGGGGTGCACAAGAGCTTCGGCACGGTCCAGGCGGTCAAGGACATCGACCTGGATATCTCGTCGGGGGAAATTGTCGCGTTCCTCGGGCCCAACGGCGCGGGGAAGACCTCGACCATCGACATCATCCTGGGGCTGTCCCAGCCCACCGCGGGCACGGCGGAAGTCTTCGGGATGCCGCCGCGGCAGGCCATCACGCGCGGGCTCGTCTCCGCCGTGCTGCAGACCGGCGGCCTGCTCAAGGACTTCACCGTGCGGGAGACCGCGGAGTACACCGCGAGCTTGTTCGTCCGGCCGAGGCCGGTGGACGAGGCGCTGGACCGGGCCGGCATCACCGGCATCGGCGATCGCCGGGTGGGCAAGTGCTCCGGCGGTGAGCAGCAGCGGCTGCGCTTCGCCATGGCCCTGCTGTCCGACCCGGAACTGCTGATCCTGGACGAGCCGACCACCGGCATGGACGTCGAGGGACGGCGCGGCTTCTGGACGGCGATCCGGCAGGACACGGCCCGGGGCCGGACCGTGCTGTTCGCCACGCACTACCTGGAAGAGGCCGACGCCTACGCCGACCGGATCATCCTGCTGCGGCACGGCCAGATCGTCGCCGACGGCACCTCGTCCGAGGTCAAGGCGATGGCCGCCGGGCGGACGGTCCGGGCCACGCTGGCCGACGCCGACCCGGTCGCGCTGAACGCGATCCCCGGCGCGGACAACGTCGAGGTGCGCGGCGACACCGTGCTGATCCACTCGACCGACAGCGACGCGGTGGCCCGGTACCTGCTGACCAGCACCCCGGCCCGGGACCTGGAGATCAACACCCGGGGCCTGGAGGACGCATTCATCGCCCTGACCAGCGACGACAGCGACACTTCCGCAGGAGGATCCCGATGACCACCCAGTCAGTTCCGGCGCCCGCCGCCCTGACGACCGGGAAGCGCCGAGCCTGGGCGGCTTCAACGTGACCGTGCTCAGGCTGGAGATCCGCCGCCTGCTGCGCAACCGGCGCACGGTCATCTTCGCGCTGATCTTCCCGGTCGTGTTCTTCCTGGCCTTCGGGCTGAACAAGGCCTACGCGAACGAGTCCGCCGGCCCGGCAGCCACGGCAACGTGTCCGCGTTCATCATGATCAGCATGGCCCTGTACGGGGCGGTCCTGGCCACCACCAGCGGCGGGGCCATGGTCTCGATCGAGCGGGCCGCGGGCTGGAGCCGCCAGCTCCGGCTGACCCCGCTCTCCCCGGTGGCCTACATCGTGATCAAGATGCTGACCGCGATGGTCCTCGGGCTCGCGTCGGTCGTCGTGGTCTTCGCCGTGGGCGGGCTGACCGGCAAGCCCTCGATGCCGATGTACCTGTGGATCGTCAGCGCGGCCTGCGTCTGGATCGGCTCGCTGGTCTTCGCCGCCTTCGGCCTGTTCATGGGCTACCTGCTGCCGACGGAGAACGTCATGCAGTTCCTGGGCCTCGGGCTGGCCCTGCTGTCCTTCGCCGGCGGCCTGTTCATCCCGCTGAGCCAGTTCCCGCACGTCCTGCAGGACGTCGCCCAGTTGACGCCGCTCTACGGGCTGAACCAGCTCGTGCACGCGCCGCTGCTCGGCGTCGGCGTCCAGTGGGCCTGGGCGGTCAACGCCGTGGCCTGGCTGGTCATCTTCGCCGGCGGCGCGGTCTGGCGGTTCCGCAAGGACACCGCCCGGGTCTGAGCCCCGGTACCTGGGGCCCGGTACCGGGGGCCCGGGACCGGACCACGGGCGCCGGACCACGGGCGCCGGGCATGGAACCGCCCGCGGGCCGGCGCAGTTCGTTCTGCACCGGCCCGCGGGCGGGCTTGGTGGCGGTGCGGCGGGGCCTGGCCTAGCTGACGACGCACCCGCTGCTGTGGCCGGTCTTCGGGAACGCCCGGGCCAGCGCCTGCGCGATCAGCCGGGCCCGGGCCGCGTAGCCGGCCGAGGTGAAGTGGATGCCGTCGGAGATGTACCACTTGGTCTTGGCCAGGGCCGCCCAGTTGAAGACCCGCATGTTCGGGTACCTGGCACAGGCCCGCAGCAGCGTGTTGTCCCAGGTCACCATGTTGGCTTCGGAGTAAGGACCGCTGGCCAGCAGCGACCGGAGGTTGACCCACATCACCGGCTCCCCGTGCGCGGCCGCCATCATCCGGCCGATCCGGGTCATCAGGCCCACGTTGGAGCCCACCGCCACGTCCGCGGTGTCGTTGGTGCCGAGCGCGATCACCCAGCAGCCGCGGAACCCGCTCCGGTAGATGGCCTGCGCGGCGTTGTACCCGTTGACCTGGCCGGGCAGGACCTCGACCACGGAGCGGGCCCCGGAGATGTTCCACCGGACGCTGCCGACCCCCACGTCGTGGTACTGCGCGGCGATCCGCTTGGCCGGGTTGGGCAGGTAGTCCGGAGAGACCAGGCCGTCGGAGGTGGAGTCGCCGATGTGCGTCACCGCCTGGCAGGAGGTACGGAGCGAGGCCGCCGGGACCGGCGCGCTGCCGGCCGGGCCCGCCGGGCCGCTCCCGGAGCCCTTCGCGGAGCCGCCCGCGCCGGACCCGCCTTTCCCGGCCCCGGCCTGCGCTGGTCCCGCTCGTGCTGGACCCGCTCGTGCCCGAGCTGCCCTGGCCCGCGCCGCCGGGCGGCGGCAGGACCGAGCCCGCGGCCAGGGTGCCGGTGGCCGCGTCGCTGGCGACCGGCGCGCGCACCGCACCGCTCAGTCCCGCGCAGGCCAGGGCGACCACCATGGCCCCGCCGGTGACCGCGGCCCAGCTGCCGACCCCGGCCCGCTGCGCCTGCCAGGCCGTCCGCGACCGCATCCGCTTCCAGGCCCGCTCGAGCGCGCCCCGGCGGATTGGCTCCTCAATGAACCGCCACGACAGCGCGGCAATCCCGACACTCGCCGCCACCTGCAGGGCGGCCCGGGGCAGATTCTCGGTGGAATTGGCCGGGGAAGTCAGGATGATCACCGGGTAATGCCACAGATAGATGCCGTAGGAACGGACACCGATCCAGCGCAGCGGCTTCCAGCCCAGGACCACGCCGACCAGGCTGCCGGGGCAGGCGACCGCGGCCACCACCCCGGCCGTGGCCAGCGAGAGCAGCACCAGCCCGCCCTGGTAGGTGAACGCCGAGTACTGGCCCACCCGCCAGATCATCACGCCGATCACGGCCAGCCCGGCGAGCCCGGCCCCGTCCAGCATGACCCGGCTCCACAGCGCGGTCCGGGCGGTACGGCGGCTGGGCCAGACCATGGCCAGCGCCGCCCCGACCAGCAGGCCGCAGGCGCGGGTGTCGGAGCCCTCGTAGACCCTCGTCGGGTCGTAGCCGGGGTGGTAGAGCATGAGCATCGCCACGGCTGACGCGGCGGCCAGCACCAGGGTCGGCAGCACCAGCCAGCGCACCGCGCCGGGCCGCCGGCCGCGCAGGAAGTACACGCCGAGCCAGCAGCAGCCAGGGCCAGACCAGGTAGAACTGCTCCTCCACGGCCAGCGACCAGAGGTGGTCGAACGGCCCGGGCGGCGCGAATCTCGCGAAGTAGGAGTTGTGCGTGTAGATGTAGAACCAGTTGCTCGAGTAGGTCGCGGCGGCGGCCACGGCCCCCCGCAGGCTGGCCAGCCGGGAGGGGCTCACCACCGTGACCCACGCGGTCACCACGGCCAGCATCACGAACAGGGCCGGGAGCAGCCGCCGGGCCCGCCGGAGCCAGAAGTCGCCCAGGTTCAGCCCGCCCGATCGGGCCCACTGGCCGAGCAGCAGGTCGGTGATGAGGTAACCGCTGAGCGTGAAGAAGACGCCCACGCCCAGCAGGCCCCCGGGCGCCCAGCCGAGTTGCTCGTGATAGGCGATGACAGCGAGCACCGCCAGCGCGCGCAGCCCATCGAGTCCGGGCATGTAGCGCTGGCCGGAGCGGACTGGTTCCGGCATGCTTTTCCCCCCGTGCCGCGAACCGCCCTGTCCGGCTCCCCCCGTCCGGCAAGGTCGTGCTTGCGCGCGGCAGAAAAGGCACTACCCAGCGCTTCGTATTGATTACACGCAGTAGTCACAAGAGTTTTGGCCATCACCCGCTACGGGCGATGCGTAATGTCCGGGCATTGGCGCACATGACCCCGGAACGGCGGCGGTAAAGGACACCCCGATGGCGGGCCGCCGGTGCGGGCCGGGTGAGTGCGGGCGGCCGGCTCGGGCCGGGCTGCCGGGCGGCGCTGCGACCAGGCCGGGGTCCGGCAGCCGACGATCGGAACGGGCCCGCGCGGCAGGCCCTAGAGAGCCCGGTCGAAACGGACGAGATCATGGCCGGGGCCGTTGTAGCCGGCGAGGGGGCCGGTCACCGAGAACCCCATCGCGCGGTGGAAGGCGATGGAGCCCGTGTTGACCGGGGCGGTGACCGCCGAGACCGTCGTCCGGCCCTCGGCCCGGGCCAGCGCGAAGAACTCGGTGTAGAGCAACTCGGCCAGTCCCTGGCGGCGGGCCTGCGGGGCCACCCCGACGAAGTGGACGTACGCCTGCCGCGGGTCAGCGGGCGACAGGATCCCGACCAGGAAGGCCAGCAGCCCGCCGGGCCCGTCAATCACCAGGCTGGTGTGGTGGAAGTGATCCAGGAACAGCCGGGGCAGGGCGGCCAGGACGGGGCGGCCCCACCAGTCGTCAACGACGCCGCGATGGCCGGGTAGTCACTGGCGCGTGCGGTACGCGGGGATGGTGCTTCACTCACCTGGCTTGCGGTTGCGATTGTTCTCGGCCCGCTTCAGGGTCACCAGCACCACCACGATGAAGACGAACAGGGCACCCGCGATCAGTAGTCAGCCACGTCGCCCCCTGGTCCGCATGCTTCGGATCCTAGCAATCAGCGCAAATCAGCCAGCGTCGCGGGTCAGTCGCTGCGGGCGAGGCCCACATCCCGGTCACATCCAGCAGCGGGGTCACGCACGGCGGCCCGGCGGCCACGCTGACCCGCGGCTCGCCTGCCTGGCCCACGCTGACGATCATGGCAGAGCGGGTGCCGTAGCGCTCCGTATGCACGCAAGCGGCCGACAGTTCGGCCGGGCGGGCCAGGCCGCCGGGCCCGGCCGGCTGGGGACCGGCGGCGGGCTGATGATCCCGGAGCACCGCAGCCAGCCCGGCCTCGACCCGTCCCGCCCGCCCCGGCCCGGCCCGTGCCGCCTCGTCCAGCCCGGCCTCGTCCAGCGCGGCCACCAGCCCGGCCACCCGCCGCTGCTTGGCCGACGGCTGCCGCAGCGGCGCGTTCTCCAGCACGTAGCGGCCTGGCGGGAGTTCCTCCACCCCCGCCCGGTGCCCGCCGCTCAGATCGACCGAGAACAGCGCATGCCGGTCGCCGACCAGCATCCAGCAGGGGTTGTAGTCGGCCGGGTCGAGCCGGGCGCACACCTCGGTCACGGCGGTCTTCGCGTCCGGGTAGGCGGCGAAGGCGAGCGGCAGTTCGCCCCGGGACCGCTTAGCCGGGTCCCGCGCCCCGGTCGGCTGATTGGTCAGGCCGGCCACCACGCCGTGCTCGTTGACCGCGAGCCAGGTCCCGCCGGCCAGCTCGTCCCGGCCGCCCAGGATCCGCGGCTGCGCGGCGCGGAGCACGGTGATCGGGTCGGCCGGCCGCTGATACATTTCGTCCCGGTTCGCCGCGATCAGCAGCGGAACGCCGGGCACGACCCCGGACAGGGCGATGAGCAAGCACACAGCTGTGACGTTACCTGCCGGGAAAACTCCGCCCGCCGACATGCGCAAACCGGCCAACCGCCGCGGGGCAAAGGACGTCATACCTGTCATACGGCTCACGGAGCCGCCTGGGCAGAAAGAACCTACCGATGACCCCATGTTCACCCACGCTCCGGCGAGTGCTCGCCGGAGCGGCGCTCACCTGCGTCACGGCGCTCGCCGCCGGATGCGGGAGCAGCGGCACCCCGGCTGCCGCGCCCACCAAGACGATTACCGTCAGGGCCACCCCGGCCGCGTCGGCCAGTACCACCGCGGCCGCTCCGGCCACCCCGGCCACGGGCGCGGCCAGCCCGACCGTGGCCGGCGCGGCGCCGGCCTGCCCGACGCGCTCGCTCGGCCTGAAGCTCGGATTGGCCCAGGGCGCCGCGGGCAGCACGTTCCAGGTCATCGACTTCACGAACATCTCTAACGCCAGCTGCACGCTGTACGGGTACCCCGGCGTCTCGCTCGCGGGCGGGAAACCAGTCACGCAGATCGGCCTGGCCGCGGCCGAGAGCCACACCACGGCGCGGAAACTGGTCACCCTCTCCCCCGGGGCCGTCGCCAACGCGGTGCTCCAGATCGTGCACGCGGTCAATTTCCCCGCCGCCAAGTGCGGCCTGGTCACCGCGGACTACCTGCAGATCTACCCGCCCAACCAGACCACGCCCGGGTACCTGCACTACACCTCGCAGACCTGTGCCAAGAAGGTCCAGATCCTGACCATCAGCGTGGTGCGGGCCGGATCAGGAGGCCAGTGACCCCTCCGTCGGCCGCGCGCCGGCCACGGCCGCGGCCCGGGACATCCCGGTCGCGGCGCTGTTCCGGGCCGGCCGCTGGTGGGCCATACTGCAGAGATGGGCGACCGCAATGTGCTCGGTGGGGAACTGGAGCCGTGTGGCACCGACCCAGTCACAGGGTTCTACCGGGACGGGTGCTGCAACACCGGTCCGGAGGACCGGGGCAGCCACACGATCTGCGCGGTGGTGACCGCCGAGTTCCTGGAGCATCAGCGCCGGCATCGGCAACGACCTGAGCACCCCGGTGCCGCAGTACCGCTTTCCCGGGCTGGTCCCCGGGGACCGGTGGTGCGTGACCGCGGCGAACTGGCTGCGGGCCCATCAGGACGGGGTGGCGGCGCCGGTGGTGCTCGCCTCGACCCATGAGCGGGCCCTCGAGGTCGTCCCGCTGGAAGCGCTCCAGCAGCATTCCGTCGACGTCCCCGCTCAACCCGGGCGCGCTCGAAGAGTGAGGCCCGGGCCGGTGAATTCCGGCCCGCCCCGTGGTCTGAAGAGACATGGCGGTCTCTGGGGACATGGGCATGCCGGGACGCGAGAACGGGACGCCCGGCCGCGCCGGGCCGGCCGGCCCGGCGTTGTGGTGGGCCGAGCAGGGCACCGGCGAGCCGCTGGTCCTGCTGCACGGAGGGCTGACCGATGCCCGGTTCTTCTCCGCGTAACGTGCCCGCGCTCGCCGAGCAGTTCCGCGTGTACACCCCGGACGCCCGGGGGCATGGGCACACCCCCGACGCACCCGGGCCGATCACCCCCGAGCTGCTCCTGCAGGACACGGTGGCCTTCCTGACCACCGTGGTGGGCGGTCCCGGCCCACCTGGCCGGGCACAGCCTGGGCGGGCCACGGCGCTGCACGTCGCGCTGCGCTATCCGGGCCTGGTCCGGCGGCTGATCCTGATCAGCGCGAGCATCCGGCCGCCGGGGCCGCGGGCGTCGGACTCGCCCTGGCCGGGCCTGGCTGACCTGGTCAGGTTTCTCGGGCCGGGCTACGGGGAGGTCTCGCCCGACGGGGAAGCGCACTTTCCCGTCGTGGCCAGCAAGGTCGTGACGATGCTCGCCGGGGGGCCCGCGCTGGCCCAGGCTGAACTCGGCGGCATCAGCAGCCGTACGCTGCTGATGGCCGGCGACGAGGATGCGGTTTCCCTGGACGACACCCTGGTCCTGTACAACGGGATTCCGGATTCCGAGCTCGCCATCGTGCCCGGAACCTCACACTTCCTGCTGCGGGAGAAGCCTGCCCTGTGCAACGCGATCATGCTGGACTTCCTGACCGGCGCACCCGTTCCCGCCGTCCCCCCGGTGCGGCGCGCCAGGGTCCCGCGGAGCAGGCTACGTTGATGCCTGCGGCCCATGGCTGATCCCGCGCGCAGACCTTACTAACCACCGGCTCACTGACCACCGGCTCGCTGACCACTGGAGGACTGAGCAGATGCCGACCACTCCCCTTCGCCAGCGCCCGGCCTGGAAGGCGCTGGAACAGCACCACTCCGAGATCAGCGGGCGGCACCTGCGCGAGCTGTTCGCGGCCGACCCCGGGCGCGGCGAGCGTCTGTCCGCCGAAGCCGCCGGGCTCTACCTGGACTACTCCAAGAACCGGGTCACCGACGAGACCCTGGGCCTGCTCCTCCAGCTGGCCGAGGAGTCCGGTGTGGCGGAGCGCCGGGACGCGATGATGCGCGGTGAAGCGATCAACGTGTCGGAGCACCGGGCCGTGCTGCACGTCGCGCTGCGGATGCCGAAGGGCAGCTCGCTGGTGGTCAACGGGGTGGACGTGGTGGCCCAGGTGCACGAGGTGCTGGACCGGATGGCGGCCTTCGCGGAGCGCATCCGCTCCGGGGAGTGGAAGGGCTACACCGGCAAGGCCATCCGGAACATCGTCAACGTCGGGATCGGCGGCTCGGACCTCGGCCCGGTCATGGCCTACGAGGCGCTGCGCTACTACTCCCGGCGGGACCTGACGTTCCGCTTCGTGTCCAACGTGGACTCCACCGATTTCGTCGAGGCGACCCGGGACCTGGCCGCCGACGAGACGCTGTTCATCATCTCCTCCAAGACCTTCGGCACCCTGGAGACGCTGACCAACGCCCATTCCGCCCGGGACTGGGTGGTGGGCGAGCTCGGCAGCGAGGACGCGGTGGCCAAGCACTTCGTCGCGGTCTCCACCAACGCGGAGCGGGTGTCGGAGTTCGGCATCGACACCGACGAACATGTTCGGCTTCTGGGACTGGGTCGGCGGCCGGTACTCGATGGATTCCGCGATCGGCCTGTCCACCATGGTGGCGATCGGGCCGGAGAACTTCGCCGAGATGCTGGCCGGCTTCCACGAGATGGACGAGCACTTCGCCACCGCCCCGTTCAGCGAGAACCTCCCGGTCCTGATGGCTCTGCTCGCCGTGTGGTACGGCGACTTCTTCGACGCGCAGACCTACGGCGTGATGCCCTACGAGCAGTACCTGAAGCGGTTCCCCGCCTATCTGCAGCAGCTGACCATGGAGTCCAACGGCAAGCGGGTCACCCTGGACGGCGCCGAGGTTGACTACCAGACCGGCGCGGTCTTCTGGGGCGAGCCCGGGACCAACGGGCAGCACAGCTTCTACCAGCTGATCCATCAGGGCACCAAGCTGATCCCGCTGGACCTGCTCGGCTTCGGCAAGACCCTCAACCCGCTGCGCGATCACCACGACATCCTGATCTCGAACGTGTTCGCGCAGTCGCAGGCCCTGGCCTTCGGCAAGACCGAGGAGGAGGTCCTCGCCGAGGGCACCGCACCCGAGATCGCGCCGCACCGGGTCATGCCCGGGAACCGGCCGACCAACGTGCTGCTGGCCGAGAAGCTCACCCCCAGGCTGCTCGGCACGCTCGTCGCGCTGTACGAGCACAGCGTGTTCACCCAGGGCACCATCTGGAACGTCGACTCCTTCGACCAGTGGGGCGTGGAGCTGGGCAAGGTGCTGGCCGTCCAGATCCTGCCCGAGCTGGAGAACGCCGCGGAGCCCGACCTGAAGCATGATTCGTCCACCAACACCCTGATCCAGCGCTACCGGCGGCTGAAGAGCTAGCAGTAGCTGAGCAAGCTAGCGGAGAGCGGAGAACAGACATGACAACCGACAAGCCGATGCAGCTGGGCATGATCGGGCTGGGCCGGATGGGCGCCAACCTGTCCCGGCGGCTGATGCGCGACGGCCACCGCGTCGTCGCCTATGACCACACCCCGGACCACGTCAAGCAGCTCGAGGGCGAGGGCGCGACCGGCGCGACCACCCTGGAGGAGTTCGTCGCCAAGCTGGAGAAGCCCCGGGTGGCGTGGCTGATGCTGCCCGCCGCGGTCACCGGGCCGGTCCTCGAGCAGCTCGCCGTGCTGCTCGAGCCGGGTGACATCGTGATCGACGGCGGCAACACCTACTACCGGGACGACATCGACCGGGTCCAAGCAGCTCCTGCCGAAGCAGCTGCACTACGTGGACGTCGGCACGTCCGGCGGGGTCTTCGGCCTGGAGCGGGGCTTCTGCCTGATGATCGGCGGCGAGGACGGGCCGGTCGAGCACCTGGACCCGATCTTCAAGCAGCATCGCCCCGGGCGCCGGGACGGCGGAGCCCACCCCCAGCCGGACCCGGACCGGCACCGCCCCGGACGGTTACCTGCACTGCGGGCCGGCTGGCTCCGGTCACTTCGTGAAGATGGTCCACAACGGGATCGAGTACGGGATGATGGCCGCGATCGCCGAGGGGCTGTCCATCATCAAGCACGCCAACGTGGGCCAGGACGAAGATGCAGGCCGCGGACGCGGAGACCACGCCGCTGCGCGACCCCGAGTACTACCAGTACGACATCGACGTCGCCGAGGTGGCCGAGGTGTGGCGGCGCGGGTCGGTCGTCAGTTCCTGGCTGATGGACCTGACCGCGGACGCGCTGGCCCGGTCCCCCCAGCTGGACGACTTCGGCGGGCACGTCTCGGACTCCGGCGAAGGCCGGTGGACCGTGATCGCCTCGATCGACGAGGGAGTGCCCGCGCCGGTCATCACCGCCGCGCTGATCGAGCGGTTCGAGTCGCGCGGCCTCGGCGAGTTCAGCCACAAGCTGCTGTCCGCGCTGCGCAGCGAGTTCGGCGGGCACGCGGAAAAGGAGACCGACAACTCCGGGCGAAGCCTGCCAGCTGACCGCCACTGGTACCTGATTACGGAAGCGGCGCCCGGGACGGCACCGGGACGCGGGCCAGGTCCCGGGCCAGGACGACCTCACCGCCGAAGGCGCTGGCCGCCTCCCCGGCCAGCCGCTGCCCGTCGGCGGGGTCGTAGCGCTGGGAGAAGTGCGTGAGCACGAGCAGCCGGGCGCCGGCCTCCGCGGCGATGCGGCCCGCCTGGCTCGCGGTCAGGTGGCCGTAGTCCCGGGCCAGCGCGGCCTCGGTGTCCGCGAAGGTGGACTCGCAGACCAGCATGTCCGCCTGGTCGGCCAGCGCGAACGCCGCGTCGCACAGCCGGGTGTCCATGATGAACGCGAAGCGCTGGCCGCGTCTCGGCTCGCTCACTTCCTCCAGCGTGACCGGGCGGCCGCCGGTGACCAGGCTTCCTTCGCGCTGCAGCCGGCCGATGTCCGGCCCGGCGATGCCCAGCCTGGCCAGCCGCTCCGGCAGCATCCGCCGCCCGTCCGGTTCCTCGAGCCGGTAGCCGAAGGTCGGCACGCTGTGCGACAGCGGCCGTGCCTCCAGCCGGAACGCCGGCGTGCGGGCCACCGGGCCCGCCTGGCCGACCGGGCACTCGCGGAGGTTGAGCACGTCGCGGAACAGCGCCGCATGCCGGAGCCGGTCGAACACGGCCTGGTTCTGCTCCGGGTAGTACGCCTCGACCAGGTGCGGCACCCGGTCGAGGGCCATCCGCTGCAGCACCCCGGGCAGGCCGAGGCAGTGGTCACCGTGGAAATGGGTGATGCAGATCCGGGTGATCTGGCTCGCCGTCACCCCGGCGAACAGCATCTGCCGCTGGGTCCCCTCCCCGGGGTCGAACAGCAGCCCTTCGGTGTCCCAGCGCAGCAGGTAGCCGTTGTGGTTACGGCTGCGGGTCGGGGCCTGGCTAGCCGTGCCGAGGACCACCAGCTCACGGTTGGGCACGGAACCCGACCCTAACGGGTGCGGAGCAGCCGGTGGTCAGCGGCCGCGGGCCCCGGTCAGCCCGCGCCGGGCGGGCTGCGGGTGACGCCCGTCAGCCCGAGGGTGTAGAGGGCCAGCAGGCTGGCTGCCGCGGCGCGGACCGCCCAGCCGAAGACCACGACCCCGGCCGCGGCCCCGCTGGCCGGGACATCACACTGGCGCCGCCGCGCTGCTGTTCAGGTTGATGAGGGGAAAGGCGAGCCCGATCGCGTACCCGATCCGGGCCGGATCGGAGCACTGCCTGGCGGCGGCGGGCGGTCACGGCCCGCCCCGCGGCGGCCGGGGCGCGGGCGGTGGGCGAGGCCGAGGGGGCCGGCGCCGACGGGCTGGCGGACGCGGCCGGCGCGGCCGACGCGCTGGCCGACGCGGCGGCGTGGCCGGGGCGCTGGCGGGCCGGCGGACACGGCTGACCGGAGCGCAGCCGGGCTGGCTGAGGCTGCTGGCTGACCCGGAGGCGCTGGCCGCGGTGACGGCCGTCGTCCCGGCGGCGGGCCCCGGCACGATGTACTTCTCCGGCCCGAGCCAGAACACGGCGACCAGCGCGGTGACGGTGAACAGCCCGGCCAGCCACAAGAACGCGTAGAAGCAGTGGTAGCCGTAGCCGGTCAGCCACTTCGCGCAGTGCTGCCCGAGCTTGCGCACGGGGCTGAGCGATCCGCGGTCACGCACGTCGTCCCGCTGGGCGACGAGGATCCGGCGGGCCAGGTCGTCGTAGCCGGCGCCGCCGTACGCGGCGGCGAGCGCCTCATACGGCTGGGCCCGGTACTGGGTCGTGCATCCGCGCAGCCACCACAGCCACTGCGCGACGTTATCGCCGTGCGGGCCGGCGGCCCGCCCGGTCCGCCGCGGAGCGGCCGCGGCCGCCGGGCGGCTGCGGGCCGAGGCGGTCCAGGTCGCCCAGCCCGGGCAGGCCGGTGTAGCTGAGCCCGTCCAGTTCCAGCAGGCCGTCGACCAGAAAGCCATGGTGCTGGTCACCGAGCTGGAGGGTGCCCGCCCTGGTGCGGGTCAGGTTAAGCGCGACCAGGGGGGCGCCGCCGGCGTCTGCGGGGCTGACAAATCGTCCCGCGCAGCGGAGCTCCCGGCCGACGCTGGCGTCGGTGAGGCAGACCGCGCCGGACGGGCCCGTGCCCACCGCCACGAAGCCCTGGTCCAGGAGCACGCCCCCATTGATCTGGGCGAAGTCCGCGACGAGGGCCGGGCCGGTGGCGTTGGCCAGCGTGGATCCGCTCAGCGACAGCTGGCCGTTGATGGTGGCCGCGGCCAGGCAGATCGCGCCGGACGGGCCGGACCCGATCGCGGTAAGCCCGTTGCGGGCCTCCTCGCACCCGGCCGCGTCGTCTTTGACCGTCAGGTAGTCGGCCATCAGGGCCGGGCCGGTGTCGTTGCTCAGGAACGCGTTGCGCAAGGCCAGGCGGCCGCCGACCGTCGTGTTGCTCAGGCATACCGCGCCCTGCGATCCGTCCCCGCCGGCCGGCTCGCAGTCGCAGCCCCGCAGGATGGTCGTGATCGCGGTCAGCCCGGCCGGGCTGTGCTGCTCGATCTCGTCGCGGACCTGCTGGCCGGGCCGGCGGCCGGGGGCGTGCCCCCGGCGGACGTGCGCGCCCTCCAGGGACAGCCGGCCGCTGACGGTGGCGCCCCGGATCAGCAGGGTCCCGTGGCGGCCCGCCCCGGCGGCCTCGAACCGCCGGCCCGACGCGACATCCGCGTCCAGCACCAGGTCGACTCTGCACGATGACCCCATCGGCCAGCAGGGCCGGGCCGGTGTGGTTGGTCAGCCGGGCCCCGTTCAGCCGCAGGTCCCCGCTGATCCTGGCCTCGGGCAGGCGGAGGGCGCCGGCCTCGCCTTCCCCCTCGGCGCTGAAGTCCTGGTCGAGCCGGGCCCCGTCCCCGATCGTGATGAGGTCGGCCAGCAGGGCCGGCCCGGATTCGTTGACCAGGGTCGTCCCGCGCAGCGACAGCTGGCCGGTGACGGACGCCCCGGCCAGGCAGACGGCCCCCAGCGGACCCGACCCGGTCGCGGTCAGCCCCTCGTGCCGGCTCTCGCAGGCTCCGGCGTGGCCCTTGACGGTCAGGTTCTCGGCCATCAGCGCGGACATCGTGGCCGCCGCCAGCTGGGCGTGCCGCAGCACCAGGTTGCCCGCGATCGTGCTGCCGGACAGGCAGACCGCGCCCACCGACCGGCGCCGGTGCGGCGGCGGGCCGCCCTCTGCGGGACCGCAGCTGACCCTGGCGTGTTCCAGCGACAGCTGGCCGGAGATGGTGCCGCCGCGCAGCAGCGCGGTGCCCTGCCAGCCGCCGCCGGACGCCTGGAAGTCCCGGCCTGATCCGGCGTCCCTGGCCAGCTGCAGGTCGCCCCGGACGCTGATGCCGTCCGCGAGCAGCGCCGGGCCGCTGCGGTTGGCCAGCCGCGCGCCGCGCAGCATGAGGTTGCCGCTGACCTCGGCCCCGGACAGGTTGACGGCCGCCTCGCCGTCGGTGTGGCCGACCGCGTCGAGGCCGTCCAGGAACGCGCCGACGCAGGTGCCGCCGCCGCCCACAGACAGCCCGGGGGCGGTGAGGGCCGGGCCGGAGCGGTTGGCCAGGCGGGTGCCGTCCAGCCGGAGTTCGCTGGCCACCTGGGTACCGGCCAGCTGGATCAGGCCGTCCGGACGGCGGCCGTCGAGTTCGCAGCCGCGAATGCTCAGCGTGTCAACCCGGGCCCGGTTGGCCGTGACGGCGGGCAGCACGCAGGTGTCCAGGAAAAGCCAGGGCAGTTTCGCGTCACACAGGCTCAGGGGCTTGTCGAAGCGGCATCCGGTAAACCGCAGCCCGATAGCGGCGGTAACGCCGTCGAGGTTCAGCTCACCGCGAATCCAGGCACCGCAGATCACCACGCCGCGGGGGTCAATTACCTGCGGCGGATCGGGTTTATCGGCACCGATGAGGATATTGCGGATGCTGCTCGCATCGAGCGACCGGCCGCGGCCCAGGCTCCGGACCTGCTCCAGGCCAGGCGGGGAAAGTTCGCGGCAATAGTCAAGCCTCGCACCATTTCCGGCATAGCGGATTAACGGGTTGTTCCGTCCGGCCGCACGGACGAGGAGAACGCCGGCCCAGGAGGCTTAACATGAATGACACGTTATCGTGGACGGCCGATCTCCCGTTGGCAGTAAAGAACACTGGCCGGCTCCTTATTGCACAATAAGTAAGGCCAGCCTCGTATTAATTCCGGCATTACTGGACCAACTGGCCGCGGCCGCGGGTCCCGTGTCACGCTGGGTGCATGACCATCTCGATCCCCGACCTCGAGCAGCGCGCCGCGCTCGGCTGGCGGGCGCCGGAGGAAGAGCGGCTGGGTGACTGGCTGCTCCGCGCCGCGGGCGGGTTCACCGGGCGGGCCAACAGCGCACTGGCCACCGGCCATCCCGGATGCCCGCTGGACCAGGCCGCCCGGGCGGTGCAGGACTGGTACCAGGCCCGCGGCCTGCCGGCCATGATCGCCGTGCCCTACCCGGCGGGCAGGCCCGCAGGCGATCCCGGCTCGACCGCTTCCTCGCGGAGCTGGGGCTGGAGCGTGCGCTCCGGCACGGCGACGGTGATGACCGCGCGGCCGGAGCAGGTGGCCCGGGTCGCCGGGCCGGTCCAGCGGCCGGGGGCGCGGCGGCGCTCGCGGGAGGGGCCCGGCACCCGTGCCGATGGAGGTGCCGATGGAAGTGGGATGGACCCGGAACCCAGCGAGGAGTGGCTGGCCCTGTACCACTACCGCGGGCAGCCGAGCCTGCCGCCGATCGCCCGGCAGGTGCTCACCTCCGCGCCCTGGCAGGCGTTCGCCTCGATCCGGGACGGCGGCGGCAGACCGTCGCCATCGGCCGGGTGGCCGCGGCCGCGGGCTGGGCCGGGCTGACGGCCATCGAGGTCGCCCCCGGGCACCGGCGCCGGGGCCTCGCCACGGCGGTCACCGCCGCCCTCGCCGCCCAGGCCGCCGCGCACGGCGCCGGGCACCTCTATCTGCAGGTCGAGGACGACAACGAGCCCGCCCGCACGCTGTACCGCCGCATCGGCTTCATCGCGCACCATGACTACCATTACCGCATCGCCCGGGAGCGCCAGAGCCCCGATCCGGCCCCGGGGATGGCGGACCGGCCCAGGCCGGGAGGCTGCGGATGAGCACCACGAGCGGTGGCCCCCCGGCGGGCGTGGCCACCCTGATCTTCGACGTGCTGGGCACCGTGGTCGACGAGGCGGGGTCGGTCGCCGCCGAGACGGCCCGGGCACTGGCCGCGGCGGGGACCGGGCCGGCCCAGGCGGACCACGTCGCGGCGGAATGGACCCGCCGGGTCGAAGCGCTGACCGGCCAGGTCGCCGCGGGTGAGGCGCCGTGGAGATCGAACGACGCGCTGCGCCGGGACGCGCTCCAGGAGGCGCTGCGCGCCGCCGGGCCGGGCGGGCTCCGGCCGGCCCTGGCCGGCGACCAGGCCCTGGCTGACCACCAGGCCCTGATCGACGACCTGGCCCTGATCGGTCACCGGCTCCGGCCCTGGCCCGACTCGCCCCGGGGCCTGCACGCCCTGGCCAGCCGCTTCACCGTGGTCGCCCTGTCCAACGCCAGCCTGGCCCAGCTGGCCTCGATGTCGGCGGCGGGCGGCCTGGGCTGGCACTGCGTCCTGTCCGCGGAACTGACCCGGGCGTACAAACCTGATCCTTCCGTCTACCAGATGGCCCTGGACCTGCTCGGCCTCGACCCCCGGCACGCCATGATGATCGCCGCCCATCCCTGGGACCTGCGGGCCGCGGCCGGGCACGGGATGCGTACCGGCTACGTCGCCCGGCCCGGAGAGGGTACCCCGGCCGCGGACGACCACTTCGATGTGTACGCCACCGACCTGGCGGACCTCGCCCAGCAGCTCATCCGCGGCGCAGGCCCGGCCCGATGAGCCCGGGCCCATGAACCGGGCGCGGCCAGAACTGACTCGTGCCCACCGTTCCGGCCGCGGCCGTGGACGGGCTCACCATCGTGCGCAAGACCGGGACCGCGGATGACGACGTGGTCGTGCCCGTCCAGCGGCACTGGTAGGTCACGCACCCGGCGGCTGATCCTGCCCGCCGCCGGGCGGCCCGGCGGCGAGCAGGATTAGCTGGGTCAGGTCGGCCAGGTCCGCGTCGAACTCGGCTTCCCAGGACCACGGCGCGTCCAGCCACGAGCCAAGCTGATGGTGGGCGGGCAACTCGGTACCGGGCAGCTGGCCCCGTCTTTCCCGGGTTCCCAGGGTGCCGCGGGAGAACCTGCCGCTCACCTCCGAGACCGCATAGCCGAGCACGAAGGTGCTGAGCATCCGTTCCAGGCGGGCCACCTGGCCCGGGGGCACGCCCGCGTCCATCAGGGCCTGGTAGATGGCGTCGACCACCTGGACCGCGTCGGGGGTCACCGCCGGGCGGGAGAACAGCAGCGGCACGATCGAGGGATGACGGTGCGCCAGCTCCCGGACAGCGTGCGCCATCCCGCTCAGCCGCTGCTGCCATGATCCATCCGGATCGGGCCGGGGCAGGTCGGCCAGCACCCGGCCGACGAGCCCGTCCAGCAACGCCTCCTTGCTGCTGAAGTGCGGGTACAGCGCCATCGCGGTCAGCCCCACGCGCTGGGCCACCGCGCGCATGGACACCGCGTCCAGGCCGCCCTCATCGGCGAGCGCCAACGCCGCGTCGAGAATTTCTTGCCGTCGGTCCGCCATGGCTCTACAGTGTAGATATATACACTGTAGATCACTAACGAGGTGGTGGATGCGATGCCGGGGGCAGGCACCGGGCTCGTCGCCGAGGGACTGGTCAAGCGGTATGGGCGCAGCGTGGCCCTGGATGGGTTCGCGCTGACCGTCTCTCCCGGCGAGATCGTCGGGCTGGTGGGCCACAACGGCGCGGGCAAGACCACGTTCGTCGAGATAGTGTCCGGGCTGATCCGCCCGGACGCCGGCCGGGTCAGCGTGGCCGGGATCGACGTTCTCGCGCATCCCCGCCAGGCCCGGGCCCGGCTCGGGGTGTGCCCGCAGGAGACGTCGCTCTACCCCCGGCTGACCGTGGCTGAGCACCTGCGGCTGTTCGGGGCGCTGGCCGGACTGCGCCGGGCCGCGCTCCGCCGGGCGGTGACCGGGATCGCCGAGCAGCTGGGCCTGACCGAGGTCCTCGACCGGCCGGCCGGGCTGCTCTCCGGCGGGCAGCGCAAGCGCACCCAGGCGGCCACTGCGCTCGTCGCCGAGCGGCCGGTGCTGCTGCTCGACGAGCCCACCGCGGGCGCCGACCCGCAGACCCGCCGCGCGCTGCTCACCGTGGTCACCGGCCGCGCGGCCGCGGGCGCCGCGGTCGTCTACACCACGCACTACCTCCCGGAACTGACCGAACTCGGCGCCACGCTGGCCGTGGTCCGGGCGGGCCGGATCATCTCCCGCGGCGGCCAGCGTTCGCTGCTGGCCGGGCTGGCCGGCGAGGTGCGGGTCGGCTTCGCCGGGCCGGTGCCCGCCGGACTGCGCCGCCTCGGGCAGGTGGACGGGACCGCAGGCGATGAACTGCGGGTGGTCACCTCCGACGCGCCGGCCACGCTGGCCCGGCTGCTGGCGGCAGGCGCGGCGCCGGTCTCCATCGACATCCGCCGGCCAGGTCTGGACGACCTGTACGCCGCCCTCACCCCATGACGCCCTACTCTCCCGGGAGGCCCCCGATGGTTGCGTCCGGTACGGCCATCCGCCTGGCCGCACTGAGCCGGCACAACACAGCGCTCATGCTCCGCGAGCCCGGCCCGGTGCTGAGCCGGCTCGTCATGCCGCTGGTCATGATCTTGCTCTTCCGGCCCCTCTACCTGTCGGCGCTGGCCCGCCACGGCGTGCAGGCGGGCACCGTCCAGGTGGTCACCGGCATGCTGGTGATGTTCTCCCTGCTGGCCCTGTCCGTGGTGGGCACGGCCATCCTGACCGAGCGGACCTGGGGGACCTGGGACCGGCTGCGGGCCACCCCCGCGCGGAGCGGCGAACTGCTCGCCACCAAGGCCCTTCCCGGCTTCGGCATGCTGGCCGCCCAGCAGGCCGAGGTGCTGCTCTTCGGGGTCGTCGTGTTCGGCCTCCGCGTCGCTGACCCGTTCCTGCTGGCCGCCGCGGTCATCTCGTGGGCGCTGGCCCTGCTCGGCATCGGCACGGCGCTGGGTGCGACGCTGCGCAGCCAGAGCGAGCTGAACATGGCCTACGACATCGGCGGGGTGGTGCTCAGCGCCCTCGGCGGCGCCCTGATCCCGCTGTCGGTGCTGCCCGGCTGGGCCCGCGCGGCCGCGCCCGCGTCCCCGGGCTACTGGGCCATGTCCGCGCTCCGCTCGGCGCTGCAGGGCCAGGCCGGGGCGACGCTGCGGGCCGCAGCCGTCCTGCTCGCGGTGGCCGCCGTCACCACGGCCCTGGGCACCTGGCGGATAACCCGCGGCTGGTCCCGCTCCCGGTCGCTCTGATCCCTGGCCACCCCCGTCGGGCGGGGCGCCGCGGCTGCCGTGGTGCCCGGCGGCCTGCGAGGGCTGGCAGACTGGCGTACCCGCAGCAACCGCGACACCCCGGGGTCGGGATCGGAGCGAATGGTGAAGGCAGTCCGGTTCAGCCAGTTCGGGGGCCCGGAGGTCCTCGAGATCGTGGATCTGCCTGATCCGCATCCGGGTCCCGGCCAGGTCCGGATTGCGGTGCGCGCGGCGGGCGTCAACCCGAGCGACTGGAAGAAGCGCCAGGGCCTGATGGATGGGGAGCTCCCGCAGACCATGGGCTACGAGGCGGCGGGCGTCGTTCAACGAGCTCGGCGAGGGCGTGGCGGACGTGGCCGCCGGCGATCGCGTGTTCGGCTTTTCCGCGGAGGGCGCGGCCCAGGCCGAGCTGGCGGTGCTGTCCTACTATGCGCCGGTCCCGCCGTCGCTTGACTTCCCCGGCGCTGCCGCGCTGCCGGCCGCGATCGAGACAGCCACGCGCGCGCTTGACCAGCTCGGCGTCGGGAGCGGCAGCACGCTGCTCATCAACGGCGCCTCCGGGATCCGGCACCAGCTCGCCCGCCCGGACTACCGCGAGGCCCCGGCGCGCTACCGCGCCTGACAGGCCGCCCCGCGCACCGCCACGAGCAGTGACTTCGTGCCCTCGAGAGCCGGTCGCGGCCGTGGATGAGCTCACCATCGTGCGCGAGACCGGGACCGCGGACGACGCCGTCCGCGTCCCCGCCCCCGTGGCACCGGTGAGTCACGCACCCGGCGGCTCGCCCGGCCCCGCGGACACTTGATCGCTGGTCAGCCGGGCTCGGGGACGGGGAGCACGCCTGCGGCGTGCCGCCGGGCAAGTTCGCGGTAGATCCGGGGGTTGTTCGCGACCCACTGCCCGGCTCCGCCGGTGACCGGCCCGGCGATCCGGGCGGGCACGCCGACCGCGAGCATGCCCTCGGGGATCTCCATCCCGGGGGGCACCGTGGCCCCGGCCGCGACCAGGGCGCGCGGCCCGACGACGGCGCCATCGAGCACGGTGGCCCCGTTGCCGATCAGCGCCTCGGTGTGCACCACGGCGCCGTGCACCACGCAGAGATGCCCGATCGTGGCCCCCTCACCGACCTCGGTGACCGGATCGCGGCCGCCGTGCAGCACCGAGCCGTCCTGGACGTTCGCGCCGCGGCGCACCAGGATCGGCCCGAAGTCGGCCCGGAGCACCGCCCCGTACCAGATGGACGCCTCCGCCTCGACGCGGACGTCGCCCACCAGGGTGGCGGTGGGGGCGATCCAGGCTTGCGGGCTCACAGTGGGCGCGACGCCCTCGAAAGAGAACAATGGCACCCGCCCATGATGCACGGCGGCGCCGTCCCGCCGGTGACCGCCCGTGGGGCGCCGGCTCGCGGGCGAGCAGAGGCGTCACCGCGAGCGCCGGATATTGGCGGCTTTATCACCCGCCATATGACACGCCGTGCGCGATTCTGGGCCCTCATTCCGGGTTCTCGCGCTCACGCCGAGTTACATTAGGAAATGTGTTCGCCTACGAAGTTTCATCCCGGCCGGTGGAGCTTGTCCGATTCGGCGCCGCGCGACGGAGCATGCTCACGGCTGCAACCCGCCCACGGTGGTCGCATGACATCTCCGGATGACGCCTGCAAGCCCGAGGCGGCCCCGTCCTCCAGGGCCGTGTCCAATCGGGCGGAGCCCGATCATGCGGGCAGTGTGCTGTGCCGCCTCCTCATTGGCCACCCTGACGTCGTCGACATCGAGATCCTCGGCCAGACCGAGATCCTGGAGGGAATAACGTCCTATTCACTGGGCGTGCTGCTGCCCGGCGGCCGGGAACTCTACATCGACGTGGAGGACGCGCCCGCGGCCCCGCCAGTCTCCGGGCGCCCGTAAGCGGGAGCCGGGCCGGCCGGGAACGGCTGCGGAGTGGCGCGCTCGATAGCGGGCCAGCCGACGTCCTCGTCGTACTCAGCCCGCTCGGCCCGGCCGCCGCCGCGCAGCCCGAACAGGCGTTTGGAAAACAGCAGGTAGACCACGATGGCCAGGTTGATGACCAGGGTGAGGACCTTCAGCGCGGTCACGCTCTTGGTCAGCTCGTAGATCTCGTACGGCACGAACACCACCGTCGCCACGAAGGTCAGGTATTCGGCCCAGCGGCGGCCCAGCCACAGGCCGATAGCCTCGACCCCCTCCAGGGCCGCGTACGCGGCGATGGCGGCGCCGGCCAGGTACAGGTTCGTGATGCTGACCGCGAACAGCCGCTGCAGGTCGTGCACGACGCCCTGGCGGCTGGTGGCGACCGGGCCGCCCAGACCGCCCTGGAGGTCGTGGAGGATGCGGGTGAAGTCCGCGTTCAGCGCGGCCTTGTTGCTGGCGAACAGGAACACGGCCGCGGCGAGCGCGGACAGGACCAGGAAATGCAGGATCCGGTCGATGGCGATCAGCCGCAGGACGTAGCGGTCACGCAGCGGCCGGCCGCGCAGCGGGAGGGTGATCTCCTCCCGGGACGGCGGATAGCGCCGGGCGGGCTGGGCCGGCGGGGTGAGCACCACCCAGGAGTCACAGCGCAGGCACCGGTACCAGCGCAGGCCCGCCCGTTTCCCGGGCAAAGAGCTGGTCGCCAGCCCGCAGCTCAGCCGCGTCCGTGCCGAGCAGCTCGTGGCCGTGCAGGCCGCAGCCGATGAGCTCGTAGCGGAGCTTGGGCCGGTACCGCCGTGGCCGCTCGGTGCCCGGCGCCGCCGTCGGGGCGGGCGCCGGGGTCCCGGTACTCATACCTGCGTGCTACCCCCCGGGCCCAGTCAGGAACGGTCACTCAGGAACGAATGGCCCCCGCCGGCAACCGTACCCCGGTCAGGCGCTCGGCTTCGGCCCAGAGCCGGGCCGCGGCCGCGGTGTCGCGGGCCCGGCGGGGCGGCCGGACGAAGGTCGTCGGCCCGACCAGCCCCATCATGCCGCCCGGGCCGTAGTACCCGCCGGACACGGCGGACGGGCTGGTGGCGGCGTACAGCAGCGGCTCGGTGCCCGGCCCGACCTCCTGGGACGGGAGGAAATGCAGGCTGTTGAACATCGTCCGCTTCGGCTTGTCGCGGCCCAGGCTGGCCCCGGCGGTCTGCAGGTTCGTGCGGGTGAACCCCGGGTGCGCCGCGTTGCTCATCAGGTTCCAGTCGCGCTCGACCGCGATCGCGGCCAGCCGCAGGCTCATCATCAGGTCCGCGAGCTTGGACTGGGCGTAGGCGAAGTTCGCGCTGTAGCGGCGTTCCCACTCCAGGTCAGTCAAAGTGGATCCGGCCGAAGTTCGCGACGCCGCTGCTCATCGTGACCACCCGCGGCGCCGGGGCGGCGAGCACCACGGGCAGCAGCCGGAGGGTCAGCGCGAACGGGCCGAGGAAGTTGCTGCCGAACTGCAGCTCGAAGCCGTCGGCGGTGGTCATCCGGGTCGGCGGGGCCATCACGCCGGCGTTGTTGACGAGCAGGTCAACCGGGGTGCCGTCGTCCAGGAGGCCGTCGCTGAACTCCCGGACCGACGCCAGGTCGGCCAGGTCGACGCGGCGCACCTCGAGCGAGGCGCCCGGGTGGCGGGCCAGGATCCCGGCCCGGGCCTGGTCGCCCTTGGCCACCGTGCGGACGGCCATGATGACGTGGGCGCCCGCCTCGGCGAGCCGCCGGGCCGCCTCCTGGCCGGTGCCGCTGTTGGCGCCGGTGACGATGACGCGCTTGCCGGTCTGATCCGGGACCGTGTACATGGGATCTTTCCTTCCGGGCCTCTGAAAGACCATCGGTCTGTTATTCACTGAACGTAGCAGACCGATGGTCTGTACACAAGGGACCGCCGGTCTGTAAAATGTGGCCATGACCACGTTCCAGCGGGCGCGCAGCGAAGAGCAGCGGGAGATGCGCCGCCGGGCCATCCTCGACACCGCCGCGGCGATGCTGGCCGAGATGCCGGTCGCCGAGGTCACGCTCAACGAGCTCAGCCGGCGGGTGGGCCTGGCCAAGTCCAACGTGCTCCGCTACTTCGAGTCCCGCGAGGCCGTGCTGCTGGAACTGCTCGACTCGGCGTGGCAGGAATGGCTGACCGCCCTCGAGCCGGACCTGGGCGGGGCGATCGACGCCACCGCTCCCCCGGCCGGGCGGGGTGACCAGCTGGCCGCCGCGCTGGCCGCGTCGCTGGCTGGCCGGCCGGTGCTGTGCGACCTGCTCAGCGCGCAGGCCGCGGTGCTCGAGCGGAACGTCTCCACCCAGGTCGCCGCCGCCTACAAGCGGGCGGCCCTGGCAGACGTCAGCCGGCTGGGCCGCGTGCTGGCCCGGCACCTGGATGAGCTCGGCGAGCCCGACGCGGAACGGCTCGCCGCCGGCGCGGTCCTGGTGGCCGGCGCGTTGTGGGCGCACGCCCAGCCGTCGGCCGCCCTGCTCGCGGCCTACGAGGCTGATCCCGCCCTGGCCGTCATGCGGACCGACTTCACCGCGACCCTGCGCGAAGTGCTCGAGGTGCTGATCGCCGGCCTGCTGGCCCGCTCCTCCCCCTGAGCGGGCCGGGCGAGCTAGGGCTCCAGAGCCAGGCTCGTGAGGGACTGGCGGACTGCGGCGATCCGTGCGTCGTCCCATTCGACCTCCGGATCGGGCTCGAGGAACCCCGACGCGATGGCGGCCAGGCCGATCGCGGGCAGCGACCACTCCTCCTGGGCGGCCGCCCCGAACGGGGCCGCGACCGCCCGCTGGGTGGCGATCTCGGGCATCGACAGGGCCATGATGACCAGCCCGCGCATGGTCGCGCTGAGCAGGGGGGCGAGGGTCGCGAACGTAGCGCCCAGCTCGGGCCGCAGCCGGTAGCCGAACAGCCCGGCCAGCTGTCCCCAGGCCTTGGCGATCCGGGCCAGGTGGGCTCGCTCGGACTCGCCCAGGGCTGCCTGGACCTGATCGCGCAAGTCACCGTCGGCCAGGCTCAGGAACGTGGCGTGCAGCGCCACGTAGGTCCGCCAGGCCGCCGAGCCGTAGAGCGTGTCGAAATCCAGCAGCGCCAGCCGCCGGAACAGCTCGATCATGAGGCCCTGCCGGTGCTCGGGCGTGTCCAGCCAGTCCGGGTGCGAGGCGGCGATCTCCTTGATCATGGCCAGCTCGTCGTCGACGAGCGTGGGGGTCGCGTTCGTGGCCAGCTCCCGGACCAGGTCGCTGAGGAACAGGTCCTTGTACGGCCAGCGGCGGTAGACGGCACTGCGCGACACGCCTGCCTCGCGGATCACGTCTTCCAGGCTGATGTGGTCCAGGCTCACGGTCAGGCCCGTGCGGTGGACCAGGTCCACCGCGGTGCGCAGCATCCGCTGCGCGGTCTCGTGATCCGACAGCCGCCGTCCCCGGCGGGCCAGGCCGGTCGGTGCCAGTACCTCACTCATCGGATCCCGCCTCACTCTTGGGACTTAGGACTCTATGTTTCAAGTTTGCTACTCCTTTATTCTATACCTATCAATTCGAACAGCAGAGATCCAGGACCAGCCTTAGGGCCGGCGTGGATCAGGCCAGAGGAGCCATGACCATGTTCGTGTCAGACCACAGCCCACGTGCCATGGACCGGGGCGGCCACATTGACCCTGCCGACCGCACGGCGCGGCGGAAACGTCACTGGTGGCGTTGGATTCTCGCCGGCGGCGTCGTGCTCGTGGCCCTGGTTCTCCTGGCGACCGGGCTCTTCGTCAAGTTCCAGCGGTCGCTCCCGCAGTTGGCCCTGCCCGCAGGGGCCGCCCGCGCACCGGCCGGGCCGCTGGGCGGCATCTGGATCGTGGCGCCAGGGTCGAAGGCCGGTTTCCGCGTCCGGGAGACCGCCGTAGGGTTCAGCAACACCGTGGTCGGCCGGACGGATGGGGTGACCGGCACCCTGGTCATCTCCGGTGACCGGGTGATCAGGGCGGCGTTCCGCGTCAACCTCGCGACCGTCAAGGTCAACGGCAAGACGCAGCCGCAGTTCGCCAGGAGCCTCGGCACCCGCGCCGACCCGGTCGCCACCGTCACGCTGCTGCAGCCAGTCACCCTGGGCCCCGCCTTCCCGGGAGGTTCTAAGGCGACGGTCGCGGCTCCCGGCCGGCTCACGATGCACCAGGCCTCGCGCACCGTCAGCGTCACCCTGTCGGGGCGCCGCGACGGGACCACGCTGCAGGCCGCCGGGTCGTTTCCCGTCGCGTTCTCGCGCTGGGGCATCCAGGGACCCGCGGACTTCGGCGTGCTGGGCTCACTGGCCAACCATGGGGTGGCGGAGTTCCTGCTCGTCCTGCGCCGGTAAAGCAGTTGCCTCCCGGGCGGCCGGTCTGCTGAACTCGCAGGACAGCGCCGACCAACCCGCGAGAGCGTCATGCGAGCAGCGTTCATGTCCAGCCCGAACGGACCTGTTGCCTGCACAAAGGACATGACGCCCAGTGAGCACGCTGAACCTGGGGATAGTGGCGCACGTAGACGCCGGCAAGACCAGCCTGACCGAGCGGCTGCTGTTCACCGCCAGGGTCATCGACGCGATAGGCCGTGTCGATGACGGGAGCACCCAGACCGACACCCCGGCCCTCGAACGGCAGCGCGGCATCACGATCAATTCAGCGGTCGTGTCGCTCGCCGTGGACGACCTCACCGTCAACCTGATCGACACGCCAGGCCACCCGGATCTCATCGCGGAGGTGGGACGGACGCTGGCCGTGCTGGACGGCGCGGTGCTGGTGATCTCCGCGGTCGAGGGGGTGCAGGCGCAGACCCGCGTGCTCATCCGGCCCTCAGGCGGCTGGCCCTCCCGACGCTCATCTTCGTGAACAAGATCGACCAGGCCGGGGCCCGCGGCGGGCGACTGCTGACGGACGGCACGTTTGGCTACTACCGGCTGGCCCGCGAGCCGGGCCCGGCGCGGCCGCGATCGGATCACAATCCGCTGCACCGGGAGGAGTACCTGCTGCACGTGAGGCGGCGGACCGGGCACGCGGGCGGCGCCTGGGTCCTGGCCGCTCAGTCGAAGCGGCGGGCGCTCGGGTAGCGCTGCCCGCCGTCCACCACGACGTTGGAGCCGGTCACCCACGAGGCCCGCGGGGACAGCAGGAACGTGATCACGTCGGCCACCTCGGGCAGGCGGCCCAGCCGGCCGAACGGGAACTGGGTGGCTAAGGAACGTAGCGAAGTCCGCCGGGGTTGGCCTGCTGGAAGGTGTCCCAGGACTGCCGCCGGGGAACATGATGGAGCCTGGGCTCACCGCGTTCACCCGGATGCCGTCCGGGGCGCCAGCTCCTGCGCAGCGGTCGCGGCCAGCTGGATCTCGGCCGCCTTGGCCGCCGCGTAGGCGGTGCGCGGAGCGGGCCGCAGGCCGGTGATCGAGGAGACGATCACGACCGAGCCGCCGCCCGCCTGGCGCAGATGGGGCAGGCCGGCCCGGATCAGCTCCGCGGCGTGCCCGGCGTTCAGCGCGAAGGTCGCGGTGAACTCCCCCGGTCCGGCACTGGTGAGGTTGCCGCTGCCGACGGTGCCTCCCGCGTTGGCGACCAGGAGGTCCAGGCCGCCCAGCGCGGCCGCGATCTCTTCGACCGCCCGACTGAGCGCGCCGATGTCCATGCACGTCCGCCGCGGCGGTGGCCACCGGCACGCCCCGCGTCGGCCAGCCGCCGGCCGCGGCGGCCAGGCCCCCGGCGTCCCGGGCCACCAGGCCGACCGCCACGCCCTCGGCGGCCAGCGCTTCGGCGGCCGCGAAGCCGATGCCCCTGCTCCCCCCGGTGATCAGCGCGCGGCTGCCACGCAAGCCAAGATCCATGCTGACTCCCTCTGGGGCATCTCACGAACGGCCCCGGGCCAGGGTGTCATGCCCGGCGATCAGGAACCCAGGCGGTCCGGCCAGCGCTGCCGGTGGGCGTCCAGCACGGCCGCGCACTCCGCGGCGTCGCCGGGCAGCAGGGAGACGATGAGGTCCGCTTCCTCGGCGAGGCGGCAGTGTCCGGAGCTGACGAGCGGGCAGCCCCGGCCTGCGCGGTGCGCGGGGCCCTGGCACTGGCGCACGTCGTTCCCGTCCGCCCTGAGCTGCGCAACCTGCGGGGTCTCGAACCAGCCCCGCTGCTCCACCAGGACCCGCCGGCCGGCCGCAGCCGGCAGGCCAGCCCGGCATCCCGCCCGTGGCGGATATCTCCAGGCAGGCCACAGCGCACTCGTCAGTGGGCTCGGCGAGCACCCACCCGTACGGCGCGAGCAGGCGCAGCATCGCGGCGTTGCTGAGGCTGACGATGGCGCGAAGCCGCTCGATCCGCGATCCGGGGGCCCGCTCCGCCAGCACGCTCAGCAGCAGCAGGCCAGGCCCCCTGATAATCGTCTCGGACGGTGAGGGCCAGCTCGGCCATGTCCTCCCCGAGTGGCACGTACCGCGCCTCGGCCACGAGGCGCCCAGGCTCGGCCGCGGTCGCCGCCGCGATGCAGACGGTGCCCGCCGGCGCCGTGATCGCGGCGAGCCTCGCGACGAGATCCGGGGTGGCCTGCCCGGCCTGGAAGCGGCTGCGGAACGCGGCCGGAGACAGCTCGGTGAACAGCCGCGCGATGGCGCGCTCGTCGCCGGGCCCGGCGGTGCGCAGCCGCACCGTCCGCCCGTCGCTGAGCTGGTGCTCGCTCATCGGGTGCTGGCTAACCGTGGCCATGGGCGCACTGTAGGCCCGCTCCGGGGACGGGACCAGGGACCAACGGCCCGGACCGGATCCCGACCGAACGCATCCATCCTGGTGAGCCGGCCCGAAGACAGTGAATGAGGTCTGTCCTGCCTGGCCGGGCCGGATGAGCGGGGCGCTCGCGGCGAGCCGGCGGTGGCTGTTCGCCGACCAGCTCGGGCCGCACTTCCTGGACGGCCCGGGCCAGTCAGCGCTGCTCATCGAGTCCCGGGCCGCGTTCGCGCGGCGGCCGGTCCACCGGCGCCGCGCCCACCTGGTGCTGTCCGCCCTGCGGCACCGCGCCGCCGAATCCGGTGGCCAGGTCACGCTGGTCCAGGCCCACACCTACCGTGACGGGCTGGAGCAGGCTGCCCGGCGGGCCCGGGGGCGGGGCGGGGAGCTGAGCGTCTGCGCGCCGACGTCGCGAGCGGCCGGGCGGTTCGTTCGCGCCCTCCCCCAGGTGACGGTCCTCCCCGCCCCCGCGGGTTCGGCACCAGCGGAGAGGAGTTCAGCGCCTGGGCTCGCGCCCGGGGCCGCCACCGGCTCCTGCTGGAGGACTTCTACCGCGACGCCGCGGCGACGCCTGGGCATCCTGATGGACGGCCCGGACCCGGCCGGGGGGCGGTGGAATTTCGACGCCGAGAACCGCGAGCCGCCGGACGCCCGGACTTGGCCTGCCCGCCCGGCCGCGCTTCGTTGAGGATGAAATTGACGAGCAGGTCCGCCGGGACCTGGATTCCTGGGAGAAGTCCGGGCAGGTGTGGCTGACCGGGCAGGACGGGCCGCGCGAGTTCCCGGTCACCCGCGAGGAGGCGCTGGCCGCGCTGCGGGACTTCGTCCGGCGACCGGCTGCCCTGCTTCGGCCCGCAGCAGGACGCGATGCTGGCCGCCGACCCGGTGCTGGCGCACAGCCTGCTGTCCCCCGCGCTCAACCTGGGACTGCTGCACCCGGTCGAGTGCGCGCGGGCGGCCGAGGAGGCCTACGATCGCGGCCAGGCGCCGCTGACCAGCGTGGAGGGCTTCGTCCGCCAGCTCATCGGCTGGCGGGACTATGTGTGGCATCTGTACTGGCACTTCGGGGCCGGATACCGGCAGCGCAATGCGCTGCAGGCCCATGAGCCGCTGCCCGCCCTGGTTTACCGGGCTGGACGCCGGGGCGGTCCGGGCGGCATGCCTGTCCGGCGCGCTGGCCCAGGTGCACGAGCACGGCTACACCCACCACATCATCCGGCTGATGGTGCTGGGCAACTACGCACTGCAGCGCGGCTGGGACCCGGCCGAGCTCACCGGCTGGTTCCACGCCAACTTCGTGGACGGCTACGACTGGGTGATGGTGCCGAATGTGGTCGGCATGTCCCAGTACGCCGACGGCGGCCTGATGGCGACCAAGCCGTACGCGGGCGGCGGCGCGTACATCAACCGGATGAGTGACTACTGCGGCGGCTGCGCCTACCAGCCTGGCGTCCGGCTCGGGCCCCGGGCGTGCCCGTTCACCGCGGGATACTGGTCATTCCTGGACCGGCACGCGGACCGGTTCGCCCGGAATCCGAGAATGGCCCGCCAGATCTGGGCCGCGGCCCGGCTCGGCGACCTGGGCCAGGTCAGCGCCCAGGAGAAACGCCGCGGCTCCAGCCCGCCGTGACGCCAGGATGAGCTGAGGGCGCAGACCGTTTCCTGGTCGGCGCGGAACGCGGATTCGCAGGCCGGCCGGGCGGCCCAGGCAGCCCGGGCAGCCTGCCGGCCCGGCTCCGGGCAGGCTCGCGGTCCTCGCGGAGCGGCGTCAAGCGCTTGACGTACCTGAGTTGCGCCGTTACCGTCTCTGGTAAGGCCCTATCCCCCCGCCAGCCGCGGACCCTCCGGGCCTCGGAAGCTGGCCATCCCCCGAGGGGGTCCGTTGAGGCTATTTCTCCTCCCGGGCATCCACGGATCAGTGATGTGCCTCCGCGAGCTGGTAACGCGGGCAAGTTCTAAGGCGCCGACGTGCTGATCACGACCGGGGATCTGCCGGGCCAGCCGCCGCCCCAGCCGTCGCCCGGGGCGGCATGTCCCGCGCTCACTCCAACCTCACCCCAAGGCGGGGCCCGTGATTCCTGCGAGCGAGTCCAGGGCCGGCGCCGCGCCCGGGCCGGACGGCACCCCGGGGATGTCACGGATCGAGTGGGTCCGCAGCGGCTGCCGGCTGCTCAGCTCCATCGCGGCCGAGTTCGCCCGGACCCGCCCGTTCGACGGCCTGACCATCGGCACCGGGATCCACCTGGAACCCAAGACCGTGGCCCTGCTGCTGACCCTGGCCGAGGGCGGCGCGCGGGTGGTGTCCACCGGCAACCTGTCCAGCACCCAGGCGGACGCGGTCGAGTACCTGCGCGCCCGCGGGGTCGAGGTGATCGGCGCGGCCACCACCGATGAGGCCGAGCACGACGAGCACCTGCGCCGGGTGATCGCCGCGCGGCCGCAGCTGCTCCTGGACAACGGCGGGGACCTGTTCGTGCGGTACCTGGCGGAGCCGTATCCGGGGTTGCTGGGCGGCACCGAGGAGACGACCTCGGGGCGGATGCGGCTGCGGCCGCTGGCCGCCGCGCTCGGGGTCCCGGTCCTGGTCATCAACGACAGCCCGATCAAGCAGTTCGCGGAGAACCGGCACGCGGTCGGGCAGAGCGTGCTCGAGTCGTACCTGCGGATCACCAACCAGATGACCAACGGCCGGCGGGTCGCGGTGTTCGGCTACGGCGCGTGCGGGAAGGGCGTGGCGGCCAACTTCCGGAACGCCTGCGCGTCGGTCGCGGTCGTCGAGATCGACCCGGTGACCAGGCTGGAGGCCAGCCTGGACGGCTTCGCCGTCCCCGGCCGTGAGGAGGCGCTGCGCGGCGCGGACGTGGTGATCACCGTGACCGGGGCCGAGTCCGTGATCACCGCGGATGACCTGGGCTTCCTGAAGGATGGCGTGGTCCTGATGAACGCTGGCCACTTTCCCCGGGAGATCGCCGTGGACGGGCTGGCCCGCGCGGCCGGGGTGGTGCAGCGGTACGACGCGGCCGACGGGATCGAGACGTTCCGCCTCGACGACGGCCGGCGAATCCACCTGCTGACCCGGGGCCACATGGCCAACCTGGCGGGCCCGCGCCCGCTGGGCAATTCCATCGAGTCGATGGACCTCGGGTTCGCCCTGCAGGCGCGCTGCCTGGAGGCCGTCGCGGCCGGGTCGCTCGGCGCCGGGCACGCGGTGGTCCCGGTCCCGCGGTTCATCGACGAACTGGTGGCCACGTCGTTCCTGGACCGCTACGGCCGGTCCGGGACTCCGGCCCGCCTGGGTCAGGCCGGCGGGCGGCGGGCCGCGGACGTGACGGGGCCGGTGGATTCGCGGACGACGAGGGCGCTGGGCAGCACCTGGCTGGCCGGGCGCGCGCCCGGTCCGGATGTACCTGCCTAGCAGGGCCGCCGCTTCGGTGCCGAGCCGCGTCGCGAACAGGTTCACGGTGCTCAGCGCCGGCGCGGTCAGCTCGGAGTAGGGCAGGTCGTTGAAGCCCACCAGGGACAGGTCACCCGGGATGTCCAGGCCCAGCGCCCGGGCGGCCCGCAGCACCCCGTAGGCGTGCAGGTCATCCCCGCACACCACGGCGGTCACGCCCGCCGCGGACCAGGCCGGCCAGATGCGCCGGAACCCCTCGAAGGCGTCGTCGATCGTCATGCCCTCCAGCACCAGGTCGTCCACGGCCAGGCCGGAGCCGTGCTGCAGCAGCCCGGCCTGCAGCTCCTCCCGGCGGTACTGCAGGGACACCTTCTTCTTCCGGCTGACCCCGACGTAGCCGACCCGGTGGTGGCCGAGCGAGGCCAGGTACCCGGAGAGCTCGCGGACCGCGCTGCGCAGGTCGAGATCGACGCTGGGCAGTTCCCCGGCCGTCCCCCCGGCGTCGAGGATCACGGTCGGGCAGGTGGGCACGAAGCTCTCCAGGAACTCCGTGCCCGGGCTGGCCAGGATCAGCCCGGCGAGGTTGCCGGCCATGGCCCGCCGCACGGTGCTGAGGCTGTAGTCCTCACCGCCCTCGGGCATCAGGACCGTCAGCGAGAAGGCGCTGTCCAGATGCCGGGTCAGGCCCTCCAGCACCATCGAGAAGAACGGGTTCGTGGGGTCCGGGCCGACGAACCCGATCGATTCGAGCTGCCCGCGGGCCAGGGCGCTGGCCGTGGAATTGACCCGGTAGCCGAGATCCGCGGCGGCCGCGAAGATGAGGCTGCGCAGCTGCGGGCTGACCCGCCCGGTGTCCTTGCCGGTGAAGACGAGCGACACGGTCGACGCGGAGCAGCCGGCCCGCTCGGCGACATCCCGGGCGGTAGCGCGACGGCTGGCCGGGTGAGTGGTCACGCCTTGAGATTCTGGCACGCGGGGCGCCCGGCCGGGGATCCCGGCCGGGCGTTCCCCGCGGCCTGGCTGCCGGGTCCTACGAGGAGCCCGGCTTAGCGAGCTGGCCCAGGCGCCCGACGACCAGCGGGTGCCTGGAGCGCTGCCGGTAGGCCATCAGCATGGTGACGCCCAGCACGATCAGTGCGGCCTCGATGACCAGCGACACGGTGCCGACCCAGTAGCCCCAGTTACCGACGTCGCCGTGATCACCCGGCACGCCTATGGACCGGGACGCGACGTAGCCGATGAACGGCCCCACGCCGAGCAGCACGCTGGCCGCCCACCCGAGCCAGGCCGACCACGGAATCAGCAACGCCACCGCGGTGAGCACCCCGCCCACCTCGATGAGCCGGTAGCCCCAGCCGATCCAGTCCGGTGTGGCCAGGCTGGCGATCCCGCCCTGATCGGCCACGTGCACGGCCGCTATGGCCAGCGCGAGCAGCGCGCCCACCATCCGCACGGCCATCTCCGGCGCGGCACCTGCCCGCACCCCGGGCCGGTCCGAACCGGCCCAGTCCACCACCTGCTGCTCAGCCATTCGTCGTCCCCCTGCATGGTCGGTACCCCGGTGTTGCCCTCCGGTTCCGTACCACGGCGAGGACGCCACTCCGGTTCACCGCCGCCCGGCGCGGCGGCCTGGTAATTCTGCGAGCATCGGGGCATGGGCTCGTGGTGGCATCGGGACGTTATCGCGGCCGGAAAACTGCCGCTTGGCTTGTGTTTCCTGGCTTTCGTGGTGACCTTTGTGTCTACCCGCACAATCACCCGGCTTATCCGCGATGGCCGCGGCCCCTTCCGTAATCAGGTAACGGCGTCCGGGACGCATATCCATCATGCTGTACCGGGCCTGATCCTCTTGATCATCGGCGCGCTCACCGCGGTCGGCGGGCCGGGCTCGCTGGGCTGGCTGTGCTTCGCCGGGGTGTGCGTGGGGATCGGCATGTCCCTGGTCCTGGACGAGTTCGCGCTGATCCTGCACCTGCAGGACGTCTACTGGAACGGCGAGGGCCAGCTCTCGGTCGAGGCGGTGACCCTGACCGCGGCCTGCCTCGGCCTGATGCTCGTGGGGTTCAGCCCCTTCGGCATTCAGGGCGCCAGCGGGATCGAACGGTCAGTCCGGCTGAGCGCGACGGCCCTTCTCGCGATTGACGGGGTCTTCTCCGTCGTGTGCGCGGTCAAGGGCAAATACCGCTGCGCGCTGTTCGGGTTGTTCCTGCCGCCGGTCGCGTGGACCGGCGCGGTGCGGCTGGCCCGCCCGAAGTCGATCTGGGCCCGGCACCGCTATCACGGTGAGCGGATGGAGCGGGCCACCGCCCGGGCCGCCGCCTTCGACCGCCGGTGGACGCCGGTCCAGACCGACTGGGAGGACTTCATCGGCGGCCGGCCTTCACTGACCGGCCCGGCCACCCCGCGGCCTGAGGCGAGCGGGCGGCGCCAGCCCTAGCTGCCCGTGCGTCGGAGCCAGAAGCGGTCGTGGCGCCAGGGCTCAGGAAATGTTGTGCACGGCCTCGTCTATGGGGCTGTCCCCGCTGACCAGTTCGAGGGTCAGGTGCCGGCTCCCCGGATCGTCCAGCAGCGCCACGATGACCCCGGCGACGTCCGCGCGGGGGATGCTGCCCCGGGGAACCGGCGGGGCCGCGAGCCGGACCCGGTCGGCCGGCGGGGCGTCGGTGAGCCCGCCGGGCCGCAGGATGGTCCAGTCCAGGTCCCGGGAGCGCAGATCGTCCTCGGCGGCGGTCTTCGCGGTGATGTAGGCGGCCCAGACCTCATCACCGTCCCGGCCCGGCGGCTGGCCGGCTCCCATCGAGGAGACCTGCACGAACCGGCGTACCCCGGCCCGTTCGGCGGCGTCGGCCATCAGCACGGAGGCTCCCCGGTCGACGGAGTCCTTGCGGGGCACGCCACTGCCCGGGCCCGCCCCGGCCGCGAACACCACCGCATCCGCACCGGACAGCAGGGCCGCGACGTCGCCGGCCGAGGCCGTCTCCAGGTCACACACGACGGCTTCCGCGCCGGCCTGCTGCACCTCGGCGGCCTGGGCCGGGTTCCTGATCAGTCCCACGGCCTGGTCCCCGCGGCCGGCGAGGAGCCGTTCCAGCAGGAGCGCGATCTTCCCGTGCCCGCCTGCGATCACTACACGCATACCCCCACCCTACCGAGGGCGGTTTGTCAGCCCCTTGCTCTACGGTGCGGGACATGGCCAAGGCTGGACGCGTACTTGCGGCGTTAAAGCGCGATGGCTGGATCGAGACCAGACGCTCGGGCTCCCACCGCGTCCTCGCCAAAGGCGACCAGCAACGCATCTGGGCCTACCATGAGGGCGTGGATCTGGGCGGCCCGGCCATGGCCAGGATCGCGCGAGACTACGGCTACACCCTTGCTGAACTGCGGAAACTGTAGGATGGTCGTTGCCATGAGCGCGCTGCGAGTCGAGTTCTTCTTCGACGAAGAGGCCAGCAACTGGCACTTTCGTGTCCCCGCACTGCACATCAACGGCGGGGGCGCAGCGACCCGGGCGGATGCTGAGCGCGAGTCCCTGGCCGCTATCGCTTTCGCTCTCGAGGGCGATCCCCGGATTACGATCGCGACGCCGAGACCGTCACTCTCGACGTGAGCGTCGCGCCCGCCGCCTGAGGAAGGTGACAGCGGGAGCGGACCCTCGCTGTCACCGGCGGACAGCCGCCCGCCGAACACCAGGAAGGCATGACCGCCATGACCGATGCGCGCCCGCCGTTCCCGCCGTTCGACCTCGACAGTGCCATCACCAAAGTCCAGGCCGCCGAGGACGCCTGGAATACCCGGGACCCGCACCGGGTCAGCCTCGCGTACACCGAGGACTCCGTCTGGCGCAACCGGGACCTGTTCCTGTCCGGGCGGGCCGAGATCGTCGGAGTTCCTCACCGCCAAATGGGAACGCGAGCTCGACTACGTGCTGCGCAAGAGCCTGTGGGGATTCCGCGGGAACCGTATGGCCGTCCGCTTCCAGTACGAATGGCACGACGCCGCCGGCCAATGGTTTCGCAGCTACGGTAACGAGCTCTGGGAATTCGACGACCGCGGGCTCATGCGCCGGCGCGAAGCCAGCATCAACGACGTGCCGATCAGCGAAGCCGGCCGGCGCTATTTCGGCCCGCGACCTGACGACGAGCGCGGCCCGGGACACGACATCCCGCTTCAGTACGCGCCGGGCTTCATCTGGTCCTGGGCCTCCAGGTAGCCACCCGGGCATCACGGTGGAAACCGCGCGGGAGCGCAGCACCGATCTCGGGCGATCAGGCCCTCGGATCGGCCGTCCTGACCCTGGTGGCCATCATCCGCTGACCGGAGAGCAGGACGGGCTAGGCAGGGGGGCGGGGGTCGCGGGGCAGGCCGAGGACGCGCTCGGCGATGATGTTCCGCTGGATCTCCTCGGTGCCGCCGGCGATCCGGTAGCCGGGCGCCCCGAGCACGTGCTCAGACCAGCCGAACAGGCCCGGCTCCCCGGTGTCCGCGACCAGCCGCGGCCCGAGCAGCTCGGTCACCACGGCCGAGACCCGGATCAGGTTCGCCGACCACATGAGCTTGAGCACCGACCCGTCCTCGCCCGGCGCGCCCGCCGCGGCGGACTGGGTCATCTTCTCCGCGTACCGGCGCTGGACCTCGGAGCGCACATACAGGTCGGCCAGCAGCTGCCGGACCAGCGGGTCGCCGGCCCGGCCCAGCTGGCGGGCGGTCGCGGCGACCTGGGCGAAGGATCCGCCGGGCTGCTGCGCACCCGCGCCCGAGGCGGCCCGTTCGAAGCCCAGCGTGGTGAGCGCCACCTGCCAGCCCTGGCCGATCTCCCCGAGCCGCGCCTCGTCCGGGACCACGACGTCGGTGAAGAAGACCTCGTTGAAGCTCGACCCGCCGCTCATCTGCCGGATCGGGCGGATCTCGACGCCGGGCGCGTCCATGGGCACCAGGAACGCGGTCAGCCCCCGGTGCCGGGCCTGGGCCGGATCGGTGCGGGCGATCAGCTCGCCCAGCGCGGCGTGCCGGGCCCCGGACGTCCACACCTTCTGGCCGTTGAGCACCCAGCCGCCGCCCCGGCGCTCGGCGCGCAGCGACAGCGAGGCGAGGTCACTGCCCGCGCCCGGCTCGGAGAACAGCTGGCAGACGAACAGCTCGGCGGCCAGCAGCCGGGGAATCAGCTCCCGCTGCTGGGCCGGCGTCCCGAACGCCGCGATGGTGGGCGCGACCAGTTCGAGGGTGACCGAGAACAGCTCGTTCTTGCGCGGTACCGCGACCTGCGCCTCTTCCCGGCCGAACGCCTCCTCGTGCGCGGGGGCCAATCCCGCGCCGCCGAACTCCGGCGGCCAGGTGATGGCCCCGTAGCCGGCCGCCAGCTTGGCCCGCTGCCAGGCGGCCGCCGCGGCCAGCTGCTCCTGCTCCTGCTCGAAGGTGAGGTTGTCGAACACGGCCACCGAGCCCAGCCCGGTCTCCGTCCGCCGCCGTCCCGGGGCCGTCGCGCAAGACCGCAGCCAGTCCCGCGCCCGGGCCTGCCACTGCGCGAGGTCACCCGACCGGGTCGCTCACCGGCTCAGCACCGCGCAGGCGCTGATGCCCGGCGCGCCGTACACGTGCGTGAACCCGGTCCGGGCCCCGTCCACCTGGCGGTCGCCGGCCTGGCCGCGCAGCTGGAGCACGGTCTCGTGGACCTGGCGCAGGCCGGACGCGCCGATCGGCTCGCCGCTGGCGATGCACCCGCCGTCGGTGTTGACCGGCATCGCGCCGCCGATCTCCGTCGCGCCGGTGCTCATCAGCTCCTCCTGCGCGCCGTGCTCGCACAGCCCGCATTCGGCCAGGTGCATCAGCTCCGCCCCCGACTCGGTGTCCTGCACCTGCACCACATCGAACTCGCCGGGGCCGATGCCCGCCTCCGCGTACGCGGCCTGCGCCGCCTCCTGGGACGGGGAGGGCCCGCGGGTCACCGGCATGCTGGGGCTGAACACCTCGAAGGAGCCGAACCGGCGCGACCGCATGGACACGGCCCGGACGTACACCGGCGGCGCCGGGAACCGCGCGGCCAGCTCGGGACGGCACACCACCAGGGCCACCGCGCCCGCGGACGGCGAGCAGAACATGTACTGGGTCAGCGGGTCGGCGACCATGGGCGACGCCAGGATGTCCTCGTCCGACAGCGGCTTGCGCCGCCACGCGGCGGGGTTGCGCTCGCCGTTGCGGAACGCCTTGGCCGCCACCCTGGCCAGCGACGCGGTCGTGATGGCGTGATCGTGCATGTAACGCTGGATCTTGATCCCGAAGTACTGCGTGGTCAGCATCAGGCCCAGATCGCCGTACCAGGCGCCGAGGCCCCAGTCCTCCGGCCGCGGGTCGAAGGCGCCGCGCGGATGCTTGTCGAACCCGACGACCAGCCCGATCTCGTGCTGGCCCGCGGCGATGGCCGCGCGGGCGGTGACCAGGGACGCCCCGCCGGTGGCGCAGCCGTTGATCACGTTGGTGAACGGGAGGCCGGTCAGGCCGAGCCGGCTGACCATCGTGTCGGGCTTGCCCGCGGAGTCCGAGCCGCCCACCGCGAACTGGATGTCCGCCCAGCTGATCCCGGCGTCGGCCAGGGCCGCGCGGGCCGCCGCCACGCCCATCTGCAGCCCGGAGCGGTCCTCGTTCCGGCCGAACGGGTGGATGCCGATGCCCACGATGGCCAGGCTGTTTCCGCTCACGATGCTCTGCTCCCGATCGCCGGGGCCCGGTCCGCCGCTCCCGGGGCGCGAACGCGTACGCGGCCACCGTCGTCCCGTCGCGGCGCAGGAACGGCTCGAGGACCAGCCGCATGGGCATGCCGATCCGGTAGCCGTCCGGCGCGTCCGCTCCGGTGAGCCGCCCCTGCACCGCGATCCCGCCGGGCAGCGCCACGTAGCCGACCGCGAACGGCAGGAACTCCGCTTCTCCCCCGGCGTACGGCGGCGACTTCGGCGGGAACCGCTGCACGGTCCAGGACCACAGGGTGCCTTCCGCCGGCAGCAGCGCCGCCGCGACCTCCGCACCGCAGCAGCGGGGGCAGGACTGCTGCTGCGGGAAGGCCAGCGTGCCGCACGCCCGGCAGGCCGACCCGATCAGCCGCGGCGTCCCGTCCGCCGTGGTGAACAAATTCGCCGCAACGGGCGGCAGGTCCCACACGGCCGGGCGCCGCGCCGCCGTGACGGCCGCCGCCTCCGGCGGCCCGGGCGGCGTGCAGGGCCGCGGCACCTCGTTCCCGGGCATTCAGCGCCCCCGGAACACGGGAGCACGCTTTTCCAGGAAGGCCGCCACGCCTTCCTGCACTCCTCACTGTCGTTGATGATGTTGACCGCGTTCTCGGCGTCGCCGAGCGACTGCTCGAAGGTCAGCTCCAGGGAACGGCGCAGCATCCGCTTGGCCATCCGGACCGCGAGCGGCGCCCGTGCGGCCAGCTCGTCGGCGAGCTGCATGGTCCGGTCCCGGAGCTGCTCGT
>CAVUKT010000032.1:0-21925 GCA_963742055.1 uncultured Actinomycetes bacterium | reverse complement strand
GGCGCCAGCGGGATCGAACGGTCAATCCGGCTGAGCGCGACGGGCCTTTTCGCGATTGACGGGGTCTTCTCGGTCGTATGCGCGGTCAAGGGCAAATACCGCTGCGCGCTGTTCGGGTTGTTCCTCCCGCCGTCGCGTGGACCGGCGCGGTACGGCTGGCGCGCCCGGCGTCGATCTGGACCCGCGCCGCTATCACGGTGAGCGGATGGAGCGGGCCATCGCCCGGGCCGCCGCCTTCGACCGCCGGTGGAAGCCGGTCCAGACCGACTGGGAGGACTTCATCGGCGGCCGGCCTTCACTGACCGGCCCGGCCACCCCGCGGCCTGAGGCGGGCGGGCGGCGCCCGCGCTAGCTGCCGTCGCCAGCCTGGTCGTGGCGCCAGGGCTCAGGAAAGGTCGTGCACGGCCTCGTCTATGGGGCTGTCCCCGCTGACCAGTTCGAGGGTCAGGTGCCGGCTGCCCGGATCGTCCAGCAGCGCCACGATGACCCCGGCGACATCCGCGCGGGGGATGCTGCCCCGGGGAACCGGCGGGGCCGCGAGCCGGACCCGGTCGGCCGGCGGGGCGTCGGTGAGCCCGCCCGGCCGCAGGATGGTCCAGTCCAGGTCCCGGGCGCGCAGATCGTCCTCGGCGGCGGTCTTCGCGGTGATGTAGGCGGCCCAGACCTCATCACCGTCCCGGCCGGGCGGCTGGCCGGCTCCCATCGAGGAGACCTGCACGAACCGGCGTACCCCGGCCCGTTCGGCGGCGTCGGCCAGCAGCACGGAGGCCCCCCGGTTAACGGAGTCCTTGCGGGGCACGCCACTGCCCGGGCCCGCCCCGGCGGCGAAGACCACCGCGTCCGCGCCGGACAGCAGGGCCGCGACGTCGTCGGCCGAGGCCGCCTCCAGGTCACACACGACAGCTTCCGCACCGGCCTGCTGCACCTCGGCGGCCTGGGCCGGGTTCCTGATCAGTCCCACGGCCTGGTCCCCGCGGCCGGCGAGGAGCCTTTCCAGCAGGAGCGCGATCTTCCCGTGCCCGCCTGCGATCACTACACGCATGCCCCCACCCTACCGACGGCGGTTTGTCAGCCCCTTGCTCTACGGTCGGAACATGGCCAAGGCTGGACGCGTACTTGCAGCGTTTAAAACGCGATGGCTGGATCGAGACCAGACGCTCGGGCTCCCACCGCGTCCTTGCCAAAGGCGACCAGCAACGCATCTGGGCCTACCATGAGGGCGTGGATCTGGGCGGCCCGGCCATGGCCAGGTCGCGCGAGACTACGGCTACACCCTTGCTGAACTGCGGAAACTGTAGGATGGTCGTTGCCATGAGCGCGCTGGAGTCGAGTTCTTCTTCGACGAAGAGGCCAGCAACTGGCACTTTCGTGTCCCCGCACTGCACATCAACGGCGGGGGGGCAGCGACCCGGGCGGATGCTGAGCGCGAGTCTCTGGCCGCTATCGCTTTCGCTCTCGAGGGCGATCCCAGGGATTACGATCGCGACGCCGAGACCGTCACTCTCGACGTGAGCGTCGCACCCGCCGCCTGAGGAGGGTGACAGCGGGAACGGATCCTCCGCTGTCACCGGCCGGCCCGCCGAACACCAGGAAGGCATGACCGCCATGACCGATGCGCGCCCGCCGTTCCCGCCGTTCGACCTCGACAGCGCCATCACCAAAGTCCAGGCCGCCGAGGACGCCTGGAACTACCCGGGACCCGCACCGGGTCAGCCTCGCGTACACCGAGGACTCCGTCTGGCGCAACCGGGACCTGTTCCTTTCCGGGCGGGCCGAGATCGTCGAGTTCCTCACCGCGCAAATGGGAACGCGAGCTCGACTACGTGCTGCGCAAGAGCCTGTGGGGATTCCGCGAGAACCGCATGCCGTCCGCTTCCAGTACGAATGGCACGACGCCGGCGGCCAATGGTTTCGCAGCTACGGCAACGAGCTCTGGGAATTCGACGAACGCGGGTTGATGCGCCGGCGCGAAGCCAGCATCAACGACGTGCCGATCAGCCGGAGCCGGCCGGCGCTATTTCGGCCCGCGACCTGACGACGAGCGCGGCCCGGGACACGACATCCGCTCCAGTAGCGCCGGGCTTCGGCTGGTCCGTGGGCCTCCAGGTAGCAGGGCATCACGGTGGAAACCGCGCGGGAGCGCGCCGATCTCGGGCGATCAGGCCCTCGGATCGGCCGTCCTGACCCTGGTGGCCATCATCCGCTGACCGGGGCCGGAGGGCTAGGCAGGGGGGCGGGGGTCGCGGGGCAGGCCGAGGACGCGCTCGGCGATGATGTTCCGCTGGATCTCCTCGGTGCCGCCGGCGATCCGGTAGCCGGGCGCCCCGAGCACGTGCTCAGACCAGCCGAACAGGCCCGGCTCCCCGGTGTCCGCGACCAGCCGCGGCCCGAGCAGCTCGGTCACCACGGCCGAGACCCGGATCAGGTTCGCCGACCACATGAGCTTGAGGACCGACCCTTCCTCGCCCGGCGCGCCCGCCGCGCCCGCCGCGCCCCGGCGCGCACTGGGTCATCTTCTCCGCGTACCGGCGCTGGACCTCGGAGCGCACATAAAGGTCGGCCAGCAGCTGCCGGACCAGCGGGTCGCCGAGCCGGCCCAGCTGGCGGGCGGTCGCGGCGACCTGGGCGAAGGATCCGCCCGGCTGCTGCGCACCCGCGCCCGAGGCGGCCCGCTCGAAGCCCAGCGTGGTCAGCGCCACCTGCCAGCCCTGGCCGATCTCACCGAGCCGCGCCTCGTCCGGGACCACGACGTCGGTGAAGAAGACCTCGTTGAAGCTCGACCCGCCGCTCATCTGCCGGATCGGGCGGATCTCGACGCCGGGCGCGTCCATGGGCACCAGGAACGCGGTCAGCCCCCGGTGCCGGGCCTGGGCCGGGTCGGTGCGGGCGATCAGCTCGCCCAGCGCGGCGTGCCGGGCCCCGGACGTCCACACTTTCTGGCCGTTGAGCACCCAGCCGCCGCCCGGTCTCGGCGCGGCGCTCGGCGCGCAGCGACAGCGAGGCGAGGTCACTGCCCGCGCCCGGCTCGGAGAACAGCTGGCAGACGAACAGCTCGGCGGCCAGCAGCCGGGGAATCAGCTCCCGCTGCTGGGCCGGCGTCCCGAACGCCGCGATGGTGGGCGCGACCAGTTCGAGGGTGACGGAGAACAGCTCGTTCTTGCGCGGCACCGCGACCTGCGCCTCTTCCCGGCCGAACGCCTCCTCGTACGCGGGGGCCAATCCCGCGCCGCCGAACTCCGGCGGCCAGGTGATGGCCCCGTAGCCGGCCGCCAGCTTGGCCCGCTGCCAGGCGGCCGCCGCGGCCAGCTGCTCCTGCTCCTGGCCGAAGGTGAGGTTGTCGAACACGGCCACCGAGCCCAGCCCGGCCGCGTCCGTCGCTGTCGCGGGGCCGGGCGCGGGACCGCAGCCATTCCCGCGCCCGGGCCTGCCACTGCGCGAGGTCACTCACCGGGTTACCCAGCGGGTCGCTCACCGGCTCAGCACCGCGCAGGCGCTGATGCCCGGCGCGCCGTACACGTGGGTGAACCCGGTCCGGGCCCCGTCCACCTGGCGGTCGCCGGCCTGGCCGCGCAGCTGGAGCACGGTCTCGTGGACCTGGCGCAGGCCGGACGCGCCGATCGGCTCGCCGCTGGCGATGCACCCGCCGTCGGTGTTGACCGGCATCGCGCCGCCGATCTCGGTCGCGCCGGTGCTCATCAGCTCCTCCTGCGCGCCGTGCTCGCACAGCCCGCACTCGGCCAGGTGCATCAGCTCCGCCCCCGACTCGGTGTCCTGAACCTGCACCACATCGAACTCGCCGGGGCCGATGCCGGCCTCCGCGTACGCGGCCTGCGCCGCCTCCTGGGACGGGGAGGGCCCGCGGGTCACCGGCATGCTGGGGCTGAACACCTCGAAGGAGCCGAACCGGCGCGACCGCATGGACACGGCCCGGACGTACACCGGCGGCGCCGGGAACCGGGCGGCCAGCTCGGGACGGCACACCACCAGGGCCACCGCGCCCGCGGACGGCGAGCAGAACATGTACTGGGTCAGCGGGTCGGCGACCATGGGCGAGGCCAGGATGTCCTCGTCCGACAGCGGCTTGCGCCGCCACGCGGCGGGGTTGCGCTCGCCGTTGCGGAACGCCTTGGCGGCCACCCTGGCCAGCGACGCGGTCGTGATGGCGTGGTCGTGCATGTAGCGCTGGATCTTGATCCCGAAGTACTGCGTGGTCAGCATCAGGCCCAGATCGCCGTACCAGGCGCCGAGGCCCCAGTCCTCCGGCCGCGGGTCGAAGGCGCCGCGCGGGTGCTTGTCGAACCCGACGACCAGCCCGATCTCGTGCTGGCCGGCGGCGATGGCCGCGCGGGCGGTGACCAGTGACGCCCCGCCGGTGGCGCAGCCGTTGATCACGTTGGTGAACGGGAGGCCGGTCAGGCCGAGCCGGGCTGACCATCGTGTCGGGCTTGCCCGCGGAGTCCGAGCCGCCCACCGCGAACTGGATGTCCGCCCAGCTGATCCCGGCGTCGGCCAGGGCCGCGCGGGCCGCCGCCACGCCCATCTGCAGCCCGGAGCGGTCCTCGTTCCGGCCGAACGGGTGGATGCCGATGCCCACGATGGCCAGGCTGCCCGTGCTCATGATGCTGTGCTCACGATCGCCGGACTCGCCGTCTTCCGGGCTCCGCTGCCGTCCCGGGTGCGGGGGCGAACGCGTACGCGGCCACCGTCGTCCCGTCGCGGCGCAGGAACGGCTCGAGGACCAGCCGCATGGGCATGCCGATCCGGTAGCCGTCCGGCGCGTCCGCCCCGGTGAGCCGCCCCTGCACCGCGATCCCGCCGGGCAGCGCCACGTAGCCGACCGCGAACGGCCGGAACTCCGGCTTCTCCCCCGGCGTACGGCGGCGACTTCGGCGGGAACCGCTGCACGGTCCAGGACCACAAGGTGCCCTCCGGCCGGCAGCAGCGCCGCCGCCACATCCTCGCCGCAGCAGCGGGGGCAGGACTGCTGCTGCGGGAAGGCCAGCGTGCCGCACGCCCGGCAGGCCGACCCGATCAGCCGCGGCGTCCCGTCCGCCGTGGTGAACAAATTCGCCGCAACGGGCGGCAGGTCCGCACGCGCGGGCCGCCGCGCCGCCGTGACGGCCGCCGCACTCCTGCGGCCCGGGCACTCAGCGCCCCCGGAAGACGGGAGCACGCTTTTCCAGGAAGGCCGCCACGCCCTCCTGCACGTCCTCGCTGTCGTTGATGATGTTGACCGCGTTCTCGGCGTCGCCGAGCGACTGCTCGAAGGTCAGCTCCAGGGAGCGGCGCATCATCCGCTTGGCCATCCGGACCGCGAGCGGCGCCCGCGCGGCCAGCTCGTCGGCGAGCTGCATGGTCCGGTCCCGGAGCTGCTCGTCGGGGACCACCTCGCTGACCAGGCCGTGCTGCTGCGCGGTGGACGCGTCGTACAGCTCACTCAGCAGCGTCATCCGGGTGGCGGCCGCGATCCCCATCACCCGGGGGAACAGCCAGGCGCCGCCCTCGTCGGGCAGCAGGCCCGCCCGGCCGCTGGTGTCACCCAGCCGCGCGCTCCAGGCCGCGATCCGCAGGTCACACAGCAGGGCCAGGGTGAGGCCGCCGGCCACGGCCGGCCCGTTGATCATCGCGATCAGCGGCTTGTCCATCCGGTACAGGGACTGGGCGAGCAGGTGCATCCGCTCCCGCATCACCACCCCGTGGCCGAGCTGGCGGCGGGCCGCCTCCTCCACCTCGACCTGGCTGGCCACGTCGCCGCCGGCGCAGAAGGCCCGCCCGGCGCCGGTCAGCACCAGGACCCGGGCGTCCTCATCCCGGGCGTACCGCAGCAGCGCGTCGTTCAGTTCCTCGCACATCCGCGAGGTGTAGGCGTTCAGCGCGGCCGGCCGGTCCAGCGTGACCTGCACGACCTGGGGGCCCGCCCCCTCGGCCTGCCCGTACCGGATCTCCTGGTAGTCCATGCCCGTCCCCTGCCCGTCTGCGAGCTTGCCCGACTACAGCTCGCCCGCCTGGTCCTCGCCGGCGACGGACGGCGCGACCATCGCGCCGCCGTCCACCACGAGCGTGTGCCCGGTGATCCAGGACGCCGCGTCGCTGGCCAGGAAGACCGCGGCGCTGGCGATGTCGGCGGTCTCGCCCAGGCGGCGCAGCGGGATGCGGCGGGCCTGCTCTGGTTCCCGCCCTTCCCACAGGCCGCGGGCCATATCCGTCTTGACCAGCCCCGGCGCGATCGCGTTCACCCGGACGCCCGGGGCCATCTCGTAGGCCAGCTGGCGGGTCAGCTGGATCACGGCGGCCTTGGTCACGTTGTAGAACCCGATCATCGGCTCCACCATGAACCCGCCGATGGACGCCACGTTGATGATCACCCCGCCGTGCTCGCGCATCGACGCCTGCCAGGCCTGCTGCGCCCAGGTCAGCACGCCCAGCTGGTTGACCTGGAACGTCTTCTCCGCCCGGGCGACATCCAGCCCGGCCAGGTCGCCGAAGTAGGGGTTGGTCGCGGCGTTGGCTGACCAGGATGTCCACGGACCCGAGGCGGCGGACGGTCTCGGCCACGCAGGCCTGCGCGTCCGCGGGCTTGCCCGCGTGCGCGGCCTGCCAGATGATCTGGCCGGGCAGCCCGCGCCCGGCGGCCTCCTTGGCCACCTGCTCCAGCGCGGCGGCCTTGCGCGAGGAGATCATCACCTGGGCGCCGGCGGCCGCGAACGCCTCGGCGATGGCCCGGCCGATGCCCCGGGACGCCCCGGTGACCAGCGCGTTGCGGCCCGCGAGCGGCCCGTCCCGGCTCGCCGGCGGCTCAGTACCGGCGGCTCAGTCACGGCTGGCCCCGCGCTCCGGCTGGCCCCGTCGCGGTACTTCGCCAGCTCGCGGCGGGCGACGGTGCGCAGGTGCACCTCGTCCGGGCCGTCGGCGATCCGCAGCGCCCGGACGCTGGTGTACATCCGGGCCAGCGGGAAGTCGTTGCTGACCCCGGCGCCGCCGTGGGCCTGCAGGGCCCGGTCGATCACCCGGTGCGCCACGTCGAGGGCGGCCACCTTGATCTCGGCCACCTCGGTCCGCGCGGCCTTGTTCCCGCGGGTGTCCATCAGCCAGGCCGCCTTGAGCACCAGCAGCCGGGCCTGGTCGACCTCGATCCGGCTCCGGGCGATCCACTCGCGGACCACGCCCTGGTCGGCCAGCGGGCCGCCGAACGCGACCCGGGAGGTCACCCGGCGGCACATCAGCTCCAGGGCCCGCTCGGCCATCCCGATCGCGCGCATCGCGTGATGCACCCGGCCGGGCCCGAGCCGCGCCTGGGCCATGGCGAAGCCGCCGCCCTCGGCGCCCAGCAGGTTCGCGGCGGGCACCCGGACGTCGGTGAACTGCACCTCGCCGTGGCCGAGCCGGTCGGTGTAGCCGAAGACCGGCAGGTTGCGCAGCACGGTGATGCCGCGGGTGTCGGTGGGCACCAGGACCATGCTCTGGCGGCGGTGGGGAGCCTCGTCCGGGTTGGTGCAGCCCATGAAGATCATCAGCTTGCAGTCCTTGTTGAGGATCCCCGAGGTCCACCACTTCCGGCCGTTGAGCACCAGCGAGTCGCCGTCGCGGGTGATGGTGGCGGAGATGTTGCTGGCGTCCGAGCTGGACACCGCGGGCTCGGTCATCGCGAAGCAGGACCGGATCGTGCCGTCCAGCAGCGGCACCAGCCATTCACGCTGCTGGGCCGCGGTGCCGAACAGCACCAGCAGTTCCATGTTGCCGGTATCCGGGGCGGAGCAGTTGACCGCCTCCGAGGCGATCGCCGAGCGGCCCATGATCTCGGCCAGCGGCGCGTAGTCGGTGTTGTTCAGCCCCGCACCCCAGGTGGCGTCGGGCAGGAACAGGTTCCACAGGCCGCGGGCCCGGGCCTCCGCCTTCAGCTCCTCCATGACCGGCGGCTGGCTGTGCGGGTCTCCCGACGCGGCGAGCTGGCTCTCGTACAGCTCCTCGGCCGGGTACACGTGGCTGTCCATGAAAGCCAGGAGTTCCTCCTGGAGCTGCGCCGACCGCGCGGAGAACTCGAAATCCATCAGACTCCTCACGGGTCATCAGCCCGGCTGCTGCGGGTCCTCGCAGCGCCCGCGGGAACGGTCTCCCATCTAAGCCGAACTTGATTCCGACGTCAAGTTCGACTAATGTCAGGTCGCATGGCGCGATCCCGGACCGCCGACCCGTCACCGGCCGGCGGCTCCCCCAAACCTCCCGAGCAGCTGAGCGAGCGCGGCCGCCGGACCCGCGAGGCGCTCATCGCCGCCGCGCGCCGGGTCTTCGAGCGGGACGGTTTCATCGACGCCCGGATCACCGACATCGCCGAAGAGGCGGGCGCGGCGCACGGCACCTTCTACACCTACTTCGACTCCAAGGAAGCCGCGCTGCGCGCGGTCATCCTGCAGCTGGAATCCGAGCTCCTCGGCGCGGGCGCCGCCCAGTACCGGGGCCGCCGCGGCGACCAGGACCCGGTGGCCGCGCTGCGCGCGGCGAACCGCCGGTATCTGGAGACCTACCGGGCGAACAGCAAGCTGATGGTGATCTGGGAGAACGCCGCGGCGATCGTCCCGGACATGGCCGACCTGCTGCACGAGGCCAAGGCGGCGTTCGTCACCCGGGCCGAGAAATCCATCCGCGGCCTGCAGGAAGCCGGGCTGGCCGACCCCTCCCTCGACCCGCGCTACGCGGCGCACGCGCTCACCGGCATGGTCAGCCGGTTCGCCTACACCTGGTGCACCCAGGGCGAGGACTTCGAGCTGGACAAGGCCACCGACGAGCTGACCGCCCTGTGGGCCCGGGCGATCGGCCTGCAGGGAAGGACGGACGCATGAGCGGGATCTGCGCTGGCCGGGTCGTGATCATCACCGGGGCCGGCCGCGGCCTGGGCCGGGCGCACGCGCTGGCCTTCGCCCGCGAAGGCGCCCGGCTGGTCATCAACGACACCGGCGTCGAGCGGGACGGTACCGGCGGGGACCACGGGCCCGCCGACGCGGTGGTGGCCGAGGTCCGCGAGCTGGGCGGCGAGGCGGTGGCCAACTACGAGGACGCCGCGGACTTCGGACGGCGCGGCCCGGCTCATCCAGGCCGCCCTGGCCAGCTACGGCCAGCTCGACGTGCTGGTGAACAACGCCGGCATCCTGCGCGACCGGATGCTGGTGAACATGACCGAGGACGACTGGGACGGCGTGATCCGCACCCACCTGCGCGGGGTGTTCGCCCCGACCCGGCACGCCGCCGCGTACTGGCGGGAGCGGGCCAAGGCCGGGCAGGCCAACGACGCCCGGGTCATCTGCACCTCGTCCCCGTCCGGCCTGTACGGGAACCCGGGCCAGGTGAACTACGGCGCGGCCAAGGCCGGCATCGCCGCGTTCGCGCTGATCGCCGCGACCGAACTCGGCCGGTACGGGGTGACGGTCAACGCGATCGCGCCGGGGGCCCGGACCCGGATGACCGAGGGCCTGGCCGTGCTGGAGGGAGCCGTGCCGGACGGAGCCGCCGGCCAGGCCGACGACCTGGCCCCCGAGCGCGTCTCGCCGCTGGTGGTGTGGCTGGGCAGCGCGCAGTCCCGGGAGATCACCGGCCGGGTGTTCAACGTGTGGGGCAGCGAGCTGAACGTGGCCGAGGGCTGGCACTCGGGCCCGGGCGTCCGGCAGCCCGGCACCTGGGCTCCGGCCGACCTGGGCGCGGTCGTGCCCGGCCTGGTGGCCAAGGCGGCCCCGAACTGCGACATGTGGGGCCAGCCCATCGTGGCTGGCTGACCGGGCGCTCATGCCAGCATCAGGGCCGGCCAGCCAGGACCGGCCCACCGCCGCACGGGCCCGGCGACCTCGGCGGCCGAGCGGGACGACCTGCGCGCGATGGTCCGGGCGTTCGTGCGGGACCGCTCGCCGCTGGAGGAAGTCCGCCGGGTGTCCGGCCACCGAGGCGGGCTACGACCCGGGGTGTGGGCCGACCTGGGCGGCCAGCTGGGCCTGCCCGGCCTGCTGGTACCGGCCGAGTACGGCGGCGCGGGCTGCGGGCTGGCCGAGGCCGGCGTGGTCCTGCAGGAACTGGGCCGCGGCCTGGCCAGCGTCCCCTACCTGTCCTCCGCGGTGCTGGCCGTGACCGCGCTGCTGGCCAGCGGGGACGAGGCGGCCCAGGCCGACCTGCTGCCGGGGCTGGCCACCGGGGACCTGATCGGGGCCGTGGCGGTGAGCGGGCCCGGTGGCCGCGCGGACGGCACCCCGGACTCGCTCGGCGTGACCGCGTCGCACTCCCCCGGCGGCGCGACCCTGGACGGCGAGGCGCTGTACGTGGTGGACGGCCACGTGGCCGGCGTCCTGCTGGTCGCCGCGCGGGACGGAGGGGCGCGCGGGCCTGTACCGGGTGGCGGCGGATGCGCCCGGGCTGAGCCGGACGGTGATGCCGGTCCTCGACGCCACCCGTAAGCTGGCCCGGCTCGGCTTCAGCGGGGTCCCGGCCCATCCCCTGGGCCCGGCCGGGTCCGGGGCGGCGGCGCTGGCCCGCGTCCTGGACACCGCCGTCGTGGCGCTGGCCGCCGAGGCGGTCGGCGGCGCCGAGCAGGTCCTGGACCTGGCGGTCAGCCACGCCAAGCAGCGGGTCCAGTTCGGCCGCCCGATCGGGTCGTTCCAGGCCATCAAGCACAAGTGCGCGGACATGCTGGTGGCGCTGGAGGGCGCCCGGGTCGCCCTGGACGGGGCGCTGCTGGCCACCGCTGATTCCGGGGTCGCGGCGCTGGTGGCCAGCCTGCAGTGCTCGGCGGCCTACACGCACATCACCGCCGAGGCGATCCAGGTCCTGGGCGGGATCGGCTTCACCTGGGAGCACCCGGCCCACCTGTACTTCCGCCGGGCCCGGAGCTCCGCGGTCCTGTTCGGCACCGAAGCCCAGCACCGCGCCGCCCTGGCTGACCGGCTGGGGCTCTAGGCGTAGGGCAGCAAGCAGATGCCGGCGTGCCCGCTCACCCCGCCGCAGGTGTCGCTGCCGTCGAAGTTGTCGCTGGCGATCCACAGCCCGGCGCTGGTGAGCAGCATGTCGTCGGCGCCCAGGCCCCGGGCCCGGCTGTAATATCCCGCGGAACCCGCAGAGTTGACGAACAGCGCCCCGTTAGCCGGGTTGAGGCCTTCCATGCCGGGCGCGTTGTACCCGCCCGGACCGAGGGTGTCACACCCGTTGGGGTTCATCGAGTAGCGCTCGTGGCCGCCGAAGTACGCGCCCTGGCTGTCGGCCGCGGTCGTGTACAGCGAGTCACAGCCGGTCTGGTTGATCCACTTCGGGCTCACCGACGCCTGCGTGGCCGGGAACGCCATGGCCGTGTCACACGGGCTGCCCGCCGGGCGCGGCCCGGACCCGCTGACGCCTGGCTCGTTGTACCCGGTGGTGGCCACGTAAACGGTGGAGTCGTCCGGCGACCAGGCCCCCCCGTGGGCCCAGAACGTCTGCGGAGTGCAGGCAATGTTGAGCGTAGGCGAGGTCCAGCCCGTCACGCTGGCCTTCGAGCCGCCGACGTTCAGCATGAACATCTGCTGGCGCGCGACGCCCCCCACCTTGGCTGAATGCGCCCTCGACGAGGTCGAGCGTGCCGCCGTGGCTGAGCTGCTGGTTGATAGACCTGGCTGCCCGCGATGGACAGGTTCAGGAACCCGTCGCTCAGGCCGGTGGCCGGGCTCAGGCTGACCATGCGCGGGATGCTGGCCCCGTTGATGGACGTGAAGGTGCCCCCCACCAGCAGATGGCCCCCGACCGCGGCCAGGGTGTCCACCGCGCCGTTGGCAGAGTGCGCGAAACCGGTCACCACGTTGCCGGTACTGGTGCTGATCTCGGCGATGTTGGTCACGCTGGTGCCGTTGACCTTGGTGAAGTTCCCGCCGATGTAGGCGTCGGCGCAGTTGCCGCCGCTGAACGCGATGGAGTTGATCGCGGCCGCGCCGTCATTGTTGGTCTGGGTGCTCCCCACCACCACGGGAGCCCAGGACGTGACCGTGTAGGGGCTGGTCGCGCTGAAGCTGACCAGGTCGCTGCGGGAGAAGCTCGGGCTGCCCTGCTTGATGGAGCTGAAGCTGCCCACCGCGTACATGGTGCCGCCGCACTGGGCGAGCTGGCGGACCTGCTGCGTGGGACTGGACGTGGCGGGCAGGTGAGGCGTGCCACTGGCGGGCGTCGCCGACACGACTCCCGCGGGCGGCGGCTGCCCTCCCGTTCCCGCCTGCGCGGCCGGGATGCTGAGCGTCAGCAAGCCTGCGGCGGCGGGTACGCGCGATGATGTACTTGCGCACAAGGCCCCCCTTGACCGCCTGGCGGACAAGGCCCCCCTCTTCGCCCGGCAAGTCTCGCCCTGGCCTCAGCGTAAACCGCTCTGACCTCATTAGTCTCGTGCCGGTCTGGCGCTCTGGGTCAGCCGGCGTCTGGAGTGGCAGGAGCGTAGTTGAGATGCACGACCCCGTTGCTGTAGGCCTCGGACCCGGCCAGGGTGAACTTCGTGGCCGGGCCGCCGCCGGCCAGCAGGCGCTCGCCTTCGCCGCGGGCCACCGGGTAGACGAACAGGTGCAGTTCGTCGACCAGGCCGTCGGCGAGCAGGGCCCGGACCAGCGTGCCGCTGCCGCTGACGTAGATGTCGCCGTCCACCTTGTCCTTGAGATCACGGATGCTGTCCGCGCGGTACGGGCCGAGGATGGTGGAGTTGTTCCACTCCGCGCCCGGCGCGAGCCGGCGACGACGTACTTGGGCGACTCGTTGAAGAACGGCGCGCCCGGGTCCTCCTCGGCGGTCCGGGTGGACCACGCCGGGGCGAACATCTCGAAGGTCCGGCGGCCCAGCAAGATCGCCCGGCAGGTCCCGGTGATGGCCCCGATGGCCTCACCCATCGTGGGGTCGAAGCCGAACTCGAACGTCCAGGACGGGTTCTCGTACACACCATCCAGGGCGATGAACTCATGCACCTTGATCGCGCCCACTGTCATCAACTCCATCGTTTCGGGGCCAGGCCGGCCCGGCACACGTAGGACCGGGCCCGGGCGGCAAACTCATCGGCGCCGCTCGCCGCAGGCCCGCCGAGCTGAGTCAGCTGCCGTCACTCGAGCGGCGCGAACCGGGCGGTGAAGTGCCGCAGATGCCGGGGCTGGGACACGATGCGCAAGCCGGGCAGGCTGGCGGCCCGGCTGGCCACCCGGGTGAGAACCTCGATGACGTAGTCGATGTGGCTTTGCGTGTAGGTGCGGCGGGGAATGGCCAGCCGGACCAGGTCCATGGCGGCCGGGGTCTCGGTGCCGTCGGGATGCAGGCCGAACATCACGGTTCCGATCTCACAGGCCCGCACCCCTCCTTCCTCGTACAGCGCGCAGGCCAGAGCCTGCCCGGGGTACTGCAGCGGGTCGAGATGGGCCAGCAGGGCGCGCGCGTCGATGAAGACCGCGTGGCCGCCGAAGGGGACGACGACCGGGATCCCCGCTGATTCGAGCGCCTCACCGAGATAGGCGATAGAGCGCACCCGGTAGCGCAGGTAGTCGTGGTCGGTGCATTCGCGCAGTCCCTGGGCGATCGCCTCCAGGTCACGCCCGGCCAGCCCGCCGTAGGTGGGGAAGCCTTCGGTGAGGATCTGCAGGCTGCGGCACTGCTCGGCGAGGCCGTCGTCGTTGAGGGCCAGCCAGCCGCCGATGTTGGCGAGCGGGTCCTTCTTCGCCGACATCGTCATGCCGTCCGCGAGGGCAGCCATCTCCTGGACGATGGCGGTGACCGGGACGTCGGCGTAGCCAGGCTCGCGGGTCTTGATGAACCAGGCGTTCTCCGCGAACCGGCAGGCATCCAGGAACAGCGGCTTGCCGAAGCGGTCGCAGATGGCGCGGACGGCCCGGAGGTTGGCCAGGCTGACCGGCTGGCCGCCGCCGGAGTTGTTCGTCACGGTCACCATCACCAGCGGGACCGCGTCGGCGCGCGCTTCCAGCAGCTGCTCCAGGGCGGCGGGATCCATGTTGCCCTTGAAGGGGTGGCGCACGCCCGGGCTGGAGCCCTTCGGGGATGGGCAGGTCAATGGCCTGCGCCCCGGTGAACTCGATGTTGGCCCGCGTGGTGTCGAAATGGGTGTTGTTCGGGATGACCCGGCCCGCCCCGCCCGTCACGGTGAACAGGATCTTCTCGGCGGCCCGGCCCTGATGGGTCGGCAAGATGTGCCGGAACGGGAACAGGCTGGTCACCGCGTCACGGAACCGGTAGAACGAGGGCGCTCCGGCGTAGGCTTCGTTGCCCCGCTGGATGCCGGCCCACTGCTCGGCCGACATCGCCCCCGTCCCCGAGTCGGTGAGCAGGTCGATCAGCACCTGCTCGGCCCGGAGCTCGAACAGGTTGTACCCGGCGGCCGCCAGCGCGGCCGTCCGTTCCGCCCGGGTGGTCAGCCGCATCGGCTCCACCGAGTGAATGCGGAACGGCTCAATGATCGTGCGGAACGGCTGGTCGCTCATCGCCCTGACCCCCTCCCTCAAGCCGGGCCTGCCCGGCCCGGCTCTGCACGCCAGGAGCCGCGGTCGTCCGGGCAGGGTCACGACCCGCGGCGGGTGCCAGCGCTAGGGCCAGGACGGGGGCGTCACTGGCAGCAGTCCGGTGAGCGCGGCCGGTGCATCAGCGGTGCCGCAAGGGTGTGGCGTGATCGCGATGGCGATCGGGTTGCGCCAGCTGATGATGGGGGGCCTGCGGTGTTGGTGGCGGTGCGGATCGGGGTGACCGTGGCCGAGTCCGTCAGTTGGCGACGTAGGCGGTCTTCCCGTCCGGCGTGATCGCGATGGCGATCGGGGCCGGATCCCGGTCGGGATGGGGCGGCCCGCGGTGTTGGTCGCGGTATGGATCGGGGTCACCGTGCCCGAGTCATCAGTTGGCGACGTAGGCGGTTTTCCCGTCGGGGGTGATCGCGATGGCGAACGGCTCGGATCCAGGTCGTGATGGGAGGGCCTGGGGTGTTGGTGGCGGTGCGGATCGGGGTGACCGTGCCCGCGCCGAAATTGGCGACGTAGGCCGTCTTCCCGTTCGGCGTGATCGCGATAGCGTAGGGGGCGTACCCGGTCGTGATCGGGCAGGCCTGCGGTGTTGGTGGCGGTGTCGATCGGGGTGACCGTGCCCGAGTCGAGATTGGCGACGTAGGCGGTTTTCCCGTTCGGCGTGATCGCGATAGTGTCGGGGCCGCTCCCGGTCGTGATGGCGGGGCCGGCCGTGCTGGTGGCCGTGCTGATCGGGGTGACCGTGCCCGGTGTAGCGATCGACGACGTAGACGGTCTTCCCGTTCGGCGTGATCGCGATGGCGTTGGCGACGTGCCCGGTGAAGATGGGGGTTCCTGCGGCAGCGCCCCGGATCGGGATGACCGTGCGCGAGCCGAGATTCGCGACGTAAGCGGTCACCGGCTGAGTCGTGGCCCCGGTCGCTGCCTCCTGGGGCGAGGCGCTGGCCGCATGGGCGGCGCCGCCCAGGCCCAGTGACACCAGCGCGACCCCTGCTAGGGCGGAGCCCAGAACGCGCGCAAAACGTATGTGCATCATAAATCCCCCCTTTTGTTAGTTGTATCGCACCTGAAGAAAGCCGTGCGTGAGCACGCTTAGCAGGAAATAGCTGCGCTGACAATCCCCGGCACCCGATTAGCGTCCCTCGGCCCACCTTATCCACGAGCCGTGCACTAATCATCGGGAGTTGGCCTTATTAGGCACGAGAATACGTCTGCGCGCGTGGGCCCGCGCTAACACGGAACGGTCAGGTGAGTTTCTCGAAGACCGCCACCTGGGCGGGGCTGTCGGAGGTGAAGGGGGCCTGGTCCCATCCGGCCCAGCCGGTCGGCGAGCCTGAATCCGGTGATCTTGGCCATGAGGTCGAGCTCGGAGGGCCACACGTAGCGGTAGGGAGCGGAGTGGCGGACCAGGCGGCCGCCGGCCGCGATCCAGTGATGAGACCACGCGATCTGCCCCGCCACGTCGTCGAACGTCTCGATGCCGACGTGGTCGGGCTGCAGGGTGAAGACGCGGGCAGACTCCCCGGGCGGCACCCGCCGGAGTTGCGGGACGATCACCTCGATGACCAAGCGCCCGCCGGGTCTCAGGTGCGCGGCCGCGTTGGCGAAGACAGCTAGCTGGTCGTCTTGGGTGGTGACGTTCATGATGCTGTTGGCCACCAGGTACACCAGCGTGAACGGTCCCCCCGGAACACGGGCCGCGGTCATGTCGCCGAGCGTCACCGGGACCGCGCCGCCACCAGCTTGGCGAGCAGTCGCTCGGCCATGGGCCGCGACAGCTCCAGACCATGGACGGGTGTCCCCCGTGCGCTCAGCGCGAGGGCCACTCGTCCGGTACCCACCGCGAATTCCAGCGCGGGTCCGCTCCCGGCCAGTGCAGCGAGCAACCCGACGCTGGGTCGAGAACTGACGGCGTGAAGCCCGCCGCGTAGGTGGCGTCGTAGACCTCGGCCAGCTCTGGCCCCCAGGTGATCGAAGCCATGACTGGCAGTCTGCGCGAACCCTCACCGGCGGGCCACCCATTTTCGGCTGGCCGCCCGAGGCCAGCTCGCGCCATCACGAGCGGCCCGCGCAACCGACCCGGCGTCCGTCCCGTTAATGGATGGCCGGTCAGCCGGTCTGTCGTTACCGTGGCCAGATGCTGACCCCGCCCGACGGGCTGCCCGAAGCGACGCTGGTGTCGGCGCTGGGCCGTTCGTGGGGCATGGCCGTCACGTCGATGGAGTACCGGGCGGTCGGCTGGGGCAGCCACCATTGGGAGGTGGCCGACGCAGCCGGCCTGCGCTGGTTCGTCACCGTTGACGAACTGGAGAACAAGCGGCAGTCAGCCAGTGAGCCACTGGAAGCGGGGTTCGCACGGCTGCGCGCGGCCCTGGCCGCGGCCCTGGATCTGCGGGCCTGCGGCCGTACGTTCGTGGTAGCGCCGGTGCCCACCCGGGATGGCGAGCCACTGGCGCAGGCAGGCGGCAGATTCGGCGTGGCGGTTACCCCTTCGTGTCGGGCCAGAGCTTCGACTGGGAGGAGTTCTCGTCCCCGGCGCACCGGCTCAGCGTGCTGGGCCTGCTGGTGGACACGCATACGGCGCCAGCGGCAGCCAGCCGGCGCGCGCTGGCGGACGACTTCGCGGTGCCGTACCGGGACGAACTGGAAGCGGCGTGTGCCCCAGACGGCGACGTCGCCGACTGCGGACCCTACGCTCGCCGCATGTCACTGCTGGCCAGGCAGCACGCGGCGCCGATCCATCGGCTACTGGACCGCTACGACGCCCTCGTCCTGCAGGCCCGCGCCCAGGGCACCCCGGCGGTCCTGACCCACGGCGAGCCTCATCCGGGCAACACCATGCTGACGGCCGGCGGCTGGGTGCTGATCGACTGGGACACCGCGCTCGTCGCCCCGCCCGAGCGCGACCTGTGGAGCCTGGACCCTGGGGACGGGAGCGTCCTGGACGCCTATGCCGACGCGACGGGCACGAGTCCGCAGCCGGCCCTGCTGGACCTCTACCGTCTGCGCTGGGACCTGGCCGACATCGCCGTTGACGTGAGCCGGTTCCGCCGCCCCCATACCGGAAACATCGACGATGACCAATCCTGGGAGCTCCTCAGTTCCCTGATCAAGCGGGTCAGCGGCTAGCTGAGCCGCAAGCCGCTGCCAGGCAAACGCCCCTCAGGGCCGTGGCCTGAGACAGGAGAGTAGGACTGTGACGTCGGCTGTGACCCCGTACACGACGCGCCTGCTCACGCCCGATACCTGGGATGACTTCGCCGCACTGGTTGAGGCGAACAACGGTGTCTGGGGTGGCTGCTGGTGCATCGGCTTTCATCCCGGGGGAATCCCCAAGGGCGCCACCGCGGCAGGCAACCGCGAGGCCAAACTCACTCACGTGAACAATGGCACCATCCACCAGATGCTCGTCTATCGCGACGGTCGCTGCGTGGGCTGGTGTCAGTACGGGCCACCGGCCGAGGTGGCTGCCATCAAGAACCCCAAGGCCTATGAAAAGGGCCTGGCCGAGTTGCCTGACTGGCGGATCGGCTGCTTGTTCACCGGTTCCGGGTCCCGCCGCGAAGGCGTGGCGCGCGCCGGAGTCGCCGCGGTGCTGGCCGCGATAGCCCAGGCTGACGGAGGCTTGGTCGAGGCCTACCCCGAGCAGGTGGCTGGACGTGACCCGCAACGTGGCGCCTATCTGCATACTGGGCCAGAGAGCCTGTTCGAAGAGTTCGGATTCGTCCGCGACCGTCGCATCGCCAAGTGGCGCTGGGTTATGCGTCTGCGCATCTCCGCCTAGGCGGGCCGGGCTTAGGCCGGCCGGGCGGCGGGTCGGAGGCTGTCCCTCAGGAGGTTCAGCAGGCGACTGGCCTTGACTTCATGCTCGGGCCGGGGGGCCACGGTGAAGATGCCGATGAGGGAGGCGGCGATGTCCTCGGCGGTGACGTCGGAGCGGAGGTCGCCCGCCGCGCGGCCGGCGTCGAGGATCGTGGTGATGGCCGCCAGCAGCTCGGTCCGGGTCTGGGCATGCGCGACCTCGCCCGACTCGATCATGGTGAGCAGCGTGCCGAGCATCCCGTTCTTGGTCGCGATCCAGTCTCCGAACAGGTCCATCCAGCGCCGCATCGCCGCAGCCGGGGGCAGCTCGCCGAGCAGCTCTCGGGCGCCAGCCGTGAGCCGCACGACCTGGTCCCGGTAGACCGCGTCGACCAGCGACTCGCGGGTTGGGAAGTGCCGGTAGAGCGTGCCGATGCCGACCCCGGCCTCGCGGGCGATCGCGCGCATCGACGGCTCGGGGCGGCCGACACGAAGACACGGGTCGCCGCCGCGAGCAGCTGCTCGCGGTTGCGGGTCGCGTCCGCCCGCGGCGCGCGAGTCTCCGCCTCAGTCAAAACGGATCACGCTCCGGTTGTGCTAGATTGACCCATCTAAACGGAGCATAGTCCGTTTCAATGTCCCTCGTCCTCGCGGAAGCAAGCGGGCACGCAGAAACGGAGCGATCAGATGCCGGCCAACACGAGCAGGGCTGTCCGGCTCGATTCCTTCGGCGGCCCCGAAGTCCTGAACATCCGCCAGGTACCCGCGCCGCAAGCCGGCCGGGGCAGGTCCGCGTGCGGGTCACCGCGGCCGGGCTGAACCCGATGGACTGGATCATGACCGCCGACGCGGACACCGCCACCCGGTTCGGCCTGAGCCTGCCCACCGGGTTCGGAACCGACTACGCAGGAGTGGTGGACCAGCTCGGTGACGGGGTGACCGGGTTCGCGCCCGGCGACCGGGTATTCGGCGGCGCCCTGTCCCGCGCGGTCGCCGACTTCGTGGTGGTGGACGCAGCCGGGAGCATCGCGGCGAACGAGGCGCATCAGACTCCCGACGGCGTCGACGACCGCACCGCCGCCACCCTCACGATCGCGGGCCGCACAGCGGCCGCCGCTCTCGCCGTGGCCGGCCCCGGCCCGGGCGACACGGTGCTGATCGGCGGCGCGGCGGGCGGAGTCGGGGTGTTCGCGGTCCAACTGGCCCGGCTCGCTGGAGCACGGGTGATCGGGACGGCATCGGCGACATCGTCCGACTTCCTGCGCGGCCTCGGGGCCGAGCCGGTCGCCTACGGCGGCGGCCTGGCCGACCGGGTCCGGGCCCTCGCTCCCGGCGGTGTCACCGCCGCCATCGACCTGCACGGGACAGAGACAGTGCACGCCGCAAGGGAACTCGGTGTCCCAGACGCCCGCATCTGCACCATCGCCGCGCACGTCGACGGCGTCCCGCCCGCCAATGGCGCGAACGCCGTCCCCGGCGCCCTGGAAGAGATCGCCCGCCTGGTCGCGGCGGGCCAGCTCCGGGTGCCTATCGCGGCGAGCTTCCCGGTCGAGCAGATCCGCCCCGCGGCCGAGCTCCAGGCCGCCGGCACGTGAAAGGCAAGGTCGTCATCGACCTTTAGCGATCCTTGGACGCTAGGCGGGGCCGGCGACGACACGGTCGCGGATGATGAAGCGCTGGATCTTGCCCATCGAGTTGCGCGGCAGGTCGTCCCAGACCTGGACCTCCCGCGGGCACTTGTAGCCAGCCAGCCGGGCCCGGCAGAACGCGGTGACCTCGTCGGGGTCGGGGGCGGTCCCGGGCTCGGGCACCACCACCGCGACCACGACCTCGCCCCAGCGCGGGTCCGGCTTGCCGATCACGGTGACGTCGCGGACCTGCGGGTGGCTGATCAGCACCCGCTCGACCTCGGCGGCGTAGACGTTCTCGCCGCCGCTGATGATCAGGCCGTTCTTCCGGTCGATGATCCGCAGCCGGCCGTCCTTCTCCAGCACCCCGATGTCGTCCGAGCGCAGGAAGTCCCCCGCCCACGCGGCGGCGGTGGCGTCGGGCCGGTTCAGGTAGCCGGAAAAATGGGCCAGGGTCTTCACGGCCACCTCGCCCTGCTCCCCCGGCGGGACCGGGTTGCCGTCCGGGTCCAGGATCGCGATCTCGCAGCCGAGTGTGGAGTACCCGACGGTGGCGTCCGCGAGGGTCTCCGGGCGCTTGACCTCGTCCGTGGCGAATCCGGCTTCGGTCCACCCATAGGTCTCGGTGATCCGGGCGTTCGGGAACATCGCGAACGCGTCCGCGAGCGCCTCGGGTGACACCGAGGCGGCCGCCGTCATCATGGCCCGCATGCGGGTCAGCGGGGGCCGGCCGCGGCGCTGCCACTCCTCGATCATCATCGAGGTCATCGACGGCACCAGGAACGCCGTCGTGGCTGTCCCGGCGAACTCGTCGCAGGCCCGGGCGGCGTCGAACGACGGCATGATCCGGATCCGGCCGCCGATCATCAGCGTGCCGAAGGCGAAGCTGCAGTAGGACATGTGGAACAGCGGGCCGGGCACCAGCATGACGTCGTCCCAGTTCAGCCCCAGCTGCCAGCCCCAGCGCATCGCGTTGATCAGCCAGGTGTCGTTGGTCATCGCCGCGCCCTTGGGCGCCCCGGTGGTACCCGAGGTGTAGAAGACGGCCGCCATCCGGTCACCCTTGGCCGGGTCGGGGATGGCCGGGTCGCGCAGGCTGCCCGGCGTGGGCAGCGGGGCGGGGTCGGTGACCGTGACGGCGTGGTCCGCGGCGGCCGCCACCGCCTCCGCCATGGGCAGCAGGTCCCCGCCGGAGAAGATGCGGGCCGCCCCCGAGTCGTTGATGATGTGCAGGATCTCCGGGTGCGCGAGCCGCGTGTTGACCGGCACGATCGCGCAGCCCGCCAGCTGCCCGGCCAGGTAGATCAGGAGTGCGTCGGTCCCGTTGCCCAGCAGCGTGGCGGCCACCGGCCCGTGCGGTCCCGGCTCGACCTCGCGCAGCGCGTCGGCCAGGGCCGAGACCCGCAGCCACGTCTCGCGGTACGTGTAGCTCTCCGGTTCGGCGCCGAGTACCTCGATGGCCTGGCGGTCCGGGAAGGACCGGACGTTCATCGCGATGAAATCCGCGAGGGTGAGCTTCATGCCTGCCTCCGGCCCGCGTCGCCCGGCCTGCGCGGTCCTGGCCGCGCCGTCCGCCAAACGCACGGTGCGGCCGTACCCGCGCGACCGGATGTCTTAGGCCGCATGGCCCAGCCCGCAATGCGGCTGATTGATTCTGACGTCGGATTCAACTACTGTCAATGAGCGGGGGAAGGGGCAGCGCATGCGGGACGTGGCGATCACCGGGATCGGCGTCATCTCCTGCATCGGCCAGTCCGCCGACGAGTACTTCGCCCGGCTCGACGCGGGTGAGCACGGCGTGATCGCCGCGCCCTGGGCCGAACCGGAGGCCGGCAAGTACGCCTGGATCGCCCCGGTGCCGGAATTCGACCCGGCCGCGTGGCTGGACGAGCGGGTGATCGCGGGCTCGGACACCTTCACCCAGCACGCCCTGGCCGCCAGCATCCAGGCGGTGCGCGACGCGGACGGGGACTTCGACCCGCTGCGCACCGGCGTGGTCCTGGGGGT
>CAVUKT010000031.1:0-28050 GCA_963742055.1 uncultured Actinomycetes bacterium | reverse complement strand
AAGAAGACCGGCATCAAGGGCAAACATTGCCTTGCGATGATCTGCCCGGCGTCTTAGTGCTGTTCGTCCGGAGGAACGGCTTCGTGAGATCCTTCTCCTCCACCCGCTCCTGCCCTAGTGATGGTCAGGCACCATGATCGGCTCACGTGGATCGGGCAGGTCCCGCAGGCAACGCGCCAGCTGAATGGCGCTCTCGATGGCCAGCGACGCGCCCTGGCCAGTGCTGTTGGACGGCGCGTGGACGGCATCGCCGACCAGCACCATGCGACCGCGGTACCAGTGCGGGACGGGCGGCATGATGTGGATCGCCCCGGTGATGTCGAGGGTTTCCGCAGTGCTGCGGCTGGCCAGCAGCTCGCCCGGAAGGTCGCCCGCGTACGTGTCGCGCAGTGTCTGCCAGCCACTGCCCGGCCGGGATCGCCCGGGCCTCGGCCAGTGACATGTACTGCTTCGACGGCAGGTTCGCGCCCCAGGTCACCCGGCCGTCCGCCATCTTCCAGAACAGGTAGTACGCCCGCTGGCCGAAGGCGAACGTCATGACGCCAGGTCGGGGTCGAGGCCGGGGCTGGCGTCGACGTAGCCCTGGAAGCCGAGCAATCCCGTGTAGCCAGCGCCGGGGGCTTCCGGGTCGATCAGGGTTCTGACGGTGGAACGGACGCCGTCGGCGCCGATCAGGACGTCGGCGGTCGCGGCGCTGCCGTCGTCGAACCTCGCCGTGACCGAGTCCGGGGCTTCGTCGACCCGACCAGGCGCTTGCCGTACTCGAAGCGGACACCCGACTCGACCGCCCGGTGTGCAGGACCCGGTGCAGGTCGCCGCGGCCGATGACCTGGAGTGGCTCCACGCCCGCCAGGCTGGGCAGCCGGCGGGTTTCCCGCCGACGGCCATGACCGTCCCGGTGATCGGTGTGGCCAGGGCCCGGACGGCATCGTCGGCGCCGATGATGCCGAGCGCGGCCAGGCCGTTGGGGGCCAGCGCCAGCCCGCCGCCGATTCCCTCGGCCAGGGTGGGGTAGGCCTCGAAGACCGTGGCCTGGATGCCGGCTTGAGCAGGGCGGTCGCGGCGACAGGACCGGCGATCCCGCCGCCGATGACTAGTGCGGTGCGGACTTTGGACGTGGCTGTAGACATGGGCTCTCTCCTGCACGTGGTGTTCGTCGGTTGTTCTGCGCCGAGATCACGCACGGGGAACCCAGCTATCCTTTGGTTGCCACCTCGTGGCCGGGTTCGTCTCGTGCGGGCATCGGTTCGCGGGTGCTGGACGGGATGGCTGCGAGCAGCCGCCCCGGGTCCCGGCGGCGGTGTTGCCGCACCGCCTCGGGACCATTTAGCGCTCTCTAGTCGTCTGCCACCCCCCTCTGCGCGAGTTCGGCCAGCTCCGGGGGCATCTCGCCGCCGTCGTGCAGGGTCCGCCACATCGCGAGATCGGGGAAGCTTCCCGAGGTCAGCTCCTCCAGGAGGGCCCGGACCCAGGCCGCCTCCGCCTCGACCATCGCCACGGCGAACTCCTCCTCGACCAGGAACAGGCGGGGAATCTCCTTCAGGTGCCCGGTGATCGCCGCACGACGTGCGGCGACCGACTCCTCCAGCCCGCCGAGCCGGGTCCGCAGGAGGTCCATCACCTCGTCTGGCGACAGGATCATCTGCACCGAGAGCCCGGCGGCGAACCTCGGGTGCTCGGGCTCCGGTGTGGACAGCAGTTCCCGGGTCCAGTCGAGCATCTCCTGCCGCCCGGCCTCGGTGATCTGGTAGACCGTCCGCTCCGGGCGCGCACCCTGCCGGCTGGTGCCGACCACCTCCAGGAAGCCGTGCTTCGCCAGGTTCTGCACCACCGTGTAGAGGGACCCCCACTTGACGTCCATGTCCTGGTCTTTGCCGCGGGCACGGATCACGGACGCGATCTCGTAGCGGTGCATCGGCTGCTGGACGACGGTGGCCAGCACGGCCAGGGCCATCAGGTTGTCAACTTTGCGCTTCGCGGCCATCGGGATCACCCTCCATTACTCGTCTGCAAATATATGCCAGCGAGTATTCGTTGGCAACCCCGGGCCGCGTGCCAGGCGGCCAGCCGTGTCAGTCAGGCGGCCACTTGAAGCCGAACGCCCCATCGCGCCGCGCGTCCTCGGCGACCGCCTGCAGTTCTTCGTCGCTGAGTCCGGCCTGGGCCAGCACCTCGGCCGTGGCGTCCGGCGCGCCGCCGTCGCGGCCCCGCTCCCCCGGCGTGCGGGAGAACCGCGGCACGGCGGGGGCGGCCCGCTCGCGCTGAGCACCTCGCCCGGCGTGAGCACCGGGGTGACGCAGGCGTCGATCCCGGCGAACGCGGCGGTCCACTCATCCCGGCTGGCGGTGGCGAACCGGTCCCCGATGACCTGGGCCAGGCCCGGCCAGGTGGCCGGCTGGAACCGGTCAGCCGGGTAAGGCGCGGGCAGCCCGAGCCCGTCCCACAGGGCCGCGAAGAATCCGTCCTCGACCGCGCCCACCGCCACGTACTGCCCGTCGGCGCAGCGGTAGCAGCGGTAGAACGGCGCCGCGCCGGTGGTGAAGCCGAGCCCGCGTTCGGGCAGCAGCGGGGTTCGCCAGGCGTTCAGCCACATCTCCATCATGGACAGCACGCCGTCGGTCATCGCGGCGGTGATCTGCTGCCCGCGCCCGGAGCGGTCCCGCTCGACGAGCGCCGCGCAGATGCCGAACGCGGCCAGCAGGCCCCCGCCGGCCAGGTCGGCCACCACGTTGAGCGGCAGCGCCGGTGGGCCGCCCGCCGGTCCCATCGCGCCCAGCAGCCCGGTGACGGCCAGGTAGTTGATGTCGTGCCCGGCCGCCTGGGCCGCCGGGCCGGCCGGGTCGTAGCCGGTCACCGAGCAGTAGACCAGCCGCGGGTTCACCTGGCTCAGCTCCGCGTAGCCCGCGCCGAGCCGGTCGGCCACCCCCGGGCGGAACCCCTCGATCAGGACGTCGGCGGTGGCGACCAGCCGGTGCAGGGCCTGGCGGCTGGCCGGATGCTTGAGGTTCAGGTGCACGAACCGCTTGCCCCGGGCGAAGTCCGCGGGAACCTGCCCGGCGCGGCCCCCGGTGACCGCGATGACCTCGGCGCCGAGGTCGGCCAGCAGCATGCTCCCGTAAGGCCCGGGCGCGAGGCGGCTCAGGTCGATGACCCTGATCCCGGCCAGCGGCCCGCCCGTGGCCGGGCGGCCGCCGGGCATCGCTCACGGCCCGCCGCGCCCGCGGAATCACTCACTGTTCCCCCTCGCTGGAGATGGCCCGGACCGAGACGCCGGCCGCGGCCCGGTCCCAGACGCCCGGCCCGGCCCCGGAGGCCCGCAGCACCTGCCGCTGGATCTTGTTCGTGGCGCTGCGGGGCAGTTCGGGCAGCACCTCGATGTACCTCGGCACCATGTAGTGCGGCAGCGCCCGGACCAGGTGCCTGATCAGGTCGGCCTCGTCCAGCCCGTCCTCACCCGGCACCGGCCCGGGAACCGGCACCACGCACAGCTTGATGTCATCATCGCTCTCGAACGATGAGGCGACGCCCACCGCGGCACAGTCCTGGACCCGGGGGTGCGCGGACGCGGCGGACTCGATGTCGTAAGCCGACACGTTCTCGGCCCGGCGCCGGATCCGGTCGCCGGACCGCTCGGCGAAGTACAGGTAGCCGTCCGGGGTCAGGTAGCCGAAGTCGCCGGAGTGGAACCGGAAGTTCCGCCAGGCCGCCACGGTCAGGTCGGGCATGCCCAGGTAGCCCTGCATCACCACCCAGGGCTCGCGGGGCCGGACGGTGATCTCGCCGACCTGCCCCGCGGGGAGCACCTCGTCGGTCTGCGGATCGACGATCCGCACCTCCAGCAGGTCATCGCGCGGGCGCCCGCAGCTGCCGGGGCGCAGCGGCTCCTGGTATGGCCGCATGGTCACGCAGGTCACCTCGGTCATCCCCCAGGTGTCGATGGCCCGGACGCCGAAACGCCGCTCGAAGTCCTCGGCGATCCTGGCCGGCAGCGGCGCGGTGAGGATCGTGCGCAGCGGGTTGTCGGCGTCGTCGGGCCGCTCCGGCTGGCGGTAGATGGCCTCCAGCATCGGCCCGTGCCCGATGGTGGCGGTGGCCCCGTACCGGCGGGCCCGGTCCAGGAACGCGGCCGGGTCGAACCGGCGGTCCAGCACGACCGGGCAGCCGGCCAGCAGCGCCGTGTACACCGAGCCGAACCGGGTCATGTGGAACATGGGATGGAAGCAGTAGAAGAGGTCCCGGTCGGTGATCCGCAGACCGTCCACGATCTCCTGGGCGATGGCGTAGGTCTGCGCGTGCGTCATGATCACGCCCTTGGCCGGGCCGGTGGTCCCGGAGGTGAACAGGACCGACGCGGTATCCCGGCAGGTCACCGCGTCCCTCGTCCGGCACCGGGCCGGCCGCCACGGCGGAAAGCGGGACCACCCGCAGGCCGGCCGGGACGGGCAGGTCCGGCGCCGCGTCGCCGCCGAGCAGGACCACGGTCTCCAGGGCGGGCAGGTCCGCGGCGACCTCGGCGATGCGCGGCAGGAACGACGGGTCGGCGATCATCAGCCGGGCGCGGCACAGGCCGATGCCGTGGACCAGGCTCGCGCCGCGGTAGGCGGTGTTCAGCGGCACGTCAGCCGCCCCGGCCAGATTCACCCCCAGCCAGGCGTGCACCGACGGCGCCGAGGTCTCGGCCAGCAGCGGCACCAGGTCGCCCGGGGCGACGCCGAGCCCGGCGAGCTGGCCCGCGATCCGCTCGGCGGCCGCCAGCACCTGGCTGAACGTCTCGGCGGGCCCGTCCTCGATCCGCAGGAACGGCGCGCCGGGCCGCTCACCGGCCCGGCGGCGGAGCAGGCGCGGCAGCACCCGGTCCGCCATCGCGGCCCAGCCGGTGATCATGCCCGTGCCTGCCCGGCTAGGTCCGCGGGGCGGCGGACGGGTGGCTGAGCGCCGCCCGGACCTGCCGCTCGGCCTCGGCGTTCAGCACCGCGTGCAGGTCCAGCTCCTCGGCGTCGTTCAGGTTCTGCTTGATCCCGGCGATGACGTGCGGCGGTGCCTCCGCGAGGCGGCCGGCGAGGTCGGCCACCCGGCCCGCCAGGGCGCCGTCCGGCACGACCTCGCCGACCAGGCCCATGGCGAGGGCCGCGGCCGCGCTGAGTTTTTCGTTGCGGAAATAGAGGTCGCGGGCGCGGCCCGCACCCACGAGGCGGGTCAGCAACCAGGTGCCGCCGAAGTCCCCGGTCAGCCCCGCGCTGAGGAACGCGGTGCGGAACACCGCGGACTCGGCGGCGATCCGCAGGTCGCAGGCGCAGGCCCAGGACAGCCCGGCGCCCGCGCAGGGGCCGTTGACCGCCGCGATGGTCGGCTTGGGCATCTCGTGCAGCAGCTCGGTGGTCCGGTGCAGCCGCCGCAGCTGCGCGATGCTGGCCCCGGGGCTGCGCGGTTCCGCGAACTCCCCCATCGCCCCGAGGTCACCACCCGCGCAGAAGCCCCGGCCCGCGCCGGTCAGCACCAGCACCCGGATGGCCTCGTCCGCGCTCACCTGCTCCAGGAGGGCCAGGACCGCGGCGATCAGCTCCTCGGTCATCGCGTTCAGCCGGTCCGGCCGGTTCAGGGTGATCGTGGCCACCGGCCCGGATACCTCGAAGCGCACCGTGTCGGTCATCCGGTCTCCTCCCGCCGCGCAGGCGTGTGCCTGCGCCGCCTATAGTCCGCCATCGAGCACCCGCCGCGCGGCCTCGGGCCCGCATCCCGGGCTGGCGCCGCAGCAGGTCCATGTCCGCCCCGGACGTCCCCATGTCCCCGGACTGGTGCCGGGTGTAGACGCCTTCGGCCATGCAGGCCACCTTCCAGTGCGCCAGGGCCACGTAGAAACTCAGGTCGCCGTCCGGCCGGCCGCTGCGTTCGGCGTACCGGGCCGCGACTTCGCGGCGGCTGGGGAAGCCCGGCGTATCGGTGGGCGCCGGCGGCAGCTGGCCGGCCTCCTGGGGCTCGGTCCAGTAGGCGAGGGCCAGGCCGAGGTCGGCCAGCGGATCGCCCACCGTGGCCAGCTCCCAGTCGAGCACCGCGCTGATCTTCAGGGCCGGGCTCGGCCCGGCCGGGTTCAGGATGACGTTGTCGAGCCGGTAGTCCCCGTGGATCAGGGTCACCGCGGGCTGGTCCGGGACGCGGGCGGCCAGCTCGGCGTGCAGCTCCTCCAGGAGCGGCAGGTCCCGGACCCGGATCTCCTGCCACTGCCGGTACCAGCGGCGGAGCTGGCGCCCGGCGTAGGAGCCGCTGCGGGCCATCGCGGCCAGGCCGGTCGCGTCCAGGTCCACGGCGTGGATCTGGGCCAGCACGTCGAACAGCCCGTACGCGATCGCGGCGAGATCGCCGGCGGCCAGCCCGGCCGTGTCGGCCGGGGTCCGCAGGACCTGGCCGGGGACGAAGGACATGACGAAGAACGGCGCACCGTTCCACCGGGGATCAGAGGTCCGGCCGAGCACCGCCGGGACCGGGACGCCGGTCCCGGCCAGCGCGGCCATGATCCCGCCTTCCCGGTCCATGTCGTGCGCGGTGGCCAGCACGTGGCCGAGCGGGGGGCGCCGGAGCACCCACTGCTCCCCGGCCGCGTCGCTGACCAGGAAGGTCAGGTTGGAGTAGCCGCCCGCGAGCCGCTCGAACCGCAACGGGGGCGCGGCGCCCAGGGTCGCCGTGAACCAGTCCGTGAGCGGGCCGGCCGCGACGCCAGCTCCCGGGTCACCGGCCGGCGGGTCACCACTGGCCACCGGCGTGGTCACCGCGGTCACCGTCACTGGGTCACCGTCACCGGGTCACCGGTCACCGGGGTTCCGCGAAGCGCTGGCGGACCTCGAATTTGCGGATCTTCCCGGACGGCGTCATCGGGAACGAGTCCACGAAGAACCACTGCCTCGGGGTCTTGAACCGGGCCAGGTGCTCCCGGCAGAAGGCGGCCAGCTCGTCCGGATCGGGCGGGGCGTCCGGCGTCGCGGGCCGGATCACCGCCGCGACCTGCTCACCCCAGTGCGGGTCCGGCACCCCGATGACCGCGACCTCGGCCACCCCGGGGTGATCGGCCAGCAGCTGCTCGATCTCGAGCGCATGGATGTTCTCGCCGCCCCGGATGATGATGTCCTTCAGGCGGCCCGCGATGCGCAGGTACCCGCGGCCGTCCATCGTCCCGGCGTCGCCGGTGTGCAGCCAGCCCTCGCCGTCGATCGTGGCCGCGGTGGCGTCCGGCATGTCCCAGTAGCCGACCATGTTCTGGTAGCCGCGGGCGCAGATCTCGCCCTCCTCCCCCACGCCGGCCGGCTCGCCGGTGGCCAGGTCGGCGATCTTCACCTCGACGTGCGGCATCGGCTGGCCGAGGGTCTCCGCCTGGTCCTGCGGGCTGTCCGCCGTCTGCGTCTGGCTGAGCACGCCGTGCAGCTCGGCCTGGCCGAACAGGATGGTGAACCCGCAGCCGAGGGTCTGGGTGGTGCGGCGGACCAGCGTGTCGGGCACCTTGGCCCCGCCCGACATCACCGTGCGCAGCGAGGAGACGTCGCGCGGCTGACGGTCGTAGTTCTCGAGCATGGCCAGCAGGATGGTCGGCACGGTCAGCACCATGCTGCCGTGCTCCGCCTCGATCAGCTCCAGCACCAGGCCCGGGTCGAACTGCGGGACCACCACATGCGCGGCGCGGCGGGCCAGGCAGCCGATCCCGGCCAGGACGCCGCCGCCGGTGTGGAACAGCGGGATCGGGTTGATCCAGGTGTCCCCGTCCTGGAAGCCCGCCCGCTCCGCCGACAGCCCGGCCGCGTTGACCAGCCCGAGATGGTGCAGCATGGCCCCCTTGGCGAAGCCGGTCGTGCCCGAGGTGTAGATGATCAGGGCCGGGTCGGACGGCTTGAGCCGCGGCAGCGCCGGCCGCCCCGGGCCGCTGGCCGCGAACTCGTCCCAGTCCGCGAAGCAGACGGCCTCGCGCAGCGCGGGGAGTTCCGGCCGGACCTGGCGCACCACGTCCACCATGGACACGCCGCGATGGCTGGTGCCATGGACCAGCCCCGCCACCCCGGACTGCTCCAGCGCGTACTTCAGCTCGGCTGGCCGGTACTGCGGGTTGACCGTGACCAGGATGACGCCGGCCAGGGCCGCGCCGAGCTGGAGCATGACCCACTCCGGGCGGTTCACCTCCCAGACGGCGACCCGCTCCCCGGGCTCGAACCGGGCCAGCAGGGCGCCGGCCACGTCCTCGGCGATGGCCAGCAGCTCGGCGTAGCTCCACCGGCGGCGGTCCGCCGCCGCGGCCTGCCCGTCCACCAGGGCGATCCGGCCAGGCACCTGCCCGGCCACCCGCCGGAGCAGGTCACCCACGGTGACCTCATCGAGGGGGACGCGGGCGTCGGCAGGCCAGTAGGACGTGGTCAGCACTGGACTCTCCGCGCACCGCGCTCGGTGGCCAGAGATTCAACACGAACTTGATATTGACGTCAAGGTCATGTTATGCCGTTTCGGGCCGGTCCGCGCAGTCTTGGGAACCCGCGCAGCGCCGGCGTAATGTCCGGTACAGACCCTGCGGGGGAAGAGGAGTCTGCGATGCCCGCTCAGAATCGCTTCCTGGAAGGCCCGTTCGCCCCGGTGACCGAGGAGGTCACCGCCGTCGACCTGCCGGTCACCGGCCAGGTGCCGGCCGCCCTGAATGGGCGCTACCTGCGGAACGGGCCGAACCCCATGGGCCTGGAGGACCCGAACTACCACTGGTTCACCGGCGACGGGATGGTGCACGGGGTCCGGCTGCGGGACGGCCGGGCGGAGTGGTACCGCAACCGCTGGGTCCGCTCCCAGGCGGTCGCCAAGGCCCGCGGCGAGACCTGGCCGGCGGGCCCGGTGCACGAGGGGATGGATTTCGCGGCCAACACGCACGTCATCGCCAACGCCGGCCGCATCCTGGCCACGGTGGAGTCCGGGCCGCTGCCCTACGAGCTCTCCGGCGAGCTGGACACCGTGGGGCCGTGCGACTTCGGCGGGTCGCTGCCCGGCGGGTTCGCCGCGCACACCAAGGCCGACCCTGGCACCGGGGAACTGCACGCGATCGCGTACTACTGGGCCTGGGATCACGTCCAGCACCTGGTGGTCAGCCCGGGCGGCCAGGTGACGGCGGCGGTGAACATCCCGCTGGCCGACGGCCCGATGATGCACGACTTCGCGCTGACCGCCAGCTACCTGGTGCTCTTCGACCTGCCGGTCACGTTCAGCATGGACGCCGTCTCGGCCGGGAAGAAGCTGCCCTACACCTGGAACCCCGCCCACCCGGCCCGGGTCGGCCTGCTGCCCCGCGGCGGCAGCGCGGCCGACATCCGCTGGTTCGACGTGGACCCGTGCTGGATCTTCCACACCCTCAACGCCTATGACGACGACGCCGGCCGGGTGGTCGTCGACCTGTGCCGCTACCAGGGTGCCTACGACGTCTCCGTGCTGGACGGGAAGGGGCCGCTGACCCTCGACCGGTGGATCATCGACCCGGCCGCCGGGAAGGTCACCCAGCAGCGCCTCGACGACCGGCCCCAGGAGTTCCCCCGCGTCAGCGACCAGGTCATCGGCCGGCCCCACCGGTACGGCTACAGCGCGGTCATCGGAGAGGTGAACCGGGCCGTCGTCACCCCCGGCGGTGACTTCGCCGACCAGGCTTTCTCCAACGCCCTGCTCAAGCACGACCTGGCCCACGGCAGCACCGAGGCGCACGAGTTCGGCCGCGACGCCACCGCGGGCGAGGCCGTCTTCGCACCCGCCGCCCCCGGGGCCGACGAGGACGAGGGCTACGTCATGGCGTTTGTGCATAATCCGGACCGCGGCGCGGCCGACCTGGTCATTCTCGCGGCCCAGGACTTCACCGGCGAGCCCGTCGCGCGCGTCCACCTGCCCGCCCGGATCCCGCTGGGGTTCCACGGCAGCTGGATCCCGGACCTCTAGACCTCAGCGCCTTCCAGGCCGCCGGGCCCTCGGCCGGCGCCGCTGCGGCCGCACGGCGGCCTGATCGCCGCCCGGGCGGGACTGGACGCCTGGGCGGTGGGGGGCGAGGCTGGGAAGAGCGCCGGACTGCCCCTCATCGCTGCGGGAGGTCACTGATGACGGCAACCCTGCCATCCACCGAGGTCGCGGCCGGGGTGACCGCCTGGCTGTCGGAATTCGGGGACGCGCTGGCGGCGGGCGATCCGGCGGCCGCGGCCGGCCTGTTCACCGAGGACTGCTACTGGCGGGATCTCATCGCGTTCACCTGGAACATCAAGACGCTCGAGGGCCGCGCGGCGATCGCCGCGATGCTGGACGAGACGCTGCCCTGGGTCCAGCCGGGCGACTGGAAAATCACCGACGGCGAGGAACCGGCCGACGCGGGCGGCGTGGTCGAGGCCTGGATCAGCTTCGAGACCGCCGTGGGCCGCGGCCGGGGGCACCTGCGGCTTGCGAGATGGCCGGTGCTGGACGCTGCTGACCACGCTCGATGAGCTCAAGGGTCACGAGGAACGCCGCGGGCCGAGCCGCCCGAAGGGCGTCGAGCACCGGGCGAGCCCGGGCCGGACCACCTGGCCGGAAGACCGCGAGCAGGAGGCGTCCGGGCTGGGTGTCACGCGAGCAGCCGTACGTGCTCATCGTCGGCGGCGGCCAGGCCGGCATCGGTCTCGGCGCCCGGCTCCGCCAGCTCGGCGTGCCCACGATCATCATCGACAAGCACAGCCGCCCGGGTGACCAGTGGCGCAGCCGGTACAAGTCGCTGTGCCTGCACGACCCGGTCTGGTACGACCACATGCCGTACCTGAAGTTTCCCGACCACTGGCCGGTCTTCTCCCCGAAGGACAAGATCGCCGACTGGCTCGAGTCGTACACGAAGATCATGGAACTCAACTACTGGCCCGATACCGAGGCCACCAGCGCGGCCTACGACGAGGAGGCCGGCGAGTGGACGGTGCAGGTCGAGCGGGACGGCGAGCCGCTCGTGCTCCGCCCGGCCCAGCTCGTGCTGGCCACCGGGATGTCAGGCCGGCCCAACCTTCCCGGCTTCCCGGGCATGGACACCTTCCGCGGCGAACAGCATCATTCCTCGGCCCATCCGGGCCCGGGCCGCTACCGGGGTAAGCGGTGCGTGGTCATCGGCTCGAACAATTCGGCCTTCGACATCTGCGGCGCGCTGTGGGAGAACGGCGCGGACGTCACCATGGTGCAGCGCTCGTCCACCCACATCGTCCGGTCCGGCCACGCTGATGGACATCGGCCTGAGCGCGCTGTACTCCGAGGAGGCCGTCGCGTCCGGGATGACGACCGACAAGGCGGACCTGGTGTTCGCGTCGATCCCGTACCGGATCATGCACCAGTTCCAGATTCCGCTGTATGACCAGATGCGCGAGCGGGACCAGGAGTTCTACGACCGGCTCGAGGCGGCCGGCTTCGACCATGACTGGGGCGACGATGGCTCCGGCCTGTTCATGAAGTACCTGCGCCGGGGCTCCGGCTACTACATCGACGTAGGCTCGGCCGACCTGGTCGCGAACGGGGACGTGGCGCTCGCGCGGGGCCAGGTTGATCATCTGACCGAGGACGCCGTGGTGCTGGAGGACGGCACCACGCTGCCGGCTGACCTGGTCGTGTACGCCACCGGATATGAGTCGATGAACGGCTGGGCGGCCGAGCTGATCTCACCAGGAGGTGGCCGACAAGGTGGGCAAGTGCTGGGGGCTGGGCTCGAGCACCACCAAGGACCCCGGCCCGTGGGAGGGCGAGCAGCGCAACATGTGGAAGCCCACCCAGCAAGAAGCGCTCTGGTTCCACGGCGGCAACCTGCACCAGTCCCGGCACTATTCGCTGTACCTCGCCTTGCAGCTCAAGGCCCGGCAGGCGGGCATCCCCACGCCGGTGTACGGGCTGCAGGAGGTCCATCATCTCCGCTGACGCCCGGCCCTGCCGGTCACCCGGCAAGGCCGATTCGGCGTCGGCATCCTCGGGCCAGAGTCCGGTGACCTGGCGCTGCTGCGGATCGCGCGCCTGATCTGCCTGGAAGGCACGGAGCTGGCCGTCTAGCCCGGGTTGCCCGGTCTCTGGTCCGGGCGGCGTTAGGGAAGGTACAGGTGGAGCCCGGCGGGCATGTGGTCGGTGGCGGCGATCGTGCCGCGGAACACGCCGTTGATGTAGGCCGCGACGTTGGCCGGGTAGGCCCCGCCGGGGCTGTGCTCGGCGGTCAGGCGCAGGATCGCGGACGGCTGGCATTTGTGCCCGTCGGCGAGCTTGGCGAGGGACATCTGGCCAGCCGGTGGTGTGCTCGATCATCGTGACTCCTGCCTGGGCGGCACTGGGCTGGGCTTTGCTACGCCCCCGAGCCGGATGGGCCGACAATAGTCGCATGCGTGGTCGCCTCGGTAGGATGCTGGACGGCGCGGGCTGGTCGGTGGGCCTGGCCGCCGCGCTGTTCGCGTTCGCCTTGCTCTTCCTGGCCCTGGACTTCCAGTCCCCCGACATCGTGCTCTGGACCGGCCAGCGCGCGGTCGGAACCGAGCAAAACGGCCTGGTCACCTTCTACTGGCACCACCACGCCTATACCGCCACGACACCCGGATCCGGGTCGGCGAAGGCCATGAGCGTCTACTTCCCGCCGGGCAATCCGGATGCCGCCATCGCCGAGAGCCTCCCGGACCGGCTCACCGCTGTGGCGCTCTTCGGCGTGCCGGTGGCCGCCGGCGTGGTCGTGCTGGCTGTCGGCCTGACCCGCAAGCGGCGGTGGGCGCGCCGGCTGAACCGCGAAGGCGCGACTCCCAGTTCGGCGCGGGCCTCGACGAGGACTTCGTCGCCCGGCGGCTGCAGGAACGGCGGGGCAGTCGCCAGGACCGCCAGTAGCGGCCAGCCCGGCGTGGCGCGGCAGGGCCGCGGCTGGGCCGGGCCATGGTGACTGGGCTAGCGGTGGCTGGCCAGCCAGGCGTGCACGTCCCCGACGCGGTTCTCCATGAGGCTCAGGTGCCCCTCGTCGTCGAACAGCCACGCCTCGGCCCCGGGGACATGCGCCGCCAGCCACTGGCCATGAGCGAAGGGCACGAACTGGTCGTGCCGGCCGTGCAGCAGCAAGACCGGAACCGATATCTGGGCCAGGTCGAATCCCCACGGCCGCCCCTCCGCGAGGCTGTCATCCCACCAGCCCTGGCCTCCCGGGGCGAGGCCCTCCCGCATGGAGTAGACCAGGTACTCTCCCAGCTCGCCGGCCAGGAGCGCCGCGTTGACCGGGGACAGGAGCGACTTCATCCCCTCGGCCAGCTCCTCCGGTGACGCGCCCAGGAATCGCCTCCCGGTCCTGGTCCATCTTGACCCGGGCGGCTTTCTCATCGGCCGCATCAGGCGGAAGTCATCGACGTTGTCCTGGCCCATGCCGTCGAACCAGTCCAGCCCGTCCACGCCGTAGGGAGCCGGTGACGCCAGCGAGGCCACCGCGGCGGCCAGGTCAGGAAGCAGGGCCGCGCACGCCAGCACGTGCGGCCCGCCGCCCGAGATCCCCCACATCGCCAGCCGCCCGATGCCGAGCGCGGCGCAGATCGCACGCACATCGGCCGCGCAGTCGGCGACGCTGCGTCCCGGCTGGGCCGCCGAACCCCCGTAGCCAGGCCGGTCATAGCTGATCAGCCGCAGGCCGCGTTCGGCGGCATCGGTGACGTTGCGGCCATACAGCCGCCGGGAATTCGGGGTACCCATGTGGACCAGGACGGGGTAGCCGTCCAGGTCACCGGATTCCGTGACGGCCAGCGCCCGGCCGTCTGCCGACTGGATAACGCGTTCCATGCTGCCCTTCCATACCCCGCTGACCGGGCCCGTCCTCCTGCACTGAACGCTACGCGCCCGGGCCCGGGGAGGAACGGGACTTGCCGGACAGCGACCACGAAAACGTGCGTCCCGCCAGACCGGCCGTGCCCAGCCCCTGTCGCAATTCATCAATAAATAGGTGGCTATTACTTAGTTCCGCAGTCGGCCAGAGTAGCGCTTTGCCGAAAGGTCACGATCGCCCGTTTATCGTCCCTGTCTTTTGCCGGCATTCAGGTCGTGGCGAATCCGCTCATGCCGTTGGCCTGGCATTATGCTCAGCCGCAGGACGCCGGGCGCGGTGTCTGCGCATGCACTTTCTCACTGGTAATCCCCGGACAGCATAAGCCGAATTTCCTGATTCCGGCGGGTTATCGGCGAGCTAGAAAGGACCTGACACAGTGAGCTTTATTCCTAACGCCAACCGCGGCGCCGGGGCCGGTGGTTCCCGGCGCCGTAGCACGGCCCAGCGGGTGCGGCAGGCCCGGATTCGCCTCGGCGCAGGTGCAGCCACGGCCGCCTAGCCGCCGCCGCGGTGGCCACCGCGGCCGCCCTGGCCCTGGCCGCGCCGGCCGCCAGCGCGAGCAGCGCCGGCCGCACGGCGGAGGCCGCTCAGCGACGCCCCCGCCATCCAGGCCCTGTCCCTGCATGCGATGCCGGTCGGCACGGTCCGCTTCGGCCGGGCCGGCCACGGCCGCCTCACGGTCCACGCCCGCATGTTCGGGCTCACGCCTGGCTCGCCGCACGCGGTGGACCTCCGGATTCCCGGCCGCTCCCGGGTCATCCGGTTCAGCACGCTCACCGCCAGCAACGTCGGCCAGGCCAGCAGCCATCCTGCACAGCCACTTCAGCGGCCCGCTGCGACGCGGCAGCCGGCTGCTGGTCCGCATGGGAGCCGCGGCGGCCGCGTGGCCTGGACGCCGATCGCCGAGACCAGGTGGCTGCGAATCCGGGCCGCAGAGCGCACCGGCTCATCGCGGTCGAAGTCAGCCAGCGGGGGATCAGCTACGGCACGCCGCACGGACGGGCCACGCTCTCCTATAACGCCTCGCGCCAGACCCTGACCGTCACCGTCCACGCGAGCGGCGTCACACCCGGGCCGCACGCCGCCCATATCCACCTCGGCAGCTGCATGAGCCAGGGCCCGGTCAAGTACATGCTGCGGGACCTGGTGGCCAGCCGCCGCGGCCGGATCGCGCACGCGGTCCGGGTATTCACCCACGTGACCACGCCGATACCGGCCCACGGCTGGTATCTCAACATTCACCAGGGAAACAGCGGCAATATCCTCAGCAACGGCCAGCCGACCATCTACTTCCGGCCGCTGCTCTGCGCGGACATCCGCAACGGCGGTGGCGGCTCACCCGTGCGCCGGTGAGCCGGACCGGATCAGGTTCTTCCGGCTATTCTCCGGTCCAGAGCCGGATGCTGCGGCCTGCCGCGTCCAGGATCAGCTGGGCGTCGAGCCCCGCCCGGGTCTCGGGGATCCCGAGCGCCGGCCACTCGCAGACGAACTCCATCGGCCCGGCGGGCGGCAGCGGCCATGCCCACCAGCGCCAGAAGCTGGAACGCGGGCCGCCGCCGCCGAGGAACGTCCGCAGGAGGGGACCGCCGGGCTCCGCATCGCCGGACAGCCCGGAGCCCCCATGCTGGCCGATGACCCTGGTGCCGTCGGCGAACTGCAGCCCGAGGCGGAAGGACCGCCGGGGCGCGGCGGGCTCCGGGCCGCCGGGCACGCGGTCCCGGGACCGGACGCACCGCCAGCACCGGGCCGGAACCGGGCGGTCACGAAGATCTCGAACCCGGCCGAGTAGGCCGATATCCCCGTGATCGCCACGGCGGCCCGCTCGGTCCGGCCGAGCATGAGCGGGCCGGACGGCACGACAGCAGGAAATTCGGCCACCGGCGGATCCCATGGATGATGCACTCGCGGCTCCGGCTCCGCGGCCGGCATGTCGTCAAAGAAGCTCATGTCACGCCATCGTGACCCGCCGCCGGCCCAGAGCGCGATGGGGGCGCACCCACCCTCCGCAGTGGGCCTGGACCCACCGCCCGGGAGCGCAACGGCGGCGGGTGGTAAGCAAAATGTCACCCTCCCCCGCACGTTGCATACGAACGTGTGACCGCACGTGCATTTGCCCGTGCAATCCTGGACCCATGTTTGCCCCGAAGTTTCCGGCCTGTGCCATTCACCCCGGCGCGTGCCTGCCTGCCTGTACGGCGGCCCGCGGGCTATGGGCCGCGGCAGACGCCGCGGCCAGTCAGCCGTGGCCGGAAGCACGCGCCGCAGACCGCGCGCTGTGGCCGGAGGCGCTCGCCGAACTGGCGGTTTCTCCTGACCTGGACGAAAAGGGCTGGTGTCATTACCGGAATTGGAGCTAGCCCTGCTGCTCAAGGAGCATCCTGAGGCCGAGGCTGAATTGCGCCAGTTCATCGCCGAGATTGGCCCGGGGGGGTCGATGAAGGGAGAACGTCATGCAGCGGTTTGCCGGCACCAGCACGCTCATCACCGGGGGCAGCCGCGGGATCGGCGCGGCGGTCGCCCGGCGGCTGGCCGCCGAAGGTGCGTCCGTCACCATCACCTACCGCACCAACGCCGATCTCGCCCGGTCGCTGGTTGCCGAGCTCACCGCCGCCGGCCACGCCGCCTTCGCATTCCAGGGCGACGTCCGGGACCGGGCCGCGACCCGGGCGCTGACCCAGCGCGCCACCGAGGCCATGGGTGGTCTCGATGTGCTCATCAGCAACGCCGGCGTGGAGTTCTTCGGGCCGCTGGACTCCATCACCGAGGAGGACTTCCGGCGGGTGTTCGACACCAATGTCGCCGGCCAGCTCTTCGCCGTGCAGGCCGCCGTCCCGCACATGACCCGCGGTGGCCGGATCGTGCTCATGTCCTCGGTGAGCGCCGGGGTCGCGGTGTTCGAGCACAGTCTCTACGCAGCCAGCAAGGGCGCGGTCGTCGCGCTGGCCCGCAACCTGGCTCCAGAGCTGGCCGCCCGCAACATCACTATCAACGCCATCGCCCCCGGCGGCACCATGACCGACATGGCGGCCGAGAATTCCCCGCATTACACCCATCCCGCACTGCGGGACCGCGGGCTGGATACCGGCACGCTGATCCGGCTGCACAGCGCGCTCGGCCGCCTGGCCGACCCGGACGAGATCGCGGCGGCGATCGCGTTCCTCGCCTCACCTGACGCCGCCTACATCAGCGGATCGACCCTCGCCGCCGACGGCGCCTGGATGTAGCCGGCTCAGGGCGGCCCGCGGTGCAAGTCGGCGATCTGGCCGGCGGCCCGGGCCAGCTGCGCGCGCAGCTGCGGCGGGTGCAGAACCTCGACCTCCGGCCCCAGCGCGAGCAGGTCGAGCACCGCGGCCTCGATGGAGTCGATCCGGACCCAGGCCTCGGCCCAGTCGCCGCGGCCGGCTACGGGCGCGGCGCCATGACGGATCCGGAGGGCGGCTGGCCGGCCCTGCAGGGCGGCGAGCCGCCGGCCACGCGGCGACAACCGGATCCGGGCCCGCCCGGCACCAGGCACCGGGCGCTGGCGCTCCCCCAGGTGGCTGCCCGGCAGCTCGCTGCTGAACCCGTCGATGAGCTCGAAGCCGCCCCGCCGGCCCCGGGTCGCATAGACCGGGATCCCGGCGCTGCTGAGAGCCTCGATGTCGCGCAGCACGGTACGCGGGGAGACCTCGAGCTCGGCGGCGAGCTGCTGGGTGGTCATCCGGCCCTGGGCCTGGAGCAGCCCCAGCAGCCCGACGAGCCGGCTCGCGCGCACCGGATCAGGATAGCGCTCAATCATGACAAGAGATGTCATGTATTAGCTGCCATACTCGCCTTCATCCGCGACGAAGGGAGCGACCACGTTGAGCAGCACCGACGCTGGATCGGGGACGGCCGCCGATCCGTGGATCCTGACCACGCCGCCCGGCAAGTCTGAGTTCGAGGCCTGGCGCGACCCGGACGGCGACCCGCCCGCCCTGGTGGTCCAGGTGGGCGGCACCCAGTTGCGCTATCAGCTCCGCTGCATCGAGGACCTGCACGCGATGCTGAAGGAGCACGGCGACTGGATGCCGCTGGGCAACGCCGATGAGCAGAAGCAGGCCGCCGAGGGCACCGTCGAGGCGTGGGGGCGCTCACCCGGCAACCCGGTCGGGGGCTGGTACGGCCTGAAAAAAGGCCTGCGCGGCCGGTTCGGCAACTACGTTCCCCCGGTGCTGGAAGCCCTGGGCCTCGCCGAAGTCGAGCACAACGCCCGCAACAACCGGATGCGGGCCAGGTCGTACTCATGGCCGCGGGTCTCCGCGGCCACCGCCGTGACCAGGTGCTGATCGCCGGGACGGGGCCCGGCTGGGCCATTACGACCTGCCGTTTCCCGGAAGACCCGGACCCACAGCCCCCGGCTCGATTTCCGGGTCTTCGCCTATAGCGCAGTAGCACGGCCTGCCCGATCACGTCGCCGGGGCGGACAGCTGGCCGCCATTGGCACGGTGCCCGCGGCCAGACGATCGGCAGCCAGGGACTGCGGCCTCGCCTGGTGCGTGATCGGTGCGGTTTGATTCTTCCCGATCATCGGTGCGCTGGCGTTTGATGACCCTTGAGTAGTTGCGATACTCGCTGAGCTGAGACGCGCAGGATGGCAGCGATGTCCCGGCCGGAGAGCCCAGCATCTTTCAGATCGCGAGCGGCCTGACGGGACTGCGCCGCGGCGGCACGCACCGCACGGTCGGCCGCCGTCACGGCGTCCCTGGCCGCCTGGGTGGCCTCGTCCAGTCCGTCGCCCACCTCGGGTTTGATGATGACCTCGTCGTTGCTCGTGTCGCGGCCGGTAAGGGACTCGATGTAGTCGCGCACCATCTGCCCGGCGCCGTCAAGGTTGCGGGATTGGGTAACTCCGACGCCATCGATGTGCAGCTCCCAGCCGTGTGCCCACCGGGTGGCACGCACGGTATAAGTGCTCATTGCAGCCATCCTTCCGGGAGGCAGGCTAGCTTCGCGATTGTGTCGCGCACGACGCCTGGCGACACTATGCGGGCCTCGGTGACCACGGCCATGTGCTCCCCGCAAGGGCAGTACCACTTGATGTGGTCACCCTTGCCCTCCCGCGCAGTGCAGCCGTTGCTCAGCAGTAACCTCGCCATGTCGCGGTACCGCATCGCCTTCACCATGATGCTAATCAAGCCTGCCTAGACGACAACCCTAAAGCCTGGCTAGATGTTTCCAGTCTTCGCTCGGCGCCCGGCGGGCCGCGTCCCCACGAGGTGCGCGGCTGGGCAGGAGAGGGCACGGCGGAGCGACTTCTCAGTCGGTCTTCGCCGGAAGCGAGGCCGGCCAGCGGCAGGTTACGCACCTCGTCCCTGGTCAGGCTGAGCCGGATACCGTCGCTGAAGCCGGCCACCGTGCCGGTCGGGACGGCTATCCCCCCGCTTGCTCCAGAGATGACCCTCGCCGAGCAGAATGTGAGTCAGACGTGCCCGCAGGTGAGGACGACCAGCCCCGGACCTGGCGCACTGCGGCCGCCGGACCCGGGAATCCGCGCCGGGCTTCCAGCCGATTCGATTATGTGTTTGAATACCCTCGTGAAGCAGGAGAGACGTTCGGGCCGGCCAGTCCCGGCTGAGGGGCGCCGCGGGCGGGCCGGGCCGCCGGGAGCCCGGGGACGGCACGGTGGCCACGGCCATGAGGGAGACGACATGCTCACCGCCGTGATGGCTGATGCCGGTCATCCCGTGGTCGCCGGGCTGCTGGGGCTGGGGGCGGCGGGACTCGCCGCGGCCGTGGTGGTGATGGCCTGGAGCGTGCACATCCACCAGATCCGGCTGGCTGAGCAGCTGGCCCGCCGCCAGTTCCTGGTGACCCCCGAGGCCGTCCCGGCCGCGACACGCCGTGAACGGCCACGGGAATGGGAACGGGAACGGCCACGGTGAAGCGGCGGCCCAGGAGGCCGCGCGGCCGGCCGCCCCGGGCCTGGCCCCGCCGGTGATCATCGACGGGCCGGACACCGTCGTCGCCGGGGAGCAGGTCCGCTACCGCGTCCAGCCATCGGGCACCAGGAAGGTGATGTCCTGGGCCGCGGGCGGCGGGTCGCTGGCGCAGGCTCCTGACCCGGGCCATCCCGACGAGCTGCTCCTGGTCGCGGACCAGCCGGGCACCCTGATGCTCACGGTGCGGGTCCGGGAGGGCATGACGGAGACCCGCGGCATGAAGTCCATTACCGCCGTCCCGGACGTGACCGACCCCGTGCCGCCCTTCACGCTGCGGCTGTTCCTGCACGGCTGGGGGCTGGTGGCCGTGGCCGTGCTGATCGTCGGCTTCGCCGGGGCCCTCGACGCCCTGGGCAACCTGGCCTCCTCTGACTTCATCGCGCTGGTCGCCCCGCTGGCCGCCCTGCTCGCCGTGGCCCTCATCACGCGCGGGACCGGCGATGCCAGCAGCAGCCGTCCGGCCACCGGCAAGGACCCCGCCCGGCCCCGGCCCTGACCGGGCCGACCCTGACCGCCGGCCCTTGACCGCCCGACCTGACCGCCCGGCCCTGACCGCCCGCCCCGACCCTGCCCTGTGTCCACGGCGGCGGGCCGGGTAGATAGCCGGTCAGCGCCCCCCAGCAGGCACCCTGCCTGACGGGGGGTTCATGCCGGAATCAGGGCTCAGCGCCGGGTTTCCGTCGCGGGTAGCGCCGATGCTGGCGGTGCCCGCGACCGAGCTCCCGGAGCCGGAGCCAGCGTGGGCCGCGGAGTTCAAGTGGGACGGCGTGCGCGCGGTGGCCTACCTGTCCGCGGGGAGGCTGCGGCTGCTCTCCCGCAGCGGCCGGGACATGACCCGGGCCTACCCGGAACTGGCGGGCCTGGCCCATCAGGCCGGGGCCCGGGAGATGGTCCTGGACGGGGAGATCGCCGCGTTCGCCGCGGGCCGCCCCAGCTTCGCCGCCCTGCAGCGGCGGATGCACGTCGCGGCGCCCTCACCCCGCCTGCTGGCCGCGGTCCCGGCGACCTACCTGGTCTTCGACATCATGGAGCTGGACGGTGAGTCGCTGATCAGCGAGCCCTACGCGCGGCGGCGGGACATCCTCGAGGCCCAGCAGCTGACCGGCGAGCAGGTCCATGTCCCGCCGTCGTTCCGCGGCGGCGGGGAGGCCGTGCTCGCGGTGAGCATCCGCGATGGCCTGGAGGGCGTGGTGGTCAAGCGCCTCGACTCTCCCTACCGGCCCGGCCGCCGCTCCCCCGACTGGCTGAAGATCAAGAACCGCCGGCTCCTGGACGTGGTCGTGGGCGGCATCAGCCCCGGCCGGGGCCACCGGGCCGGCCAGATCGGCTCGCTGCTCGTCGGGATCCCCGGACCGGGCGGCCTGGCTTACGCGGGCCGCGTCGGGACCGGCTTCACGCAGCCAGAACTGCGGCGGCTGGAGCAGCTGTTCGCTCCGCTGCGACGGGACCGCCCGCCGTTCGCCGGCCCGGTCCCCCCGGCCCGCGGACGTGACCTGGGTGGAGCCGCGGGTCGTGATCGAGGTCAGCTACGCCGAGCTGACTCCCGACGGGATTCTCCGCGCCGCCTCCTACCAGGGCGTCGCCGCCCGCCCCAACGGCCGCGGCGCAGGGACGTTAACGCTCAGCGGCCCGGTGGCCCGAACACGTCCGTGCCCCCTGCCTCAGGGCCGAGCTCGTCGGTACCGCCCTCCTCGGGGCCGAGCTCATCAGTGCCGCCCTCCTCGGTTCCGAGGACATCGGTGCCCCCCGGTTCGGGACCAAGCTCATCGGTACCGCCGGGCTCGGAGCCGAACACGCCTGCACCCGGCTGGGGCTCGTCCGGGGGCCTGGAATCGCTAGCCATGTCAACCTCCTCCACGGTTGCTTGCTTCGGGTTCTGCCCGGCCTAGGGGGAAAAGACACGGCCTGGCCGGCGTCGGTCGGACGAAGTTTCGCGTACCGGGATCCTCAGGATCGGTCCCGGTGACTACTCGGTCCTGAGCACCACGGCGGGCCGGGTCCGCGCCGCGGTCCGCGCCGGGATAGCCGCGACCGCGTTGGCCAGCAGGAGGACCGCCGGGACGGCCAGCAGCAGCCCTGGGGAGATGACGGCCACCGGCTCGATCGCGAACCCCTGGGCCAGCAGGATCCAGGCCCAGCGCCCGGCGGCCACGCCGAGCGGCAGGCCGACGATCAGGCCGGCTCCGGCGATGGCGGTGGCCTGCCAGGCCACGCTGGCCCGTACCTGCCGGCCCACGAAGCCGAACGCCTTGAGGATGGCCAGGTCCCGGCGCCGGCGGCGGACGGACGTGACCAGCGTCTGCGCGATCGTGCCCACGGCCAGCAGCGTGAGCACGGAGGCCAGGGCGAGCGGCAGGTCGTTGACCCCCCGGACTTCCCGGACCTCCGGCGGCGGCACCGCGGGGAGCACCACCCCGGGGAACTCCCGCTTCAGGCGGGCCATCGCCGCCGGGTCACCCGGATGCCGCAGCGGACCAGGTACACGTTGACCGGGAGGGGGGTCCGGCTCAGCGTGCCCGCCCCGGCCAGCGTCATGACCCCGCCGGATCCGAGCCTACCTGCTCGTTGGTGATCTCCGGGGACAGCACGACCTGCCCGGTGATGCGGAGCGCGACCACTCCCCGGGTGGTCCGGGCGCTGACCAGCCCGCCGACGCTCCGGTGCAGCGCGCGGAGTTCCCCGCCGCTGAGGGCGATCTCCCGTGGCCCGCGTGGCAGCCGGCCGTCCAGGAGCGGAGGCGCGACATGGCCGCGCAGCGTCTGGATCCCGACGACCGGCACGTCCTGGCCGCCGATGTCCCCGTCCCCCAGGGCCGTGGCGGTGAAGCCCGCCAGGCTGGCGTTCGCGCGCAGCTCTCGGGATGGTCTGGGCGGAGGTGTCACCCGAGTGCGGGTTCCCCACGGCCACGTCCCAGTTCCAGCCGGCCAGCCGGGGGTCGCCGATGACGTGGGCCAGGCTGGCCCCGAACACCAGCGCGGCGATGACCGCGCCGAGCGCCAGCGCGGTGCCCAGGACCGCGGAGCGGACCGGGACCGCGGAGCGGTCGCTCGCCGGCTCGAACGCGAGGCGGATGCCGGTCACGGCGGGGGACGGGAACCCGCGGCCGGCCATCCAGCGCGCGAGGCGAGAGCCCCGGCCCCGGCTTCCGCGCCGTGGCGTCAGCCTGCGTCCGGGCCACGCGCTGGGCGGCCAGGGCGCCCCGCCCGGTCAGCAGGAGCGTGAGCAGGACCGCCCCGCCCAGCAGGATCGGGGCGTCGAACGAGAGCCCGGGCGAGATCTCGGCCCGCCGGGCCAGCCCCACCGGCGTGAACACCGACAGCGCGTAGGCGGCGGGGATGGCCAGCGCCATCCCGGCCGCCGCGACCAGGGCCCCGGGAGCCAGCGCCACGGCGACCAGCTGTCCGCGGCTGGATCCGAGGGCCCGGAGTACGGGGAAGTCGTCCGAGGCGGTGTAGGCCAGCCGGGCGATGCTCTGGCCCACGATGACCAGCATGGCCAGGGCCACGATGATCCCGAACAGGAGCAGCGCCAGCGCCTGCAGTGACGTGCCGCGCTGGGCGGCGGCCGCGTCGGTGGCGTCGTCGCTGCCCAGCTCGATCTGGGCCCGGCCCCCGGTCAGGCGGTTCACCTCGGCCCGGAAGGCGGGCAGGCCAGCCAGGCCGCGGTCCAGGTGGAAGGAGAGCCCCACCATGTTGGCGACGGATCCGGCGAAGCGGTGGTAGAACGCGGCGGTCAGGAAGAGATCGCCGGTGCCGGTGAAGATGACGTCGGAGGGCGCCCCGGAATCGCCCAGGTCCGTGGGCGTCCGGATGATCGTGGTCACGCGCACGTCGGGCACGGTGACGTCCGGGCGCAGCACCTGATTGTTGAGCACCGGCATCAGCTGGTCGGGCCGGAACCCGCGGAGCTGGATGACCGAGCCGACGTGCGCGCCCAGGATCCGCGCCGCCGTCTCGTTGATCATGACCTCATCCGCCCGGGACGGGCTGGCCGGCCGGCCGGCCACGATGATCGCGCGGTCCTGCGGCGGGTGGTCGATCAGGGCCCACGTCGTCACCTGGCCGGGCCGGCCAGCCGTCCGGGCGCCCGGCCGGGGACGCGACCATCAGCATGAACGAGCCCCGCTCGCTGTAGGCGACGCCCGGCAGCCGGCCGATCCGGCCCAGGGTCGCGAACGGGACCCCGGCCACCTGTCCCTCGGTCGGGCCGGACCAGGCCAGGAACCGGGGCACGGCGGTGTCGGTCCGGCGGGCGCCCGCGAGCGACACCAGGACCAGGGCGCCCATCAGGCCGGTGATGAGCGCCAGCACGAGCGGGCTGCGCCAGTCCTGCCGCAGCCCGGCGCGAACGCGCAGCCATACCGCCCGCATCACTGCTCCCGCCCCTGATGTGCACCGGATCCCAGGTGCGATTGTGCCTCAGTCCGGCGCCGGGGGCGCGGTGGCTAGCACGAGACCTGCCCGGGAGCCAGCCCTACCGCGGAGCCGCGGCGGCGAGCAGTTCGCGGGCGATGATGAGCTTCTGGATCTCGCTGGTCCCCTCGTACAGCCGGTACAGCCGCGAGTCGCGGTACAGCCGCTCCACCACGGTCGAGCTCATGTAGCCGAGGCCGCCGTGGACCTGCACCCCGCGGTCGGCGACCCGGGAGACCATCTCGCTGCAGTACAGCTTGGCGGCTGACGGCCCGGCGGCCACGTTCCGCCCGGCGTCGTAGTCGTCCGCGGTGGACAGCACCAGGGACCGGCCCGCCTCGATCTCGGCGTAGGAGTCGGCCAGCATCGCCTGGACCAGCTGGTAGCTGCCGATGAGCTGGCCGCCCTGCTTGCTGGTCGCGGCGTGGGCGACCGACTCGTCCAGGATCCGCTGCGCGGTGCCGACGCACACCGCCGCGATGTGCAGCCGGCCGCGGGCCAGGACGGTCATCGCGCTGCGGTAGCCGCGGCCCTCCTCGCCGATCAGGCGGTCCGCCGGCACCCGGACGTCGGTGAAGATCACCTCGGCGGTCCACGCGCCGCGCTGGCCCATCTTGTGGTCGCGCGGCCCGACGGTCAGCCCCGGGCTGGCCGCGTTGACCGCGAAGACGGAGATCCCGCGGCCGGCCCCGGCGTCGGGGTCGGTCCGGGCGAACACGACGAACAGGCCGGCCAGCGGCGCGTTGGTGATGAACCGCTTGGTGCCCGACAGCACCCAGTCGCCGCCGTTTGGTCCGCCGCCGTCCCGGCGGGCCGACGTGCGCAGCCCGGCCGGGCTGGACCCGGCCTCGGACTCCGTCAGCGCGAACGAGGCGACCAGGTCCCCGGCGGCCAGCGCGCGGCAGGAACGCCTTCTTCTGCGCGTCCGACCCGAACTTGGCGATGACCTGCCCGGCGATGCCGTTGTTCGTGCCGAACATGGACCGGAACGCGGGGGTCGGCGTAGCCGAACTCGAAGGCCAGCCGCACGTCCTGGGCCATGCTGACCCCGGAGCCGCCGAACTCGTCGGGCAGCGCGTAGCCGAACAGCCCGAGGTCCGCGGTGGCCGCGCGGAGGTCCGCGGGAATCGCGTCGGACTCCTCGATCTCGTCCTCGCGGGGCAGCACCTTCTCCCGCACGAACCGCCGCACCGCGTCGCGGACCTCACCGAACGTCGCCTCGTCCATGGCCACCTCTCCTCGCGCTCCCCCGCCTCGATGCTCGCACCAGAGTTTCCCTAACGAAACCCGGCGGCCCAGGTCCCGCCACGCAAAACGGGACCCCTGGCCTGGGGACCAGGAGCCCCGCATGCGTCGTCTGCCTGCTCAGGCCATGGTCAGGCCTTGGCCTGCATGCTCCCCCGGGCCGGGTTAGCCTGCTCGGCGGCCTTGGGGTCCTTCTCGCCCGCCTTGGCCCGGACGCCGGCCTCGATCTTGCTGCCGAGGTCCTTGTCCACGTTGCTCCAGTACTCGAAGGCGCGCTCCAGGACCGGTTCGGTCACCCCGTTGAGCAGGTGGCCGACGACGTTGGTGACCAGCCGCTCACGGGCGGCGTCGTCGAACACCTCGCGGACCATGGTGCCCGCCTGGCCGAAGTCGTCGTCTTCGGCGTGCGGGACGTAGGCCGAGCGCATGATCTCGCCGTCGGCGTACCAGCTGGCCGGCTTGTAGTGCTCAGAGTCGGCCCGGGGGCCGCCCTTGGAGTTCGGCGCGTACACCGGGTCGGTGGCGTTGACCACGCGCATGGCGCCGTCCTTGCTGTAGGCGTGCACCGGGACCTTGGGCGAGTTCACCGGGATCTGCTTGTAGTTCACCCCGAGCCGGGCGCGGTGCGCGTCGGAGTAGGAGAACCCGCGGGCCAGCAGCATCTTGTCCGGGGACAGCGCGATACCGGGGACCAGGTTGTTCGGCTCGAACGCGGCCTGCTCGATCTCGGTGTGGTAGTCGGTCACGTTGCGGTCCAGGACCAGCCGGCCGACCTCGATCAGCGGGTAGTCGCTGTGCGGCCACACCTTGGTCAGGTCGAACGGGTTGAACCGGTAGGCCCTGGCCGTCCTCGAACGGCATGATCTGCATCTTCAGCGTCCAGCTCGGGTAGCTCCCCGCGCTCGATGTGGTCATACAGGTCGCGCTGGTGGTAGTCGGTGTCCGCGGACGCCATCTGGTCGCCCTCGTCCTGGGTGAAGAACTCGATGCCCTGGTCGGTCTTGAAGTGGTACTTGACCCAGAACTTCTCACCCGCGGCGTTGATCCACATGTACGTGTGCGAGCTGTACCCGTTCATGTGCCGCCAGGTGCGCGGGATGCCGCGGTCGCCCATCAGGTAGGTGACCTGGTGCGCCGACTCCGGGGACAGGGTCCAGAAGTCCCACTGCATGTCGTGGTCGCGCAGGTTGTTGTCCGCGCGGCGCTTCTGCGAGCGGATGAAGTGCTGGAACTTCATCGGGTCGCGGATGAAGAACACCGGGGTGTTGTTCCCGACCATGTCGTAGTTGCCCTGCGAGGTGTAGAACTTCAGCGAGAAGCCGCGCGGGTCACGCCAGGTGTCGGGGCTGCCCCGCTCCCCCGCCACGGTGGAGAACCGGATCAGCGTGTCCGTCCGGGTGCCGGGCTGGAACACCGCGGCCTTGGTGTAGGCGCTGACGTCGCTGGGTCACCTCGAAGTAGCCGAACGCCCCGCCGCCCTTGGCGTGCGGCTGGCGCTCCGGGATCCGCTCCCGGTTGAAGTTCGCCATCTGCTCGATCAGGTAATGATCTTGCAGCAGGACAGGGCCTTCCGTGCCGACCGTCAGCGAGAACTCGTCGCTCTCGACCGGGATACCGGCGTCGTTCGTCGTGGGTATCGGGTGGTTATCGGTCACTGCCATACCTCCTCGTCACGCTGTACTCCGTCAGCGGAGCTTTCAGCTGCCTTGCAGGCGGGGCACACGCCCCAGAACACCACTTCTGCCTCGTCCACCGTGAAGCCCAGGTCCTCGCGCCGCAGTCAGGCAGGGCTGGGCTCCGATCGCGCAATCGACATCCTCAGTGCGGCCGCAGCGGCGGCACACCAGGTGGTGATGGTGGTCGCCGACCCGGCGCTCGAACCGGGCCGGATGGCCCGCCGGCTCGATCCGCCGCAGCAGTCCCGCGGCGGCACACGCCGCCAGCATGTCGTAGACCGCCTGGGTGGACACCGTGCCGAACCGCTCCCGCACGCCCGCCGCGATCGCATCCACGGTGGCGTGCGGATGACCGTCCAGCCAGGTGAGCATGGCCAGCCGCGGCATCGTCACCCGCAGCCCGGCCGCGCGCAGGGCCCGGGACATCTCGCCGTCCGGGTCGATCGCTGCCAGAACCATATGGCCCTACCCTGCCGAGATATCTGGAATGAGTCAAGTTTCTTAGGCATTCGTCTCAAGGCGAGACGGCCCGTCCCGGGACGCCGCCCGCTCCGGGGCGCTGCGCTCCGCGCACTCCCCCTGCCCGCGAGGCGCGCGGCCCAACCGGCGCCCGGGGCGCCGTTTGCCATCCGCGGGCACGCGGCCTAGGCTAGCGATATATCGGGACCGTATCGCGAGTGGATCACTTAGGGACCCGGGTTCCGGGGTCCCAGATCTGGGGGTTTCAGATGAGTGCGGCATGGAGTGCGGCCGGGGACTTCGATCCTGACCTGTGCGGGATCATGCAGGCCGCGGGCGCCCTGCTCGGCCAGGCCCGGGACGCGATGCACGGCATGTCCGGCCCGGACCAGGGCAGCAGAGATCAGGGCAGCACGGGTCAGGGCAGCACGGGTCAGGGCAGCACGGGTCAGGGCAGCACGGGTCAGGGCCGGCGGGGC
>CAVUKT010000030.1:0-37323 GCA_963742055.1 uncultured Actinomycetes bacterium | reverse complement strand
ATGCGCGACCGCGAGCTGAGTGCTCGCTCGGGCGGACTGGGAGGTACGGAGGCCCGATGGTGCCCACAGCAGTGCACCCAGCCTCGGCCGACAGCAAGGGACTGGCCGAGACGCGGGAGCGTTTCCTGACGGCCGAGTCGGTCCGGCCGAGCGAAGTACGTGAGCCGATCCTGGCGTCCTGGTGGCGCTCCCGGCAGTGGAAGGTAGCGGCCGACCGGGTAACGCTGCCGTACGTCCGGGACCCTAATCTCGATACTCCGCTGACCCGCAACGCCATGCCCGTGCTGCGCAACCTCCGCCAGCACCTGGAGGGCCAGCCGATCAGCGTCATCCTCACCGACGCCGCGGGCGTCGTGCTCACCCGGATGACCGCCGATCACGACCTGGAACGTCACCTCGACAGCGTCCAGCTCGCCCCGGGCTTCAGCTACGCCGAGGAGTACGTCGGTACCAACGGGATCGGCACCGCGCTGGAAGGCGGCCAGCCCGCCGCCGTATTCGGGCACGAGCACTACGCCGAAGATCTCGAGGACCTGGCCTGCGCCGGGGTGCCGATCCACGATCCGATCTCCGGCAAGGCCGTCGGCGCGGTCGACCTGACCTGCTGGCGCCGGGACGCCGACCCGCTGCTGATCGCGCTGGCCAAGACCACCGCGGACCAGATCACCCAGGCCATGCTGGCCGACAGCAGCGCGCGGGAACTCCAGCTCATGCAGGAGTACATGCGAGCCTGCCGGCGCACCAGCGGGATCGTGCTGGCCCTGAACAACGACGTCGTCATGATGAACGAATACGCCCGCCAGGTCCTCGACCCGGGCGACCAGGGCGTGCTGCTGGGGCAGGCGGCAGAGATGCTGGCCACCCAGCAGGCCGGCGCGGTATCCGTCGAGCTGCCCAGCGGGATCCAGGCCCGGATGTACTGCCTGCCGGTCCGCGGCGACGATCATGTCGCCGGCGGCGTCGTCCACGTGAAGCTCATCGAGCCTGCCAGCCAGCGGCCGACGGCCACCGACGGCGGTGCCAAGCCGCCCATGTCGCTGCCCGGGCTGGTCGGTGGCGGCGCGCTCTGGCTGCGCGGCTGCCGGCAGGTCGAGAACATTTACGACTCGGGAGAATGGCTCGCCCTGGAGGGGGAGCCGGGGGTAGGCAAACTGACCGTGGTCCGCGCGGTGCACCAGCGCCGCAACCCGGCGGAGCGGTTCTACGTGCTCGACGCGGCCGAGGCCGCCGACACCGACTGGCTGCTGCGGGCCCGCCGCGAGCTGCTCGACGGCGAGGGCTCGCTGGTGATCAGGCATGTGGACGTGCTCAACGCCCGCCAGCTGAACGCGCTGACCTCGGCGCTCCAGGAGGCCAGGACCGCCTCGCGGCAGCACGACCTGTGGGTGGCGGTCACCCTGGACCGTAGCCGCGCACACGGCGACCTGACCAAGCTGCTGCGTTTCTTCCCCAGCACGGTCGAGCTGCCGCCGCTGCGCCACCACATCGAGGACCTGCACGTCCTGGTGCCGTTCTTCGTGGCCAAGCTTGGCCAGCACGGCCGCCTGACCTGCTCACCCGAGGCCATGCAGCTGCTGCTGCGGTCGAAGTGGCCGGGCAACACCGAGCAGCTCTGGCAGGTGCTCAAGCGGGTCATGCAGAAGCGGCGCACCGGGTCCATCCAGCCGGCCGACCTTCCGCCGGAATGCTGGACGGTGAGCAGGCGGCTGCTGTCCCCGCTGGAGTCCATGGAACGCGACGCGATCGTCCAGGGCTTGCTCGACTATCAGGGCAACAAGGTCAAGGCGGCCAAGTCGCTGGGTATGTCCCGGGCGACCATCTACCGCAAGATCCACGAGTACGGCATCGTCACGCCGGCGCTGACCGGGGCCAGCTGCCCAGGGCCGTCAGCCAGGGGCCAGCTGCCAGTTTGTCACGGGCCAGTTTGTCACGGGCCAGCGCTAGGATGAGCGGCGTGCACCGGCTCTTCCCTATCACCCCGCCGCCCCGCTCCTAAGCGGGGTGCAGCCGCCGCGCGCCGGACTCGCTACGTCCGAGCGCGCGTGACTCCTGGGCCAGCCCCGGCCCCTGGCCAGCCCGGTTCTGGGCGGCCCGGTTCGTGGTGAGTTAGTTCTGGCCTGCCCGGCTCCCGGCCTGCCCGGGTCTTAGCCTGGTGGGTTCCTAGCCTGCACGGCCTCGGCCGGCCCGGCCTGCCCGTGCGCCCCGCTTCCGCGACCCTCCCCTTCTTGTCGCAGGAGCGATCTTCCATGAGTACTGGCACGACGTCCGCACACTCCACCTGCCGGCGGCGGCCCGCCGCCGGCCGGGCACGGGTCTGACCTACCTGGTGATGGCCGGGCTGCTGTGGGGAACCGGCGGCCTGACCGGCAGCCTGCTGAGCCGCAGCACCGGCCTGCCCGCCCTGTCGGTGGCGGCCTACCGGCTCGGGGTGGGCGGCGCGCTGATCATGGCCTTCCTGGTGCTGACCGGCACCGGCGGGCATCCACGCGGCGCTGGCCATCCGGGCGGGCCGCCTGGACCCGCATCGCCGCTATTGGCCTGCTGGCCGCGATGTTCCAGAGCTGCTACTTCACGGCCGTGTCGCTGAGCTCGGTCAGCCTGGCCACCCTGGTCACCATCGGGAGTGCCCCGGTCATCGTGCTGGCCGTCGAGCGGGCCCGGGGCCGCGCCGGATCGGCCGGCTGGCGGGCTGCGCCACCGGCCTCGCGCTGATCGGCCTCAGCCTGCTGGTCGGCCTGCCGGCCGGCGGTATCCCGGAGAGCGCGGTGCTGGCCAGCGCGGGCCTGGCGGTCCTCGCCGCCACCGGGTTCGCCACGCTCACGCTGATCAGCGCCCGGCCGGTCGCGGGCCTGGACGACCTGACCGCGACCGGCTTCGGGTTCGCCCTCGGCGGCCTGATCCTGCTGCCGGTGGCCGCGGTTTTCGGCGGGCTGGGCTTCACCCCCGGCCCGGCCACCCTCGGCCTGCTGGCCGCGCTCGGCACCGGCCCCACGGCCGTGGCCTACACGCTGTACTTCCGCGGCCTGCGGACGGCCCCGGCGGGGACCGCCGCGCTGCTGTCCCTGCTCGAGCCGCTCACCGGCACGGTCCTCGCCGCGGTGATCCTCGGTGACCGGCTCGGGGCCAGCGGGATCGCGGGCGCCGTCATCCTCGCCGCCGCGCTGGTCCTCGCCGGGGTGGCCGGAGGCCGAGGCCGGGCCGCCGGGGCCCGGGCCGGCCCGACCAGGCGTCAGGCCACGGCCGTGCGGACCACGGAGGTGGCCCAGCCCAGCACGACCGCGCACAGCGGCACCAGGACCGCGAACGCCTGCCATACCGCGGGAGCGCCGAGAGTGCCGGCCGCCAGGACCCGGGCGGACGTGACCGCGTAGTACAGCGGGTTGAGGTGGGCCAGCACCCGCATCCAGTCCGGCCCGAGCGAGATGGGCAGCAGCACCCCGCCTAGCAGCAGCACCGGAAGGTTCAGGCCGTTGATGATGGCGGCGAAGCCGTTGATGTCCTTAGTGGTCAGGGCGGCGGCGATGGAGAAGGCCGCCATCGTGGCCATCAGCAGGGCGAGCACGACGCAGAGCAGCAGCAGGCCGGCCGCGTGCAGGTGGAAGCCGAAGGCCGCCCCGATGGCCACGACCACCACGTCGAAGCCGAACATGAGCAGCATGGAGGCCAGGATCGGGCCGGCCAGGATGGCGAACCGGCTGGCCGGGGTGACCCGGAGCCGCTCGGTGACCCCGGACCGCAGCTCGAAGATCGTGCTGAAGCCGGGGCCGCTGCCGCTGGCGAAGGCGAGCAGGGCCAGGATGCCCGGCAGGAAGAGGTCGAGCACGTTCCCGGCGGGCAGGCCGGCGCGCGCCGACCAGGTGCTTGAGCAGCGGGGTGAACAGGGCGAGGTAAAGGATCGGCGTGGAGAAGCCGACCACCAGCCAGACCGGGCTGCGCAGCAGCTGGATCAGGTGGCGGCGGAAGAGCAGGCCGATGTCGGTCAGGAGCTTCATGCCGCCGCTCCTGAGGTCTCGTGGTCCGGCGCGCCAGTGCCGTGGAGAACCAGTGCTGGAGACCGGGCCGGCGGCCGGAGGTCCCCCGTCCCGCAGCGACCGGCCGGTCTGGCGCAGGAACACGTCGTCCAGGCTGGGCTCGGACAGCCGGAGCGACCGGACGGGCAGGCCTGCCTGGTCGAGCAGCCGGAGCAGGCCGGGCAGGGCGGCGCGCCGTCGCTGGCGTACAGCCGGACCGTGTCGCCCGCCACGGTGAGGTCGCGCACGCCGGGCTGCCCGGCCAGCTCGGCGGCCGCCCGCCCGGCGGCGTCCGCGTCGCGGGTGACGAGGACGATCGCGTCCCCCGCCACCTGCTGCTTCAGCGCGCGCGGGGTGCCTTCCGCGACCACCGTCCCGTGATCGATGATCATGATGCGGTCGCAGAGCACGTCGGCCTCGTCCAGGTAATGCGTGGTCAGGAACACCGTGGTGCCCCCGTCCCGCAGGCCGCGGATGTGGTCCCACAGGCTGGCCCGGTTCTGCGGGTCGAGTCCGGTGCTCGGCTCGTCCAGGAACAGGACCTCGGGCTGGTGCACGACGCCGAGCGCCACGTCGAGCCGCCGCCGCTGGCCGCCGGAGTACGTCCGCACCCGGCGGTCCGCGAACCCGGCCAGGTCGAACTGGTCCAGCACCTCCGCCACCCGCCGGGCGACGTCCGCGCGGCCGCGCCCGTACAGCCTGCCCTGCAGGGTCAGGTTCTCGCGGCCGGTGGCCAGCTCGTCGGCCCCGCCCAGTTGGCTCACGTAGCCGATGTGGCCGCGGACCCGCCCCGGCTGGCGCCGGACGTCCAGCCCGGCGACCGTGGCGCTGCCCCCGTCGATCGGCAGCAGGGTGGTCAGCATCCGCAGCGTGGTGGTCTTGCCGGCGCCGTTCGGGCCCAGGAATCCGACGATCTCACCCCGGGCGACCTGCAGGCTGACCCCGCGCACCGCCTCGATCGTCTGGTCCCGGCCTGCCCGGGAAACGCTTGCGCAGCTCCCGGGCGTCGATGACCGCGGTCATGATGCTCCTTCCTGGCCGGCCCGGCTGGGCCGGCGTTCAGGGCAACTATCAAACGTCTATCGAAATTTGTCAACCAAATGGATGACTAGCTGTGTCAGGCGGCTGGCTGATAGCGTGGGCGGATGACCGCGGCCAGCAGGAATGCGGCCCCCGGAGGTGGGAAGCCCGGAGGTGGGAAGCCCGGAGCCGGGAAGCCCGGAGTGGGAAGCCCGGGGCGGGAGCCCGAGGCGGGAAGCCCGGAGGTCGGGAAGCCCGGAGCGGGGAGCCCGGGGCGGGGAAGCCCGGAACGGCGGACCCGGACGGGGAAACCCGGAGCCGCCCCGGCGGCCCGGCCGCGGCGGGCCCCGGCCGGGCCCGAACGGCAGCGCGACGCGGACCGCTCACGCCGGGCGCTGCTGGACGCCGCCCTGGAGGAGTTCTCGCTCCGCGGCTTCGCGGGCGCCCGGGTCGCCGACATCGCCCGCCGGGCCGGGGTGAACAAGCAGCTGATCAACTACTACTTCGGGTCCAAGGAAGGGCTGTACCTGGCCCTGCAGCGGGCCTGGCTGGAGCGGGAGGAGAGCTTCGCACCGCCGGAGGTCCCCCTGCCTGACCTGGTCGTCCGCTACCTCCTCGACGCGCTCGCCGATCCGCGCTCGCTGCGCCTGCTGCTCTGGCGCGGCCTGGCGGACGACTCCGCGCCCGACGGCAGGCCGGACCGCCAGCCCGACCTGGACCGGGTCGGCCGCAGGCAGGCCGCCAGGGAGGTGGCCGCCGACCTGGACCCGGCCGCCGTGCTGCTGGCCGGGATGGGGATGGTCGCCGCACCGATCGCGATGCCGCAGGTCGCGCGGGAACTGTTCGGCGTGGACCCGTCCAGCGCGGAGTTCCGGGAACGCTACGCCGAGCAACTCCGCCGCATCACCACCTACCTGTCCGGTGACCCGCACGGCCAGGCCCGGTGCGAGCGGCCCGGACGGTCAAGGCCCGATCCAGTAACGGGCAGCCAGTACGGGGCAGCCAGTACAGGCGGCTAGGAAACGTGCTGGCGCGGGAGGTGGCGGCGGAGGAACTCCTCGGTGCGCCGCCAGGCCCGGGCCGCCGGTTCTGGCTGGTGGAACATGGGCGCCTTGCGGTTGTGGAAGGCGTGCCCGGCGTCTTCCTCCACGTAGATGGTCACGTTGGGCCGCCCGGCCGCCGCGTCCTGCACCGCCTGGACCGACTCCCGCGAGATGTACGGGTCAGCTGCCGCCGAAGTGGAACAGCAGCGGGGCGGTGATCTGGTCCAGCAGGCCCAGCTGGTCCGGCACGGCCGAGCCGTAGAACGAGATCACCGCGTCCAGCGGGGTCTGCGCGGCGACCAGGTACGCGATGGACCCGCCGAGGCAGAACCCGATGATGCCGATGCCCCCGTCCACCTCGGGCAGCCCGGCCAGCACGCCCAGCGCCGCGACCGAGTCCGTGACGCCCTGGGCGACGTCGAAACGCGACCCCATCTCCAGCGACGAGGCCAGGCCCGCGTCGTCGTGGGCGGCCTGGTAACCCGGCTGGAGGCGCCAGAACAGGTCCGGTGCCGCCACCACGTACCCCAGGGCGGCCAGATCCTCGGCCACGGCCCGGATGTAGTCACTCACCCCGTAGATCTCCTGGATCAGCAGCAGGCCAGGGCCGCTGCCGCTGTCGGGTACCCACACCGTCAGGTCGAAGGAGCCGTCGGCGGTGTGCACCGATTCCACGCGCTGCTGCATAGCCCGATCCTAGGCGGCCAGAACCCGGTGGCCAGGTCCAGCCGCGGGCCTCGGTGGCCACCACCGCGAACGACGCCGGCGGCATGCTGAGCTGCTCCCCGTCGAGGGTGACCCCGGAACTGCTGGCGGCGAGCACGGCGGTCCCCCGGGCGCCGAGCGGCAGCAGCAGCGGCTGCTCGCCCAGGCTGGCCGCGATCCGCAGCCGCCCGCGGTGCAGCACCAGCCAGCGCTGCGCCTCGTCGTAGTCGGCCTGCATCCGGTCCAGCTGCGGATCGGTCAGTTCCGGCCAGGCCCGGCGCAGCGCGATCAGCTCGCGGTACCAGGCCAGGATCTCCTGGTGCCGCGGGGTGTCCCGCTCCGCCCAGTCCAGCTTCGAGCGGAGGAAGGTCTGCTCGTCCTGCGGGTTCGGCACCTCCGCGGGACCCCAGCCGTGCGCGCCGAACTCCGCCCGGCGGCCCTCGGCGACCGCCTTGGCCAGCCCGGGGTCGGTGTGGTCGGTGAAGTACTGCCAGGGGGTGGACGCGGCCCACTCCTCGCCCATGAAGAGCATCGGGGTGAACGGCGCGGTCAGCACCAGCCCGGCGCCCACCTTGACCAGGTCGGCGGACAGCCCGCTGGAGATCCTGTCCCCGGTCGCCCGGTTACCGATCTGGTCGTGATCCTGCAGGTAACCGAGGAAGCGGAAACTGGGGATGCGGAGCAGGTCCACCGGCCGCCCGTGGCTGCGGCCGCGGAACGATGAGTAGTTCCCGTCGTGGAAGAACACCCGGGTGAGCGTCTTGACCAGGGCCCCCATCGAGCCGAAGTCGCCGTAGTAACCCTGCCGTTCCCCGGTGATCGCCGCGTGCACCGCGTGGTGGAAGTCGTCGCTCCACTGGGCCGTGAGGCCGTACCCGCCCGCTTCCCGGGAGCTGACCAGCCGCGGGTCGTTGAGGTCCGATTCGGCGATGAGGACCAGTTCCCGGTTCAGCCGGGTGCCGAGCGCCTGGACCTCCACGGCCAGTTCCTCGAGGAGGTGCAGCGCGCGGTGATCCTCGAAGGCGTGCACCGCGTCGAGCCGCAGCCCGTCCAGGTGGTAGTCGCGCAGCCACATCAGCGCGTTGCCGATCAGGAAGCCGCGCACCTCGTCGGAGCCGGGCTGGTCCAGGTTCACCGCGGGACCCCAGGGGGTCACGTGCGCGTCGGTGAAGTAGGGGCCGAAGTCGGCCAGCCGGTTGCCGATGCCGACGTGGTTGTAGACCACGTCGAGCAGGACGGCCACCCGGCGGGCGTGGCACGCGTCCACGAACCGCTTCAGCCCGTCCGGGCCGCCGTACGGCTCGTACACGGCCCACAGGTCGATGCCGTCGTAACCCCAGCCGTGCTGGCCGGGGAACGCGGCCACCGGCATCAGCTCGATCATGTCCACGCCCAGGTCACGGAGATGACCGAGACGCTCGATCGCCGCGTCGAACGTCCCCTCCGGCGTGAACGTGCCCACGTGCATCTCGTAGATCACCGCGCCGCGCAGCGGGCCGCCCCGCCAGCCCTGGTCCGTCCAGCGGAAGGCCCCGTGATCGTAGGTGCGGCTCGGGCCCTCGGTGCCCAGCGGCTGCCAGGGGGAACGCGGGTCCGGCAAGGGCTCGCCGCCGTCCACCCGGAACGCGTAGTCGGTCCCTGAGGCGGACGCCTCCGGCAGGTCCGCGTCCCACCAGCCCGGGGTAGCGGCCGGGCGCATGGGCTGCGGCGTCCCGCCGCCCATGGCCTCCGCGCCCAGCTGCACCTCGACCCGCTCGGCGGCCGGGGCCCAGACCCGGAACACGCTCATTGGTGGGTTTCCGGGACGAGCAGGGCCACGGGCTGGCGTTGCAGCAGATCGGCCAGCAGCGGGCGCGGATCGGCATGGGAGGCACCGGTCAGCAGGTCCCGCCAGGGGCCGGCGTGCGGCAGGGGCAGCACGGTACCGGCCCAGCCGCCGCGGCGCCGCAGGCCGGCGGGCAGCCGGGTGACCACGGTGACCGCGTTACCGCCGCGGGCGAAGCTGACCGCGTGCGGGGCCGCCGCCCCCTCGGCGGCCAGCGGGGTGTACTCCCCCGCGAACCAGGCCGGGTGCGCCCGGCGCAGCCGCAGCGCCAGCGCCGTGACCAGCAGCTTCGCCGTGTCCAGGTGACCCGGGTCCAGACCGGGAGGCTGGTCCCCGGCATCCAGCGCGGCCAGCAGGTCCCGGCCGCGGGCGAAGTCGGCCGGCGCCCGGTTGTCCGGGTTGACCAGGCGCAGGCCGGCCAGCTCGCAGCCCTGGTACGTGTCGGCCACGCCGGGCATGGTGAGTTGCACGAGCTTGGCGCCGAGCGCGTTCGCGCCCGCGTCCCCGGCCAGCCCGGTCACGAAGCGCCCGATCTGCCCGGTCAGCTCCTCGTCCTCCAGGACCAGCTCGGCGAAGGTCAGCACCTGCGACTCGTACTCGGGGTCCGGGTCGGTCCACGAGGTGCGGCTCTTGGCCTCGCGCATCGCCTTGCGCAGGTACCCGGTCAGCCGCTCGCGGTCCAGCGGCCAGCCCCCGGCCAGGGTCTGCCACATCAGGTACTCGGTGTCCGGCTCCGGCACCGCCCCGCTGGCCAGGGCCGCGGCCCGCTCGTGCCAGCGCGTCCACCTCGGCGGCCCAGGCCTCCGGGATCTCGGCCAGCACCGCGAGCCGGGCCCGCACGTCCTCCTGGCGCTTGGTGTCGTGCGTGGACAGCGTGGTCATGCTGGCCGGCCAGTCCCGGGCCAGCCGCGCGGCGAACTCATGGAACTCCGCCGGGCTGGTCCCGAAGGCGTCCGGGTCGCCGCCCACCTCGTTCAGCGCGACCAGCCGGGACCAGCGGTAGAACGCGGTGTCCTCGACGCCCTTGGCCATCACCGGCCCGCAGACCTGCTGGAACGCCACGATCAGCCGGGCGTGCGCGCCGCCGCCGGCGCCGCGGCCCAGGACCAGGCCGACCACGGCGTCCAGGGCAGGATGCAGCCGCTCCGGCAGCCGCACCCGGGCGGCCCCGGCGGCCCCGGCCACGATCACGGCCGACTCCGGCGGGGCCGGCTCACCGGGCACCACGTAGGCCCGGTACACCGGCATCGCGGTGAGCAGTTCGACCAGGACAGCGGCCCGGTCGCTGACGCTGAGCCCGTCCAGATCCGGGTGCCCGGCCTCGCCGGCCAGCCGGGCCAGCCGGGACACCTCGGCCGCGAGCGCCTGGCTGGCCTCCTCGCGCTTGGCGTCCTCGGCCACTCCGGCGAACTCGCCGGGCCCGCCGGTCAGCCGCTGGTAGGCGGCGGTCAGCGGCTCGGCCCCGGCCGGGTCCAGGAACAGGCCGCCGACCACGCCCAGCGCGTCGTAGCCGGTGGTCCCGGCGCACGGCCAGTCCGCAGGCAGTTCCTCGTGCCCGGAGAGGATCTTCTCGGTGGAGACCCACAGGCCGCCGGTGCGGTCCGCGAGCCGGCGCAGGTAGCCGCGGGGGTCGGCGAGCCCGTCGGGGTGGTCCACCCGGAGCCCGTCGATGAGCCCCTCGGCCACCAGCCGGAGGATCACCTCGTGGGTGGCCTCGAACACGGCCGGATCCTCGACCCGGACGGCGATCAGCGAGCTGATGTCGAAGAACCGCCGCCAGTTCAGCTCGGTCGCGGCGAGGCGCCAGTCGGCCAGCCGGTAGTGCTGGGCGTCCAGCAGGTCCGGTCAGCGGCAGCCGCGCCGTGCCGGGACGCACGGGCAGCACGTGGTCGAAGTAGCGGAGCACCGGCTCAGCGCCGCCGGTGTCCAGCTTCAGGTCCCCGAGGCAGTCGCTGACCGGGCCGCCCAGGACCGGCATCAGCAGCCGGCCGTCCTGCGCGGCCCAGTCCACGTCGAACCAGGCCGCGAACGGCGAGCCGGTGCCGTCCCGCAGCACCGACCACAGCGGCCGGTTGAGCGACTCGGGCACCGGGACGGCCATGTGGTTGGGCACGATGTCCACGATCACGCCGAGCCCGAGGTCGCGGAACCGGCCGACCATGGCCCGGAACGCGGCCTCGCCGCCCAGTTCCTCCGACACCAGGGAGTGATCCACCACGTCGTAGCCGTGCGTCGAGCCGGGCGTGGCCTGCAGGATGGGCGACAGGTACACGTGGGTGACGCCCAGGTCCGCCAGATAGTCCGCGATGGCGGCGGCGGCGGAGAATCCGAAGCCCGGCTGGAGCTGCAGCCGGTAGGTGGAAACCGGTGGCTGACGCCGCGTGGCCGAGCCGGTGAATCGGGGGGGCCGGGCCACCGGGGGTCCGGGGGTGTCCCCCGGGCAGGCAGAGTGCCCCCCCGGGCCAGCGCTAGACACGCCCGAGTACCTGCATGGACCGGCTGGGGATGGCGACCGCGTCACCGGGCTTGGCCGCGGGCGCGTCGGCCAGCGCGCTCAGCGGGAGCGCGGTATCCAGGACCTTCACCCATTGCTCCCCGTAGCGCTGCGGCGGGATGGTGAACTCCAGATCCAGTTCGCTCGCGTTGAACAGGAGCAGGAACGACTCGTCGCGGATCCGCTCGCCCCGCGGGTCGGGCTCGGTGATCGCGTCACCGTTCAGGAACACGGTGAGGGACTTGGCGAAGCCCACGGCCCAGTCGTCATCGGTCATCTCCTCACCCGCCGGGGTGAACCAGACGATGTCGCCCGGCTGATCCGGCCCGCCGCTCTTGCCGCGGACGCGCCTGGCCGCTGAAGAAACGGCGGCGGCGGAACACCGGATGATCGGCGCGGAGCCGGAGCAGCCTGCGGACGAAGTCGAGAAGCTCCTGGTCGCCCTGGTAGCCCTCGGGGATGGCCTCGTCCTCCGACGGCGGCCAGTGCACCCAGGAGATCTCGTTGTCCTGGCAGTAGGCGTTGTTGTTGCCGTGCTGGGTGCGGCTCATCTCGTCCCCGCCCAGCAGCATCGGAATGCCCTGGGAGAGCAGGACGGTGGACAGGAAGTTGCGCTTCTGCCGCTCGCGCAGGGCGGTCACGGCCGGGTCGTCCGTGGGGCCCTCGACGCCGCAGTTCCACGACCGGTTGTCGTCGCTGCCGTCCCGGCCATCCTCGCCGTTGGCCTCGTTGTGCTTGTGGTCGTAGGAGACCAGGTCCGCCAGGGTGAAGCCGTCGTGCGCGGTGACGAAGTTGACCGAGGCGACCGGGCGGCGGCCGTCGTCGAGGTACAGGTCGCTGGAGCCGGTCAGCCGGGAGGCGAACTCGGGCAGCGTGGCGTGCTCACCACGCCAGAAATCACGCACCGTGTCCCGGTACTTGCCGTTCCATTCCGTCCACAGCGGCGGGAAGTTCCCCACCTGGTAACCGCCCTCGCCCACGTCCCACGGCTCGGCGATGAGCTTGGCCTGGGAGATGATCGGGTCCTGCTGGACCATGTCGAAGAACGCCGACAGCCGGTCCACCTCGTGGAACTGCCGGGCCAGCGCCGCGGCCAGGTCAAAGCGGAAGCCGTCCACGTGCATCTCGGTCACCCAGTAGCGCAGCGAGTCCATGATCATCTGCAGCACGTGGGGGTGCCGCATGAGCAGGCTGTTGCCGGTGCCGGTGGTGTCCATGTAGAACTGCTGGTCGTCGCCGACCAGCCGGTAATAGGAGGCGTTGTCGATGCCCCGGAAGGACAGCGTGGGCCCCAGATGGTTGCCCTCGGCCGTGTGGTTGTAGACCACGTCGAGGATGACCTCGATACCGGCCTGGTGCAGCGTCCGGACCATCGACTTGAACTCCTGCACCTGCTCGCCGCGGGCACCGCTGGCGGCGTAGGCGTTATGCGGGGCGAAGAAGCCGATGGTGTTGTAGCCCCAGTAGTTGGCCAGCCCGCGCTCGGCCAGGATCGCGTCGCTGACGAACTGGTGCACCGGCATCAGCTCGACCGCGGTCACGCCCAGCTTCTGCAGGTGCTCGATGACCGCGGGATGGGCCAGCCCCTGGTAGGTGCCGCGCTGCGTCTCGGGCACCTCGGGATGCAGCTTGGTGAGGCCCGCGCACGTGGGTCTCGTAGACCACGGTCTCGTGGTACGGAGTCCGCGGGTGCCGGTCGGAATCCCAGCTGAAGAACGGGTTGATCACCACGGAGCGGGGCACGTACGGCGCGGAGTCCTCGTCGTTGCGCTGGTCGGGATGGCCGAAGGGGTAGGCGAACACGGCCTGATCCCACTGCACGCTGCCCTCGATGGCCTTCGCGTACGGGTCGAGCAGCAGCTTGGCCGGGTTGCAGCGCTGCCCGGCCGCGGGGTTGTAGGGGCCGTGCACCCGGTAGCCGTACCGCTGGCCCGGGCTCACGCCCGGCAGGTAGCCGTGCCAGACGAAGCCGTCCACCTCATGCAGACCGACCCGGGTCTCGGCACCGTCCTCGCCGAACAGGCACAGCTCGACCCGCTCGGCCACCTCGGAGAACAGGGCGAAGTTGGTGCCCACCCCGTCAAAGGTCGCCCCGAGCGGATAGCTGTTGCCCGGCCAGATCAAAGCCTCCTGCGCCACCATGTCCGTCCCTGGTCGATGTACCGGCCTGCCACCGCGACGCGCACCCTGTGGTCGGGCGTGTTCACCACGTGGACCATGCGACCATAACGCCTCCCGCTCACCGCTTGTTTCAGTGCCCTGGCCCCCGAGAAGTGCCCTCTGCCCGTTCCGGCAAACGCATGTCGCCCCATGCCGGACATGACGGCGCCGGGTCCCGCGGAGTACGCGGAAACCCGGCGCAAGCCGCGGCGTCTTCCTAGGTCTCCTTGATGATTTCCTTGATCAGGCGGGTGGTCCCGGGCGGGGTGAGCGCCTCCGCGCTCAGCCGGTTCATGATCTCCATGTAGTGGTCCACATCGGAACGCCGCTCCAGGTACAGGGCGCTGGTGAGCTGCTCGATGTAGACCACATCCGGCAGATCCGGCTCGCCGAAGCGCAGCACGGTGAAGGACCCGCCCGCGGCCGCGTGGCCGCCCCGGCGGAACGGCACGACCTGCAGGGTGACCTCGGGCATCGTGGCCACCTCGAGGAGGTGGGCCAGCTGGGCGCGCATCACCTCCCGGCCGCCGATCGGCCGGCGCAGCGCGGCCTCGTCCATGACGGACCAGACCCGGGGCGGCTGGGGACTGGTGAGCAGCTCCTGGCGGGCCATCCGCAGGTCGACCCGGCGGTCGACCTCCACCTCCGGGGCGGCGCTGTAGCCCAGCATCGTGACCGCCCGCGCGTAGTCCCGGGTCTGGAACAGGCCGTGGACGAACTGCAGCTCGAAGGTCCGGATCAGCGAGGCCGCGGCCTCCAGGCCCAGGTAGGTCTCGAACCAGTCCGACAGGATGTCGCTGTACTGGGTCCACCAGCCCTGCTCGTTAGCCTGCTCGGCCAGCGCGAGCAGGCCGAGGCGCAGCTTCTGGTCGGTGACCCCGTACAGGGTCAGCAGGTCCTCGACATCACGGATCTTGAAGCCCACCCGGCCGTGCTCCAGGCGGCTGATCTTCGACCGCGACGCCCGGATCTCGTAGCCGGCCTGCTCCGGGGTGAGCCCGGCCTCCTCCCGGAGGCGGCGCAGCTGGGCGCCGAGCACCATCCGCACGACGGTGGCGCCGGCCCGCGGCCCGGTCAATGACTCCGTTCGACGGGTTGCCGGCCGGATAGACAGATCCCATCTCAGCTTTCGGCTCCATGCCACTCCCGACCTAATGGTTGACCAGCCACTTCCCAGACCCCCCGGCCGATGTCAGACGCTCAGCCCAGTGGCGCCATTGCGGGCGCGTGGTATCTGCCAACAGCAGCATGAACCACTACTAAGCGGAACACACAGAGCACGATATCACTGGGACCACCCGGTGTCCCGGGTCGAATTTCACGTTTTATTCATGCCGGGCGCGCAGTCGATTGCAGGCGCCCCAACCGCGCATTAACGAGAGCCAGACCGGTCGTTTCGTCCGTTTCCGCCCAGTTCATTGATGAGCCGGGGCCAGCTCACGGGCGGGGTTACAGGTCGTCGAACTCGCCGTCCTTGAGCGCGGCCAGGAACGCGGCGATCTCCGCGCGGGTGTAGATGAGGGCCGGGCCGGCCGGGAACCGGGAGTTGCGCATCGCGATCGAGTCGCCCGGCAGTTCGGCCACCTCCACGCAACTGCCGCTGGGGTTGCTGGCGGTGGACTTCCGCCAGCGGGCGTCCAGCTCTCCAGCCGGGATACCGTTCTTGACCTGCAACTTTTCCTCCCTGGACGAGGGGAAGCGCACCTGATGCGGGTGCGGTAAATACCCACCTGCACTGTGCAGCCTAACAGACCGGATGCACGTGCAGGCGGTCGTGCAGCGGGCGTTGCAAACGTAACGTGCATGGGGCAAGATGGCCCCTATTGGCCGTTCCCGGTAACGACAGATTCATCGGAAGGCAATGACGGCACAGCCATTAGGCCTGGCAGGCCACGCGATAAGCCACTTGGGCTGGCATTGGCTGGCGCCTGCGGTGGCGATGGCGGCTGCGGCGAGCGGCGCCCGCCAGCGGACGCCTGGGCTGGCCTCGACGGACTGGACCTGTTTCCCGCGGCTCGCCCAGCGGACGCCGGCGATGGACACCAGGTCGGTCGGCACCGCCCGCGATTTCTGCCTGTCCACCATGCGGCGCTGGGGCGTGCAGGACCGCGGTGACGACGTGGCGGTCGTGGTGTCGGAGTTGCTGACCAACGCCCTGCGGCACGGCGGTGCCCCAGGCCCGAGGCCCGGGGCCGGGGCGGCGGCCCGGAGCCGCTGGCCGGTCCGTCTCGGGCTGGTCCAGCCGGGCCACTTCGTGCTGTGCGCGGTAGCCGACCCGAGCCCCCGGCTGCCGGAGCCGAAGGAGCCTGACTACCTGGCCGAAAGCGGCCGCGGGCTGCACGTGATCAGCGCCCTGAGCGATCGCTGGGGCTGCACCGCCCCCACCGAGGCGGGGAAGGTGGTGTGGGCCTTGTTCTCGGTCCACCTCGACCAGAACCAGCCCGACCTGGGCTGGTTCACCCCGCGCCGGCCCGGCCAGGCGCACAGCGCAGTGTGAGCGCTATCACACTGACCGTTCAGTTAACGCCGATCGTTCCGTTGATCCGGGGCAGCACCTGGCGCGGCAGGTCCGGCGGGGCGGGCCGGCGCTGCCACTCCCGCGGATAGCCGAGCGACACCTCCACGAACGGGACCCCGTCCCGCCAGATCGTCCGCGGGATGTGCAGGTGGCCGTAGACCACGGCCGCGGCGTTGAACCTGACGTGCCAGTCGTCGGTCCGGGTGGTGCCGCACCACTGGGCGAATTCCGGGTACCGCAGCACCCGGGTGGGCTCCCTGATCAGCGGGAAGTGATTCACCAGGACGGCAGGCGGCCCCGGCGGCAGCGCCGCCAGCCGCGCCTGCGTCGCCTCGACCCGGGCCCAGCACCATTCCTCCGCGCTCGGATACGGGTCGGGGTGCAGCCACCGCTCGTCGGTGCACACCACCCCGGTCTGGTAGGCGCGGGCCAGGCTCTCGGCCTTGGTCCGCGCGCCGTCCGGCCGGAACGAGTAGTCGTAGAGCAGGAACAGCGGCACGATCCGGACCGGGCCGCCGGGCCCGTCCCAGACCGGGTACGGGTCCTCGGGGGTGAGCACGCCCAGCCGCTGGCAGAACTCCACCAGGCGCCGGTAGCGCTGCTCACCGCGAAGCTGGACCGGGTCGGTGCGGTGCGTCCACAGGTCGTGGTTCCCGGGCACCCAGACGACCTGGGCGAACCGCTCGCTGAGGGTGCGCAGCGCCCACTCGATGTCCGGCAGCCGCTCCCCCACGTCGCCGGCCACCAGCAGCCAGTCCGCCGCCGACCGCGGCCGCAGGTCCTCCACCAGCTGCCGGTTCTGCGGGTAGCCCACATGCAGGTCGCTCACCGCGAGCAGCCGGGCCTCAGCCCTGCCGGAGGCCGGCCCTGACCGGGCCGCCCGCTGACCTACTCGAAGGCCGGCCCTACCGGGCCGCCCTCAGCCGACATGCGTGAGCTCGCTGGTCCACATGACGATCCGGGTCCGGTCGCCGCGGAACAGGTCCCGGGCGAACTCGACCGGGTGGCCCGCCTGCGCGTAGGCGATCCGCTCGACCAGCATCAGCGGGGCACCCTCGCGCATCTCCAGCGCCTCGGCCTCGCGCACCCCGGCCGTCACCGGCTCCAGGCTCTCCCGCGCCCGGCAGGGCCGCTGCTGGTACTTCTCGTCCAGCAGGTCGTACAGGGACCCGTCCAGCCGGCACTGCAGCAGCCCGGGGAACAGCGCGGCGGGGAAAGCCGAGCACTCGACCGCGATCGGGCTGCCGTCGCCGAGCCGGACCCGCCGGATCTCGCAGACCGGGTCGCCCGCGGCGATCTTCAGGGCGGCGGCCACGCCCGGCCGGGCCGGCCGCTCGGCCGCGGACAGCACCCGGGCGCCCGCGACCATGCCGTGCCGCCGCAGCTGCTCGGAGAACCCGGCCAGGGTGGTGCGGTCCTGCTCCAGCTTGCGCTGGGCCACGAAGGTACCGCCGTTGCGGCCTACCGCCCGGTCCACCAGCCCGCGGCGGGCCAGCGTGGCCAGCGCATGCCGCAACGTCATCCGGCTGACGCCGAGCCACGCGGACAGGTCCTGCTCGGTGGGCATCCGGTCGCCCGGGGCGAGGCGGCCCCCCTCGATCGCCTCGGCCAGCCACTCCTCGATCTGCCCGTGCGCGGTGCTGCCCGGCTCCTTGACGATCACCGGCGGCGCCAGGCCCAGCAGGGCCGCCGCGGGCCGGTCCGGCCTGGCGCCCTCGCCCGGTAGTTGGTCCTGCTGCGTCAACAGGCTCAGGCCTCCGGCTGGGCCGCCCCGGTCACCAGCGGCTCGTCGTCCCCGGCCGGCGCGATCACCGGGGCGAACTGCTTGCGCCGCCCCACGGCCAGGTAGTAGATCACGCCAATAATCGTAATGACCAGGACCACGAGCCACAGGATCGGGATCTTGTCCACGAAGCCGATGCCGAAGCTCAGCAGCCCGCCGGTCTGGCTCGGCTCCGGGTTGCTGGCCACCCGGGGCCAGGCGAAGTTGACCAGCATGGCCCCGCCGTAGGCCAGCGCGAGGACGTTGACCACCGGGCCCCAGCGGCGCAGGCTGAACGGCGCGCTGATCTTCGGCCAGCCGCGCAGCCGGGCCCGCATGATCACCAGGTTGCCCAGGAAGTAGCTGAGGTAGATCATGCCGGTCGCGGCGATGGCGATGATCCCGGCCCCGGAGTACTTCAGGAACGGCACCGCGGCCAGCACCGCGACCACGATGCAGGCCCACACCGGGGTGTGCAGCGTCGGCGAGACCCTGGACCACAGCCCCGAGAACGGCAGCTGGTTATCCCGGGACATGCCGAAGCACAGCCGGATCGTCGCGGCCAGGATGGACAGGCAGCAGACGAAGATGGCCGCCGACACGACCAGCAGGTAGACGGTGGCCAGCCCGGACGGGAAGTTGGCCTCGATGATGTTGGCCGGGTTCCAGCCCAGCCCGCCGTTCCCGGTGATCGCGGTGTGCAGGTTCGGGATGGCCATCAGCGTGCCCAGCAGGAACACCCCGCCGATGATGAACGCGCCGATCACCGAGAACAGCACCGCCTTGGGCGCGGCCCGGCGCGGGTCCCGGGTCTCCTCGGCCAGGGTCGAGGCGGTGTCGAACCCGTAGATGACGAACAGGCTCATGAACATGGCGGCCAGGAACGAGCTCGGCCCGACGTGCAGGCCGCCGCTGTTGGTGACCACCTTGAAGCCCTGGTGGTTGTGGAAGATCAGCAGCACGATCGCGAACACGAACATGCCGAGGATCTCGAACACCACCCCGGTGTTGTTGATCACCGCGACCAGCCGCACCCCGTAGATGTTCAGCACGGTGATGATGACCAGGATGATCAGCGCGACCACCAGCTGGGTGTGCAGGCTGGCCGCGTTCAGGCTGTGCCAGCCCAGGCCGTTGAGCGCGGGGATGAGCGCGATCGGGATGGTCGCGACCACCGCGGTGACGGTCAGGATGCCGGCGAACAGGTAGATCCAGCCGGTGAACCAGGAGTACGTCCGGCCGGCCAGGTACTTGGTCCACTGGAACACCGACCCCGCCACCGGGTAGTGGCTGGACACCTCGGCGAAGTTGAGCGCGACCAGGAACTGGCCCGCCGCCACCACCGGCCAGGTCCAGATGAACACCCCGCCGATCGTGGTCAGGCCCAGCGCGAACAGGGTGAAGATGCCGGTCGAGGGCGAGATGTAGCTGAAGGCGACCGCGAACGAGCTGCCCAGCCCGAGCGAGCGCTTCAGCTCCTGCTTGTACCCGAACTGGGCGAGGTCGGCGGAATCCCGTTCGTGAGCGGCGGAGTCGGAGGCGGTGGTCATCGGCGGGTCCTCCCCTGGTTCAGGGCGCTGCGATGGGGGCGCTGCGATGGGCCGCAGGTTGAGCCGTAGCGTAGGTTCCGGCGAAGTTACTGTCTAGACCCAATCACCGCATCGGGGTCAATTGGCTCACGACTGCGACAATCCCGTGATTATGTCTAGACCTTATGTATCGCCAGCCTTAACCTGCGGGGCAATGGACGATCTGTTTGACCCCGACCTGTTTGACCAGGTGCCCTGCCTGGCCGCCACCCCGCGCACGGTGGACGCCGCTGCCCGGCGGGCTCACCAACCGGAACTACAAGGTGTCCACCCCCGAGGGCACGTTCGTGGCCCGGGTCTGGGCCCCCGGCGACCTGCTCGCGATCAACCGCGACCACGAGCACCGCAACTCGGTGGCCGCCGCCGCGGCCGGGGTGGGCGCGCCGGTCGTCGCCTACCGGCCCGAGCACGGCCTGCTCGTGCTCGGCTTCATCGAGGGCCGTACTTTCCATAACGAAGACCTGGCCGACCCCCGCAACATCCCCCGGGTCGCGCAGGCGTGCCGGCGCTTGCACGCCGGTCCGAGGTTCGCCGGCGACTTCGACATGTTCGAGGTCCAGCAGCGCTACCTGGCCGTGGCCACCGCGCACGGGTTCGCCATCCCGGCCGGGTACGCGGAGCTGATGCCGCAGCTGACCGCGGCCCGCCGGGCCCTCGCGGTCCGGCGAGCCGGGCACCGTGCCGTGCAACAACGACCTGCTCGCCGCGAACTTCATCGACGACGGCGCGAAGCTCTGGCTGATCGACTACGAGTACGCGGGCAACAACGACCCCTGCTTCGAGCTCGGCAACATCTGGGGCGAATGCGGCCTGTCCACCGAAGCCCTCGCGGATCTGGTGCGTGCCTACCACGGCTTTTCGTTGCGGAACAAGATCGCGCGGGCCCAGATCCTGGGGCTGATAGGCAAGTACGGATGGACGCTGTGGGGCGCGATCCAGCACGCCAGCAGCCCGATCGCGTTCGACTTCTGGGGCTGGGCCATGGAGCGGTTCGAGACCGCCGCGGCCGCGATGACCAGCCCGGCCTGGGACCGCCTGCTGGACGAGGCGGCCCGAGATGATTAGTGCGGCGCCGCTGCCGGACCGGGCCCGCGTCGTCATCATCGGCGGCGGGGTGATCGGCACCAGCGTCGCGTACCACCTGGCCGAGCGGGGCTGCACCGACGTGCTGCTGCTGGAGCAGGGCCAGCTGTCCTGCGGGACCACCTGGCACGCGGCCGGGCTGGTCGGGCTGCTGCGCGCCACCGAGAGCGGCACCCGGCTGGTGCAGTACTCCACCGACCTGTACGCCCGGCTGGAGGCGGAGACCGGCCTGTCGGCCGGGTACCGGCGCTGCGGCGGGCTCATCGTGGCCCGCACGCCGGAGCGGCTGACCCAGCTCCGGCGGACCGCCGCGGCCGCCGAGGCCTTCGGCCTGCAGGCCGAGATGCTCAGCCCCGGGCAGGCGCGGGAGCGCTACCCGGTCATCGAGACCAGCGACCTGGCCGGGGCGATCTGGCTGCCCGACGACGGCAAGGCCAACCCGGCCGACCTGACCTACGCGCTGGCCAAGGGGGCCCGCAACGGGGGCGTCACGATCCGGGAGCGGACCCGGGTCACCGGCATACTGACCACCGACCACGGCCACACACCCGGGCGGGCCGGGCGGTGACCGGGGTGCGCACCACCGAGGGCGACGTCGGGGCCGAGATCGTGGTCAACTGCGCCGGGCAGTGGGCCAAGCAGGTGGCCGCCTGGTGCGGGGTGACCGTCCCGCTGCATTCCTGCGAGCACTTCTACGTGGTCACCGACCAGATCGACGGGATACACCGGGACCTGCCGGTGCTCCGCGACCCGGACGGCTACACCTACTTCAAGGAAGAGGTGGGCGGCCTGGTCGTGGGCGGGTTCGAGCCGGACGCCAAGCCCTGGGTGTCCCCGGACGACATCCCCTACCCGTTCGAGTTCCAGCTGCTCGGCTGAGGACTGGGAGCACTTCGCGCCGCTGATGGAGCAGGCGCAGCGGCGCATCCCGGCGCTGCGCGACGCCGGCATCAAGAAGTTCTACAACGGCCCGGAGAGCTTCACCCCCGACAACCAGTTCATCGCGGGTGAGGCGCCCGGGCTGCGGAACTTCTTCGTCGGGGCGGGCTTCAACTCGGTCGGCATCGCGTCCGCGGGCGGCGCCGGGCGGGCCCTGGCGGAATGGATCCTGTCCGGCGACCCGGGGCTGGACCTGACCGCGGCCGACATCCGGCGGTTCGCGCCGTTCCACGGCAACACCCGCGTTCCTGCGCGACCGGGTCCGCGAGGTGCTCGGCCTGCACTACGCGCTGCCGTGGCCGAACCGGGAACTGGCCACGGCCCGGCCGCTGCGCCGCTCCCCCGTGCACCACCTGGTGGCGGCGGCGGGCGCGTGTTTCGGCAGCCGGATGGGCTGGGAGCGGCCCAACGTGTTCGCGCCGGACGGGGCGGAGCCGCGTCATCGAGTACTCCTGGGACGCGCCGAACTGGCTGCCCTGGTCGGCCGCGGAGCAGCGGGCGGCCCGCCGCGACGTGGCCCTGTTCGACCAGACGTCGTTCTCCAAGTACCTGCTGACCGGGCCGGACAGCGAACGGGCCCTGCAGTGGGTGTGCACCGCGGACGTGGCCGTGCCGCCGGGCCGGACCGTGTACACCGGGCTGCTCAACGAGCGGGGCTGCTACGAGTCCGACCTGACCGTGACCCGCCTGTCCGCGGAGGAGTTCCTGCTGGTCAGCAGCTCGGCCACGACCGAGCGGGACCAGGACCACATCAGGCGGCGGATGCCCGCCGACGCCGCCGCGCGGCTGGTCGACGTCACCTCGGCGTACGCCGTGCTCGGCGTGATGGGGCCGAGGTCGCGGGACCTGCTGGCCGCGCTGTCCACCGCCGACCTGGGCCCGGCGGCGTTCCCGTTCGGGACCAGCCGCGAGATCGACCTGGGCTACTTCAGCGTGCGCGCGACCAGGATCACCTACGTGGGCGAGCTGGGCTGGGAACTGTACGTGCCCGCCGAGTGCGCGGCCGGGGTGTTCGAGCTGCTCACCGGGGCGGGCCCGGAGTTCGGGCTGGCCCAGGCGGGCTACTACACGATCGAGTCGATGCGGCTGGAAAAGGGGTACCGGGCCTTCGGCCGCGAGCTGACCCCGGAGTACGGCCCGGTGCAGGCGGGACTGCTGTTCGCGTGCAAGCTCCGCGGCGGCGTCCCCTTCCTCGGCCGGGAAGCGGTGGAGAAGGCCCGGGCGCAGGGCCCGCGGCGGCGGCTGGTTTCGGTCCTGGCCGGTGGCCCGGACCGGGAGCCGGGCCCGGGACTGGATGGGGGGCCAGCCCCGGGCCCGGGACGGGAGCCGGACCGGGACCGGCGCGGGCCCATGCTGTGGGGCGGCGAGCTCGTGCTGCGCGACGGGGTGGCGGTCGGCCAGCTGACCTCGGCGGCCTGGGGCGAGAGCGTCGGCCGGGCGGTGGGCCTCGGCTACCTGCGGCACCCGGCCGGTGAGGTGGTCACCCCCGAGTTCCTGGGCGCCGGCCGCTACCAGGTCAACGCCGGCGGCGACCTGTTCCCGGCCACCGTGTCCCTGCGCCCGCCCTTCGACCCCGCCGGCACCCGCGTCCGCGACGCCTGACCGCCCGCTCAGCCTCGGCCAGACTCACGCGCCCCGAATCTCTGACCGTGCCATCACGCCCTCTTGCTCGACCGGTGACCCCTCACGGTCCACGGGCGGCGTCGGGACGATGCGCCGGATGCGCAGGTCGCGGCGACGGGCATGATGGCGGGATCCAGGACGCGGGACGGGGGTGGGGGCCGGTGAGGTCGGTGGCCGGGTGGGCACGGCGGCCGCGGGAGTGGCCGGTGCTGCAGGGGCTGCTGCCGCTCCGCCGGGACCAGGTGCCCGGGGACCTGCTCGCCGGGGTCACGCTGGCCGCGCTGGGCATCCCCGAGGTGCTCGGCTACGCCCGGATCGCCGGGATGCCGGTGGTCACCGGGCTGTACACGCTGCTGCTCCCGATGGCCCTGTTCGCCGTGTTCGGGGCCTCGCGCCACCTGGTCGTCGCGGCGGACTCCGCGACCGCGGCCATCCTGGCCGGTGCGCTGCTCCGGCTGGCCGACCCCGGCTCGGCGCAGTACGTCCGGCTGGCCGGGCTGGCGGCCCTGCTCACCGGCGCCCTGCTGCTGGTCGCGCGGCTGGCCCGGCTCGGTTTCCTGGCCAACTTCCTGTCCCGCACGGTGCTGCTCGGCTTCCTGACCGGGGTGGGAATCCAGGTCGCGATCGGGCAGCTGCCCGCCATGCTCGGGGTCAGCGCGCCGAGCTCGCACACGGTGATCAAGCTGGTGCGAGACGGTCGCCGCGCTGCCCCAGCGCCCAGGGCGCTCACCGTCGCCGTGTCGCTCAGCGTGGTGGCGGTGATGATGGCCGCCCGCCGGATCACCCGCCGGATCCCCGGGGCGCTGATCGCCGTGGTCGGCGCGATCATCGTCAGCCGGGCGGCCGACCTGGCCGCCCACGGGGTCAGCGTGCTCGGCTACATCCCCCGCGGCCTGCCCGCCTTCGGGCTGCCGGCCTTCGGGCTGCACGACACCCTCGCGCTGCTGGGCACCTCGGCGTCGATCTTCATCGTCATCCTGGCCCAGAGCGCGGCCACCGCCCGCGCGTACGCGGCCAAGTACGCCGAGCCGTTCAGCACCGACACCGACCTGATCGGGCTGGGGGCGGGCAACATCGCCGCCGCGTTCACCGGCACCTTCGTGGTGAACGGGAGCCCGACCAAGACCCAGATCGTGGACGACGCGGGCGGCCGGAGCCAGCTGGCCTCGCTCACCACCAGCGCGCTGGCCCTCGTGGTGCTGCTCGTCGCCACCGGCCCGCTCAGTTACCTGCCGACCCCGGCCCTGGCCGCGGTGGTGTTCCTGATCGGCGCCGAGCTGGTCGATGTGCGGGGTATCCGCCGGGTGCTGCGGGTCCGCCGGGACGAGTTCGCGGTCGCCGTGATCGCCGCGGCCGCCGTGGTGGCGCTGAGCATCCAGGCCGGCATCCTGGTGGCCGTGATCGTCTCGATCATCGACCACCTGCGGCACAGCTACCGGCCGCGCAACAGCGTGCTGGTGAAGTCGGCGGCCGGGCACTGGCAGACCATGCCGGTCACCCCGGGCGCCCGCACCGAGCCCGGCCTGATCATCTACCGCTTCGGCACCAGCCTGTACTTCGCGAACGCGTCCCGGCTGGTGGAAGACCTCATGGCGGTCACCGCCCAGGGCGACCCGATCCGCTGGTTCGTCCTCGACGGCGCGGCCATCGGCGACGTGGACTACACCGCCTCCTCGGTGCTCAGCGGCTCGATCGCGCAACTGCACCAGCGGCACATCCAGTTCGTGGTGACCAGCCTGATGACGCCGGTGCGCCGGCAGCTCGAGCACTACGGGATCAGCGGCGCCGCCGGGCCGGACGCCTACTTCGACACGCCGGGCGAGGCCCTCGAGGCGTTCAACGCCCAGCGGGGCGGGGCGCCGGCCTAGCCACCAGCCTGGCCGATGACCTGGCCGGACGCGCTGCCGAACTCGATCCGCGAGCCACCCGGACCGGGCGCCGACCCGGACAGCGTGACCGTGTCGCCGTCGGCCAGGTAGCCGCGGGTCCGGCCGTCCGGCAGCGTGATCGGGTCCCGGCCGCCGGCGGTGATCTCCAGCAGCGAGCCCATCTCGTCCCGGCGGAAGCTGGACACGGTGCCCGAGCCGTACAGGTCGCCGGTGCGCAGCGCGGCGCCGTTCACGGTCAGGTGAGCGAGCTGCTGCGCCGCGGTCCAGTACATGGTGGCGAAGCGCGGCCGGGAGATCACCTGGTCGTTGATGCTCACCGTGAGGTCGATATCCAGGCCCCAGGGCGGGCTGGCCCGCAGGTAGCCGAGTGGCTCGGGGTCCTGGCCGGGGGCGGCACCCGGGCCTGCTCCAGCGCGGCCAGCGGGATGACCCACGGCGAGATCGTGGTCGCGAAGGACTTGCCCAGGAACGGCCCCAGCGGCCGGGACTCGAACGCCTGGATGTCCCGCGCGCTCCAGTCGATGAGCAGCACCACGCCGAACACGTGCTCGGCGAACGCCCCGGCCGGGACGGGCTGGCCCGGTGGCGATCCGGCCCCCACCACGAAGCCGATCTCCGCCTCGAAGTCCAGCCGGCGGGTGGGCGCCAGCTCGGGCCGCGCGTGCCCCGGGGCGAGCTGGCCGCGCGGGCGGGGCACGGGCGTGCCGCTGACCACCACGGTGCCGGCCCGGCCGTGGTAGCCGACCGGCATCTCGCGCCAGTTGCGGTGCAGCTGCGGATCGCCGGGCCGCAGCACCCGCGCGGCGTTGGTCGCGTGCTCCAGCGAGGAGTAGAAATCGGCGAAGTCCGCCACCTCGAACGGCAGGTGCAAGGTGGCGTCCGCGATCGGGACGAGCTCGCTGATCTGGCCGCCGCGCACGGACGCGAGCAGCCGTTCCCGGGTGCGCTGCCAGGCGCGCGGCCCGCGGCTCATGAAGGCGTTGAGCGAGGGCCCGGCGAAGATCTGGTCGCCGAACGTCCGGTGCAGGTCGACGATGTACGTGCCGAGGCCCGCCCCGACCCGGGGGCTTTCCGTGCCGCGGGAGAACACGCAGTACGGCAGGGCGTGCTCGGTGAAAGTCAGCAAGGTCAAGGAATGTCCAGGGAGATCGCGAATGTGAAGCGGTCGCCACGGTAGTGGATCCGGGCCACGTCCACCGGGGTAGCCCCCGCCGCGTAGGTCACGTTTTCGGAAACCAGCACCGGGCTCAGCGCGTCGATCTGCAGCAGCGCGGCCACGTCGGCCGGGGCGAGGCGGGCGGAGACCTCGTTGTCGATCCTGGTGAGCGGCAGCGACAGCTCGTCGCGGAGGATCTTGGTGACCGGGTCGTGCGCCAGCGCCTCGTCGCTGACCCGGGCCGCATGCTCGGGGTGCAGGTAGTTCTCCGCGTAGCTGACCGGCACGCCGTCGTCGAGGCGCAGCCGGCGGATCAGCACGGCCTCGCGCGCCGGGCCCAGCCGCGGCGGGCAGCGCGCCGGCCCGCACCCGGGTCCGGCCCAGCACCCGTACCTCGTCGCTGGATTGCTGGGCCATGACCGCGTCCGCGGAGCCCAGCACGCGCAGCGCCCGGATCCGCAGCGCGTCGGCGTTGACGAACGTGCCACGCCGCCGGTGCCTGCTGATCAGGCCCTCGGCCGCCAGGGAGCTCAGCGCCTGGCGCACCGTGGTCAGGCTCACCCCGTAGTGCCGGGCGAACTGCACCTCGGTCGGCAGCCGGAGCGGGCCGTCCCGGTCGAGCCCCACGATGGCGGCGCGCAGGCTCTGGGCCAGCTGGTACCACAGCGGCAGCATGCCGGTGAACCGCGGCGGCGGCGCCGCCAGCAGCGCGGCGCCGGGGGCCTGCGGGACCGCCTCCCGCACCGGGGGCTCGGTCACCGCTGAGCGGCAGGCCCGGCGAAGGACGGGGTCAGGCCGGCCCAGACCGAGTCATAGTCGGGCTGGCGGTGCGCGGCCTCCATGGCCTGCCGGGTCGGGATGATCATCCAGCGGCTCTCGAACATGAACGCCAGGGTGCCGGTGACCTTCTGCGGGGCCAGTTCCACCTGGCTGGCCCGGGCGAACGTCTCGGCGTCCGGGCCGTGCGAGGTGAACGTGTTGTGCAGGCTGGCCCCGCCGGGCAGGAACCCCTCGGCCTTGGCGTCGTAGGCCCCCTCGACCAGCCCCATGAACTCCGACATCACGTTGCGGTGGAACCAGGGCGGCCGGAAGGTGTCCTCGCCGACCAGCCAGCGCGGCGGGAAGATGACGAAGTCCACGTTGGCCTGGCCCGGCGATTCGGACGGCGAGGTGAGCACGGTGTAGATCGACGGGTCCGGGTGGTCGAAGCTGACCGTGCCCAGCACCATGAAGTTCGCGGTGTCGTACTTGACCGGCACGTAGCTGCCGTGCCAGGCCACGACGTCCAGCGGCGAATGGCCGTAAGGCGCCGCCCACAGATTGCCGCCGAACTTCTGCACCACCTCGACCGGGCCGCCGCGTTCCTCGTAGGCGGCCGTGGGGGCCAGGAAGTCACGCTCGGCTGGCCAGCCCGTTGGCGCCGATCGGGCCGCGCTCAGGCAGGGTGAAGGGCGCACCGTAGTTCTCGCACAGGTAGCCCCGGGCCGGGCCGCCGGGCAGGTCCACCCGGAACCGGATCCCCCGCGGGACGACGGCGATCTCACCGGGGCCCAGCTGCAGCGGGCCGAGTTCGGTGTGCAGGACGAGGGTGCCCTGCTGCGGCACGAACAGCAGTTCCCCGTCCGCGTCCACGAAATAGCGGTCGGTCATCGACGAGGTGGCCGCGTACAGGTGCACGGCCATCCCGGTGCGGGTCCGCAGGTCCCCGTTCCCGCCCACCGTGTAGAGGCCGTCGACGAAATCCACCGGGCCGGCGGGCAGCGGCAGCGGGTCCCAGCGCAGCCGGTTGGGATCGGGCTCGATCTCGTCGAACGGCGCGCCGCGCAAGGACCCGTTGCCGATCCGGTCGAAGCGCGGGTGCGCCGCGGACGGCATGATCCGGTAGACCCAGGTCCGCCGGTTGACCGCGCGCGGCTGGGTGAAGGCGGTCCCGCTCAGTTGCTCCGCGTACAGGCCGAGCGGGGCGCGCTGCGGCGAGTTGCGGCCGGCGGGCAGGGCGCCCGGGACCGCTTCGCTGACGAACTCGTTCCCGAAGCCAGGCTGATAGTGATGGCCGTCCGCGCCTCGTTGCGCCATGGCTAACCCCCAATATCATCTGATTCCTCTGCTCAATAAGAGCATTAGACGCCAAGCGGGTCAACCAGCCGGGGCGAGCTGGGCCGGCCTAGCCGGCGGGCAGCCAGGCCGCTAACCGGCTGGAGCCGGGCAGCTGCGGCACCAGGCCGCGGCCGACCCGGAGCAGCGCCTCGGCCTCGGCGGCCGGCATCGGGGCGGCCAGCAGGTAGCCCTGCCCGTAGTGGCAGCCCATCGAGACCAGCATGTCCCGCTGCACCTCGCTCTCGATCCCCTCGGCGATCACGGTCAGCCCCAGCGTCTTGGCGATCCGGACGATGACCTCGGCGAGGGCGAGCCGCTTGGTGGACACGGCGATCCCGTCCACGAAGGACTTGTCGATCTTGAGCACGTCGATCGGCAGCTCGCGCAGGTAGCTGAGGGACGAGTAGCCGGTGCCGAAGTCATCGATGGCCAGCCGCACGCCCATCTCCTTCAGCTCGTCCAGGTCGGCCCGGAACCGCTGGTCCGGGCGGAGCAGGCCGCTCTCGGTCAGCTCCAGCACCAGGGACGACGGGGATACCCCGGATTCGGTCAGCCGCCGCCTGACCTCCCCGACAAAGCCCGTATCACGCAGCTGGCGGGCGGCCACGTTCACGCTCACATAGACCGGCAGGTGGCCGCGGGCCCGCTGCTGCCAGCGGGCGAGATCGGCCGTGGCCTGCTGGAGAACCCAGGCGCCGAGCGGGACGATGTGGCCGGTCTCCTCGGCCAGGGCGATGAACTGGTCCGGCAGCACCATGCCCCACTCCGCGTGCGGCCAGCGCAGCAGGGCCTCGAACCCGGCCACCGCCCCGGTGCTCAGCTCCACGATCGGCTGGTAGGCCAGCGTGAACGCCGAATCCGCCACCGCGCTGTCCAGGGCGGCCTGCAGATCGCGGCGCCGCATCATGCCGGCGCTGAGCACCGGCTGGTAGCGGCGCCACTGCCGCTTGCCCGCGGCCTTGCCCGCGTAGAGCGCGAGGTCCGCCTCCCGGACCAGGTCGCCGGCGCTGGTGGCGTCCTCGCTGGTGGCGACGCCGACGGTCGCGGTGACGATGGCCGAGCCGATGGCGAGCATGAACGGCTCCCGGAAGGCCGGCACGATGGCCTCGGCCAGGTTCTCCACCGTGGCGCCGTCCGGCGCGTCCTCGACGAGCAGGGCGAACTCGTCCCCGCCCAGCCGGGCCGCGGTGCCGCGGCCCGTGGTGAGCGCGGACAGCCGCATCCCGGCCGCGACCAGCAGCTCGTCACCGACGCTGTGCCCCATGGTGTCGTTGGTCACCTTGAAGTCGTCCAGGTCGATGAAGAGCACCCCGACGACCGCGTCCGTGCGCCGGGCGCGGGCCATCGCCCGGACCACCCGCTCCTGGAACAGCATGCGGTTGGGCAGCCCGGTGAGCGAGTCGTGGAAGGCCCGGAACTTGAGCTCCCGCTCCAGCTGGCGTTGCTCGGTAACGTCCCGCAGCGTGAGCACCAGGCCGCCGACGGTGGGCTCGTGCCGCAGATCGCTGCACCTGACCTCCACCTCGACGTAGCTGCCGTCGCGGGAGGTGATCCGCCAGTCCTCGCCGATGTCCTGGCCCTCGCCGCCGCGCATCTCGGCCAGCGCCCGGGCGATCTCGTCCCGCTCATCCGGCTGGACGAGATCCCACAGGTGCTCCCCCTCCACCGGGACCTCGCCGAAAATGCCGCGGGCCGACGGGGTCGCGTACCGGACCCGGCCGTCGTCGTCCACGATCAGGATGACGTCGGAGGTGTCGTGCACCAGGGTGCGGAAGTACGCCTCGCTGTCGCGCCGGATCACCTCCCGGCTCAGCAGGACCCGCTCGACCACCAGGGCCGCCTGCCGGGCCAGCACCTCCAGGGTCCCGGACAGCGCGGCCAGTTCCTGGCCGGGGCCGAACACGGCCAGCACCCCGATCAGCGGGTCACCGGAGGGCCGGTCCTGCAGGGCCAGCGGGCACAGCAGGACGCTGCTCACTCCCGGCGGCGTCCCCCAGGGGCCAGGATGCGGGAGGCGGGCCCGGCCAGCAGGGACGGCCAGTTGTCGGTCACGGCGGCAGGCAGTTCCGGTGAGACGGGAGGCTCGCCCGGGGGCGCACCCACGACCCGGAGGCGGCCTTCCTCCCGCACGGCGAGCACCGCGGCCTCCGGCTGATGCCCGGGGAGCAGGGACCCCACCCCGGACCGGACCGCGTCGGCCGCCTGCTCGACGGTCGCCGCCGCGGCCAGCGCGGCGCCAGCCTGCCGCAGGACCTCCGCACGGACCAGCGCCCGGCGCAGCGCCGCCGCCACGTCCGCGAGGCGCGACAGCACCAGGAGGTACAGCAGGGCGGAGCAGACCGCGATGACACCGGCGTCGACCACGCGGCCGCGGACGGACTCGACGAACAGCACCACGGGTGCGACCAGCGCGGCGAGCATGATCAGGACCAGCCGGAAGGGTGAACTCGGCGGCTGGGAGCGCGGGATCGGCTCGGTCAGCGTGGTCATGCTCGGGTGCAGCGCGGCGGCCCCCCAGGCGGCGTAGAACACCAGCCAGCCCAGGTCGGTGGCGGTACCCGGATGAAACGAGCTGTACAGCTGGAGCAGGCCGAAAGAGACGTCCGAAGCCAGCAGGCCGAGGGAGCCGATGGTGAGGAGCTGGACGGACCTGGTGCGCCAGGCGCCGGCCGCCAGGAACCGGGCCAGCATGGCGAGCACCAGCACATCCCCGATCGGGTAGGCGACCGAGACCGCCTTCTGCTGCCAGGACAGCGCGGGATTGTGCACGTAGGGCAGGATCAGGTACAGCCAGGACAGCAGGGCCAGGCTGACGGTCACCGTGAGGGCGTCCAGCAGGCTGCGCCGGTCGCGCCCGCCGCCGCGGCGCCGGATGAAGATCAGCAGCCCGGCCGCGTAGATCGGGTAGGTGCTCAGGTAGAACGCGTCTACCGGCGACGGGAACGTCAGGCTCTCGTGCCTGACCTCGGTGATGACGAGAAAGCTGATCTGGCCGATGGCGAAACTCAGGTTCGCGGCGGCCAGCAGCAGCCAGGCCGCTGGAGCGGCCGGCCGGTTGAGGATGACGCCCGCCACGATGGCGAATACCCCGCTGAGCGCGAGCAGGCCCCAGAACACGGCCCGCTGCCCGGGCAGCAGGAAATAGGCGGAGGCGAGCAGCACGATCCAGGCGGTGTAGGCCGCCATCATTCCCCGTCGCCACGCCAACGCACACCACCCCCGCACGCCTCCCGGGCCCCCGCCCGGGATTCCGCCCAGGGCCTGAACCCCGGCGGACGAGAATCTGCCTGGCGTGACCTCCCTCGCACGCCACCACCCGCAGGTGAGAGCGGGATCGCCCGCCCCCGGGTGGTGCCAGGAGCCTGGCCAGGCCGATGTGGACATCTGCCACAGCAGGCTCACGTTAACAATCAGTAACACACTCTAGACAGAGCGTTCTCTCTACTACTTACCCGCGTAGGCCGTAACGTGCTCCTGCCGCGGCCGAGCTTCAGCCGCGGCCGGCCCCCGGGCCGCTGGTCAGACTGGTCCCCGGCCAGGCCCGCCCGCCGGAGCGCATCGGCCATGGACCCGCCCTCCTGGCCCCGATCCGCCCGATCGCGGCCGCCCCGCTCCCGGCCAGCGCTGTCCCCGGCGTCACCCCGACCGGGCCGGGCGGCCACGCCCGGCTCCCGGCCGGGGCGCCGACCCGGCTCCCGCCGGGTGCCGAGCCTGGCTGGCCGGCGCGTGAGCCTTCCCGCCCTGCCTCCCGGCGCGGCGCCGCGCGCCTGCGCCGGCCCGGCTCCCGGCGCGGCCCGCCGCCCCGGCCGGGCGCCTCCTCATCCAGCCGCAGGGTCAGCGAGATCCGCTTGCGCGGGATGTCCACGCCGAGCACCCGGACCCGGACCACGTCACCCGGCTTCACGACCTGGCGCGGGATCAGACACGAAGTTCCGCGACATCGCGGACACGTGCACCAGGCCGTCCTGATGCACGCCAATGTCCACGAACGCCCCGAACGCCGCCACGTTGGTGACCACGCCCTCCAGCACCATGCCGGGCGCCAGGTCCTCCAGCGTCTCCACGCCCTCGGCGAAGCTGGCCGTGGTGAACGCGGGCCGCGGGTCACGGCCGGGCTTCTCCAGCTCGCTGAGGATGTCGGTCACGGTCGGCAGGCCGAAGCGCTCGTCGGTGAAGTCCTGCGGCCGCAGCGACCGCAGCAGCGACGTGTTCCCGATCAGCCCGGGCATGCGCCGTCCCGGCCGCCTGCAGGATGCGCCGGACCACGGGATAGGCCTCCGGGTGGACGCTGGACGCGTCGAGCGGGTCGTCGCCGCCGGGGATGCGCAGGAACCCGGCGCACTGCTCGAACGCCTTCGGGCCCAGCCGCGGCACCTCCTTGAGCGCCTTCCGGCTGCGGAACGGGCCGGCCTCGTCCCGGCGCGACACGACCGCGGCGGCCAGCCCTTCGCTGATGCCCGACACCCGGGCCAGCAGCGGGACCGACGCGGTGTTCACGTCCACGCCGACCGCGTTCACGCAGTCCTCGACCACGGCGTCCAGCGAGCGGGACAGCTTGATCTCGGCCAGGTCGTGCTGGTACTGGCCGACCCCGATGGACTTCGGGTCGATCTTGACCAGCTCGGCCAGCGGATCCTGCAGCCGCCGGGCGATCGAGACCGCGCCGCGCAGCGACACGTCCATGCCGGGCAGCTCGCGGGAGGCGTAGGCGGACGCCGAGTACACCGACGCCCCGGCCTCGGACACCATCACCTTGGTGAGCTTCAGCTCCGGGTGCGCCTTGATCAGGTCCGCGGCCAGCCGGTCGGTCTCCCGCGACGCGGTGCCGTTGCCGATCGCGATCAGCTCGACCCGGTGGGCCGCGGCCAGCCGGGCCAGCGTGGCGATGGACTCCGCCCAGCCGCGGCCGAGCCCGGCCCCGCCGGCTCCGCCGCCGCCTCAGCTCGTGCGGGTAGATCGTGTCGGTGGCGACCGCCTTGCCGGTCCCGTCCACCACGGCGACCTTGACCCCGGTGCGGAACCCCGGGTCCAGGCCCATCGTGGGCCGGGTCCCGGCGGGCGCGGCGAGCAGCAGGTCACGCAGGTTGGCCGCGAACACCCCGACCGCCTCGTCCTCGGCCCGCTGCCACAGCCGCATCCGCAGGTCCACCCCGAGGTGCACGGACGATCCGGGTGCGCCAGGCCCAGCGCACCGTGTCCCCCAGCCAGCGGTCCGCCGGACGGCCCTGGTCGCGCGACGTCGATAGCGCCGGGCGATTTTCGTTGCGTAATCGTGAAGGCGGCGGAAGGAGCCAGGCCGTCAGCCGGGGGCTCACCCGGATCCATGGTCAGGTCGAGGATCTCTTCCTTCTCCCCGCGCATCATGGCCAGGATCCGGTGCGAGGGCAGCGCGGTGAACGGCTCGGCGAACTCGAAGTAGTCGGCGAACTTGGCGCCCGCCTCCTGCCGGCCCTCGCGGACCCGGGAGACCAGCCGGCCCGCGTGACCACATCTGCTCCCGCAGCTCGCCGATCAGGTCGGCGTCCTCGGCGAACCGCTCGACCAGGATGGCCCGCGCGCCGTCCAGCGCGGCGGCCACGTCGGGCACGCCGCGCTCCGCGTCCACGTAGTCCGCGGCGGCCTGCTCCGGGATCGGTCTCCGGGTGGGCGAGCAGCTGGTCGGCCAGCGGCTCCAGCCCGGCCTCGCGGGCGATCTGGGCCTTGGTCCGGCGCTTCGGCTTGTAGGGCAGGTAGATGTCCTCCAGCCGGGCCTTGGAGTCGGCGGCCATGATCCGCGCGGCGAGCGCGTCGTCGAGCTTGCCCTGGGCGCGGATCGACTCCAGGATGGCGGCCCGCCGCTCGTCCAGCTCGCGCAGGTAGCGCAGCCGCTCCTCCAGCGTGCGCAGCTGCGCGTCGTCCAGGGCGCCGGTCGCCTCCTTGCGGTAGCGGGCGATGAACGGCACCGTGGCCCCGCCGTCGAGCAGCTCGACCGCCGCGCTGACCTGCCCCTCCCGCACGCCGAGTTCCTCGGCGATCCGGCGCTGGACTCCGGCGGTGGCGGGCGGCTCCGGGGTGGCGGGGGCGGTTGCGGTCACGATGGGTCTCTGCACTCTCCGGGAGGAGGTGCGCGTGCGGCCCGGCCGGGGCCCGTTGGTCCTGCCTGGGCCGGGGCCGAGACCATATGGTAGGTCTCACGGGCTCGCGACCAAGGGAGATGGCGATGGCACGGACACCACAGGAAGTCTTCGGCCACCACGTCCAGGCGCTCGGCGCGGGCGACCTGGACGAGATCGTCGCCGACTACGCCGAGGATGCGGTGTTCATCTCGCCCGCAGGCGTGCTGCGCGGAAAGGACGGGATCCGGGCCGCGTTCACCCAGCTGCTCGCGGACGTGCCGAACGCCGACTGGACCCTGAAGACGCAGATCTACGAGGGTGACGTGCTGTTCCTGGAGTGGGCCGCGGACGCCGGCGCCACTTCGCGGACGACGGCATCGACACGTTCGTGTTCCGCGACGGGCTGATCCAGGTGCAGACGGTCCGCTACACGCTGCAGCACCGAGGCTGAGCGGCCCGTAGGCCGCTCAGGGAACGCGCAGGCTGAGCCAGCCCCGCCGGTTTAGCCGGATCTGCCCCGGGCAACTGGACCGCGATGAAAGACACCGCGGCCGGGGCAGGCCGGCTATGACATCCGGGACGGGACAGGCGCGGGCCGAGCAGCAGGCCGAGTCGCGGCAGTCCACCACCCGCACGGTGCTCATCGCCGGCGGGGCCAACATCATCGTCATGCTGGCCAAGCTGGCGGCCGGGGTCCTCACCGGCTCCAGCGCGATGCTGGCCGAGGCGGCCCACTCGTTCGCGGACACGCTCAACCAGGTCTTCCTGTTCACCTCGGTCCGCCAGGGCCAGCGCCCGGCCGACGAGGAGCACCCGTTCGGGTACGGGCAGGAACGCTACTTCTGGTCGCTGCTCGCCGCGTTCGGGATCTTCGTCGCGGGCGCGGGCTTCTCGATCTTCGAGGGCATCCTCTCGCTGCACAGCAAGACGAACGACTTCGTGATCGCGTACGTGGTGCTGGCCGTGTGCGCCGTCGCCGAGGGCACCTCGTTCTTCAGGGCCTACGGCCAGCTGCGCGGCGAGGCCCACCGCTCGCACACGCACACCCTGGAGCACGTCAAGACCAGCCGGGACACGACGGTCAAGGCCGCGCTGTTCGAGGACACCGCGGCGGTCATCGGGCTCGCGCTGGCCGCCGGCGGCCTGCTGCTGGAGCAGATCACCGGCTCCCCGGTCTATGACGGGGGCGCCTCGATCGCCATCGGGGTGCTGCTGATCGTGGTGGCCTTCCGGCTCGGCATGGACAGCCGGGAACTGCTTATCGGCCGGTCCGCCGACCCCAAGGTGCGCGAGGTGATCCGCGAGGAGATCGAGAGCACGCCGGGCGTGGACCGGCTGCTCGAGCTGCAGACCATGCACGTGGGCCCGGACAGCCTGATCGTCGCGGCCCGGGTGGCGCTGAGCGACGACTCCAGCGCCGACCAGGTCGAAGACCTGGCCGAGGACATCGACCACCGGCTGTCCGAGCGGCTGCCGGTCACCCCGTACGTGTTCATCGACCCGACCCAGACCGCGGCGGACGACGACGACCCCGGCAGGCCGCCGGGCGCGTCCGCCGGTCAGCCGCCGCGGTGACCGCCAGCCCCGGACGTGACCGGGGATAGGCCTCGCGGGCCGGCCGTGTTCTCAGGCCTCGGCCGGGGCCGGCCAGCGCGGCCAGCAGATGACTGAAGCCGTGCGGGGCCCGGGCCCGGCGCCGGGCCGAGGTGACCACGCTCACCGTGGTGGTGCGCAGGACCCGGCGGCCCGCGGCGGCGAGCGCACTGACCAGCGCGTGGTCCTCGGCGGTCCGGGCCGGCCCGAAACCGCCCGCGGCCAGGTACGCGGCCGCGCTGAAGCCCAGGTTGGCGCCGTGCACATGCGGGTGGCCCGTGCTGCCCGCGGCATCGGTGCCGCCCGTGTCGTAGAGCCGCGCGAACAGCGGCGGCAGCCTCGGCCGGGTACTGCCGCCAGTCGGTGACCGTGACCGTGCCCACGACCGCGTCCCAGCCTCCCTCGGCGTAGCGCAGCTGCCGGGTGAGCCAGCACGGCGGCACCAGCGTGTCCGCGTCCGTCGTGGCCAGCCAGACGGAGGCCGGATCGAGCGGCCCGGTCCGGCGGAGCACCTCCTCGACACCGGCGGCGCGGGCGGCGCCGACGCTCCGGGCCTGGATGTCCAGCACCGCCGCTCCCCCGGCCCGGGCCAGCCGCGCGGTCTGGTCGGTGCAGGCGTCCGCCACCACCACCACGTGGACCGGCGATCCCGGCCAGCGGGGCGGTGGCCAGCCGCACCGCGGCCAGGCAGGACGGCAGCAGGTCCTCCTCGTCGTGCGCGGGGATGACCACGCCGACGGCGTCGATCACGCCGGCCTCCCGGGCAGCCACGGGCCGCTCCGGCCTGGCACGGGCCTGCTCATGCCAGGCCCTCGGCCTCGGCCACCGAGACCAGGGGGCGGCAGGCCCGCTGGTAGACCCCGGCGTGGAAGTCCGCCTCGGTGTGCCCGACCCGGAGGGCCAGGTCGCGGCGCGCGGCCAGGACGCGGTGCACGTCGTCGCCGCTGCGCGGGTAGTCGGCCACCGGGTGCCTCCAGTGCACCGCGAGCAGCGTGCCGCCGGGCCGCAGCGACGCGACACCCGCGTCCAGGACCTCGTCCAGCCCGCCGCCGGCGAAGTAGTACAGCACCTCGGAGAACACGATGAGGTCGAACTGGCCGGGCGGCCAGTCCCCGGGGATCGCGCCGCGGCGCACGCAGACGTTCGGCAGCGCGGCGGTCCGCGCCGCCGCCGAGCGGACCGCGTCGGCCGAGGCGTCCCAGGCCAGCACCTGGCCGCAGCGGGCGGCCAGCATCGCGGTCAGCACCCCGACGGAGCAGCCGGGCTCGAACGCCTCCTGGTAGTGCCGCTCCGGCAGCAGCGCGAGGCTGAGCGCGTACTTGCGCGCCTCGTACCAGCGGGTGGCCAGCCCCCACGGGTCGTCGGTGGCCGCGTACATCTGGTCGAAGTAGCCCGGGTCCAGGCTCATCAGCCCTCCGCCCGGAGCAGGACCTCGTGGTCGCGGACGAAATGCGCCACGGTCTCCGGGGTGAGCACCGGGCCGGTCCCGGGACCCCGGGGTTCCAGCTGGCTGGCGAAGCAGCGGATGGCCGCGCGTTTGCGGGCCACGATCGAGGGCCGCAACGAAACTCGCAGGCCCTGATGCCACGGCACCCGTGAGTCGCCCGGGGCGGCCCAGTGCCAGGTCCACACCGGGTACCAGTGGGTGAGCGGGCTGGCCCGCCGGGCGGCCCGGCCCACCGCCTCGTGGTCGGCGTGCACATCCTGGTCCCAGGGGGCCAG
>CAVUKT010000029.1:0-26632 GCA_963742055.1 uncultured Actinomycetes bacterium | reverse complement strand
GGCGCAGTCGGCGGTGGCGTCCCCGGGCGGGCCTGGGGACGCCACCGCGGGCGGTCAGATGGGTGACCGCGCGAGTCAGGATCGCGCCAGTCAGGATCGCGCCGGTCAGGTAAGTGTGCGGGGCGAGCAGACGCGGGCGCGCTATCCCGACCAGGAGGGCTACCTGGAGCGGGACGGGGTCCGGGTGTTCTACGAGGTGTACGGCACCGGCGAAGCCCACCATCCTGCTGCTTCCCGTCCTGGGAGATCGTCCACTCGCGGGCGTGGAAGGCCAGATTCCGTACTTCGCCCGGCACGCCCGGGTGGTCACGTTCGACCGGCGCGGGAACGGGCGCTCGGACCGGCCCCGGCGAGGTGCGCGCCTACGACCGGCGCGCCACCGCCGACGACGCCCGCGCGGTGCTGGATCACGTGGGCGTGAACCAGGCGGTCGTCGTGTCCTGGTGCGGCGCCGGGGATGACCTGCTCCTGGCTGCCGAGCACCCGGAGCGGGTCAGCGGCCTGGTGCTGATCGCGCCCGACCTGCTGCTGACCGCGGACCCCGCCGAGGAGCAGGGCCCTTACCCGTTCGACGAGGAACCGGAGACGCTGGCCGGCTGGGCCAAGTGGAACCGCCACTACTGGCTGCGCGACTGGCCGGGATTCCTGGACTTCTTCTTCGCTGCAGATGTTCACCGAGCCGCACTCGACCAAGCAGATCGAGGACGCGATCGGCTGGGGCCTGGAGACCGACCCCGAGACCATCGTCCGCGGCATGGACGCGGACTGGCTCAACGACCGGGAGACCGCGCTCCGGCTCTGCGCCCAGGTGCGCTGCCCGACCCTGGTCCTGCAGGGCTCGGCGGACGCGATCGTCGGCCCGTGCCCGCGGGGCCGGCCGTGGCCGCGGCCATCCCGGGCGCCCGGCTGGTCACGCTCGAGGGCTCTGGCCACGCGCCCGCACCTGCGCGACCCGGTCGCGGCCAACCTGGTCATCCGGGACTTCGCCTGCCCGCCCGGGCCGCCGCCTCGCTGGCGCCGGGGCCGCTCGCGCCGCAAGCGCGCGCTGTACATCTCCTCGCCGATCGGCCTCGGCCACGCCCTGCGGGACGTGGCGATCGCCAGCGAACTGCGCGCGCTGCATCCCGGCCTGGAGATCGACTGGCTGGCCCAGCATCCGGTGACCCGGGTGCTGGAGGCTGCGCGGCGAGCGGGTCCACCCGGCCAGCGCGGACCTGGCCAGCGAGTCCGGCGCACATCGAGTCCGAGTCGGCCGAGCATGACCTGCACGCCTTCCAGGCCATCCGGCGGATGGACGAGATCCTGCTCGCGAACTTCATGGTCTTCCATGACCTCGCCGGCGAGGAGGACTACGACCTGTGGATCGGCGACGAGTCCTGGGATCTCGACTACTACCTGCACGAGAACCCGGAGCTGAAGTCGGCCGGCTATGCCTGGCTGACCGACTTCGTCGGCTGGCTGCCGATGGCCGACGGCGGCGAGCGCGAGGCGTTCCTGACCGCCGACTACAACGCCGAGATGATCGAGCACATCGCCCGCTTCCCGCGGGTGCGCGACCGCGCCATCTTCGTGGGCGACCCGGACGACGTCGTCCCGGACACCTTCGGGCCCGGGCTGCCGTCCGATCCGCGACTGGACCGAGCAGCACTACGACTTCGCCGGGCTACGTCACCGGCTTCGACCCGCGGCCAGCTCGCAGGACCGCGAGGCGCTCGGCTACGGCCGCAGACGAGCGGGTCTGCATCGTGACCGTCGGCGGCTCCGGCGGTCGGCGGCCACGCTGCTGCGGCGGGTTATCGCGGCGTTCCCGCAGGCCAAGGAGCAGGTGCCCGACCTGCGGATGATTGTCGTGGCCGGGCCGCGGATCGATCCCGGAGTCGCTGCCTGCGCCACGGACGGGCTGGAGGTCCGGCGGCTACGTCCGCCGAGTCTGCTACCGCCACCTGGCCGCCTGCGACCTGGCCGTCGTCCAGGGCGGGCTGACCACCGCGATGGAGCTGACCGCGAACCGCCGGCCGTTCCTGTACTTCCCGCTCGGCCACCACTTCGAGCAGAACATCCACGTGCGTCACCGGCTCGGGCGCTACGGCGCCGGGCGGTGCATGGACTACGACGACGTCCGGCCCGGCGGAGATCGCCGCCGCCATCGCCGAGCGAGATCGGCCGCGAGGTCGACTACCGGCCGGTCGAGGCCGGCGGCGCCGCCCGCGCGGCCGCGCTCATCAGCGGCATCCTCTAGCCAGGAATCTGCTCTGGCCAGCATGTTGCTTCTTGAATACACCGTTTCCTGGTGGCACTGTCTGGCCAGGAAGCAGGCCCTGGGAGGACGGCAATGCCAGCTTCAGTGGGATATCTCGTCATCGACACCACGGACCCCAGCCTGCTCGTCCCCTTCTGGTGCGGGCTGCTGGATGTGCAGGTTGACACGACGATCGGGGAAGGCCAGTTCGTCCTGCTCACCCAGACCGCCGGACGGCCTCACGGTGGGCTTCCAGCGTGTCCCCGACCCGAAGACCGGCAAGAACCGGCTGCACCTGGACCTGATCGTCAACGACCTGGACTCGGCCACGGCCGAGGTGGGTCGCGCTGGGCGGCCGCTGGCTGGAGCCCGACCACACCCGTGAGCTGGAAGGCTTCCAGTGGCGGCGGATGGCCGACCCAGAGGGCAACGAGTTCGACCTGGATGTCCTGCCGCCGGGCTGACGCTGCCATCTCGGCCATTTTTTTTTTTTTTTTTTTTTTTTTTTTTTTTTTTTTTTTTTTTTTTTTTTTTTTTTTTTTTTTTTTTTTTTTTTTTTTGGTTCTCTTTTCACTTTCCGACGATCTTGAGGTCACCCCCACAGCCTTAGAAGTCCCCTGTTGAAAGAAATCCGGGAGGCGGTGTCGGATCGGGGCGGAGGTGTTCGTAGCAGAGGTGAGCGGCCGCCCACGAGGGGTGTCCCGAACCACAGGAGATGATCCCACGATGCAGTACCTGGTTTCCGTGATCCACGACTCGGACGAGCTCGCCCCCCCAGAGGAGATGGCGGCCATCGACGCGTTCAACGATCGCCTTATAGCGGAGGGTCACTGGGTCTTCGCGGGCGGCCTGGGATCGACCAGCTCGGCCACTGTCATCGACAACCGGGGCGGAGAGGCGATGATCACTGACGGGCCCTTCCTGGAGTCGAAGGAGTACATCGTCGGTTTCTGGGTCATGGAAGCCGCCGACCTCGACGTGGCGCTCAAGCTCGCCACCGAGGCGTCAAGGGCCTGCAACCGGAAGGTAGAGGTGCGGCCGTTCCTGTGAGCGTGATCGCCGTCCAGGAAGCGGTCACCCGCGCTCACCGCGAGGAGTGGGCGCGGGTGGTCGCCTCCCTGACCAGGCGTTTCGGTGACCTCGACATCGCCGAGGAGGCGGCGGCCGAAGCGTTCGCGACCGCCGTCGAGCGGTGGCCGGCTGACGGTGTACCCCCAGCCCCGGCGCCTGGCTGACCACCACCGCCAACCGCAAGGCCATCGACCGGATCCGGCGCGAGAACAAGCGTGACGACAAGCAGAAGGAGGCTCAGATGGTGTACGACGGCGACCCGCCCGAGCCTCTCGACGCCATCGACGACGACCGGCTACGGCTGATCTTCACCTGCTGTCACCCGGCGCTCGCGATGGAGACCCGCGTGGCGCTGACGCTGCGCATGGTCGCCGGTCTGACCATGCCCGAGATCGCCCGGGCCTTCCTGGTGCAGGAGACCGCCATGGGGCAGCGGATCACCCGCGCGAAGGCCAAGATCAAGGCGGCTCGCATCCCTTACCGGGTGCCGTCCGCGGAGGATCTCCCGGCCCGCGTCTCCGGGGTACTCGCCGTCCTCTTCCTCGTCTTCAACGAGGGCTACCTGGCGACCGGCCCCGGCACCGATCCCGTACGCCACGAGCTGACCGCCGAGGCGATCCGGCTCACTCGCCTGATCCGGGCCCTCATGCCGGAGGACGGCGAGGTGGCCGGGCTGCTGGCGCTGATGCTCCTCACCGAGGCCCGCCGCGCCGCCCGGGTCTCGGCGGACGGCGAACTGGTCGCCCTGGGCGAGCAGGACCGTGGGGCCTGGGACGCCGCGCTGGTCGCCGAGGGTCATCGGCTGGTGCGCGAGCGGCTGGCCGCCGGGGTGGCTCCAGGTCGCTACCAGATCCTCGCCGCGATCAGTGCCGTGCACACCTCCGCCCGCGACGTACGCGACACCGACTGGTCGCAGGTCGTCGCCCTCTACGACCAGCTCGTCCGCCTCGACCCCTCGCCGATCGTCGCCCTCAACCGGGCCATCGCGGTCGCCGAGCTTGACGGCCCGGAGGTGGCGCTGGCGGCCGTCAACCGTCTCGAGGACAAGCTGGCCGGCTATCACGCCTACCATGCAACCCGCGCCGACCTGCTGCGCCGGCTGGGCCGCAGTCAGGAGTCGCGCGCGGCGTACGGCAAGGCCATCGAGCTGGCGGGCAACACCGCCGAGACCGCCTACCTGACCCGCCGCCGCGACCAGCTGGGGTAGTGCCCGGCGAAACCCGGGGCAAAGCGGCGCCTGACCCCGACGAGATACGCCGCGGGGGCGCCCGGCGTCTGCAGCGGCCCATGGCGGGGCAGTCAACTGTTTCTGCCGCGGGTGCAGCCACACCTGCCGGACCGAGTTCGCGGTAACACAATGCCGTTATGGGTACCACCTTGTATGCGTGGCGGGCGGGCTGGCGCGGGTCCTGGCAGCTGGCACTGGCCGTCGCGCTGATCGGCGGGCTGCTGGGGGCCGCAGCGATGGCCGCGCTGGCCGGAGCACGGCGGACCGATTCGGCTTATGGCCGCTACCTGCAGGCGGCAAAGGCAAGCGACGTGATGATCGACGTACCAGGTCCGCTGCTGAGCGTCGTCCGCCAGGTGGAGGGGTTTCACGGCAGGCTGTCTGCCGCGGCGTGGCTCGGGCTGAACGCCGAGCCCGTCATTGACGGGAGAATCGATCCGGCCTTCCAGACGGACTCGCTTGCCGCGAGCCTGAGTGGCGAGTATTTCCGGCAGGACAAGATGACGGTGCTGGCCGGGAAGCTGCCAGCGCTCGATTCGACGGACGAGATAGCGGTCACCCAGCCGATGGCCAAGGCCTTCGGCCTGCATCCCGGCTCGCACTTGAGACCTGGGAGTTCTATCGGGTCAGGTCAGGCCCGGACGGGCTACCGACCAGCGCGGCGCCTGCTACAGCGCAGCGAACTACGTTTGTGGTCACCGCGATCACTGCGATTCCGCCCGCGCTCGGCGATCAGTTCGATGACGTTAACGGGGCACTCTTTGCCACCCGCGGCCACCCCTACGTACCTGAACGGGGAGTGGGGTTTTGGCTGGGTGGCGATGCGGCTTCCTGGCGGTGTGGTCGGCCTGCTGGCCATCGAGCGGCAGCTCGCGGCGCTCGAGCGCAAGCTGTCGGAGCGGTATCACTTCCCTGTTCATTTCGATTTCCGCGTCCTGGCCATCGTCCAGCACGAGGCACAGCAGGCGATCGAGCCGGGAGGCGGACGCGCTCGCCGTTCTCGGCGGCCTGATCGCGCTCGCCACGCTGGTCCTGGTCGGCCAGGGGCTGGCTCAGCTGGTCAGCAGATCGGCGGCCGACGGGACGATCCTGCGCGCGGTGGGGGCGACCCGCGGCGAGACGGCACTGGCCCTAGCAGGACCTGGCTACGCCGCGATCGCTGGCAGCGCCGTGTTGTCAGTGGCGGGAGCTCATGGCACTGTCGCCCCTTGCGCCGGTCGGCCCGGTGCGCGCCTACGATCCGCAGATCGGCGTCAGGGCTGACTGGCTGGTCCTGGGCGGCGGAACACTGGGGCTGCTGCTTCTGCTCGGCGGCGTCTTGACCTGGCTGTCCTGGCGGGCGGCCGGGCGGGCAGCTGAGCCGGCCCTGGCCCGGCCGATGCCGCTGATCACCGCGTCGCGCCGCAGTGGCCTGCCCATCACCGCGCTGACCGGTATGCGCTACGCACTCGAGCGTGGGTACGGGCGGCAGCGCGCGCCGGTCCGGGCAACGCTGGCAGGCTCGGTGGCTGCCGTCACGGCGCTGGCTGTCGCCGTAGTGTTCAGCTCCAGCCTGAGCGGGCTTGTCTCCCATCCCGCTCGGTACGGCTGGAACTGGGCAACGCTGGTCCAGTCGCAGGCCGGCTGGGGATCCTGGCCGCCCGACTCCATGACCTCGATCATGGCGCATCAGCACGGCATCACAGGATGGTCTGAATTCGGCTTCGGCCAGCTGGCTATCGATCACCAGGAGATCCCGGTACTCGGCTTGCTGCAGCACGGCGCGAACGCGCCCGCGCCTCCCACCACCAGCGGCCATCCGCTGGCCGCCGCCGATCAGATCGAGCTCGGCGCAGTCACGATGCGCACGCTGGGACTGAAGGTGGGCGACAAGGTCACGGTCGGGGCCGCCAGACGGCCTTTCACGGTGGTCGGGACAGTGACCCTGCCCTCGATGGGGACCGTTCTGGCTGACCACGTGTCCCTCGGTCGCGGCGCCCTGATGGAGGAAGACGCGATGCTGGCCGCGGACCACCTCAGGCTCTATACCCAGGCTGTGTTCACCGCGGCCAATGCCAACGACGTCGCGGTCGGCTCCCCGTTCTATCCGTCGGCGGTAGCCATCCACGCGAGGTCCAGTGCTGACGCGCGCCAGGCGGCGGCGAGCATTCTGCGGCACGAACCGGACGGAACTCCCGGGGGTATGTACACACTGCCGCCCCAGCCGGCCGCGCAGATCGTGAACTTCCAGCAGATGGGAGGGTTGCCGCTGACCATCGCGCTCGGCGTGGCGACCGCGGCCGTGCTGGCTCTCGCCCTGACGATCGTCGCCTCGGTCCGCCAGCGACGCCGTGAGCTGGCCCTGCTGAAGTCGCTGGGGATGCGCCGCAGCCAGCTCCGTGCCGTGGTACTCAGCCAGGCGAGCACCATCCTGGTGGTGGCTATCGTCATCGGCATTCCCCTGGGAATCGCAGCAGGCCGGTGGGCCTGGACGGCCTTCGCCAACGCCATCGGCGTCGTACCCGCTCCCGTGGTACCTACGGCGGCGCTCGCCCTTGGCGAGCTGGCACTGCTCGCGGTCGGCAACATACTGGCCACCTGGCCCGCCGTCATCGCCGCCCGGACCCCGGTAGCCCGCACGCTGCGGTCGGAGTAGCCCACAGTTACGGCGCTTCTGATCGGTGCGCCAGGGCTGATGATCGGCAAGCAGCTGTCAGCGGCACCGAACGGCGGGTCAGCGCGCGTTCTCCTAGAACTTCTCGATCACTCAGTGTGATGCCGTCTTAAGTTGGCGGGGATCCGGCCGCGCCCAACAGCAACCTGCACCCAGGTCGCGGACGGCCCCGGCCAGCCCTGAACGGCAGGGCGCACGCCCCGGCGGCGTGCACCTGTCCGTTCAAGACTGTCTGGCATGCCTGTGACCTGGCAAAATAGGGCAGAGTTAAGCCGCGGAAGGCGCCTTCCGGCGCTCAGAACTGAGGCCACAAATGAGACCGGCGGAAACTCGGACGCCTGCCGGCCGACGGCGATGAACAGTGTTTTGCAGGTCAGGATGGCGGAGGATAGGAGATTCGAACTCCTGAGGGGTTGCCCCCAACACGCTTTCCAAGCGTGCGCCCTAGGCCACTAGGCGAATCCTCCGCGGGCAAGCTTACCGGGAGCGCGGACTCGCCGGACGCCACATCGCCGACGAGGTGGCCCGGCGCTCCGGAGGCCGGCCCCGCCAGGCGGGATGCGGCACGACCGCCCCCGCGCCGTGGCTAGACTGGTCCGCGACCCCCCGCACGGCGCTTATCCCGCCAACTCCCCCAGGGCCGGAAGGCAGCAAGGGTACGCGGGCTCTGGCGGGTGTGCGGGGGGTCCTTACCGGCACCGCGAGGGTGAGGTCATGACCGGCGACGTGCCTAGCACTGTTCCTGTGGACCTGGACCGGCCCGGTGGCCCCCCGCCGCGCCTGGCGTTGTACCGCCGCTACCGGCCGGCGACGTTCGCCGAGGTCAAGGGCCAGGACCACGTCACAGAGCCGCTCCGGCAGGCGCTCCGCACCGGGCGGGTCAATCACGCCTACCTGTTCAGCGGGCCGCGCGGCTGCGGCAAGACGACCAGCGCGCGCATCCTGGCCCGCTCGCTGAACTGCGCGGAAGGACCCACCCCGGACCCGTGCGGCAAATGCGAGTCGTGTGTCGCGCTCGCCCCCGACGGGCCCGGCAGCCTCGACGTGATCGAGATCGACGCGGCCTCCCACGGCGGCGTGGACGACGCCCGGGACCTGCGCGAGCGGGCGTTCTACTCACCGGTGTCCGGGCGCTTCAAGATCTACATCATCGACGAAGCGCACATGGTGACCCGGGAAGGGTTCAACGCGCTGCTCAAGCTCGTCGAGGAACCCCCGCCCCACCTGAAGTTCGTGTTCGCGACCACCGAGCCGGAAAAAGTCATCGCCACCATCCGGTCGCGCACCCACCACTACCCGTTCCGCCTCGTGCCGCCCGCCATCTTGCGCGAACTGCTGGAGGAGATCCTCAGCGCCGAGCAGATCGGCTACGAGCCCGCGGTGCTGCCGCTGGTGGTCCGCGCGGGCGCCGGGTCGGCCCGTGATTCCCTCTCCGTCCTGGACCAGTTGCTGGCCGGGGCCGGCGAGGAGGGGCTGCGCTACGACCGGACGGTCGCCCTGCTCGGCTACACCGACGAGAACCTCCTGGACGAGGTCGCGGACGCGTTCGCGAACGAAGACGGCGCCGCGGTGTTCCGCGCGGTGAACCGGGTGATGGAAGGCGGCCACGACCCCCGCCGGTTCGCCGCTGACCTGCTCGACCGGTTCCGCGACCTGATCGTGCTGGCCGCCGTGCCGGGCGCGGGCCAGACCGGCCTGCTCGACATGCCCGCGGACCGGCTCGACCGGATGACGGAGCAGTCGGGCCGGTTCGGCCAGGCCGAGCTGACCCGGGCCGCGGAAATTATCAGCGAGGGCCTGATCCAGATGCGCGGGGCGACGTCGCCCCGGTTGCTGCTGGAGCTTATGTGCGCCCAGATCCTGCTGCCGGGCGCGGCCTCGGGCGAGAAGGCGTTGCTGGTCCGGCTGGAGCGGCTGGAGCGCAGGCTCGAAGGCGCGCAGGTCACGCCGGCGGATAGCCCGGCTGCCTCTGCCCGGCCGCCCACTCTCCGCCCCGTCGCTCCCTCCGCCGCGCCGGCCGCCTCCCCTCGGCACCCCCCGGCAACCGCCACCCCGCGGCATCCGCTGGGCCCGCAGTCCGCCGCGCCAGCCGCTCCGCCGCGCCAGCCCCTGGGCGCTCAGGGCCGCCGCGCGCGCCCGCCCCGCCCGCCGCGAAGACTGAGCCTCAGGCTGCCCAGCCGAGCCGGCGGACCCGCTCCCTCCCGGCCCCGGCCGCCCGCGTCCTCCTCTTCCCCTGCGCCCGCGCGGCTTCCCCGGCGCCCGCGTCCGCCCAGGGCGGTGCGTCCCCCGCGGCCGGCTTCTCCCGGGGCCGGGCTCCGTCCCGCTCCGGCCCGTGCCGCGCACGCCGTCCCGCGCCCGCCTGCGGCGGCTGCCCCCGCGCCGCCCGCCGCCCCCTCCGCCGGCGGGGTGTCCTCGGAGGTCGATAACGTCCGGCAACGCTGGCCGGAGATCCTCGAGGCGGTCAAAGGCCAGCGCCGGGTGGCCTGGATGCTGCTCAGCAACGCCACCGTGCACTCGGTTGAGGGTGGCGTGCTGACCGTCCTGTTCGCGCGGGAAGGCGACGCCAAGGGGTTCACCAGCAGCGGCTGTCGACCGCGAGCTGATCAGTGCGCTGACGTCCGTGCTGGGCGTGAACCTGCGGATCAAGGCCATGTCTGCCGCGCAGCTCGCCAGCACGCCCGGAGCGCCGCGCAGCCCGCACGGCGGCCCGGACGAGCTGAGCGCGAGGGCCCCGGCGGCGGTGCAGATGCCTGCGCCTCCCGCCGGAGGATCCCGGGCCACCGGAAGACCTGTCAGCGGAGGCGCAGTACGACAGCGCCCCGGCCCAGCCGGCCAGCCAAGACCTGACCGGCATGGACCTCATCAAGCGCGAGCTCGGCGGCCGCGTCATCGCCGAGATCGACGAGCCCTGAGGCCACCTCCGCGTTCGTGATCATGGGATTGGTGTTGCTATCACGACACCAATCCCATGATCACGAACTCGATGCGGGACTGGCGTGGAGCCATGGGATCAACGAGGCTTCTGGGACACCGCAGCCTTGCCGCACGTCGCCATTCGCGAGGCGGTGCGCCCGGGGTGTCCCGCAGGCCTTAGGCTCGAACCGACAGGCCCGTGCACCGGCCCGGACCGGGGCGGCACGGCGGGCGTCCGAGTCGCCGCGCGAAGGTGCGGGCTGACGGTACCGAGTGAGGGCACAGTGGATCCTGGCGGCCAGATCGATATGCAGCAACTGCTCGCGGCAGCGCAGCAGATGCAGGACCAGCTCATGAACGCGCAGCAGGAACTCGCCGACACGGTCGTCGAGGGCAGTGCGGGTGGCGGCCTGGTGAAGGCCAAGGTCAACGGGCAGGGTGACCTGGTGGATCTGACCATCAGCCCGGCCGCCATCGACGGCTCTGACCCGGCCGAAACGGCGCAGACCATTGCCGACCTGGTCCTCGCGGCGGTCCGGGACGCCAACCGGGCCGCGGGCGAACTGCAGCAGGAGAAGATGGGGCCGCTCGCGTCCGGCATCGGGGCGCTCGGCGGTGCGGGCGACGTGCCCGGCATGCCCGAGATTCCGGGCATCGGGGACTTCCCTGGCCAGCCCCACGGCGGCGAGCCGCGCGGCGGCGGCGACCTGCGCGGCTGAGTGCCCACGTGTACGAAGGGATCGTCCAGACCCTCATCGACGAACTCGGCAGGCTGCCGGGCGTCGGTCCTAAGGGTGCGCAGCGCATCGCGTTCTACCTGCTCGCGACGGACGCCACGGACGTCCGGCGGCTGGCGTCGGTGCTGGTCGAGGTCACCGAGCGGGTCCGGTTCTGCCGGATCTGCGGCAACGTGGCCGAGGAAGACGAGTGCCGCATCTGCCGTGATCCGCGCCGTGACCCGGCCGTCATCTGCGTGGTCGAGGAGCCCAAGGACGTCGCCGCGATCGAGAAGATCCGCGAGTTCCGGGGCCGCTACCACGTGCTCGGCGGGGCGATCAGCCCGATCGACGGCATCGGCCCGGAGGACCTGCGCACCAGGGAACTGATGGCGCGGCTGTCCGACGGCGCGGTGACCGAGGTCATCCTGGCCACCGACCCCAACCTGGAGGGCGAGGCGACCGCGACCTACCTGGCCCGGCTGCTCAAACCGCTGGGCCTCCGGGTGACCAGGCCGGCCAGCGGGCTGCCCGTCGGCGGCGATCTGGAATACGCGGATGAGGTCACGCTGGGCCGGGCGTTCGAGGGACGGCGGCTGCTCGATGTCTGATCCCGGCGGGCGGCGCCGTTCCCATGCCCGACATGCAGACATACCTGGGGGTCGTAATGCTCAGTACGCCTCCGGCGGCGCGGCGTGTCCCATGAAACCGGACCGGAGGACAGGCAGGCTGGGGGCTCCTGAGCGAGGGCCCAGCGACCCGCAGGACCGTACCCAGGCTGCGAGGAACCCATGAGCACTGCTGACGAAGGATCACCGCCCGCGCCCGCGAGCGAGGGCTGGCACCCGCTGGCCGACCGGATCGCCGGGCAGGCCCGCGACTTCCTCGACGGGGTCGCGGCCCTGGCCCATGGTGAGGGGGGCGACGAGGCGGTCCCGTTGCTGCTCCTGGAGGTCTCGCAGATCCTGCTGGCCGGCGCGCAACTCGGCGCCAGCAAGGACGTCATCCTCCCCGACAACTGGGAGCCCGACGTGGGCGCTGACCCCGACCTGGATTCGCTCCGGTCGGGCCTGGCGCGGCGGCTGGCCGACTACGACGAGTATGCCGAGATCTTCGACCCCTATTCCGACACCGGGCTGACCCCGTTCCGCCTGTCTGACGACCTGGCCGCGGTCGCAGCGGACCTGATCCACGGCCTGCAGCACTATGAGGCCGGCCGGTCCCTGGAAGCCCTGTGGTGGTGGCAATACTCCTACGTCAACCACTGGGGGACGCACGGCAGCGCGGCGCTGCGGGCCCTGCACGCGGTGCTGGCCCACGCCATGCTGGACGTCTCCGAGGAGTCCACGCTCGCCTGACCATCAGGGGCCCGCGGGGACGCCCGGGAAAACCAGACCGGAGTTCCCGCCGGGGGTAGGTACACTCAAGCCGCCAGCAGCCGGAGCGGGAGGAGCGGCTCACCTGTGGCGCTTGTCGTGCAGAAGTACGGTGGATCCTCGGTGGCCGATGCCGACGGCATCAAGCGGGTGGCGCAGCGCATCGTCGCGACCCGCAAGGCCGGGCATTCCGTCGTCGTGGTGGTGTCCGCGATGGGCGACACCACCGACGAACTCCAGGATCTGGCCGCCCAGGTCAGCCCGCTGCCCCCGGGCCGGGAACTGGACATGCTGCTCACCGCGGGCGAGCGGATCTCGATGGCGCTGCTGGCCATGGCGATCGCCAACCTCGGGCTCGAAGCCCGCTCGTTCACCGGGTCCCAGGCGGGAGTGATCACCGACTCCGCGCACGGCAAGGCCCGGATCATCGACGTGACCCCGGGCCGGATCGCCAGTGCGCTGGACGAGGGCGCGATCCCCATCGTGGCCGGCTTCCAGGGCGTCTCGCAGAACGGCAAGGACATCACCACGCTCGGCCGGGGCGGCTCGGACACCACCGCGGTCGCGCTGGCCGCCGCCCTCGAGGCGGATGTCTGCGAGATCTACACCGACGTGGATGGGGTGTTCACCGCCGACCCCCGGATCGTCCGCACCGCCCGCCGGATCCCGTGGATCAGCTACGAGGAGATGCTGGAGATGGCCGCGTGCGGGGCCAAGATCCTCCAGTTGCGGTGCGTGGAGTACGCCCGGCGCTACGGGATGCCGATCCACGTCAGGTCGTCGTTCAGCAACCGCACGGGCACCACGATCAGCGAAGCCAACGAGGAAACGGAGGCGGCCGGGGTGGAGCAGGCGATCATCTCCGGAGTTGCGCACGACCGGAGTGAGGCGAAGATCACGGTGGCCGGCGTGCCCGACCGGGTCGGGCGTGGCCGCGCAGATCTTCCGCATCGTGGCCGCGGCCGGCATCAACATCGACATGATCGTGCAGAACATCTCCGCCGCCACCACCGGCCGCACCGACATCTCGTTCACGCTGCCCCGCGACGACGGGCAGGCGGCGATGGCGGCCCTGAACGCCGCGCAGCCCGATATCGGCTTCGACACGCTGCTCTACGACGACCGGATCGGCAAGGTGTCGCTGATCGGCGCGGGCATGCGCTCTCACCCCGGGGTGAGTGCCACCTTCTTCGGCGCGCTCGCCGACGCCGCGGTCAACATCGAGATGATCTCCACCTCGGAGATCAGGATCTCGGTGGTGGTGGACCAGAAGGACGTGGACATCGCGGTCACTGCCGCGCACCGGGCCTTCGACCTGGACGCCAGCGAGGTCGAGGCCGTGGTGTACGGGGGGACGGGCCGGTGAGCGGCCGCCCCGCGGCCGCCAAGCCGACGCTCGCCGTGGTGGGCGCGACCGGTGCCGTCGGCACGGTCATGCTCGACCTGCTGTCCACCCGTGACGACGTGTGGGGTGAGGTCCGGCTGATCGCCTCGCCCCGGTCGGCCGGGCGGCACCTGCGGGTCCGCGGCGCCGAGCTCGAGGTCCTGGCGCTGGCCCCCGAGGTGTTCGACGGCGTCGACGTGGCCATGTTCGACGTACCCGACGAGATCTCCGCGGAGTGGGCCCCGGTCGCCGCGGAGCGCGGCGCCGTCGTGGTGGACAACTCGGGGGCGTTCCGGATGGACCCTGAGGTCCCGCTGGTGGTGCCCGAGGTTAATCCCCAGGAGGCCGCGAACCGCCCCAAGGGCATCATCGCCAACCCGAACTGCACCACGCTCTCGCTGATCGTCGCGGTGGCGGCGTTGCACCGCGCGTACGGCCTGGAAGAGATGGTGGTGAGCTCCTACCAGGCCGCCTCGGGCGCGGGCCAGGCCGGGATCGACACGCTGTACGCCCAGCTGGACAAGACCGCCGGGTCGCGGATGCTCGGGCAGCGGGCCGGGGACCTGCGCGCCGCGGTCGGCGACTTCGGGCCGTTCCCCGCCCCGCTCGCGCTGAACGTGGTGCCGTGGGCCGGGTCGCTGAAGGCGGACGGCTGGTCCTCGGAGGAACTCAAGGTCCGCAACGAGTCCCGCAAGATCCTCGGCATGCCCGACCTCCGGGTGACCGCCACCTGCGTCCGGGTGCCCGTGGTCACCACCCATTCGGTCGCCGTGCACGCCGTCTTCGGCCGCGAGGTGACCCGGTCCGGCGCGCAGCGGGTGCTCAGCGAGGCGCCCGGCGTCGTGCTCAACGACGACCCGGAACGCGGCGAGTTCCCCACCCCGGCTGACGTGGTGGGCACCGACCCGACCTGGGTGGGCCGGGTGCGCCGGTCCCTGGACGACCCGCACGCGGTGGACCTGTTCGTCTGCGGCGACAACCTGCGCAAGGGCGCCGCCCTGAACACCGCGCAGATCGCCGAGCTGGTCGCCGCCGCGCTCTGAGCACCAAAGATCAAGATCAAGGCACGCAACGAGGACCGTCCCGTCCCCAGCCCGCCCGCTAGCCGGCGGTCCCGCCCGCCGGCGAACGGTGGAACGACCAGATGGCCCGGTCCTCCACGGGCTGGTAGCCCAGCCGCTGATAGAGGGCGTTGCTGGTCGGGTTGGCCAGGTCGGTGAACAGCAGCACCTGGCCGGCCCCGGCGTCCCGGGCCGCCTGGCTCACGGTGGCGGTCACGGCGCCCGCGTAACCCTTTCCCCGCAGGCCCGGCGGTGTGTACACCGGGCCGACCCGCACCTGGCCGGCCGCCATCCGGGTCAGCCCGGCCATGGACACCGGCTGCCCGGCGTCTTCCCACAGAGTCAGGCCCTGGTAGGAGAGCCGGTCATCCACCATGGCCACCATGTCCTCGGGGCCCGAGTGCGCCTCCCGATGGAACGCCTCCGACCAGGCGATGAGCAGGTGGCGGTCAGTGGGGCCGGCCACCCGGGCCTGCCCGGCCGGGCGCGGTTCGGGCCAGCGCAGCTCGCCGAGCCGGAACAGCCGGTTCCGCATCTGGCACTCGATGGCGTCGCCGGTCACCTCGTGCCAGGCGCGGGCGAACGCTTCCGCGCCCTCGGGACCGGCGTTCACCCCGTCCACGGCGCGGGCCCGGGCGGCCAGCGCCTGGGCCAGTGCCGCCGCGGCGTCCGGTCCGGGCACGCTGGTCAGCGCCACCGAGTACGGCGGCGTGTGCAGGAACGCCGCACTGACCTCGCCATCCGGTCCCAGCCACCAGCCGAAGAGGGGTGCGCTAGCGCCGAAGGCGGCCGGCCCGGCGGCCCGCAGCGTCTCCATCGCCCCGAGCAGGATGGTGTGCTCCGCGGGGCGCTCGGACAGCAGGCCACCCGCCTTGGCCGAGTATTCGGGCAGGCTGTCACTCAGGAACCAGGGCATCCCTCATAGTGACCGGCCACCCCTGATTCCGTGCAGCCCATTTTCGCCCCGCGCCCGGCCGCGCGTCCGCCGCCCGGCCCGCCCGGCACCCACCCCGCACCCCAGCTCGTCCGCGCCCGGGCCGCCCGGGCGCGCGCCGGCAGACCGCACTCCGCGCGGGAGGCCGTGCGAGGCCATGCGGGGTTGTGCGAGGGCCGCGCGGGGGCTGGTCGAGGGCCGTCGGGGGCTGCGCGAGGGTCGCGCAGGAGAGCCGCGCGGGGGGGGGCCGCGCGACTGCGGGCCGTGCGGGAGGCTGCGCGAAGGGCGCGCGGGAGGCCGACCGAGAGGGCCGCACGGGGGCGCGCGGGAGCCTTCCGAAACCCTGCGCTGACGTGCGATAACAGCACCCTGCGTCACTTTCTATATCGTTTCGTTGCGAAGCTGGAATCCCCCGCGATAGCATCCTCCTCAGCCCGGTAGAGAAGCGGGATCTCCCGGGGTTGGCGAAGTTGCCAATGTTCGAGCTATTCAGTCTTTAGTAGCCAGACAATGGTAGGTAGCTGAGCAGCTCCTCCCGGGAGGCAACGTGTCGGCGAAGGGTGACGGTTCGGCTGGGCGGTCACGCAGCCCCGCTCCCAGGAGCGGGAGGCGTGGCTACACGGTGGCCCGACCCAGGTCAGACGCGTGGTTGTGGATCCTCAACGCCGTCGTCATAGGCGCAGTGATCATCGCGGCCGCGGCCGCAGCGACGACGACCGGCCACACGGTCGTCGCGGGTACCGACCATTTCCTGCTTTACTATGCGGGAGTTCTCGCACTTATTGCGCTGACCGCAGAAGTTGGGATTGGGCTGGTCGCTTCTGACCGCATTTTCATGAAGCCCAGTGCCCGGGTTACGGCGCAGGCGCTTCACCGCGCCATGGGATTCGGCGCAATAGCGTTTCTTGTTATTCACATTGTGCTTGAGATAATCGCGGGCCGGTCGCAGCCTGCCGACGCCGTGATCCCTTTCCTTGATAAAGGCAGAACTTTCTATCTCGGGCTCGGGACCGTCGCGTCCGACATGTTCATCGTGATCATGATGACCGGCATCTACCGGGCCCGGCTGGCCGCGAACATGTCGCCGAAGGCCTGGCGGGTCATCCACGCCTCGGCCTACGCCGCCTGGATCTTCGGGCTGATTCACGGCCTGCTCGCGGGCCGCCCTGCCAAGGCCTTCTTCGGCTTCTCGGGCTTCGTCTACTGGGCCTACGGCGCCTGCGTGGTCGCGGTGGCCGTCGCCCTGATGGTGCGGATGGTGGCCAGGAACCGGGCCGGCAACGAGCTGGCCAGCCACCCGGTGTCGGATTCCGGGGGCACCGGCGGGTGGACCGCGGCGGCCGCCGCCCTCGCCAGCGCGGGCGCGCTCCCCGGGGGCGCGGCCCTGACCGCTACCGCCATGCAGGCCCCAGCGCTGACCGCGGGCTCGCCAGGCGCCCTCGACGGCGCCCGGAGCCGGGCCTCCCGGCAGCCCGGGCGAGCCCAGCTGGCCCTCCCCGCAGGTGCGTCGGCGGCACAGCAGCGCGGCCGGGCGCGCAGCGCCCCGTACGACGAGCGGGCCGCGTATCTCGCGGACACCCGCCGGATCGGGGCCTCAGGGCCGATCGGGCCGGGTACGACCGGGTCGTTCGAGCGGGGCAGCCAGTTCGGCGCCCCGGGGCGGATCCCCGGGAGCGGGCCGGCGAGTACGAGCCGACCGGCCCGATGCCGCGGGTGGCCCAGCACGGTCACACCGGCCCCGTGCCGCGCGTGGCCCCGTACGAGCAGACCGGCCCCATGCCGCGGGTTGGCCAGTACGAGCAGGGCGGCTACCAGTACGAGCCGGACCGGCCAGATCGACCGTCCGGGCCAGTACGAGCGTCCCCAGCCCGGGCAAGTGCGGCCCGGGCCGATGCAGGCCGGGCCAGATGTACGGCGACCAGATGTACGCGCGACCAGATGTACGGCGCCCCATGCCACGTGACGAGATGCCGGGCGGCCAGGTGCGCGGCGGGCGTGCTCCGGGCGGACAGGCCCGCTACGGGCCGCCCCCGCCGAGCCCGCTGCCCCCGCACCGCCGGCCCCTGTTCAGTACGGCCAGCCGATGTCGCGTCAGTACGGCGAGACCGGCCCGTATGAGCGGCCGCACGACGACTGGTCCGGTCCCATGGCCCGGATCGGCCCGTCCGCGGCGGCTCCCCGGTACGCGGCGGGCAACTACAACGACTGGTCCGGCCCGCTGGAGCGGATCGACCCGGCCGCGCCACCCTCCCAGTACGGCGCGCCCACCCACTACGGTTCGCCCGCTCAGTACGGCACTGGCCAGTACGGCACGGGCCAGTACGGCGCGGGCCAGTACGGCCGGCCATACAGCAGCTGGCCGGGAGTACGGCATGGCGGCGACACGGCCAGTTCGAGCGCCCGCGCGCCGAGCCGCGGTACGAGCGGACCGGCGAGATCGACCTCTCCGGCCAGTACGCGCAGCCCCAGTACGGCCAGGCCCAGTACGGCCAGGCCCAGTACAGCCAGGCCCAGTACGGCCAGCCCAGTACAGCCAGGCCCAGTACAGCCAGGCCGCCAGCTCCCGGCCGCAGCCTCGTACGTCGCCCCCGCGCCGCAGTACGGCGCGCCCGGGTACGGGCCGCCCTCGTACAGCCAGGACAGGTGATCCCGGTCAGCCGATGCCGCGTCAGCGCGAGCGGCCCGGCGGGTATGAGCGGCCGCCTCCGGCCCAGTATCAGCAGTCCGCCGGCTACGGCGACGGGCCGCAGGGCCAGTACGAGACGCCCATGCGGTACGAGGAGCCCATGCAGTACGACCAGTACCAGCGCGACGACCAGTACCAGCGCGACGACCAGCGGCGGCAGCCAGCCGGGCCGGCGGCCCGGCAGGCCAGCCAGGCCGTACGCCCGGCCGGACTACGGCCAGCCGCAGCGAGCCGAGCATTACGCTTCTTTCGCTGAGCAGGACGCCGCCTACACCCGGCCACGGCCGCCCGGCGCCCGCGATCAGTTCAGCCCGCAGGACGACACCGACCCGCTGAACATCGTGCCGCTGAATATCGGGAATTACTCGTGAACTCACTTGCACCGCCCCAGGCGATGCGGATTGGGCGGGCCCGGCTAACCGCCGGCCTGGATCGCTTTGAGCGCATTGATCTCACGACGCATCAGGAGATCTTTGGGCCCATGCGCCGGATGACGGCGCGCCAGTTGATCGAAATGGTGGAAAGCGTCGACTTGCGAGGTCGCGGCGGAGCCGCTTTCCCTTTCGCCCGCAAGGTGCGGGCCGTGGTCAACAACGCGGCCGCCCGCAAGTGCAAGCCGATGATCCTCATCAACGGCACCGAGGGAGAGCCGGGTAGCGCCAAGGACAAGATGCTGCTGCTCCGCTCGCCGTATCTGGTGCTGGGCGGCGCCCTGCTGGCCGCCCGGGCGCTCAGCGCCAAGCTGATCATCATTGGCGTGACGGACAGTTCGGTGGCGGCCTCGGTGGCGGAGGCGGCCCGGGCCGAGCCGGACCTCAAAAAGATCGTCCGCGTGGTAGAGGTTCCTGACCGGTTCGTGTCGGGTGAGGGTGGCGCTCTGACCAACGCGGTGAACGGCAAGATCGCGCTGCCCCCGGGCAAGAAGCGCCGGGCCGCGGAGAGCGGCGTGGACGGCCTCCCCACGCTGCTGTCCAACGCCGAGACGTTTGCGCAGCTCGCCGTCCTCGCCATGCTCGGCCAGGAGGGCTACGCCTCGGACGGCACCCCGGACGAGCCGGGCACGGTGCTGCTGACCGTGGGCGGCTCGGCAGGCCGCCCGGCCGTGGTGGAGGTCCCCACCGGGATCCCGCTGGGCGTGGTGCTGGACATCTGCGAGGCGACCGCCTTCGATGGCGTGCTGGTCGGCGGGTATCACGGCATGTGGCTGCCCGCCGAGTTCGCCGATGACGTGCCGGTCTCCCGGGCTGGCCTCGACGCGGCGGGCGGCACCCTCGGGGCCGGCATCGTGATGCCGCTGGGCGGTACCTGCCCGCTCGGCGAGGTGGCCCGTGTGGTTCGTTATCTGGCCAAAGAATCGTCCGGGCAATGCGGACCGTGCAAGCTGGGCCTGCCGGGCCTGGCCCGCTCGATGAGCGCGCTGGCTGATGGCTCGGGCGGCATGGACACCCTGGATACGGCGCGCCGCACCGCCGCGGTGGTCCGCGGCCGTGGTGCCTGCTCCCACCCGGACGGGGTGTCCCGGTTCGTGCTCTCCGCGCTGGATGTGTTCAGCGACGACCTCACCACCCACCTGTTCCGCGGCTCGTGTGGCCGCAAGACCCGCGGCATCCTGCCGCTCGGGCCGGAAGAGTCCGAGGTGCGGCTGAAGGTGGACTGGGCGCGCTGCGACGGGCACGGGCTCTGCGCCAAGATCGCGCCGGAGATGGTCCAGCTCGACAGCCAGGGTTACCCGGCGTTCCTGGACATGCCGGTGCCGTTCTGGCTGGAGCGTGAGGCGCAGCAGGCGGTGGAGATGTGCCCCGCGATGGCGCTCAGCCTGGGCTCGGGGACCACCTGGGGGCAGGACACGCCGCGGTCCAGCCCGGCCATCAGCGCCTCGCAACCGACCGGGTTGCTGCTGTCCAGCTCAGCCCGGGAGCAGCGGCAGCCCCCCGGCGGGACCCGGCAGCTGCCCGGCGGCCCCCGCGAACTGCCCGGGCCGCGCCGCTGATTTTCCGCTCCGCGACGCTGATTTCCGCTCGGCGACGCTGGCCTCCGGCTTAGCGCCGTCCTCGGCCGCGCAGTAACCTCGGGCTCCGGGGACACCACCCGGATCCCGGCGGAGACGGAGAACCAGATGAGGGTTGCCCGGCTGCACGCGGTCGCGGATCTGCGCCTGGCCGACGAGCCGGTGCCGGTACCCGGGCCCGGAGAGAGCCTGGTCCGGGTCACGGCCATCGGCATCTGCGGCTCGGACCTGCACTGGTGGGACCAGGGCGGGATCGGCGACGCGGCCCTGGATCACCCGCTGGTGCTGGGCCACGAAGCGGCCGGGGTGATCGAGGAAGGCCCGCGGCGCGGTCAGCGGGTGGCCATCGACCCGGCTATCCCGGACGGGACCTGCCGGCCCTGCCGCGAGGGCTACCGCAACCTGTGCCTGAACATCCGGTTCGCCGGGCACGGGAAGCAGGACGGGGCCATGCGGGAGTTCATGACCTGGCCGGACGAGCTGCTGCACCCGCTGCCGGATGAGGTGAGTGACGCGGACGGCGCCGTGCTGGAACCCCTGGGGGTGGCCATCCACGCGCTCGACCTCGGCCATGTGCGCCTGGGTGCGCCGGTCGTGGTGGTCGGCGCCGGCCCGATCGGGTTGCTGCTCGTGCAGTTGCTCCAGGTGTCAGGCGCGGGCCCGGTGACCGTGTTCGAGCCGCTGCCGCACCGCCGTGCGGCCGCCGCCGCCCTGGGTGCGGCCGTGGCGGACCCGGCGCAGGCCGCCGATCCCGGCGCCCTGCGGGCGCTGGTCGGTGAGGGCGCCGCCGTGGCCTTCGAGATCGCGGGCAGCAGCGCGGCGGTGCAGCTGGCCATGGCGGCCACGTGGGCCGGCGGCCGGGTGGTGCTGGGCGGCATCCCGGACGACGACACGACCACGTTCCGCGCCGCGCGTGGCCCGCCGCAAGGGGCTGACGATCGCCATGGTGCGCCGGATGAACGAGGTGTATCCCCGGGCCATCGCCCTGGCCGCCAGCAAGAAGGTGGATCTGACGTCGCTGGTCACCGACCGCTACCCGCTGGAGGACGCGGCGGCGGCGTTCGGCCACGCGGCCCGCCGCACCGGCCTGAAAGTCATCATCGAGCCCGCCCCCTGATCCGCGGCCGGACCTCGCGCCCGGGACGCGGAGACCGCTGGGTAACATGCAGCAGGTGGCCGATAGCTTCTTCGTTCCGCTGGGGAACGGCACCTGGCGGGCGACCGCGCACACCACGGGCCCCTGGGACGAGCGGGCCCAGCACGGCGGCCCGCCCAGCGCGCTGCTGGGCCGCGCTATCCAGCATTGCGCGCCCCGCGACGACATGATCGTGGCCCGGTTCACCTGCGAGATCCTCGGTGCCATCCCGGTCGGCGACCTGGACGTGCAGGCCCGCCTGGTCCGCCCGGGCCGCAGCGTGGAGTTCCTGGAGGCCGTGGCCAGCGCGGGCGGCCGGGACGTGGCCCGGGCCAGCGCCTGGCGGGTGCTGCGCACCACCAGCGAAACCGTCCCCCGCCGCAGCGATCCGCCGCCCGCCCTCCCCGACCAGGCCATCGGGCTGCCCCCGGCGGGCTGGATCGACGGGTACCTGTCCGCCGTCGAGTGGCGGCCGGTCCGCGGCCACTTCGGCGAGCCGGGCCCGGCCACGGTCTGGACCCGGCTGCGTTACCCGCTGGTCCCGGACGAGGAGACCGGCCCGCTGGAGCGGGTCCTCGCGGTCGCGGACAGCGGCAACGGCCTGTCCGGTGAGCTCGACATCACCAAGTGGCACTTCATCAACCCCGAACTCACCGTGCATCTGCACCGGGAAGCGGCCGGGGAGTGGGTCTGCCTGGACGCGCAGACCGCGATCTCCGCGGGCGGGGCGGGCCTGGCCACGTCCGTCCTGTCCGACACCACCGGGCGGCTCGGCGTGGGAGCCCAGTCGCTGCTGATCAGCCCCCGGAAGCCAGCGCCGTCCCCAGCCGGGTCTGCTGGTACATAACCGCATGCCGCTGCCGCCTGCTGGTGACCAGCCGGGCGTCCCGCAACGCGGAGAGGTGCTCGGACACGGTGCTCGGGGCCAGATCGTGCCGCCGGGCCAGGGTATGGGTCGAGGCGGGCTCGGCCAGCGACTCCAGCAGCGCGGCCCGGGTCCGGCCGAGCAGCCGGGCCAGCACGTCTGACTGCGGGGTCCGGGCCGGCTGCCACAGTTCGGCGATCCCCCGGGCCGGGTAGGCCAGGGCCGGCCGGGCGGGCGGGTCGATGACCGGGGCCAGGCTCGGCCACCCGAACGCGCTGGGCATCAGCAGCAGCCCGGCCCCGCCGAGGTGGCAGCGGGCCGGGGCGAATCCCTTGATGACCAGGGCACGGCCCGTCCAGCGCACCCGGGGATGCAGGTCATTGAGCATCCGCTCCAGGCCGTAGTCGGCGAGCGTCCTGGTCCGGTAGGCGACATCCGCCTCGATCCGGTCCCGCAGTCGCGGCCAGTGCGGCTCGACCAGCAACTGCCAGCACTGCGCGAGCAGGTCCGCGACCAGGTCGCGGGTGGCGGCCGGATCATCCAGCAGCTGCCACGCGCCGGGCGGGAGCGGGGCGCCGTACCGCTCGGTCAGTGACCGGCGCACCTCGTGGGCGACCTGCTCCGGCGGCGTGGCCCGGACCCGGGCCAGCTCACCGGCGATGTCCGCGTCCGGGGTGTCCGGGACGGGGCTGAGGAAGTCCGGGGTCCAGCCGCGCCGGGGGCTGAGCGTCAGCAGGGTCCGCAGGTCCAGCCGTTCCGCCTCGCGGCCGCACGGCCTCGAGCCAGGGCAGGTGGTACAGGTGCCGCTGCGGTTCGGCGATCACCCGGATCGCATGCATCGTCTCCCAGAGCGGCGAGATCACGAACCTGGTCCGGGCCGGATCGTCCGGCCCGAACACCATGGTCAGGCTCATCGCACCGTCTTCCATGGATCAGATGATTCGGCAGCCGCCGAATCTCTGGTCTCGATGGTAGCCGCCGGCCAGCCTGGGTCCTGTGACCTCTTCCGCCCCGGTGAGCCACGCCCGCCCCCGGCCCCGCCCCCGGCCCCGACGCCCGGCCGGGCCCGGTACCGGGACGTGCTCGGGTCGGCGCGAGTTCCGGGCCATGTTCCTGGCCAACATCGTGTCCATGCTCGGCAACGTGGTGGCCGCGGTCGCCCTGACCGTGCTGGTCTACGAGCAGACCCGGTCCCCGGCGCTGGCGGCCTCGGTGATGGCCCTGGCCTTCTTGCCCTACCTGCTCGGCGGGGTGCTGCTCGGCGCGGCGGCGGACCGGCTGCCCGCCCGCCGGGCCCTGGTGGTGTGTGACCTGCTCAGCGCGATGCTGGTGGCGGCCATGGTGATCCCCGGGATGCCCGTCGCCGCGCTGCTGGGGCTGCTGTTCGCTAACGGCCTGCTGGCGCCGGTGTACCAGGGCGTGCGGGCCGCGGTCCTGCCGGACGTGCTGCCGCCCGGCCCGGGCTATATCCTCGGCCGGTCCATGATGCGGATGGTCGCCCAGTCGGCGCAGATCGTCGGGTACGGCGCGGGCGGGCTGCTGCTCACCGTGGCGTCCCCGCGCGGCGCGCTGGCCTTCGACGCGGCCTCGTTCCGGCCTCGGCCTTGCTGCTGCGCGGGGCCTGGCCCGGCGCCCCGCGCGGCGCGGCCGGGCCGCGGCCGGGTCGATGGCCGGGGATTCGCTGCGCGGATCCGCCGCGTGCTCGGCCACCGTCCGCTGCGGCGCCTGCTGCTGTTCGGCTGGCTCGTGCCAGCCTGCGCGGTCGCCCCCGAGGCCCTCGCGGCCCCGTACGCCAGCCACATCGGCCAGCCGGTCCGGGTAACGGGCTTCCTGCTCATGGGGATCCCGGTCGGCACCGTAGTGGCTGACCTGATCGCCGCGCGGCTGCTGCGGGCCCGCTGGCAGCGGCGTCTCATCGTCCCGGCCGGGCTGCTGACGTTCGTGCCGCTGGCCGGGTTCGCGGCCAGCCCGCGGCTGGCCCTGGCGCTGGCCCTGCTGGTGGTCTGCGGCCTGGGCAACGCCTGGGGGGCCGGGCTGGACGGGCTGCTGATCAGCGCGGCCCCGGCGGAACTGCGCGGGCGCACCCTCGCCCTGTCCAGCGCCGGGCTGATGTTCCTCCAGGGTGCGGGATTCGCGTTGTGGGGCATCGCCGGCCAGTTCGTCCCGGTGACCGCGTCATCCCCGCCGCGGCCGCGGCCGGCGTCCTGGTTGTGCTGCTGCTGCGCCCGCACCCCGCCCGGCCAGCCCGTCCGGACTCAGCCCCGCCGGACCCGGCCGCGGCTGACCTGGCCTGGCGGCGGCCTCGATTCGCTGGCGGCCCACTCGGCCCAGGTCCTGGAGTGCCTGCTGCGGCCGAGCCGGAAGGAGCGCGCCGAGCCGTACCCGAACATCGCGATGGCCCAGGCGGCCAGGCCCAGGAGCGGCTCATCACGCGCGGCCATGACCAGGAGGAAGATGAGGCCGTACCCCGCCGCAAACAGCCACACCTGCACATGGCCGCGCGGCCGGAAGCGGGTCGCGCGGACGATCATCCCCGGCTCCGGCAGGCGGTCATTTCTGGCGTCGCGCACCCTCCGACTCTACGCCTGGGCCACCTGCCTGATTGTCCCCGGCCACGGCGCCGACGGCCGGTGCAGATTACGGATGATTGGTTACGGGCACGATGACCTGCGTGTTTGCTGATCCGTCGCGGGAGCCGACGCTGGAGCGGGCCATGCCGGCTGACGCCGTTCCCGGCTCGACGATCCCCGAGGACAGCGAGGCGGAGATCCTGCTCCATGACGGCACGTGGGTCTGGGCCCAGGTGATCGGGCAGCGCAAAGACCGGCATGGCCGCTGGTGTGTCGGGATCCGCTGGTACGCCAGCCCGGCGGTGGGCGGCCGGGAAGGCTGGTACCTCTACGACCCCCGGCTGATCCGCCGGCCGCCGTTAACGCGGGCCGCGGTTAGCGCCGCCCGTCTGGCCGCGGCGCCGCCGAGTCCAGATCCCAGCCGTATCGCGGGGCCCGGTCGTAGTATCCGGCCTGGCCGTACTCAATCCTGCCGAACTCCGGCCCCCCCGGCTCAGCCGCGCCGACCCGGGACCCGGGAACCCGCCATAGCCGGGCAGGCCCAGGCGGGGGAGTTCAGCCCGCCGGGAAGTTCAGCAAGTTCGCGTTGCGGGGAGTTACCGTCCTGCTGCTCGAACAAATGCCAGGCCCGGAACTCCTCGACCAGCCCGTCAAAGATCGTCCCATAGGCCGACTCTTCCATCTAGCCGGAGCGAAATCCAGGCAACGGGCGATCTAGGCGAGCCCGGATAAAAGTACCCCAATATCGGGTGTTAACGGTGGAAACCCCAATGAAAACCAAAATTCGCCGCAACGACCACCATGCCGCCCACCTAGCCCGCCCCGCGCCGAGGCCCGAGGCGGACCGGATAAGGCCTGGTCAGTGGACCGGGCCCAGCATTACGCTGGGCAGCGCCGGGGCCGGATCGGGGACCGCGCCTGATTGACCGGCGCCCCCGGCCGGGTCAAGTCATCACAGGGGAATGCGTACCCGCGCCCATCGATCGTGGCCGGGTGGATGATCCGCGCGCAATGACTGGTGACCGCGTTGGCCTAGTAATCAGCCGGGTTCTCGCTATCTGGCTGATCGGAATCGATAAGCGTGCTCTGGCTGGACTCGGCGGCTGGGCGGGCAGCATGGCGTGCATTCGGTGTTCATCCCAGCCGCGTTGATCCCGCCGGCTCCGGACGGCGAATCTCGCGGCCTCAGCGTCCGGCACCCTCCGGGTTCCGGGTCCAGTTGCGCCTGGTCCGGGTAGCTCGGTGAATGTGACGCGGCCAGGAAGCTCCGGTACTCCGCGTCGTCCCGGCCATCCGGGCTGGTCTCCAGCGAGGCATAGTCCAGCAGCCGGGTGACCTGGGCCAGCCGCAGCCAGTCCGCCGCCTGCCCCAGCAGCCAGGTCGCGACTCCGCGTCGCCGGTAATCCGCGGCCACGTAGAGGTTGCCCACGTCGGCCACCCGCCGTGCCGGGCTTGCCGCTCCCCGTCTTCGAAGATCTCGACCTCGATGTACCCAATCACCTGCCCGTCCAGGACGGCCGCCAGGCGGGTGCCGTTCATCCCGACCGACCGGCGGGCGGACAGCCCGGTCAGCGGGGACGGGCCCGGGCGGGGAAGGTCGTCCACCCGGGCCAGGTACACCACTTCGGTGTCCCCGGCAGGGCACGAACCCGGCCCGCTGGTAGAGCGTCACGGATGTGCGGCCACTGCTCGGGCACGCCGTACACGCCGCGGCACCGGCAGGTCCCCGCCGGCGTCCTGGCGGGCCACACCCCATTCCTCAAGCTGGCGGATGCAGGTGGCGATCAGCATCT
>CAVUKT010000028.1:0-124083 GCA_963742055.1 uncultured Actinomycetes bacterium | reverse complement strand
GTAGCCACGTCATGAGTCTGTCGGGCGGCCGCCTCGGTCAGCCCGGCCGAGGCGTACTCGGGGTCGGTGAAGCTGCCGATCGGGCTCACCTGTGCAGGGAGGACCGTGGCTGGCCCGAGGACGGCGTTGGTCGCGGCCATCAGTCCCTCGCGGATCGCCTCGTGCACGACCATCGCGCGCCCGGTTACGTCGCCCGCGGCGAAAACGTGCGGCACGTTGGTACGCAGGTACCTGTCCACCTGGATGTACCCGCGCCGGTCCGTCTGCACGCCGGCCTGGTCAAGGTTCAGCCCGTCGGTGGCGGCGGCCCATCCGGCCGCGACTACCGCCAACGTTGCCTCGACGCTCCGCTGGCCATCGCCGGCTGAACGGATCAGCCGCACGCCGGCCGCACAGCGCTCGAAGCGGTCAATAGTCCCGGCGTTCTCGAGAACCTGGACGCCGGCCGCGGCCAGCGCGGCCCGGACGCCTTCGGAGACCTCGTGGTCCTCGGTCATCAGGATGCGTGGAGCGACCTCGACGAGATGGACGTGCGTGCCGAACGCATTGAAGATCGAAGCTACCTGCACGCCGGTCGCGCCAGCGCCGATCACGATCAGCGACGGCGGCACCGAGGAAAGGTTCCATGCATCGCTGTGCGTGGCGGTCAAGTCGAAGCCTGGGATCGCCAGCGGCCGCGGCGCTCCTCCGCTGCAGATGATGACCTTGCCCGCTTCAAGCCGCGGCGCGCTGTCGCTTTCCACGATGTGGGCGTCGGTGAACCGGGCCAGTCCGGCCTGCTCGTAGATCGTCACCCCGGCCCGCTCGAGATCGTCGCGCAGCAGCGTGTGCCGGCGCACATCCTCGGTCACGTCGCGTACCCGCGCCAGCAGCCGAGGGTAGTCGAGCGTGGGCTCACCCCCCGCGATCCCATAGAGAGGGAGCTGCCTGGCTTCACGGATCAGCCGCGCCGCCTGGGCGAGCGTGCGGACCGGCACGGGCCCGTCGTTCGCGGCCATCCCGCCGAACTGATCGCGGGTGATCAGCGCCGTCGCGGCACCGAGGCGGGCGGCGCGAAGCGCCGCCACGACCCCGGCCGGTCCTGCGCCGATGACCACGACGTCGAACCGCTGGGGAGATGGTGAGGGCACAACCCTGATCATCCGGGCCACCGTCGCGGCTGTCATCACCCACGATGGGTGGTGAGGCGGACCCGCCCGCCCGGTACTTCCGCCGTTATGTGTTCGGGCAGTCGCTGAGCCTGATCGGCACCTGGGTGGAGACGGTCACGCAGGCCCTGCTCGTGCTGCGGCTGCCCACGGCAAGAGATTGGAGCGGGCCCGTAAGCGCATCCGCGCGGTCATTAGCGCCAAGTGCGGGCTGGTCAACCAGCGGTGCTCACGCTCGCGCACTCAGGCCGGTTCCCGCTGCTCGGCACAGAACCGCCACATCCGGAGCGCAGGGCGTCAGCCTCATGAGATATCGGCCTCCGTCAGCGGACACGCCACGGCCCAGACCGGCGTAAGCCACAGCCCGCAGCCGTCACTGTCGCAGCTATGGCGCGTCGAAAACGGCACCATGCGCTGGTCAGCGTCAACCTTCCGAGATCATCGCACTCCGCCGCCAACTCCTCCCGGCACATCCCCCAACCAGCTCATCGCCTGCTCGGCCTTCGACCCTTCATTGACGGCATCGATAGAGTCCGCAACCGGCGCCCTAATTCTTGCTTACGATCAGCGCGCTCAACCACATCGGCTACGCCACCCTCAAGGATCTCGGTGGACGCGTGGGCCTCAGGCATGTCACTGGGTTGTCCAGGTACGCGCGGGCCATCGCATACCGGCGCTCGATGTGGCCTAGCGCGATGTTGCAGGTGTGGCAAAGCAGTCCGCGCACGCACCGGCCGCATGACCGATTCTTCTCTTTGCAGCACGCATGGTCATGGTCCACGTGGATGAGCTGCCCGTCCTCAAACGGCTGGTGGCACATGCCGCAGGTGGACTGCTGCGCGTCCAGCAGGCGGTCGAACTGCTCCTGAGTGAGCCCATAGCTAGAGATCCGGTACTTCCGGTTGGAATTCTTGCGGGACTCCGGTGACTCGGGATGCGGATGGTTGCGCCGGTATTCCTGCGGCGCGCCATGTTCTCGGCTGTCATGCATGATCCGCCGTGGCCCGGCGTGCGCGCACATGTGGTGCTCTTGCGGGGCATCCACTTATTGCATAGTGCGTTAGCCGTACCTTTGTCATCCGCTGACATAGTGCTTCACCCACCTGGTCAGTCAGAGCCGGTGGGTGAGTCAGGCAGTGAGGTACTGGACACGGACTCGAAATCCGTGGGCGCAGCTGGGTTCGAACCAGCGACCCCTCGCTTGTAAGGCGAGTGCTCTACCACTGAGCTATGCGCCCGCGCCTACTGCGAGCAGGCGACCGGCCTCAGCGTACCGTTTCTGCGCCGCCCGCGAAGTCTGCGCCCTCCGCGAAGTCTGCGTCGTCCGCGAGTCTGCGTCACCGCGAGATGGGGGCAGCCAGCGGCCACCGCCTCGCTCACCGACACCCGGTTCCGCAACCGTTCCAGCCGCGCCTCCATCGACGCGCCGCGCACTCCTTCAGCCAGGGCCTGATGCAGGTGGATGGCCCCCACGTAGCACGCACCGAACCGGACCGCCGCGGGCAGCAGGGCGCGCTCGGCCGCACCCACCACGCGCTGCGAAGCGTATCCCCGGGCGACCGCCGCGATCCGGTCCTCATCGGGCTCGACCAGCCACGCCGCAGGCCCCGACCCGGACGCGGCAGACCCGGACCCGGGCGCCGCAGGCCCAGACCCAGACGGCTGGGCGTCGAGCAGGCTCTCGATCAGGCAGGTGCCCAGGTCGAGCACGGGCAGGCCCAGGCCGCCGGTCTCCCAGTCGATGAGGGTGACCGTATCCGGGCCGCTCTGCACCGCGTTGCCGGGCCACGCGTCCCCGTGCACCATTCCCCTGGGCAGCGAGCTGAGCGCAGCCTGGACCGTCAGGGCCGTCTGGCGAAGCTGCGCATACAGGTCCCGCAACTCCTCCGGGACCAGCGCCTCGACCGCGTCGAGCCGGGCCAGGGTGGCCGGGATGGCCGCCTCCGGATACCACGACGCGCGCCCCGGCTCCCCCGCCAGACCACCGCCCGGCCTGCCCCCGCCGCAGACGCACCGCCCCGGCTCCCCCGCGACATCAAGGGCATGCAACCTCCCCAGCGCCACCCCCAGCATCCGGAGCTGCGCCAGCGAAGGCCGGATCACCGGACCCTCGACGAAAGAAGTAGCCAGCGTGAGCCAGGCTCCGTCCAGGCCGACCGGATCACCGGAGTGGGTGCGGATCAGCCGCGGCGCCGGGTAGCCCGCCGCCTCCAGGCAGTCCAGGGTGCCGGCCTGGGCCATCAGCCAGTCCAGCATCGTCCTGGCGGGCGCCCCGCTGACGTGGACGGGCACCGGCGCGTCTTCCCGGCAGGCCCGCACCACCCACGGTGCGGTCTCGTCCGGGCCGACCAGGTAGGTCACGACCCCGCTGGCGACCGCTCCGCCGACCCGGCGGAGCGCGGAGGGCTCGATCCCCGCGGAGGTGATACTCGCGGAGCACCCGGCCCACGATCGCGGCGTCGTTCACCGGCGGGCTGGCTTCCTCACCCCGCGCTCACCCGGGCTCACCCAGCGCCGGCCCCGTCACCCAGCAAACGCGCCAGGATGAGCCGCCGCGATGATCGGCCGGGCCGCGGGCCGGACGATGCCGCCCCGCTCCAGAACCAGAACCAGAATCCGCGCCCGAGCCACCACCTGGACCGGCCCTCCGGCGCGGGCCCCCGCTGGACGCTCTGGCTGACCAGGCTCCGGCTCAGCACCCGGTCCAGAGCCCGGGCCACTTCCTCGGACAGGTCAGGACCGCGGCCAGCAACCGCCGGACCGGCCCCGCCCGGCTCCTCGCCCGGCGCCCCAGCCAAGCCCGCCTCAGCCAAGGCCTCGCGCCCGCGTCAGCGAAGCCCGTCTCGCCGGAACCCTCCGGCGACACGATCGCCCCGCAGTCCCGGCACTCGACCTCACCCAACCTCTTGACCAGATGCACGCTGGAGCACCGCGAGCAGCGGTCCATCTCGGACATCCAGTCCGCTGTGTCCTGGCACCCAGGGCAGATCAGAATCTGGCTCTGCCGCCGCACCCCGCGTTTCCACGGGCTCTGCCCGCGGCTGGGGTCGGTTTGCCGTACACCACATCGATAGCAGGGCATCCTTGGCTGCTTCGATCCTCTCCGGTGGCTTGGCTCACCGCCGGCCCGACGCGCGCGAACCGCGTCAGCTCAGGTCGGCGAGCACCTTCGTGTACTCGGCGATGTCACGCGCCTGGGGAATGGGGTTCACCACTTTCCACCGGATGACTCCGGCCTTATCAATGATGAACGTTCCCCGCGTGGCCACGCCCCTGTCCTCGTCAAATACTCCGTAAAGCTTTGCGACGTCGCCGTGCGGCCAGAAGTCTGACAGCAGGCTGAAGCCGAAGTTGTCCCGGTCCGCCCAGGTACGCAGAACGAACGTGGAATCGACCGAGACGGTGAGCAGTTCGACGTCCTCCCGGTTGACCTCGGGGAAGTCGTCGCGCAGCGCGCAAAGCTCGCCGCTGCACACCCCGCTGAACGCGAGCGGGTAAAACACGAGCACCACGTTCTTCGTGCCCTGGAAGCTGGACAGCCGCACCGGGCTGCCGTGCTGGTCCTTGAGCTCGAAATCGGGTGCCTGCTCGCCAACCTCAACCGACATGGACTATTCCTTTCCGCTGCGGACAGGATCAGTCTGCCATCCGCGCGGACCGCAACAGGACGCTGACCCCGGATCGCGATCGGCCTGGCCCGGCCGGCCGAACCCGGCGGCATTTCGTCGTGCTGGATGAGGACCCTCTGCGCGCCTTGGGCGCCCTGGCCTGCCTCACCTGCGCGCCTTCGGCGCGACCAGCCGGGTGCCCAGCCAGTCCCGCGCCGCACTCACGCTCGAAGTCTGGGAGAGTCCCGCGGTCGGCGCGGACTCACCAATGTCGCTCGGCTCGACGTGCCCGGGTCGTCCGGCCTTGGGGGTGAGCAGCCAGATGTAGCCGCCATCGGCCAGCGGTGTCAGGGCGTCGGCCAAGGCGTCGAAGAGATCACCGTCCCCGTCCCGCCACCAGAGCAGCACTACGTCGACCACGTCGTCGTAGTCCTCATCGACGAGCTCGACGTCCTTCAGCTCGGCGATCTCATCCCGCAACTGCTCATCGCAGTCGTCGTCGTACCCGAGTTCCTGCACCACCTGACCCGGCTTGATGCCGAGTCGCTCGGCCAGGCCCGGCTGATCCTGCGCCTGGCGCGCGGTCGCGCTCACTGACGTCCTCCTCATTTCCTTTCCCGCGGCCCCGCATCCGCGCCGGCCCACCACGACGTGCCCCCGCAGCTTCGCGCTTTGCGCCGCGCTGGCCGCGTGGGCACCACTTGCGGGACAGTTCACACTGGGTCGCGCGCCTCGCGCAAGTGCCAAATAGGCCCTGGAAGCGAAAACCATGTCACAGTTTGATCTTCCCCGCCTGCCGCGACGGCTACCCGAGGAAGGAAACTCTTATCTGCCTGTCCGGATTATCCACATTCAGATCGATTAGGGCGATTGACTGCCAGGTCCCCAGCGCCAGGCGCCCGCCCAGGACCGGGACCACCAGGAACGGGGCGATCAGGGCCGGCATCACGTGCGACCGGCCGTGCCCGCGCGACCCGTGGGCATGCCGCCAGCGGTCATCGGCGGGCAGCAGGTCATCCAGGGCCGCGAGCAGGTCCGTGTCGCTGCCCGAGCCCAGTTCCATCAGGGCCAGGCCCGCCGTGGCGTGCGGCACGAACACGTGCAGCAGCCCGTCCCCGCCCGCCTGACGCGCTCGCCGCGAACTCCGCGCATTCCCCGGTGATATCCCGCACCGCCGGTTCCGTGCCGGTCCGCACCCGCACAATCGCTGTTTCCATACCGAACGACTGTTCCGGGCCAGCCTCCTCCTCGCAACTGGAGCTCCCGGGACGGTGCCCCGGGCCGGCGCCGGTGTCAGCGGCCCCTAGCCGCCGGGGCCGGGGCCCCGGGCGGCGCGCTACTTCTTGCGGCCCTTGCGCCCGCCCGACGCCGTCGGGCCTTCCCGCCCGACGCCGTCCGGGCCTTCCGGGCGTCGCGGCGCGGGCCTGGCCGTGCTCGACCACGGCGTCCGGGCCCGGGAAGCACAGCCCGGTGTGCCCGTCGTCGAACCGGACCAGGTAGGGCGGCGCGCCCGCGGCGCCGTGTACCTCCACGATCTCGCCCGTCCTGTCCGCCTGGCCGACCGCGTTGCCGTGCACATGCAGCCGGTCACCGACTACTGCCTGCATGCCCAGCACCTCCTCGTGCCCGTTCGCTCCGGGTGCGGCCCGCCGCATACGCTAGGACTGCAATCGGAGCGTGCCTACGCTCACCGTGGTACCCAGGCTGGCACCGGGCGGCGACCAGGAGTAGGGCCGGATGTCACTGTCTGCGCCAGCCCCAGCCCAGGACCCCGGCACGGGGTCCCAGCAGGGGGCTCCAGCGCCAGGCCGCTGGTTACCCCCAGGTAGCCGGGTGCGTTTCCGGGGCACAGGGACCAGAATTGGTCTGGACAACTCATGCCCAACCGGGCGGCCACCAGCCGCCCGGCTCTGCGGACATGGCGGCGAACAGCCGCCCGACCTGCGGAAGGCGAGGACATCCCGTGGCTGCCGGACGCCAGCGTTTCTCGATCATCAGCGACGGACTGCCCACCCAGCTGCCGGACATCGACCCGGACGAGACCCGGGACTGGGTCGATTCCTTCGACAGCGTGGTGCGCACCCGCGGCCGTTCCCGGGCCCGGTACGTGATGCTGCGCCTGCTGGAGCGGGCCCGCGAGCAGCAGGTCGGGGTGCCCGGCCTGCGCAGCACCGACTTCATCAACACGATCCCGCCCGAGCGCGAGCCGTGGTTCCCCGGCGACGAGTACGTCGAGCGCCGGATCCGCGCCTACATCCGGTGGAACGCCGCGGTCATGGTGTCCCGGGCCAACCGGCCGGGCCTGGGCGTCGGCGGGCACATCGCCACCTACGCCTCGGCGGCCAGCCTGTACGAGGTCGGCTTCAACCACTTCTTCCACGGCAAGGACCACGGCGAGTCCGGGGACCAGGTCTTCTTCCAGGGCCACGCGGCGCCGGGCATCTACGCCCGCGCGTTCCTGGAGGGCCGGCTGAGCCAGCACCAGCTGGACGGCTTCCGCCAGGAACTGTCCCACCCGGGCGGCGGGCTGCCGTCCTACCCGCACCCGCGGCTGATGCCGGACTTCTGGGAGTTCCCCACGGTGTCCATGGGCCTCGGCCCGATCAACGCGATCTACCAGGCCCGGTTCAACCAGTACCTGCTGGCCCGGGAGATCAAGGACACCAGCCGCTCGCACGTCTGGGCCTTCCTCGGCGACGGCGAGATGGACGAGCCGGAGGCGCTCGGCGCGATCGGCCTGGCCGCCCGCGAGGAGCTGGACAACCTCACCTTCGTGATCAACTGCAACCTGCAGCGGCTGGACGGCCCGGTGCGCGGCAACGGGAAGATCATCCAGGAGCTGGAGGCGTTCTTCCGCGGCGCGGGCTGGAACGTGATCAAGGTCATCTGGGGCCGGGACTGGGACCCGCTGCTGGCCAAGGACACCGACGGCGTCCTGGTCAACAAGATGAACAACACGCCCGGACGGGCAGTTCCAGACCTACTCGGTGGAGCCGGGCTCCTACACCCGGGAGCACTTCTTCGGCACCGACCCGCGGCTGCGCGCCATGGTCGAGCACCTGTCCGACGACGAGCTCCGCAACCTGTCCCGCGGCGGGCACGACTACCGCAAGGTCTACGCCGCGTTCAAGGCGGCGCAGGAGCACGTCGGCCAGCCCACCGTGATCCTGGCCCACACCATCAAGGGCTGGACGCTCGGCCCGGACTTCGAGGCCCGCAACGCCACCCACCAGATGAAGAAGCTCACCGTGGCCGAGCTGAAGGAGTTCCGCGACCGGCTCTACCTGCCGATCCCGGACGCCGCGCTGGAGGCGGCAGCTGCCGCCGTACTACCACCCGGGCGAGGAGTCCGACGAGATCCAGTACATGCGGGAGCGGCGCGCCGCGCTCGGCGGCTACCTGCCCAAGCGGGTGGTCCGCGGCAAGCCGCTCAAGCTGCCCGGCGACCCGGTCTACGCCGAGCTGAAGCGCGGCTCGGGCAAGCAGCCGGTGGCCACCACGATGGCGTTCGTCCGGCTGCTCAAGGACCTGATGAAGGACCCGGAGATCGGCGCCCGGTTCGTGCCGATCATCCCGGACGAGGCGCGCACGTTCGGCATGGACTCGCTGTTCCCGACGGCCAAGATCTACTCCCCGCACGGGCAGACCTACGAGGCGGTGGACCGGGCCCTGCTGCTGTCCTACAAGGAGTCCGAGCGCGGCCAGATCCTGCACGAGGGCATCAGCGAGGCCGGCGCGATGGGCTCGGTGATCGCGGCCGGGCACGTCGTACGCCACGCACGGCGCGCCGATGATCCCGGTGTACGTGTTCTACTCGATGTTCGGCTGGCAGCGCACCGGCGACGAGATGTGGGCGCTCGGCGACCAGCTCGGCCGCGGCTTCCTGCTCGGCGCCACGGCCGGCCGCACCACGCTCACCGGGGAGGGCCTGCAGCACAACGACGGCCACTCGGTGCTGCTGGCCTCGGTCAGCCCGGCCTGCGTGGCCTACGACGCGGCGTGGGCCTACGAGCTGGCGCTACATCGTCAAGGACGGGCTGCGCCGGATGTACGGGCCGACCGAGGGCCACCCGGACGGCGAGGACATCTTCTACTACCTGACCGTCTACAACGAGCCCTACGTCCAGCCCGCCGAGCCCGCCGACTACCCGGGCGGCAGCGCCGCGCTGGAGCAGGGCGTGCTGCGCGGGCTGTACCGGTACGCGCCCGCGCCCGGCCGGGGAGCCGGGGAGGCCACCGGACGGAGCCGAGCACCCGCGGGCGCAGATCCTCGCCTCCGGCGTGGCCATGCGCTGGGCGCTGGAGGCGCAGCGGCTGCTCGCCGAGGACTGGGGCGTGGCCGCCGACGTGTGGTCGGCCACCTCGTGGACGCAGCTGCGCCGCAACGCGCTGTGCCTGCGAGGAGTGGAACATGCTGCACCCCGACGCGGAGCCGCAGGTGCCCTACGTCACCCAGGTGCTGGACGGGGCAGCCCGGGCCGGTGGTCGCGGTCAGCGACTGGATCCGGGCGGTTCCCGACCAGATCGCCCGCTGGGTGCCCGCCCCGTTCAGCTCGCTGGGCACCGACGGGTACGGCTTCTCCGACACCCGCGCCGCCGCCCGCCGGTTCTTCCACGTGGACGCGGAGTCGATCACGCTGGCCGTGCTCAGCCAGCTGGCCCGGCGCGGCGAGGTCAAGCCCGAGACGCTCGGCCAGGCCATCGAGAAGTACGGCCTCGACATTCCGGTCAGCACGGCGCTGGCCAAGGACAGCTGATCCGGCCCCGGCCGGCTGATCCGGGCCGGCGGGAACTACCGGTTCGGCCGTCAGGAACGGGGCCCGGCGCTGCGGCGCCGGGCCCCGTTCCCACGTCCGTGAGGGCTATCCGGCCTCGCGCTAGATGATCAAGGGTTCCCGCTGGCCAGGGCCGCGGAGCGCGCCCGGCCGGACCCGGCGCACGCCCGGGCACGTTGCTCATGATCATGGACAGCGGCCTCCGCCGGGCGGCGCGCCGTTCCGCTACCACGTAATACTTCGGTAAGAACTGACCTCTGCCGTTTGGCCACATTTTGGTCACGGAAGCGTCTAGCGTGACCGTCCGGGAGCTCGGGGACCTGACAGGGCATTCGGAGCAGACACGGAGGTCGGGCGAATGCATTTCGGCCGCAATACAACATGGCGGCGCACATCCAGGGTCCGGCCAGTGCTCATCGCGACCCTCATCGCGATACCGCTGGCCTCGGGAATCGCGGTCGGCGTGATCGCCGCGAACCACTCGGGCACCCCCCAGTCACAGCTGAGACTCTCGGCGCACAACTTCGGGATCGGCCACCACCTCCGCCTCGGCGCGACCGGGTCAGCCGCCGGGACCGGGGTGGCAGCTCAACCAGACGCCCGGCCGAGGCGGCCGACTCGACGAACTGCACCCTCCAGGTGCCGGCCAACCCGCTCAGCGCGCGGGGCCTGGCCACCCCGTACATCCTGGGCGACGGCTGCGAGATGTCCAACGCCGGACCTGCAGGCGTTCGTCGAGGCGGACATCATCAACCCGCGTAACGGCCGCATCAAGGTCTACAACCCGCTCGTCATCACCGAGGGCACCCAGCCCGCCGCGGCCCCGGTCCGGCCCGGTGCTGGCCGCGGGGCGACGTGGTCGGCGATCATGTTCGGCTTCAACGGGGACAACCTGCTGCTGACCGGCACCGGCCACTCCCTGCAGCAGGGCAACTGCGTCAACGGGGCCGGGCAGTCGCTGTTCACCCAGGTCGCCTACTGCAACAGCCCGGCCTTCTACCGGGCCGCCAACCGGGACATCGCCCGGGGCGCTGCTCAAGATCCCGGCCGCTGGGCACCGGCAACGACGGGCAGGCCTGCCCGACCGTGCGCGGCTTCGACGTGGTGGACCAGGACCAGAGCGACAACGTGGTCACCACCTACCTGATGAACGCGCAGGGGCAGACCGCGCAGGACTCCGCGGCCAACGCGGCCGGCCTGGCCGGGGCCACGGCGATCAACAACGGCAGCGACAACGCGCTGGTCAACAAGTTCATGGACCCGGCCCTGGGCTGCACCCCGTATGAGTTCCGCGACCAGACGGCGGCCGCCGGGAAGTCCGGCTCGCAGATCACCGACGAGCTGCTGGCCGCGGCGGACCAGGCCGCGCCGGTCGCGCTGGTCCCGCTGAACGACCCGATGACGGAGGTCAACGGGGCGCAGAGCATGGCTGAAGACCAACCTGTTCCGGCTGGGCGTGGACCAGCCCATGGTGGGCGGGGCCAGCGGCGCGGACACCCCCGCGAACTACTGCAAGAACATGATGCAGGTCGGGATGGCCCGGGCCGCGCAGGACGAGAAGCAGTTCAGCGCCTTCGCCACGCCGGTGCCGGACGAAGGGAACAACCTGTTCACGTTCCTGGCCGCCCGGCTGTCCGCGTCGTGGGAGAACCTCGGCTGCGGCGCGCTGCTCAACGCGCCGGACCCGGTCAACCTGACCCTGGACGCGAACGGCGTGGCCACCGCGGCCACCTTCAGCCCGCTGGCGATCGGCACCCTGCCCGGCGGGGTGGCCCCCACGGCCACGGCGAGCGGGACGCGCCACGGCCACGCCGACCGCGACCGCCACGGCCACACCGACGACCGCGACCGCCACCGGCCGGCGCCGGGCAGCACCGCGTCACCGCGGCCCGACCGCCATCACCGACCGGGGCGGCCGCCCCGGTCCCGACGCCCAGCCCCTACCCCGACCGGGGGCTAGCACAACCCGATCGGGCGGCTGCACCACAGTAGCTTCCTGCGGTGGGAAGACAGGGTTAGGAGAACGGGTGGCCGGTGTCCCGCGGGACACCGGCCACCCGTTTCCTATCCGCCGAGCAGGCTGGCCAGGTCGCCGAAGTCGGCGGCCACGCAGCTGTACGGCCGGGCCGGGCTCCTGGTTGGCCTGGTGGTTCGGGCCGAGATCGCCCGGCCGGGGCACGAAGGCCGTGGCCAGGCCCAGGCCGTCGGCGGCGATGAGGTCGTCGTTGTGCGCGGCGACCATCATGACCTCGGCCGGGGCCAGGCTGAGCAGCTCAGCGGCGCCCAGATAGGTCTGCGGATCGGGCTTGTAGTGCCGGAACAGCTCCGCGCTGAACATGAAGTCCCACGGCAGGCCGCCCCACTTGGCCATGTTGACCAGCAGCGCGACGTTTCCGTTAGAGAAAGCGGCGATGATGTAGCGCTCCTTGAGGCGCTGCAGGCCGGCCACCGCATCGGGCCAGGGGTCGAGCCGGTGCCAGCAGGTGGTGAGCCACGCCCGCCCGGCCTCATCCAGGCCGTCCAGCGCCGGTCCCGGCCAGCAACTGGTCGAGCGTGCGGCGGTGCAGGCCGTCCAGGTTGGTCCAGGGCAGCTCACCCGTCCGGACCTGGTTCATGGCCGGGCGGTACGCCGCCCGCCAGCGGTCCGCGAACGACGCCGCGTCGATGTCCGCCCCGTGCTCGGCGGCCAGCACGGTGACGTCGCGGATGACGCCGCTGCGCCAGTCCACCACCGTGCCGAACACGTCGAACAGCAGCGCCTTGACCTGCTCCACGCGCACCTCCTCCCGACCGGCGGCCGGCCGCGTCCGCGGGCCCGCCGCGCCGAGCCGGTCACGGCAGCAGGACGATCTTCCCATGGCTGCGCCCGGCTTCCAGGCGGCTGCGCCGCGGCCGCCTCGCCCAGCGGGCTCGGCACGCCGAACCCGTGGCACCCTGAGAGCATGACGGCAGCCGATCGGGTGACCGGGGGGAACGGCGCGGCACCGCCCGGCCGGGTCCGGGCCGAGACCGTCCAGCGGCTGGAACGGGCCATGGGCTCCCTCGGCACGGCCGCCATGGCCTCGATGGAGCAGCGGCTGTCCTGGTTCCGCTCCATGTCGGCGGAGAACCGCTCCTGGATCGGCCTGGTCGCCCAGGCCGGCATCGCCGCCTTCGTGGACTGGATCAAGCACCCCAAGCGCGGCCGCCCCTCGGTAGCCGTCGAGGTGTTCGGCACCGCGCCCCGCGAGCTGGCCCGGGCGGTCAGCCTGCAGCAGGCCGTGGAGATGGTGCGGATCATCATCGACGTGGTCGAGGCCCGGGTCGATGAGCTGGCCGCCCCCGGCGGCGAGGCGGAACTGCGCGAGGCGGTGCTCCGCTACACCCGCGAGGTCGCCTTCGGCGCCGCCCAGGTCTACGCGCGGACCGCGGAAGCCCGCGGCGCCTGGGACGCCCGGCTGGAGGCCCTGGTCGTGGACTCGCTGGTGCGCGGCGAGATGGGCGAGGGGCTCCAGTCCTGGGCGTCCGCCCTGAACTGGTCGCACTCGCCGGTGGCGGTGATCGTCGGCCACGCGGACGACTCCGAGCCGGAGGGCCTGATCGAGGAGCTGCGCGCGATCGTCCGGCGGTCCCGGCTCGACCTGCTGGCCGGGGTGCACGGCGACCCGGCTGGTGGTGGTGCTGGGCGGGACCGACGACCCGCTGGGCGCCGCGGGCCAGATCGCCGGGCGCTTCGGCCCCGGCCCGGTGGTGGTCGGCCCCGTCGTCCCCGACCTGCAGGCGGCCACGCGCTCGGCCGCCTCGGCGCTGGCCGGGCTGCGCGCCGCCCCCGGCTGGCCGGATTCACCGCGTCCGGTGCTGGCCGACGACCTGCTCCCGGAACGCGCGCTGGACGGCGACGAGCCGGCCCGGGCCCAGCTCATCCGGGACGTGTACGAACCGCTGCGGCACGGCGGCACGGCCTTGCTCGACACGGTCACCACCTACCTGGAGCAGGGTTCCTCGCTCGAGGCCACCGCGCGGATGCTGTTTGTTCATCCAAATACCGTCCGTTACCGGTTGCGCCGGATCAGCGAGCTCACCGGGCTGATTCCCTCGGACGGCCGGGCCGGTTTCACCCTGTGGGTCGGCATCGTGCTGGGCCGGCTCGCGCACAATCGCACATAGATTGTAGGAAACCAACAGGGTCTCTAGGGCAAACTTCGTGCTCTTTGTGACCCATGTAGCGGACTCCTACAGTGCAGGGTAAGAGCATGCTCGTTATTGCCGCCCCGGGCCAGGGTGCCCAGAGCCCTGGCTTCCTGTCCCCCTGGCTGGAACTCCCCGGTTTCGCCGAGCGCCTCGGCGCCTGGTCCGAGCTGGCCGGCGTTGACCTGATCAAGTACGGGACGACCGCCGACGCGGACGAGATCCGGGATACGGCGGTCGCGCAGCCGCTGCTCGTCGCGGCCGCCATCGCCGCGGCGCGAGGCGCTGTTCGGCGGGCTCGACCAGGCCCGGGTGCACACCGGCGCGACGGCCGGGCACAGCGTGGGCGAGCTGGGCGCCGGCGTCATCGCCGGGGTGCTCACCGCCGAGGACGCGATGCGCCTGGTCCGGGTCCGGGGCCAGGCCATGGCGAAGGCCGCGGCCATCGAGGCCACCGGGATGACCGCCGTGCTCGGCGGGGACGAGGCCGAGGTCCTCGACTCCATCGAGGCGCACGGGCTCACCCCGGCGAACATCAACGGCGCCGGGCAGGTCGTCGCGGCCGGGACGCTGGAGCAGCTGGCCGCGTTCGCCGCCGACCCGCCCGCGAAGGCGCGGCTGCGGCCGCTCCAGGTGGCCGGGGCGTTCCACACCCGGCACATGGCCCCGGCGGTGGACGCGCTGCGCGAGGCGGCCGCCACCGTCACGGTCAGCGACCCGGTGCTGCCGCTGCTGTCCAACCAGGACGGCGCCGCGGTCGCGGAGCGGCGCGGACTGGCTGGAGCGCATCGTCAACCAGGTCAGCGCGCCGGTGCGGTGGAACCTGTGCATGCGCACCATGACCGACCTGGAGGCGGGGGCGCTGATCGAGCTGCCGCCGGCCGGCACGCTGACCGGGCTGGCCCGGCGGGCGATGCCCGGCGTGGCGCTGGCCGCCCTGAAGACCCCCGACGACATCCCCGAGGCCACCAAGCTGATCGCCGAGCACGGCGCGCTCGACCCCTACGACGGGCCGACCGACGACGGTCACACCCCGGAGTGGCGGCTGCTGGTCGCGCCGCTGGCCGGCACGTTCCGCTCCGGGTCGTCCGGCGCGGCCCCCACCGTGGGCGCGGCGCTGTCCCCGGGCACCGAGATCGGGCACGTCGAGCAGCGCGGCGGACGGCACCTGATCACCCCGCCGTTCGCGGCCACCGTGCTCGAGTGGCTGGTCGAGGACGGCGATCCGGTCAGCGCGGGGCAGCCGCTCGTCCGGCTGCAGCCGCATCCGGTCCGCACCGGCCGGTAATTCCGGCCGGCCTGGGTAGCAGCACCGGATAGTGAACCTCCACCGGCAGACCCCCAACTAGACACCGAACGGCACGGGAAGGAACCACGTTGATGCGAGTCACCGACGCAGCAGCCGGTGCGCGGATCCTGGCGTTCGGCGGATATCAGCCAGCCCGGGTGGTCACCAACGACGAGATCGCCCAGCAGGTGGAGACCAGCGACGAGTGGATCCGCAGCCGGGTGGGCATCGCCAGCCGCCGGATCGCCGGCCCCGACGAGACGCTGGCCGACATGGCGGTGGCCGCGGGCGGGAAGGCGCTGGCCGCCAGCGGCCTGTCCCCCGCCGACATCGACCTGGTCATCGTGGCCACCTGCACCCCCGAGGCGCCCATCCCCAACACGGCCGCCACCGTCGCGACCCGGCTCGGCATCGTGGCCCCGGGCGCGTTCGACCTCAACGCCGCCTGCGCCGGGTTCTGCTACGCGCTGGGCACCGCCAGCGACGCGGTCCGGGCGGGCACGTCCCGGCACGTGCTGGTCATCGGGGCCGAGAAGCTCTCCCAGTGGGTCGACTGGACCGACCGCTCGACCTGCATCATCTTCGCGGACGGCGCCGGGGCCGCGGTGGTCGGCCCGGCCGAGGCCGGCGAGGCCGGCATCGGGCCCGTGGTCTGGGGTAGCGATGGCGGCATGGCGGACAAGATCTTCATCAAGGACCGCCAGTCGTTCATCGTCCAGGAGGGGCAGGCGGTGTTCCGCTGGGCGACCACGGCCCTGCACCCGATCGCCCTGAAGGCCTGCGAGCGGGCGGGCGTGGCCCCGGCCGACCTGGCCGCGTTCGTCCCGCACCAGGCCAACCTGCGCATCATCGAGGCCATCGCGAGGAAGCTGGGCGCCCCGCAGGCGCTGGTGGCCACCGACATCGTCCACTCCGGCAACACGTCGTCGGCGTCCATCCCGCTCGCCCTGTCGGCGATGATCGAGCGCGGCGAGGTGGGCTCGGGATCCGCGGTACTGCTGCTCGGCTTCGGGGCAGGCATCAGCTATGCGGCCCAGGTGATCACGGTACCCTGACCGCGCCGTGGCCCCCGGGCGTGCGCCCCGGGGCCGACATATCCATCACACGAAGGAGAACACGGGCACATGGCCATGACTGAGCAGGAGATCCTCGCAGGCCTCGGCGAAATCGTCGACGAGGTCGCCGGCGTCCCCGCCGACCAGGTCACCCCGGACAAGAGCTTCGTCGACGACCTCGACATCGACTCGCTGTCCATGGTGGAGATCGCGGTGGCGGCGCAGGACAAGTTCGGCGTGGAGATCCCGGACGACCAGCTCAAGAACCTCAAGACCGTGCAGGACGTCGTCACCTACGTGCAAAACGCCGAAGTATCGGCCTGAGCCGGGGGCGCCGCCTGCCCGCGGGACCCATCCGGTGCGCCGTCGCCACCGCGAGCCGGGCGCACCACGTACGCAAGAGGAGCGATTCACAGTGCGGGCAGATCAACCAAGCGTCGTCGTCACCGGACTGGGCGCGACCACGCCGCTGGGCGGGGACGTAGCCTCAACCTGGGAATCGCTGCTGGCCGGTCGGAGCGGGGCGCGCAAGCTCCCCGCCGACTGGACCGAGGTGCCGCTGCCGGTGCAGATCGCGGCCCCGGCCGCGGTCGACCCGGCGACGGTGCTGGACCGGGTGCAGGCCCGGCGGCTGGACCGCTGCGAGCAGCTGGCCATCGTGGCCGCGCGGGAGGCCTGGGCCGACGCGGGATCCCCGGAGGTGGACCCGGACCGGCTCGCCGTCGTCGTCTCCAGCGGGATCGGCGGCGTGGCCTCCACCATCGCCGCCTACGACACGATGAACGAGAAGGGATGGCAGCGGCTGTCCCCCTACACGGTCCCCATGCTGATGCCGAACGGCTCAGCGGGCTGGATCGCCATCGAACTCGGCGCCCGCGCCGAAGTGCACACCACGGTGAGCGCGTGCGCGTCCGGCGCCGAGGCCATCGGCTACGCCATCGACATGATCCGGGCGGGCCGGGCCGACGTGGTGCTGGCCGGCGGGACCGAGGCCGCGATCATCCCGCTGAACGTGGCGGCGTTCGCCGCCATGCGGGCGCTGTCCACCCGCAACGACGAGCCGGAGCGCGCGTCCCGGCCGTTCGACCGGGGCCGGGACGGCTTCCTGCTCGGCGAGGGCGCCGGCATGGTGGTGCTGGAGTCGGCCGAGCACGCGGCGCGGCGCGGCGCCACCGTGCACGCGATCGCGGCCGGCGTCGGTTACTCCTCGGACGCGCACCACATCGCCCAGCCCGAGCCGGCAGGAACCGGGCTGGTCAAGGCGATACAGCGGGCGCTGGCCGACTCCGGCCTGCCCGCCGAGCAGTTCGTCCACGTCAACGCGCACGCCACGTCCACCCCGGCGGGTGACGTGGTCGAGGGCCAGGCGATCGCCCGGGCTCTCGGCGACGCCGCCGGCGGCGTCGTGGTGTCGGCCACCAAGTCCATGACCGGGCACCTGCTCGGCGGGGCCGGCGCGGTCGAGTCGGTGGCCACGATCCTCGCGCTCCGCGAGCAGGTCGCGCCGCCCACCATCAACCTGGACGACCCTGACGACGAGGCCGGGATCGACATCGCCACCGAGCCGCGGAAGCTGACCCCGCACACCAGCGCCCCCATGGCCGCGCTGAACAACTCGTTCGGGTTCGGCGGGGCCAACGTGGCGCTCGCCTTCACGGCGGCCTAGGCCCACCCCTAGTCCCGCCTCTCCCGCCCGTGTGCTCCCGCCTACCGCAAGGAGACATCCCGTGACGGTCATTGCCGGCAGCACCCCGGCTCCTCCCAGCCAGCAGAGCAGCAACAAGCCGAGCAGCAGCGGGCAGGGGAGACAGTCGACGGCCAGGGCAGCGGCAGCGAGCGCAGGCACCAGCCGGGCCGCGAGCGCGGCCGCCGCGCCCCGGTCCCCCGCCGCCGCGCCAGCGCCGTTCATCTCCCGGGACCCCGAGGTCCGGCTCGAGGCACTGTTCGACCCGGGCTCGGTCCGCCTGCTCACCCCGCACGACTCAAGCGGGGAGGTCGCGGCCCTCGGGACCATCGACGGGATGACCGCGGTCGCGTTCGCCAGCGACCCGCGGGTCCAGGGCGGGGCCATGGGCAGCGAGGGCTGCGCGGCGATCGTGGCCGCCTACGACGAGGCCCTGGCCCAGGGCGCCCCGGTGATCGGGCTGTGGCATTCCGGCGGTGCCCGGCTGCGTGAGGGCGTGGAGAGCCTGCACGCGGTGGGCACCGTGTTCGCCGCCATGACCCGGGCCTCCGGGAAGATCCCGCAGATCTCCGTGGTGCTCGGCGCGGCGGCCGGCGGAGCCGCCTACGGGCCCGCCCTGACCGACATCGTGATCCTGTCCGATCACGGCCGCATCTTCGTCACCGGGCCGGACGTGGTCCGCAGCGTGACCGGCGAGGACGTGGACATGGCCCGGCTCGGCGGCCCCGAGCCGCACAGCCGCCGCTCGGGCGTGGTGCACCTGGTGGCCGCCACCGACGCGGACGCGCTCGGCCAGGCCCGGCGGCTCGCGCTGCTGCTCGGCGAGCAGGGCGTGGTGGACGCGGACCTGCTGGCCGGGCAGGACGGCGCCGAGCTGGACCAGCTGCTGCCCGAATCCCGCCGCCGCGCCTACGACGTGCACCCGCTGCTCGCCGGGCTGCTGGACGCGCCCGGCATCGAGCTGCACCCGCGGTGGGCGCCGAACGTGGTCACCATGCTCGGCCGCCTGGCCGGCCGCACGGTCGGCATCGTGGCCAACAACCCGCTGCGGCTCGGCGGCTGCCTCGACGCCACCTCGGCGGAGAAGGCGGCCCGGTTCGTCCGGATGTGCGACGCGTTCGGGGTGCCCCTCGTCGTCGTGGTGGACGTGCCCGGGTACCTGCCCGGCGTCGGCCAGGAGTGGGACGGGGTGGTGCGCCGCGGCGCCAAGCTGCTGCACGCGTTCGCGGAGGCCACGGTGCCCCGGGTCACCCTGGTCACCCGGAAGTCCTACGGCGGCGCCTACATCGCCATGAACAGCCGGGCGCTGGGCGCGACCCGGGTGTTCGCCTGGCCGGGCGCCGAGATCGCGGTGATGGGCGCGGTGGCGGCCGTGCGCGTCCTGCACCGGCGCACCCTCGCCGACGTGCCCCCCGACCAGCTCCAGGAGGTCGAGGCCCGGCTGGCCGAGGAGCACGAGCGGGAGGCCGGCGGCCTGGAACGCGCCCGGGCCCTGGGCGTGATCGACGAGGTCATCGAGCCCGCCAGCACCCGGGAAGCGCTCGCCCGGGCCATCGCGGCCGCCCCGCAGGTCCGCGGCCAGCACGGCAACATCCCGCTCTGACCGCCAGCGGTGGAACAGCGTCATGGGAGAGCACGGGCGGCTGCTGGTGATCGAGCACGAGCTCGACGCGCCGGCCGGCCTGCTCGGCCCGTGGGCCCGGGCCCGCGGGCTGGCCCTGAGCACCGTCCACCTGGGCGGCGGGGACCGGCTGCCCGCCCGGCTGCCGGAAGCCGCCGGCGTGGTGGTCCTCGGCTCGGAGCGGACCGCGTTCGACGACGACGTCCCCTGGCTGGCCGGCGAGCTGGACCTGGTGGGCCAGGCCCTGGCGGACGGGGTCCCGCTGCTGGGGATCTGCTTCGGCGGCCAGGTGCTGGCCCGCGCGCTGGGCGCGCGGGTGTACCGGCTGCCTGAGCCCGAGATCGGCTGGGTGCGGCTGGCCAGCCAGCACCCGGGCCTGGCCGGCGGCCCCTGGCTGGAGTGGCACCGGGACGGGTTCGACCTGCCGCCGGGCGCCCGGGAGCTGGCCACCGGGGGCGCCTCGGTCCAGGCCTACGCGATCGGCCCGCACCTCGGCCTGCAGTTCCATCCCGAGGCCACCGAGCCGATCACCCAGGGCTGGCTGCGCGCCACCCAGCCGCCGCTCACCCCCGCCCAGGCGGGCAGGCTCAGCCAGGGCTGGCAGGACGCCGGCGACCGGACCACGGCCGAGGCCGGGGTGCTGTTCTCCGCCTGGCTGGACGGCGAGTTCGCCCCGGCGCGCGCCGGGAACCGGGCCGGACCCGGCGGCCGTCGCGGCCCAGTAGGACCAGCAGTAAGGGAGCGGTAAAGTCAGAGCCGTAGATACGCCCGCAATTAGTAACGGATTGGGCGGGAAAATCTCCCCGATCGCCCGGCCGGGACGCTGAGCCCCACGTACGATCGACGATCTATGCCTCTTGATGAGCGCCCTGAAAGCGTAGCCGAGCAGACCGAAACCCCCGATGCGGCGCACGTGCCCAGTACCACCGGGAACGGCACCGCGTCCGGGAACGGTACCGCCGCCGGGAACGGCACCGCTGCTGCGAACGGCACCGCCGCCGCCAGCACCCGCGCCGCTGAGTCCCCGGCACTGGCACGGCACCGGCACCGCCGGGGACACCCCGGCCGACGGGGCCGCGGGCGCCAGCCGCCGCTGGCTGGATAAACCGACCCAGCTGGCCTTCGCCAGCTTCCTCATGCTGTTTGTCGAACTGGCCCTGATCCGGTGGACGGCGGCGAACAACGTCTACGTCACCAACGCCACCAACTTCGTGCTGCTGGCCAGCTTCCTCGGCATCGGCCTCGGCTTCCTGAACGCCAAGTCCAACCGCGACTTCGTGCGCTGGGCCCCGCTGGCGATGGTCCTGCTGGTCGCGTTCGTGCTGGCCTTCCCGGTCATCCTGGCCACCCTGTCCGGCCCGCATCCCTACCAGGGCCTGTTCGGCACCCAGGCGCTGCCCCGCCCGGTCAGCCTGGCCGTGATCTTCGTGCTGAGCACCGCGGTGATGGCCGGGTTCGGCCAGGCCGTGGCCCGGCTGTTCGTGACGTTCGAGCCGCTCAAGGCCTACCGGCTGGACATTTTCGGCAGCATCGCTGGGCACCGCGGTCTTCACCCTGCTGGCCTTCCTGGAACTGCCCCCGGTGGCCTGGGGCGTGATCGCGGCCGGCGGCCTGGTCCTGCTGCTGGGACGGTCGGCCCGGTGGTGGCAGTACGCGGCGGCCGTGGTCGTGGTGGTCCTGCTGGCCGTCGAGTCGGCGGTCCCGCACCAGCAGTGGTCGCCGTACTACAAGATCTCCGCGGTGGTCAGCGGCAAGGCGCACCCCGCGCTGTACGTGTCGGCCAACAACATCCCGTACCAGGCGGCCCGCTCGCTGACCGTGCTGCACCAGCAGAAGAAGTTCTACTTCTACCCCTACCAGCACGTGACGCGCTCGTCGCTGAAGAACGTCCTGATCGTCGGGGCCGGCACGGGTAACGACGTCGCGGTGGCGCTGTCCGAGGGCGCGCAGCACGTGGACGCGGTGGAGATCGACCCGGTGCTGATCAAGCTCGGCAAGAGCCGAGCACCCGAACCACCCGTACGACAGCCCCCGGGTGACCTTGCACAACGCTGACGGCCGGGCCTTCCTGCAGAACACCACGAAGAACTACAACCTGATCCTGTTCGCCCTGCCCGACTCGCTGACCGCGGTCAACGGGCAGTCCAACCTGCGGCTGGAGAGCTACCTGCTCACCGAGCAGTCGGTCCAGTCCGCCCGGGCGCACCTGGCCCCCGGCGGCACCATGTCCATGTACAACTACTACTCGAACCACCTGTACAACCGCTACGCGACCACCATGCTGGACGCGTTCGGGCAGGCGCCCTGCTCGCAGGTGGGAGCGCCGCTGGGCGGCCGGCGGCTGGCCGTGCTGACCGACAAGCCGGCCGGGGAGACGGTGCCGAACTGCGTCGGGACCGGCAACGGGACGGTGTGGCACGGCGCCCAGGTCGCCCCGGCCACCGACGACCATCCGTTCCCGTACCTGCTGAAGAACACCATCCCCTCGAACTACGTGTGGATGCTGGCGCTGATCCTGGCCGCCTCGCTCGTCGCCGTCTGGCTCTTCGGCAGTCGGCTCGCTCCGCAAGATGGGCGGCTACCTCGACCTGGCCTTCATGGGCGCGGCGTTCCTGCTGCTGGAGACGAAGAACATCGTCCAGTTCGCGCTGCTGTTCGGCAGTACCTGGCTGGTCAACGCGCTGGTCACGGTGGCGATCCTGGTCGCGGTGTACCTGGCGGTGGAAACCGCCCGGCACGTGAAGCTGCCACCACCGGTGGTGCTCTACGCCGCGCTGATCGCCAGCCTGGTGCTGACCTGGCTGATCCCGCAGGACGACCTGCTCACCCTGCCGATCGCGGCCCGGTTCCTGGCCGGCGGGGCGCTGGCCTTCGCCCCGGTGTTCATCGCGAACCTGATCTTCGCGCAGCGGTTCAGCGACGTGGAGACCACCACCACCGCCTTCGCGGCCAACCTGCTGGGGGCCATGGTCGGCGGCGCCCTGGAGTACCTGGCCCTGATCACCGGCTACCGGTTCCTGCTGATCCTGGTGGGCGTGCTGTACGCGCTGGCGTTCCTGTTCCGGACGCTCCGCTACCGGTCGATGGCCCAGCCGGCGGCGTAGCCACGGCGGAATGAGGGCCGCCCGGGCGGCTGTTGGCCCGGGAGACGGCGCGCCGTCTCCCGGGTGGCGCGCCCGGACACCGGGAGGAATCGTGTCAGCTCCAGCTGGGCCGACTGCACTCGTCAAGCCGCTCTACACCGCCAGGGCCACCGCGACCGGCGGCCGGGCGGGCCACGCCGTCACCGACGACGGCCTGCTCGACGTGCACCTGAAGCCGCCGAAGGAGATGGGCGGCCCGGGCGGGGCCACCAACCCCGAGCAGTTGTTCGCCGCCGGGTACGCGGCCTGCTTCCAGAGCGCGCTCGGGGTGGTCGGCCGCCGGGCCGGCGTGGACACCGAGGACTCGCTGGTCGAGGCCGACGTCAGCATCGGCACCATCGGCGGCGGCGGGTACGGCCTGGCCGTCGCGCTCAAGGTGTCCATCCCCGGGGTGGACGCGGACACCACGCTGCGGCTGGCCGAGGCCGCGCACCAGGTCTGCCCCTACTCCAACGCCACCCGCGGCAACATCGAGGTCACCGTCGAGGCCAACTGACCGCCCGGCGCCGCGGTGTGCCCCGGCCGGGCGGCTCAGGAGGCCGGGCTGGCCGCGGGAATCCTGGCGTAGGCGCTGAGCACCAGGTCCCAGAACGCCGGCACGTCCACCGTCATCGCGACCAGGGCGTTACGGGCCTCCGCGGGCCCGCTGAAGTCGGTCACGGTCATCCCGGTCGGTCCACCGGCCGGCGGTCTCCACGTCCACCCGGGCCGGGTCGCAGCCGAACAGGCCCGGCTCGGCGACCAGCGCGAGCGCGCACACGTCGTGCACCGGCGGGCCGCCCGCCGCGGGGTCGCCCTGGGCCGGTTCTCCCCGGTAGCCGAGCAGGCCGGGCAGCAGCAGGTCCGCGCCGAGCCGGCCCAGGCCGCGCATCCGGTCCTGGACGTCCGGGGTGGCCCGGGCCTGCAGGGTCACGTCCAGGCCGACCATGGTGACCTGCCACCCGGCCTCGAACACGATCGCGGCGGCCTCGGGATCCGCCGCGATGTTGAACTCGGCGGCCGGGGTGACGTTGCCCCGCGCCGCCGACCCGCCCATGATGACGAAGTCGCGGACCCAGCCGGTCAGCCGCGGCTCGCGGCGGACCGCGAGCGCGATGTTGGTCAGCGGCCCGGTCGCGATCAGGGTGATCTCGCCGGGGGCCGCGCCGATCGTCTCGATCAGGTAGTCCACCGCGTGGCCGCCGGCCGGGGCGGCCTGCGCGGCGGGCAGCCGGGCCGCGCCCAGCCCGCCCTCGCCGTGCACCTCGCGGGCGTCCAGCGTGGCCCGCAGCAGCGGACGCGCGCTGCCCGGCACCACGGGCACGTCCGGCCGGCCGGCGAGTTCCAGCACGCTGAGCGCGTTGGCGGTCACCGTGTCCAGGTTGACGTTCCCGCTGACCGTGGTCACCCCGGTCAGGTCCAGGCCGGGATGGCCGCAGCCGAAGACGATCGCGAAGCGCGTCGTCGATCCCTGGATCACAGTCCAGGAGCACCCGGGCCGGCGTCCCCGCCCCGCCGTCCCGGAACTCAAGCTGGCCAGACCCGAGTCCTGGACCAGCGCCCGGATCTGGTGATCGATCTCCTCGATCCGCATCTTTCCTCCACGGGTCTAGCGCCGCCCGGCCACCGGGCCGGCCGTCAGCCGGTGGCGTGCAGCCAGCGCACCGGTGCGCCCTCCGCCGCGCACCGGAACGGCTCGAGTTCCGCGTCCCAGGGCCGCCCCAGCAGCCGGCCGAGTTCCTCCTCCAGCGTGGTGGTGGCGGCCACCTGGAGGCCGGACTGCGCGGCCGGCGGCCACGGTCATGGCCGCGAGCAGCCGGTTCTCCGGGATCAGATGTCCCCGTTGGCCCCGGCTACCGCCGGAAGGTGCCCAGCGCCGGGGTCTAGCTCTACCGCACCGCGTCGCAGCCCGCGCGGCCTCCTCGGTCCTCGATGTGCAGCGGTCCATGGCGAATTCACCGTCTCATTCGTAGGCGCGCCGGGAGCGGGCCAGACGAGCTCTCATCCGGGCCGCAGGCCCGGGCCGCCTGGCTTCAGCCGGTGGCGTGCAGCCAGCGCACCGGTGCGCCCTCCGCCGCGCACCGGAACGGCTCGAGTTCCGCGTCCCAGGGCCGCCCCAGCAGCCGGTCGAGTTCCTCTTCCAGCGTGGTGGTGGCGGCCACCTGGAGGCCGGACTGGGCGGCGGCGGCCACGGTCATGGCCGCGAGCAGCCGGTTCTCCGGGATCATGATGTCCCCGTTGGCCCCGGTGACCGCCGAGAAGGTGCCCAGCGCCGGGGTGTAGCTGTACCGGACCGGGTCGCAGCCCGCGCTGGCCTCCTCGGTCACCTCGAAGCGCAGCCGGTTCCAGCCGGACAGCGCCGACGTGATCGACGCCGGCCGTGCCGGGCCGCGCCTGCCAGTTGAGCTCGCCGCGCAGCGTGCCCGGGCGCGGCCGGCTGACCGACCCAGGCCAGATCGACGGGCACGCCAAGAACCCCGGCGACCGCCCATTCGATATGCGGGCACAGCGCCGGGGGCGCGGAATGGACCTGCAGCACGCCATGAACTGACACCAGACCTCCCTGCGAGTGACCGAGGTGCGTCTTCCCCAACGACCTCGGACCCCTGCGCCAGCGGTGATCCGGATATCAGCGAACAGCTTATGCCTGCCCGGCACATCGGCAAGCCCGCCAGGCGGGCCAGCCTACCGGGAGCGATCCGCGTTCCCGCGCCAAATTGTGCCCCACCGCGCGCGGAAGCACCAGGGCAGGGGCGCTTTTGGCTAATATTGCCGGCCGGACTTCGATGACCAAACCGCCCAGATAGGCCCTAACGTCCTGGCGCGCCGGCATGATGTAGTGGGCGGGTGAGCGAGCGGGATGTCGCCGGGCTGTTATTCACCGCCGAGATGTATGGCGTGCAATTGGACCAGTTAGCCGTCCGGCTGGCGGTCAGCGAGGTCCGGGCCCGGGCCCTCGCGGCCCGCTGGCGGGAGCAGGGCTACGCCGAGTCGGCGCGGCTCGGGCCGGGCCGCCCCTGGGTCTGGCTGACCCGGGACGGGCTGCTGGCCTGCGGGCTGCCGTACCGGCCGTCGCCGCCCGCGCTGGCCCGGCTGGCGCACCTGCGCGCCGTGACCGCGGTCCGGATGGCGCTGGAGTCCGCGCCCGGGTACCTGGCCGCGGGGGCGTACTGGCGCAGCGAGCGGCGGCTGCGGGCCCGGATGGGCAGCCGGGTGCCGCTCCGCGAGCACCTGCCGGACGGGGAGGTGCACTGGCCGGACCCGGACGGCCCGGACCTGGACCCGGCAGGGCCCCGGACGGGAGTCCCGGGGCCGCACCGCCGTGGGCCGGCGAATGCTGGGCCATCGAGGCGGAACTCACCCGCAAGACCGTGCGCCGCACCGCGGCGATCATGGCCGAGATCCTCACCCGGACCGGCGACTACGGCAGCCCGGCCGCGGAGGTCCGGGTCCCGGGGTCGCCGCCGCGGCACGCGCGGGTGCTGTACCTGTGCTCGCCCGCGGCCCGGCCGACCGTCATCCGGGCCCGTGACGCCCTGCCCGGCGCGCTGGCCGCGCCGGGTGGAGATCCGGGGCCTGCCCGCGGGCGCCGGGCTGACCGCCAGCGCGCCGCTGACCGCCCGCCCGGCGCCGCAGCCGCCCAGCCGCGCGCCCGGGTCGCGGCACCCGGGCCCGGCCGTCACGCCGCCGGGACCACGGGGCCGCGACGTGACCGGCCGCTACGGCGGGTTCTCCCTGATCCGCGGCGTGGCGAGGATCATCTGGCGGCTGCTGCGGGTGACGGTTTTCGTTGCGGCAATGATTCTGGCCGCGCCCGTCGTCCTGGTCGCGGCCTACTCGGCCACCCTCGCGTGGTTCCTCGGCTGGCCGCCGCGCCAGCTGTACCGGGCGGCGGCCTGGTGCCTGCCGATGCTCGCGGCGTGGCTGGCCGCGATGGCCGCCGACGGCCAGCCCTGGCCGCGGCTGGCCGCCGCGCCGTACCTCACCTGGCTGGCCACGTGGCACGAGGCCGCGGCCGGCGGCTACCTCAAGGCCGCGGTGACCGTGGCGCCGCTGGCCATCCCGCTCGGCCTGGTGGCCGGCGGCCTGGCCTGGTCCTGGCGCATCTACACCATGGAGACGGGCAGCGGCGGGCTGGCGCCCAGCGCCCCGGCCGCCTTCGACCAGCGCCAGTGGCGGCACCAGGTGCGCACCGCCCGGGCCCGGATCAGCCGCGCCCGGCTCCGTGCCGTTGCTGCTCCGCGACGGGAGCGTGGTGGCCGGGGCCACGATCCGGACGGTGCGCCACCCGGCCCGGCCGCTGGCCGTCCTGCCGTACCCCCGGCTGCGCTCGCACCAGGTGGTGCTGGGCACCACGGGGACCGGCAAGACCACCTTGCTGCTGAGGTTGTGGGCCGGGTTCGTGACCAGGGGGATGGAGCTGCACGCGGCGGGCCGCGCGCCGCGCCCGCTGCTCGTCGTGCTGGACTGCAAGGGCGGGGCCGACTCCCGGCGGATCGCCGACCGGGCCCGCCGGGTGCTGCGCGGCGCGGGCGCCACGTCCACCGCGATCTGGCCCGACGAGGCCAGCCTGTCGCTGTGGGCGCTGCCGCCCCGCCAGCTCGTCAGCACCCTGGTGGACATGGTCGAGTCGGGCACCGGCGGCGCCGCCTACTACGCCGACGTGCTGGAAGAGATCGTCCGGCTGGCGGTGGACGCCCCGGGCGGGCCGCCGGCCAGCACGGCCGACTTCCTCGCGCGGCTGGACGCGAACTGGCTGGCCGTGGCCTACGCGGGCGCACCGGACAGCGCTTCCGCCGGGCTGCTGCGGTCTTCGGCCGGGCACGTCAGCGACGTGGCGTTGCGGTACCGGGCGCTGCTGCGCCGGCTGGGCGCCGGGCTGGACGGGCCGGGCGGGTTCGGTGACGCCGACGCCTGGTACTGCATCCTGGAGGGGACCGCCGAGATCGCCGTGGCCGAGGCGCAGGCCCGGGCGCTGGTCGACCTGCTGGCCTGGTTCGCGGCGGGCGGCTCCGCCGGCGCTGGTCCGCGGGCGCCGGTTCCGGCGGGGAGCCCGGCGGGACATCCTGCTGGCGGTGGACGAGTTCAGTGCCGTGAGCCGCCGCCTGCCGATCTGGCAGTTGTACGAGCGGGCCCGCTCGCTCGGCCTGGCCGTCCAGGTGTCCGCCCAGTCCTGGCCGGGGCTGGCCGCCGATGAGGACGAGCGGTACCGGGTGGCGACCACCGCGGACGGCGGCATCTGGCTGCTGCGCACGCCGCATCCGGAGCCGGTCGCCGCCCTGGCCGGCGCGCGGCGGGTGGTGGACACGGCCCGGCGGCTGCTGGGCGTGCCGCTGTGGGCCAGCGGGGGTGGGCCCACGAGGGACTGTCCCGGGCCGAGGGCACGCCGGTCGTGGACCCCGAGATCATCCGCGGGCTGGACGTCGGCCAGGCGGCCTACATCTACCGCGGCGGGGTGACCTACGTGCAGGTGAAACGGCTGGTGGCCGGGCCGGCCGAGCTGGCCGGCCCGGCTCCGGGCGCTGGATCCGAGGCTGGCCGCCGCGCTCGCGGAGCCGGCCAGCGTGACCCCGGCGGAGGCGCCCCCGGTACCGGCCGACGAGCCAGGCGCGGCCCGGCCGGCGGAGCTCGGCGCGCTGCTGGACCAGGCGTTCGGGGAGGAACCGTGAGCGGCCTGGCCGGCGGCGCTCGACCCGTTTGCCGCCCTCGGCCTGCCGCCCCGGGCGGACCTGACCGACGACGACGTCCGGGCCGCCTGGCGCCGGATCGCCACCGCCACCCACCCGGACCGGGCCGATGGCGGTGACCCCGCGCGGTTCGCGGTGGCGGCCGCGGCTTACACGGTCCTGCGGACCCGGTCCGGGCGGGGCGAGGCCCTCGCCGACCTGGCGTCCCCCTCCCCCGCCCCAGGCCGGCCCCGGCCGCCGGCCTCCTGGTCCCGGCCGGCCCGTCCCGGCGCGCCGGAGCACCCCGGCACCGGCCAGACGGCCACGGCCCGGCCAGACGCGCGCGGCGCGGCCGGCCGAGCCCTTCCGGTGACCTGGCCGGGGCACCTTGGCGCGGCCCGGTTGCTGTCCCGGGTCCGCCGGGGCCGCCCGGCCCGCCTGGCCCTCCGGGTGCTGATCGCCGCCGCGCTGAGCGCCGTGGCGGTAGCCGTGGCCGGGTCGCAGCCCGCCACGCCCGCGCTGATCACCGGCGCCCTCACCTGGCTCCTGCTCACCGCCCGCCACGACCTGGCCCCGCCCCCCTGACCACTACCCACGCTCCGAGCCGCCCACCGCCCGACCCCCGGAGCCCCGCCCAGCCCGAGCCCCGCGTCGCCCAGCAACACCATCCCGCAAATCACTCCAGTCCCTCAAACCACCTCACCCCCGGCCTGCGTTCGTGATCAACTGATCGGTACGCCCGGGTCAGCACCAAACAGTTGATCATCAGCGCCCAGTTCGTGATCAGACGTTCAGTGTTGCCTGGGCAACACCGAACGTCTGATCACGAACGTCGCGCCGTTGCTCTGGGGGTGTGAGGGGCGCAAGCGACTCGGGACGTGAGGGACGCTCCCCGGCGCGCGGCGGCGACGGCGAAATCAGCCGAACTGGGTTACCGGTAAGAGATTTCTTACCTATTATCGGCGGCATGAGTATCAGCCAGGTGCAACTCTTCTCGCTGCCCGTCACCGACCAGGACCGGGCCAGGGACTTCTACGTGGACACGCTCGGCTTCGAGCTCGTCGCGGACACCTCGATGGGCCCGGACCAGCGCTGGGTCCAGGTCAGGCCGCCCGGGTCAGGTACCTCGATCACCCTGGTGACCTGGTTCCCGACCATGCCGGCCGGGTCCGTCAAGGGCACGGTGCTGGAGACCGACGACCTGGACGGCGACGTGACGGCGCTGCGGTCCCGGGGCGTGGTCATCGACGCCGGTATCCAGGAGGCGCCCTGGGGGCGCTTCGTGACCTTCGACGACCCGGACGGCAACGGCCTCGTCCTGCAGGCCACCGCGGCCGCCCCGCCGGCCGCTGAGGCCGGCCGTGCCCAGCCCCGCCGGCTCAGCCCGGCCATGCCCGGCCCGGACGTGTTCGACGCCATCGCCAGCCCGGTCCGCCGCGCCCTGCTGGACGAGCTCACCGGCGGCGCGCGGTCGGTGCACGACCTGGCGGCGCCGTTCCAGATGAGCCGCCCGGCCGTGTCCCAGCATCTGCGGGTCCTGCGTGCGGCGGGCCTGGTCGCCGAGGAACGAGTCGGCCGGGAACGGCACTACCGGCTGGACGCCCGGCCGTTGCGGGCCGTGGCGGACTGGGCGGCCCACTACGAGCAGTTCTGGCAGCGGCACGCCCGGATGCTCCGCGACCTCCTGGCGGAGGACAGCTGATGGCGTCCATCGAAGTCGATGAGTTCCTGCCCCAGCCACCCGGGCGGGTGTGGCAGGCCCTGACCGACTCGGCCCTGCTGGCCCGGTGGCTGATGCCGAACGACTTCAAGCCGGTGGTCGGCCACGCGTTCACGTTCCGCACCGAGCCGGTCCCCCAGCACGGCTTCGACGGCCTCGTGCACTGCGAGGTTCTCGACCTGGAGCCACCCCGGCTGATCCGCTTCAGCTGGCGCGGCGGGAACCTCGACACCGTCGTGAGCTGGTCCCTGGTACCCGAGGGCACCGGCACCCGGCTGCTGATCACGCACGACGGCTTCGATGAGACCGACCCGGCCCAGCGCATGGCCATGGGGATCCTGGGCGGGGGCTGGCGCGGGCACCTGATCCGGCAGCTGGGCACCCTGCTGGCCGGGGACCAGGCCTAGCGGCGGGACCAGCGGGGCCACCCTAGCGGGAACCAGCCCTAGCGGGGCGCGGGCCCGGTGGCGACGGGGCGGGCGGGGTCGGTAATCCAGTCCGACCAGGAGCCGACGTAGAGGGCCGCCGGGATCCCCGCGAGGCTCAGCGCCAGCACCTCGTGGGCCGCGGTCACGCCCGAGCCGCAGTACGACCCCGGTCGTCACCGCCCGTCCGCCGGCGGCAGGCTCCGCAGGGACTCCCAGCCCGGCGAACCGGGCCCGCAACGCCTCCGGATCGAGGAATCGGCCGCCGGGCCCCAGGTTCCCGGTCGTGGGCGCGCTCACCGCGTCCGGGATGTGCCCGGCGACCGGATCGACCGGTTCCACCTCGCCCCGGTAGCGCTCGGCCGCCCGGGCGTCCAGCAGCACGCCCTCGCGGGCGACCCGGGCCGCGCCGGCCGCGTCGAGCAGCGGCAGATGACCGGGCCGGGCGGTGAAGGTCCCGGGCGGCGGGGCCGGGGCGGGCCCGGTCTCGATCGGCTCGTCCGCGGCCAGCCAGGCCTGGTAGCCACCGTCGAGGACCTGCACCTGCTGGTGCCCGAAGTAGCGCAGCAACCACCAGGCCCGGGCGGCCGCCACCGAGTCATTCTCGTCGTAGACCAGCACGGGCCGGCCGTCGTCCACGCCGGCCCGGCGCATCGCCGCCTCGAACGCGTCCGCGTCCGGCAGCGGGTGCCGTCCCCCGGCCCCCGGCGGCCCGGCCAGATCGCGGTCCAGGTCCACGAACCGCGCGCCGGGCAGGTGACCTTCGCGGTAGCGGTCGAGGCCGGGCGGGCCGCCGAGCCGCCACCGCACGTCCAGCAGGACCGGTGCCGGGCCGGCCGCCAGTACGGCCGCCAGCGCCGCGGGTTCGAGGGTTGAATCCACCGTTACATCCCTTCCGCCCCTACTGGGCGTAACATCCCGATCCTGCCCGAATCGTCCTCCAGGCCAGGATCGTTCTGTGGATAACTAACCCCTGATCTGTGGATGAACCTTCGCCTGCTCTTGGATTTCCCCGGGCGTAACTGTGGATAAGCCGGCCTTCCCCGGGGCGCGGGAGCCCATCGGCCCGGGTCAGCCCGTGATCGCCGTCAGATGCTGGTGACGCTCAGCAACGGGACGAACTGGTCGCCGGGCGTCAGCGAACCGTGCATCCCGACGAGCGAGGACTCCAGCGGCTCCGCCTTGGTCGCGACGAGCGCCCAGGGACCGGCCGGCGCCGCCACCACGTCCCCGATCCGCGGGACGAACCGGGGCTCGACCGGGCCGAACCAGCCCGCCTCGATGGCCTCGTCGCGGGACACCACCCAGGCCCGCCCGCCGAGCACGCCCTGCCAGGTGGCCAGCACGTCGCGCGCGGCCCCGGGCACGGTGTAGACGTGCCGGGCCCGCGGCTCGCCGCCGAGCAGCGCGACCCCGTCCCGCAGCCCGGGAACCAGGTCCACGTCGATCTTGTCGTCCGGTGCCGCGTCCACCATTCCGTGATCGGCGGTGACGTACAGCGCCGTGCCCGCCGGGAGGGAGCTGGCCAGCTGCTCGGCCAGCTTGTCCACGTGGGCGAGCTGGTAGGACCAGGCTTCGGACTGGGACCCGAACACGTGGCCGGTGCCGTCGAGGTCCGCGTGGTAGACGGTGACCAGGGCCCGGTCCGAATCGGCCAGTGCCCACGACGCCTGCGCGACGAGCGCTCCCATGCTGTCCGCGGGACGGTAGGTGGCACCGCGCATGGACGCGAGGGAGAAGCCGGTCTTCTCCAGCCCCCGGGCGGCCACCCGGAAGGCGGCGATGTCGGCGGCCGCCGCGCGCTGGTAGATGGTCGGGGCGGGCTGCCAGCTCACCGGGTCGACCTGCTCATCCCAGCGCAGCCCGTTGAGCAGCCGGTCCTGGCCCGGCACGGCGACCTGGTAGCCGAGCATCCCGTGGCGGCCCGGGGGCAGGCCGGTGCCCAGGGAGCTCAGGCTGGTCACGGTGGTGGCCGGGAATCCCGCGGTCAGCGCGCGCCCGGTGAAGGTGAGCTCGGACAGGAACGGGGCCGCCGCCTGGTGGGCGCGGAGCAGTTCCCAGCCCAGGCCGTCGACGATCAGCAGGCACGCCCGGCGGGTGGGAGCCAGCCCGAGCGGGTTGGCCGCATCGCCCACTCCCAGCGAGGCGAGCAGCGAGTTGGCCAGGTCGGGCAGGGTTCCCTCGCCATAATCGGGCACAGTGGCCGAGGTCATCGGCTCGTCGGTCATGCTGCTGCCCGTCAGTGGCCGGGGTGGGTGGTCGCCTCGGTCAGCGCGACCGCGAAGTCCAGTACCTGCCGGACGGCCTCGTCGCCATCGGCCGCCTCGCTCACCCGCATGGTCAGGTCGTCCGCGGTGATGGTGCCGGTATAGCCGTGATCGGCCTCGCAGTTCTCGTCCCCGCAGTGGGCCGGCTCCAGCTCGACGTGGGACAGGACGTTCCAGCCGATGGTGAGCACCACCTCGGTCGGCATGGTCACCCCGGGCACGTAGGAGGCCGGGTCGGGGACGACCCGGGTCACGGCCACGGACGAGATCCGTGAGAACCGCACGGCCTCGGTGCTGGTCTCCGCCTGCGGACGGGCACCTGGCTCATCGTCCGCGGGATTCTCGTCGGTATGGGAATAGACCAGCCGGGACGGGGTCAGCACCAGCACGGTCATGTGGCGGCGGACCTCCATGGCCGGGTCAAACAGGGCGTCGGCCTGGACCACGTAAGACACCACGGCCTCCGCGCCCAGGGCGGAGAACACGGCGTCCGCCACTAGCCCGGGGTAGTAACCGCTTCGCTCGATGGCTGACCGCAGCCCGACGGCTGTGGTTCGGGTATCCCTCATGCCTCCATCCTGCCCTGCCTGGGGACCAGAGCTCGCAGAACGGGCCATCAATCGTCGTAGTGAGGTTTTGCGGGCCCCGCGCACGCTGCTCACGCTGCGACCAGTGCCGGCCACGGCAGAACCGCCCAGAATGTGGCCAGCGCAGGTCAGCGCGGTCATAACCGTGACGATATGTCCCTGAAACCGCAAATGGCACCCCCCGACCGCGTCCATGCGCAGGCTCAGGCTATCCGTTCGGTGCCATTTCCGGCACACAGTCCGGAACCGGGGCACAGACTCCCGGGGACTCGGCATGATAGTCATCCGGGCCATAAGGGGACCCGGGGGAGGCAATGATGGTGTCCGCAGCCGGCACTTGCGCCGCTGCGCCGATGGGACCCGGAACGAATAGGGCCGTTCGCGCTCCTGGGCCGGCTCGGCGCGGGGGCGATGGGGCAGGTCTACCTGGGCCGGTCCACCGCGGGCCGCCTGGTCGCGGTCAAGACCATCAAGATCGAGTTCGCCGAGGAAGCCGGCTTCCGGTCCCGGTTCGCCCACGAGGTGGCCGCCGCGCGGCGGGTCAGCGGGGTCTTCACCGCCGCGGTCGTGGCGGCCGACGCGGACGCCGACGTGCCCTGGCTGGCCACCGCCTATATCGCGGCCCCGTCCCTGAACCGGCTGGTCCGCGGCGGCGGGCCGCTGCCGGTGCCCGCGCGTGCGCTGGCTCGCCGCCGGCTGCGCCGAGGCCCTGGAGTCGATCCACAACGCCGGGCTGGTGCACCGGGACCTGAAGCCCTCCAACGTGCTCGTCTCCCCCGACGGCCCCCGCGTGATCGATTTCGGGGTGGCCAGGGCGGCCGAGCGGATCCAGCTCACGGTGACCCGGGGGGCGCTGGGCACGCCCGCGTACATGGCCCCGGAGCAGGCCCGGGACACCCGGCAGGCGTCCATGGCCAGCGACATGTTCTCGCTCGGGGCGACGCTGCTGTTCGCGGCGACCGGGCATCCGCCCTATCAGGGCGACACCGTGATGGACGTCCTGGTCCGGCTGGCCACCGAGGCCCCCGACCTGACCGGCCTGCCCGCGGAGCTGACCCCCGTCGTCACCGCCTGCCTGGAGCGCAGCCCCCGGAACCGCCCGACCTCAACGGCCCTCCTGGCCGAGCTGGCCCCGTTCGTCGGCGCCACGGCCAGCCCGGGATCCGGGCATTCCTACCTGCCCGCGAGCGCGCTCACCCTGATCGGCAGTACCAGCGCAGCCCGGGACGCCGGAACCAGGCCCGGTCACGATCACGACCAGCCGCCGCTCACCGACGAGGCGAGCGAGGACGCCACGTTCGGCTCGTACACCGCGCTCCCGGCGCGGCCCCGCCCGGGGCGCCGCGCCGCCGGCGCCCCCCGAAACGGGTCATCGCGGGGGCCGGGCTGGGCACCGGCGCCGCGGCGCTGCTGGCCGCGGGCGCGGTGCTGGGCGCCTCGTTGACGGACACGAACGGGCGGGCGTCGGCCTACTCCGGGGCGTCGTCCCCCGCTCACGGCCGGCACCACGACGTACCCCACGCTCCCCCCGGCGCCGCCGGCGGACCCCGGGCTGTCCCCGTCCACGCTGCCCAACGGGACGAGCACGAAGCCGAAGCTCGTGATGGGCCAGCCCTACGGCGATGGCTACACCGTGTTCGTCGTGCACGGCAGCGGCTTCGTCCCGCTGACCCAGGTGCAGGTGCACCTGATCGGGGCACGGGGTGGCGTCGTTCCGGCCGACCACGCGGACCAGAAGGGGACCTTCAACTACGCGATCGACCAGGGCCACGTGTTCTTTCCCGGGGCGATCCCGGCGGGCACCTACCACGTCCTGGTCACCGGGGCCGGGGGCCGCCGGGCGACCACGACCTTCCAGGTCCACCCGCTGGCGCCACCCCCTGCAGCAGGGCAGCCCGCCACCCGCCGGCCGCAGCCCTCAGGGCGCCTGAGTCCACCACAGGTCCTCCTGGCGGGAGCACCAGGCCGGGTCGTTCAGCCGGCCGAGGTCCGCCGCGGTGATGATCCCGTGCTCGATCAGCACCCGGACGACCACCTCGTCGGAGAGCCTGGTGTCCGCGCGGACCAGGCCGCGGTCGGTGATCTTGCGCCGCAGCACCTTGATGTGCTCCGCCACCCGCGCCGAGAGGCGGTCCCGGAACGCGGGGTCGGTGTCGAAGCGCTCCAGCTCGTGGTAGGCGCCGGTCACCTCGAGGGCCGCCTTGGCGATCTCGGGCGTGCGCGGCAGCGGGCTCGCCCCGGCCGGGTCGAGCAGCCAGGGACGGCACCACATGAGCGCCACGAGGAAGATCTTCGTCATCGGGTCCAGGTACAGCGGGAGCAGGGTGGCGTCGCCGTCCTGCCACACCCGCGTGCCCTCCGGCGCGGAGTCCCACCCGCCGGACTGGCCGGTGACCATCACGCAGAGCGGCTGGCCCTCGTCCAGCATGGCCCGGGAGCCCACCAGGGTCATCCCGGCCCGCAGGAACCAGCCGCCGGACGGCTCGCCCTGGTCCTCCATCCGGGGCAGCCTGATCCGGTACCCGTCGCCCTCGGTGTAGAGCGCGTGGGTCCGGCTGATGTTGGCGATCCAGACGCCGTCCCCCACCGCGCTGATCACCCCGGCCCGGCGGGACAGCCCCCGGCCGGCCGCGACGGTCAGGTCGGCATCCGGCCCGCGGCCGAACACCAGGCGGCCGCCTTCGGGGACGCCGACCACCAGCCCGGCCGGCGTGCTGACCCGCGCCGCCGGGGATGTGGCCTGCCCGACCGCCATCGCCTTCCTGCCCTGCCTGCCTGTCTTGGGTCTCCTGGAGCGAGCTGTGCGAGCGGCCGCGAGGCAGCCACTCGTCTCGTGACGCGCATTCTAGAGCCTGCCGCGGCGCAACCCGGATCCCCTAGTCCGGGGATAGCGGCCCGGCCCCGGCCGCGGTTAGCTATGACCCAGCCCGGGGCGAGCGCGGAAACGGCTCGCAGGTGGGCCTGCCCTTGTGGCAGGCGGGTCCGTGCCGTGGGAGGTCACGGTATGGGTTTGGGTGCACGAGGATTCGCTTAGCCGCGTCATCCTGGGACTCTCCGGGGGGACTCCGGCAAGCCGGCATCCCGTGCCCGCCCCGGGCAAGGGGGGCAAGGGGGGAAGGCCAGTCCGGCTGGGCCGGGCCCGCGCACCGGGCGCGGCCCAGCCGGCGCCTCACCCGGACGCCGCTCCGGCCGCCGCGCCCCCCGCGGACCGGCCTGCAGACCCGGCCGGCCAGACCCGGCCCCAGCCGGGAGCGTCTCACCCGGGGGGCTGACTCCGGGCCCTACCGCAGGATGATGCCCGGGCGGCGGACGCGCCCGTACCCTGGACCGGTGGCCGCCTTCTACCTCTGGCTGCGCCGACATCCCCGGCTGGTGGACGGCGTGCTCGCCGCCGCCCTCGCGATCCCCGCCCTGGCGGTGGCCGTCGCCGCCGGCGGATACCGCCTGGTCCCGTTCGCCCTGGCCCTGGTCATCCCGCTGGTCTTCCGCCGGGACCACCCGGTGGCCGCCTTCGCCATCGGGGTCGCGGTGGGCGCCGTCCAGGTGCTGCTGGACATCCACGTCAACCTGATCGACGTGGTCATCCTGATCCTGCTCTACACGCTGGCCGCCTACTGCCAGCGCCGGGTGTCCGTGGCCGGGCTGGCCGTCTGCCTGGCCGGGTCGGCCGTCGCGGTGGCCCGGTGGGCCCCGTCCGGGCTCAGCCTGATGCACTGGCTCATGATCGGCTCGATCATGTTCGCCGGGTCCTCGCTGATCGCCTGGGTGCTCGGCGACTCGATGCGCTACCGGCGCGGCTACTACGCCGCGCTGGAGGACCGCGCCGCCCGCCTGGAGCGGGAACGCGACGCGCAGGCCCAGATCGCCGCGGCCGCCGAGCGGGCCAGGATCGCCCGTGAGCTGCACGACGTCATCGCGCACAACGTCAGCGTCATGGTGGTGCAGGCCGACGGGGCGTCCTACGCGCTGGACAGCTCGCCGGAGCGGACCCGGCAGGCGCTCGGCGCGATCGCGAGCACCGGGCGGCAGGCGCTGGCCGAGATGCGCCGCATGCTCGGCGTGCTGCGCAGCGACGACGGCGGCGCCGGGCGTGGTGCCGCAGCCCGGCATCGGCCAGCTCGGCGAGCTGCTCGACCAGACCCGGGCCAGCGGGCTGGCCGTCTCGTTCACCGTGCAGGGGGTGCCCGGGCCGCTGCCCGGCGGGCTGGCCCTGGCGGCCTACCGGATCATCCAGGAGTCGCTGACCAACACCCGCAAGCACGGCGGTCCCCGGGCGAGTGCCAAGGTGCTGCTGCGCTATTGCGAGGACGTGCTGATGCTGCAGATCACCGACGACGGGCAGGGCGCGACGCGTGGCGGACGGCGCTGGTCACGGGCTGACCGGGATGCGTGAGCGGGTCGCGCTCTACAACGGCACGCTGCGCACCGGCCCGCTGCCCGGCGGCGGCTACCAGGTCACCGCGACCCTCCCGCTCAGCTCCCTGCCCGCGGCCGGCCAGGCCGCGCCCGCCGCGCACCCGCAGCCGGCTGCTCACGTGCCGGAGTCCGCCGCGTGAGCGAGCTGGAGAGGCGGCTAGCGCGCCGCGGAGGCGCAGAGGAAGCACAACATGATCAACATCATGCTGGTCGATGACCAGGAACTGGTCCGGACGGGCTTCCGCATGGTGCTCGACGCGCAGGACGACATGTCCGTCGTCGGCGAGGCCGGCGACGGCCTGGCCGCCACCCGGCTGCTCCGGTCCCGGCCCACCGACGTGGTGGTGATGGACGTGCGGATGCCGCGGCTGGACGGCATCGAGGCGACCCGCCAGATCTGCGCGGCCGGCGACCGGCCGCGGGTGCTGATGCTCACCACGTTCGACCTGGACGAGTACGCGTACGCCGCGCTGAAGGCCGGGGCCAGCGGCTTCCTGCTCAAGGACGTCCCGCCGGAGGAGCTGCTGTTCGCCATCCGGGCGGTGCATTCCGGGGACGCGGTCGTCGCGCCCTCGACGACGCGCCGGCTGATCGACCGGTTCGCGCCGCTGTTCCCGGCGGCCAGCTCCCCCGCGCCGCCCGGGCTGGACATGCTGACCAGCCGGGAGCGCGAGGTGCTGGCCCACGTGGCGCAGGGGCTGTCCAACGCCGAGATCGCCCAGCGCCTGTTCGTGTCGGAAGCCACGGTGAAGACGCACGTGGGCCGCGTCCTGGCCAAGCTCGGGCTGCGCGACCGGGTCCAGGCCGTGGTGTTCGCCTACGAGACGGGCCTGGTCCGGGCGGGCGGGACGGGCTGATCCGCCCCGGCCGCCGTCAGCCGCGCCGTCAGCCGCTCAGCCGGCCGCCTCGAACGCGCGGCCGACCGTGGTGACGGCCGGGCCGCTGCGGAACAGGCCCATGCTGCCGTCGGTCGGCGTGGCCTCCAGCCCGAACCACGCGTAGCGCTGCACGTAGCTCAGCCGCTGCAGCATCGCGGTCGCGGCGGTGAGGAACGCGGCCTGCTGCTTGCGGGACGGGGTCTGCGGGGAGCCGCCGAAGTTGGCCAGCGCGAACTCGGTCAGCCAGATCGGCTTGTGGTAGCGGGCGTGCACGGCCTGCAGGTAACTCTCCAGCTGGCTGACCGCGGGCCCGGTAGCGAAGTCAGACCCGTACCAGTGCAGCGTGATGAAGTTGACCCGGTAACCGCGGGCCGCGGCGCCGGACATGAACTGGTCCAGCCAGCCGCCCGGGGTGGCCCCGCCGGTGGCTACCGCCGGGCTGCCCAGCCGCAGCCCGGTCGCCATCAGCTGCGGCCACAGGCTGAGCGCCTGGGCCGGGACTCATGTTCGCCTGGCCGCTCATGTCCGGCTCGTTGAAGCTGAGCAGGTCAGGCCCCTCGCCGCGCACCTGGCTGAGAGTGCTGGCGTTCACGTTCGCCGCCCCCCAGATCAAAGGCACGAAACGAGGACCGCCGGCGCTGCTGACCCCCACGGCGGGTGAGGCAGACCAGGTGTAATACCAGGACGCTCCCGACTGGGCCAGGGCCTGCCCGGCCCCGGTGAAGGCCCAGGCGGCGACGCCCTTCTTGGCGTTGCTGGCCGGAGCGGGGCGGCGGCGGGCTTGCGGGGCGGGCGGGTGCTGCGGACCGGCTTGGGGGACGAGCGGGCCAGGGCCTGGGTGACCGGCGCGGGCGGGGCCGCCGGGGCGGCCTGCACGGGCCGGTGGCCGCGGCCGGGTGGGCCCCGTGCAGGTGGACCACGGCCGCCCCGCCGGCCACCACGCAGGTGGCCGCGACCGTGACCGCGGCCAGCTTGGCCGGCACCGACCCGCCCGCCTTGGCCAGGATCCGCGCGTGGCGGGAATGACCTGCCGCGCGCCGGAGCGCCCGGGCGTGGCACCGGTCGCATGACGGGTCGCGTGCGCACGGGGCGCGTGCGCGCCGGTCCCGGCGCCTGGGCCGCCGGGCGCTGGTCCCGGGCGCCCGGGTCCCGGGCGCCCGCGTCCCGCGGCGCAGGCGGGATGAAGGCCCGGGCCATGGCTCCGGGCAGCGGCACCAGGGTCAGCCCGGCCAGCAGCCGCTCGGCCGGGATCAGCCCGTCCTGCTGCGCCCCGCAACGCCCGCAGGCGCGGATGTGCCGTGCGATCCGCTTGCGCCACAGCGGGCTGGGCACCCCGTCCCAGTCCGCGATGGTGAACTCCAGGCCCGGGCACGGGGGTTCGGCGCGCAGCGCCCGCACCACCACCCGGCACGTGGTGAGCTGCTCCTTCAGCCGGCCGATGCGCACCGCGACGTGGGTCGCCAGGCAGGCCGAGCGCGGCGACGAGCTCGTTGCGGTCCAGTTCCCCGGCGGCCTCCAGCCACCACAGCGCGAGCAGTTCGCGGTCCCCGGCGTCGAGCCAGCGGGTGGCCTGCGCGGTCTCCTCACGCTGGCTGGACAGGCCGAGCCGGAGGATGGTCAGCTCCACGAAGTCGGCCTCAGGATCGGCCACCTCGTCGCTCAGGTCGGCGGCCGCCACGGCCTGCCGGGCCCGGTAGTGATCGCGCATCTGCCGGATGGCCACCGCGACCAGCCAGGACCGGAACGCGGCGGGGTCGCGCAGGTCGCCCAGGCCGCGCACGGCGCGGAGCATGGTTTCCTGCACCACGTCGTCCACGTCGGCGTGCCCGCTGAGGCCGCGGCCGACGATGTTGTAGATCAGGGGCAGGTAGCTGGACAGCAGGCTGTCCAGCGCCTCCGCGTCCCCGGCCTGGGCGGCGATCACCGTCTGCACCCCGGGCCCGCCGCTGCGCGGCATGTGCATGGCACCTCACCCTCGTCGGTGTGGGCGGCAGGACTCCGCCCTCGAGGGGAGACGCCGCAGCACCGGGCCGGATAACAGAAAACCCGCCAGCCGCATGATCCCGCGCCCTCGCGGGCGGGGCGGGTGTTTTGGGCCCGGCCGCGCGGGACCCCAGGCCGATGGGGGCCGCGGGTCCGGCGGGGCGGGGACGCCGCGCGGCCGGCGGGCCCTTGCCCGGCCCGCCCCGCCTCTTGCTGTTATCAACGGGCGAACTAGGGAGGCGGACTAGGGAGTCTCTCTAGGGATTTCGATCCCGGCTCGGACGACAGTGGGTCCATCAGCACGATCCACGACATCACGAAGGGCACTTACGATGAACAAGACCTACCGCATCGCGGTCGGCGCCGGGAGCCTGGCCGCCGGCGTCGGACTCCTGGCTGGCTGCTCGGTCGCCAGCACCCCGCAGGCCATGGACACTCTGTCCGTAACGCACAGCGCCGTTCGGGTCGCCACGCTGGGTGACGACCCGGACGGCTGCTACCAGCGGGGCACTCCGGAGGGCGGCAACGCCGGGTGGAACTGTAACTACACCGGCGACGCGGCGACGATCACCGTGCCCCCGGGCGTCACCGGGATGACCTTGCCGTTCTCCGGCGGCCAGGGTGGCTATGCCGACCCGGCGTCGGCGGCTACGGCGCGGCGCTGACCGGTGCCTTCCCGGTCTCCGCCGGCCAGACGCTGACCGTCAACCTCGGCGGCGGTGCGAGCGACAACAAGCCCGGCGTCGGCGCGGTGGCCGCCGCGGACGGCGGAGGCGCGGGCTGCTCCGACGGGGGTGCCGGTGGTGCCGCGGCTCAGTCGAGGTCAACGGCACGACAGTCGCGGTCGCCAGCGGCGGCGGCGGGGGCGGTGCCCAAGGTTTCGCACCCGACGTTGATTCCGGCGGTGCTGGTGGCACGTCGGCCACCAACACCGGCAAGGGCAGCGGTGGTAGCGGGCCGGCCTCGGCGGCGGCGGTAAGGGTGGTGCCGGCGGCTCCGCGCTGGGCCCCGGCGGGAGCGGCCACGATGGCAGCTATACCGGAGGCTGCAGCGGTGGTGGTGGCGGCGGCGGCTGGAGCGGCGGCACCGGCGGCGGCGCCGGCCACTTCGGCGGTGGCGGCGGTGGCGGCGGCGGCACCGGCGGCGACTTCTTCAGCTCGTCGGCCACTAACACCGTCAGTTGTGCCTGCCAACGCTGGCGGCGACGGCAGCGCCTCGATCACATGGATCGGCTGACCGCACCGCCGGCCCGGCGCAGCCGCCCTGGTCCCGGCCACGGCGGCTCGCAGCGTCTCCCGGTGCGCCTGGCTGGATCGCTCCTGCGGTACTCGCTGAACCTCGATAGACCTCGACGCCGGTGGTGTGCGGCAGGTGGCTGTTACGGCTGTGCGAAGGTTTGGGGACCGAGGGTGAGCTGGCCTGATGCCGTTGCCTGCAGGCGGTACAACTCGCCTCCCGTCCCGTCTACCACGAATATCTCCACGAGCCCGGCCTGGTTAAAGCCCACCGCTGGAGCGCCCAGCTTTTCCCCGTCAGTCGCGTCGCTGGAACCTGGCACTGCCGCTAGTTTGGACCACTGCGTCCAGGTGTCCGCATCGGCGGCGGTCTGCGCCGTGTGCCATACCTTGTAGCCGCGCTGCCGATCAGCACTAGCCCGCCGGTAGCGTCCGCCGCCACACCGAGCCTCATGGCCCCGGGCTGTGGTCCCGTTGCGGCAGGCAGCCCAGGGCGACCAGGAGCTGGGATCGGTGGCTGTCCGCAGCACCCGGTGCCACACATCGGCGTCTGCAGTGTCGGCGAACAATTCGAGCCTGCTGTCCTCGTGTGCCGCCAGCTCGGCGCGCTGACGGCTTGCCGGTGGGCATGCCGAGCGGTTCCCGAGCTTGACCACTGCGTGCCACCTGCGGCTTCCTGCCAGCGGTGCCACAACTTGCCATAAGTCCCCAACCCCACGGCCGGGTACCGCTTGGCATTTCCAGCGCAAACACTTCTGCCCGGTTGTCGGCGAGGGTGGCAGTGGACGCAGCCACCGCTGCCGCGCCGCCCGGCGAGCCGAGGGAAGTCCACGCCGAGCCACAACGCGCTCGCCTCCGTCTGGGGTGAGCTGACGTGCCACACGCTTCCGCCCGCACCACACGGCCATAATCCGGTTTCGGGAAGTTGCGTGAGCGTCACCGGGTCCTGGGCGCCACCCCCGCCGGGGTTGCCCAGCAAGTCCCAGTCCGACCAGCCCTCGTCAGGATCGGTCTGCCAGCACGTGCCAGACAGCCTCATCCTTCCCGTCGATCACGAAGGCCTCAAGACTCCCGCCGGGCCGCTGCTCGATAACAGACAGTGCACTGGGGTCACCGCGGCCCGGTTTGCCCAGCGGCTGCCAGTCCACCGCCCACTGATCGCCGGATGAGGTCTGCCTGGCCCGCCAGACAGACGCCCCAGGTCCGTTCAGGCCCGTCGTGGCCACGAGTTCCAGCAGGCTGTCACTGCCCGTGCCCAAAGCCACTTTGCGAGCCGCGGCATTCGGACCCCCTGTCCGGTGCGCAGCCTCCAGATCGACACCACCATGTCGGAGCCAGACCAGGCGCGCGCCTATAGCTCGGTCTGTATCTGGGTCAATAACTCGTCAAGGAACGCCAAGCGCAATGATCTCTCCAGCTGCTATCGTGCCTGGCCGCGAAGGCTTGATCAGAGCCGCTGGCGGGCCGGGGGCCAGGGGACCCGCGCCGGGGCGGGACGCGATGGCCGGGCGGGTTTTCGTTATCTGCGCTGGGCGGGGGCGTCTCCCAGAGCAGGGTGCACAGCCGGCGTGCGGCACAGCACTTCCTGCGCAAGGAGGACGGGCCCCATGGTTGCTGGGCGGAAGAAGAGGCGCTCGCTGCGGATCGCCGCGCTGGTCGCGGCGGCGGGGCCGGCCGTGGCGCTGGTCACGGCGTGCTCGGCCACGGGCGGGGCGGCCGGCGCCGGGGCCGCCGCGCGGGCGCACCCGGCTCACCGGCCCGGCGCACGCCGCCGCCCCGCGCCGCGGACGTCCAGGCCGCGGCGGTGAGCCGGGCCGCCGCCGCGCCCTCCGCTCCTGCCCCGCACTCCTCCATCTGGTCCTCCGCATCTGGCGCCGCGACGGCCAGCCCGGCTGGCCCGCCCGCGGCTCCCGGCTCCCCGGCCGCCGCCTCCCCAGCCCGCGCGCCCGCCCGCGCGGCCGCGGCGGCCGGGGCCCACCTGGTGACGTTCGTGAACCGGGTCAGCCAGACCATCTGGGTGGGCGCCGCGCAGAACCCGGCGCACCCGCTGGCCCGGACCGGCTGGAAACTGCTGCCCGGGCACAGCCTGACGATCACCGTCCCGAAGCACTGGAACGGCCGGTTCTGGGGCCGGACCGGCTGCGTGTTCCGTGCTGGCCGTGGCCACTGCCAGTCCGGCGACTGCGGCGGCCGCTACCAGTGCACCGGCAACGGGGCCATCCCGGCCACCCTGGCCGAGTACGACATGAACGCCTGGGACGGGCTGGACTTCTACGACGTCAGCATGGTGGACGGCTCGAACCTGCCGATGTTCATCAACGTCACGCACGGCACCGCGGCCAACCGGGTCAGCCGGAAGGGCTGCGTGGCGGCCGGCTGCACCACGGCGGTGAACTGCCCCAGCGTGCTGCGGGTGAAGGCGGCCGGCGCGGTGGTCGGCTGCGAGTCCGCGTGCGCACGGTTCGGCACCGACCAGTACTGCTGCCGCGGCGCCTGGGCCTCGCGGTCGGCGTGCAACCCGGCCCAGTGGCCGGTGGACTACGCCGCCGTGTTCAAGAAGGCCGAGCCGTACGCCTACTCGTACGCCGATGACGACGCGACCAGCACGTTTGTCTGCAAGGGGCGGTGTGATTACCGGATAACGTTCGGCCTGACCCCGACCGGATAACCGGTCAGCTTCGCCGGCCGGCCGGCCGGCCTTCCGCTGGCCGGCGGCCGGCCGGTCAGGGCTTGCTGATGGCGCGGCGCAGGGACCAGCCCAGGGCGGCGATCGCGGCGACCGGCAGCAGCCACCAGGCGTTCACGCCGGCCCCGTGCACCAGCACGGCGGTGAGGGCCAGGGCGAGGACCACGGCGGCGGCGCCGCGCCAGTCGTCGCCGATGACGAAGTCGTACCAGAACGCGCCGAACGAGCGGAGCCAGCGGGTCATCGGGGCATCTCCCCCGTGGTGAAGGTGTCAGTGGTGAGGCTGTGGTCGAGATGCCGTGGTCAGCGTGGCGGGCCGGGGCGCGGTCCGGGACCGGCGCGGCGGCCCGGGCCCGGCGCAGCAGGACGGTGTAGCCCACGCAGACCAGCGCGTAGACCGGGATGAGCACCAGCAGGAAGGCGTCATTGCCCGGCCAGTGGACCCCGGCTCCCTCGGCCCCCCAGAACGTGCCGAACGAGGTCAGCATGATGCCGACCACGAACTTCATCGTGTTCTCGGGGACCCGGGCCAGCGGCGCCCGGGCGGCCACGCCGATACCCGCGATGACCAGCACCGCCGCGGCAGCCCCCAGCGCGGCGAGGCCCACATTTCCCTGGTTGTCGCCGAAGGTGATCACGATGAACACGACCTCCAGCCCCTCCAGCAGCACTCCCTTGAAGGACAGGGTGAACGCGTACCAGTCGCGGACGCCGAAGCGGCTCTCGGTCCTGGCCTCGCCGGGCGGCGGCGACCTGCCGCTCGTAGATGCCCGCCTCGTCGTGCAGGCCCTTGTAACCCGAGGCCCGCAGGATGGCCTTGCGCACCCACATCAGCCCGAAGATGGCCAGCAGGGCGCCCACCACCAGGCGGAGCACCCCCAGCGGGAACAGGGTCAGGGCGGGCCCGACCGCGGCGACCACGGCCGCCAGCACGACCAGGGCCACGGCCATGCCCTGGAAGGTGGAGCGCCAGTCCCGGGTCAGCCCGGCGGCGAGCACGATGGTGAGCGCCTCGACCGCCTCGACGGCGCAGGCCACGAAGACGGTCAGGACGAGGGCGGCGGCATTCACGGAACCTCCAGTGTCGCCGTCGGGGACGGCGCAGCTGACGGCACAGCGTTAATCGGCACGGCGTTGGCCAGCACGGGGTTGATCAGCACAGCGGATGGCACGGGCGTGCTGACCTCTGCGAGAATGACGGCATGGCTGACGCCAACCGCGCGCCGGACGAGGGCTGGCTGGTCCTCATCTACCGGGTACCGTCCGAGCCCAGCCGCCTCCGGTCGGCGGTATGGCGCAGGCTCAAGAGCCTCGGGGCCATCTACCTGCAGAACTCCGCCGCCGCGCTGCCCGCCAGCGTGGGCAACGAGCGGGCGCTGCGCAAGCTGCGCAGCCAGATCCTCGACATGGAGGGCACGGCGGCGCTGCTGTCCTGCCGCGTCCTGGCGGGCGAGCAGGAAGTGCGGGCGACGTTCCAGGCCGCGCGGAACGACGAGTACGAGGAGATCGTTGACCGCTGCGAGGACTTCCTGGGCCAGGTGAAGAAGGAGTACGTGGCCAACCACTTCACCTACGCCGAGCTCGAGGAGAACGAGGTCGATCTGGTCAAGCTGCGGACCTGGTTCGCCCGGGTCCGCGCGCGGGACGCGTTCGGCGCGACCGGCCGCCCCGAGGCGGAGAAGGCCCTCGAGACCTGCCAGCAGTCGCTGGACGACTACGCGGCGCGGGTCTACGCCGAAGAAGAAGACGGCCACTGACCGCCCCGGGCGGTACCTGCTGGCCACCGTCCACCTCCTTGCGCGCTCGACTCCCGGCGGTCGGCGACGCACCCGCAGACCTTCCTGCATACCCGCAGACCCCACCCCGGGGTCACCAATGAGCCTAACCTTTGTCAGATCTTAGAAGTGACAGCTGTTAGATCCGTCCTGTACTGCACGCTTAACTTTCAGGCATCACCGGCTAGTACATCTGCCGCCATGCAGCACACCCGGCGTGACAAGCTCGTCGATCACGGCTGCGGCCACCGGCGTCGCGCGTCACGACCGCCGTGATCGCCGGGCCGTGCACGGCGCAGCCATCGACAGCCGCCGGGCATGGCCGGCCGCTGGCCGCAGGCTGACCGGCGACTGGCCGAGGTACGAGCGGTGCCGGACGCGGCCCTGCACGCCTGCAGGCCCTGAATCGGTGCCGGCCAAGCCGTGAACGGCGCCGGCACGCCCGCGGCCGGCCGTCACGGCTCGTCACGGTGTCTCACCTGGGCCAGACCATGCGTGACGCGTGATCGTCGCGCCCGGGCAGGGACTAGCATCAGAGCCGTGACCACGACGCTCAGCATCAGTACCAGCGCGCCCCGCTCAATCGACGCGGACGCCGTCGTCATCGGAGTGATCAAGGGCCAGGACGGGCCCATCCTGGCGCCAGGCGCCGCTGACCTCGACGAGGCCCTGGGCGGCGGCCTGGCCGCCACCCTGGCCACCCTGGGCGCCACCGGCCAGGCCGAGGAAGTCACCCGGCTGCCGGCCAGCGCGCCGGTCACCGCACCGGTGATCGCCGCCGTCGGCCTGGGCCCGGCCAGCGCCGCAGGCCCGGACGCGGCGGCGGGCGGCTCGTTCGACCCGGAGACGCTGCGCCGCGCGGCCGGCGCGGCGGTCAGGACGCTGACCGCAGCCGCCGGAGCCAGCCGGCCGGGGCCAACGGCGACCGGGCAGCGACCTGCAGGATCGCGCTCGCCCTGCCCGTCGCGCGACCCGGACGCGGCTGAGGCCGTCGCGGTCGGCGCGCTGCTGGGCGGCTATGCGTTCACCCGGTACCGGCAGCAGGCCGGGCGCCGCGCCGCGATCACCGTGCTGATCCCGGCGGAGCATCGCCCCGGCCGGCGGGGCGGACGGCATCCGGCGCCGCGCCGAGGCCATCGCCGACGCCGTGTCGCTCGCCCGCGACCTGGTCAACACCGCCCCCTCGGACCTGGTCCCCGCCACGCTGGCCGACGAGGCCGAGCGGGTGGCCGCCGCGTCCGGGCTGCAGGCCGAGGTGCTGGACGAGAAGGCGCTCGAGGAGAACGGCTACGGCGGCATCGTGGGCGTCGGCCAGGGGTCGGTGAACCCGCCGCGGCTGGTGCGGCTGGAGTACGCGCCGGCGCAGGCGGACAAGACCGTGGTGTTCGTCGGCAAGGGCATCACGTTCGACTCCGGCGGGCTCTCGCTGAAGCCGCCGAAGTCGATGGAGACCATGAAGTCGGACATGGGCGGCGCGGCCGCGATCATCGGCGCGATGCAGGCCATCGCCGCCCTGGCCCCGGCCGTCCGGGTCATCGGCTACCTGCCGATCGCGGAGAACATGCCGAGCGGGAGCGCGCAGCGCCCCTCCGACGTGCTCACCATCTACGGCGGCAAGACCGTCGAGGTGCTCAACACCGACGCCGAGGGCCGGCTCGTGCTCGCCGACGCGCTGGCCCGCTCGGCCGCGGACGCCCCCGACGTGCTGGTGGACGTGGCCACGCTGACCGGGGCCCAGGTCGTGGCGCTCGGCACGCGGATCTCCGCGGTGATGGCCAACGACGACGCGCTGCGCGACGCGGTGGTGGCCGCGGCGGACCGGGCGGGCGAGGCCATGTGGCCGATGCCGCTGCCCGCCGAACTGCGCAAGGGCCTGGACTCGGCCGTCGCCGACCTGGCCAACGTGGCCCCGGACCGCAGCGGCGGGATGCTGGTCGCGGGACTGTTCCTGCGGGAGTTCGTGCCCGAGGGGGTGCGCTGGGCTCACCTCGACATCGCGGGCCCGTCGTTCAATGACGGGCAGCCGCACGGGTATACCCCGAAGGGCGGGACAGGCGCGGCGACCAGGGCCCTCGTGCAGATAGCGGTGGACGCCGCGGAGGGAAGGCTCTAGCCGGGCCCGGGTGTTAATGACGGTCGGGGACGACAGACTGATCGGAGCAAGGAGCACATCAGTGGCGGACAGTAACGGTTCCTACGACATCGTCATCCTGGGTGGCGGCAGCGGCGGGTACGCCTGCGCGCTGCGCGCCGCCGAACTCGGCAAGCGCGTGGCGCTCATCGAGAAGGACAAGGTCGGGGGGACCTGCCTGCATCGCGGCTGCATTCCCACCAAGGCGCTGCTGCACGCCGCGGAAGTCGCGGACCAGGCCCGGGAGGGCGAGGCGTTCGGGGTCCGGTCCACCTTCGAGGGCATCGACATGCCCGGCGTGAACGCCTACAAGGACAAGGTCGTGGACCGGCTCTGGAAGGGCCTGCAGAGCACGCTGGCCAGCCGGAAGATCGAGATCGTCTACGGCGACGGCACGCTGGTCTCGCCGACCCAGGTCCGGGTGGGCGACACGGTCTACGAGGGCGCGCACGTCGTGCTGGCCACCGGGTCCGAGGCGAAGAGCCTGCCCGGGCTGGAGATCGACGGCGAGCGGGTCATCAACAGTGATCACGCGCTCCGGCTGGACCGGGTGCCGCGGTCGGCCGTCATCCTCGGCGGCGGGGTCATCGGGGTGGAGTTCGCCAGCGTCTGGCGCTCGTTCGGCGCCGAGGTCACCATCGTCGAGATGCTGCCGCACCTGGTGCCGCTGGAAGACGAGGCCAGCTCCAAGCTGCTGGAGCGGGCGTTCCGGCGCCGCGGCATCGGCTACGAGCTCGGTACCCGGTTCGAGGGAGTCAAGGACAACGGCAGCGGCGTGACGGTCAGCCTGGCCGGGGGCAAGACCCTGGACGCTGACCTGCTCCTGGTCGCGGTGGGCCGCGGGCCCGTGTCGGCAGGCCTCGGGTACGAGGCGGCGGGCGTGGCGATGGAGCGCGGGTACGTGACGGTTGACGAGTACTGCCGCACCAGCGTGCCCACGATCTCCGCGGTCGGTGACCTGATCCCCGGCCCGCAGCTGGCCCACGTCGGGTTCGCCGAGGGCATCCTGGTCGCCGAGCGGCTGGCCGGGCTGACGGTGACGCCGATCGACTACGACGGCGTGCCGCGCGTCACCTACAGCGACCCGGAGGTCGCGTCGGTGGGCATCACGTCGAAGATGGCCGCGGAGCGCGGCATCGAGGTCACCGAGCTCACCTACCCGATCGGCGGCAACGGCAAGAGCGTCATCCTGCAGACCCAGGGCGCGGCGAAGCTGATCGCCGCGGCCAGCGGCGGGCCGGACGGCACGCCCGGGCCCGGTGCTGGGCATTCACCTGGTCGGCGCCCGGGTCGGCGAGCTGATCGCCGAGGGCCAGCTGATCTACAACTGGGAGGCGCTGCCGTATGACGTGGCGCAGCTCATCCACCCGCACCCCACCCAGTCGGAGCTGATCGGCGAGGCGCACCTCGCGCTCGCCGGGAAGCCATTGCATATGCACGCGTAGCCCGGGCCGGGCCACGCACCCCAGCACAGCAGCAACTGTGAGTGTCGAACAGCGAAGGAGTCACGGGAAGCCATGTCGGTCTCCGTATCCATGCCCCAGCTCGGTGAGAGCGTTACCGAGGGCACCGTCACGCGCTGGCTCAAGAAGGAGGGCGAGCGCGTGGAGGCGGACGAGCCGCTGCTCGAGGTCTCCACAGACAAGGTTGACACCGAGATACCGTCGCCGGTGGCCGGGATCCTGCGCGGGATCACCGTCGCCGAGGACGAGACGGTCGCGGTCGGTGCCGAACTCGCGGTTATCGACGAGAACGGTGCGCAAGCCCCGGCGGGGGGTGACGGCGGCGCCGAGCCAGAGGCCCAGGCCGAGCCGGCTGCTCAGGCCGACGCTCCGCCTGCCGCTCCTGCTGAGAGCCCGCCGGACGGTTACTCCTCAGGTGGCCAGGAGCCCGGCTCCCAGCCTCGCGGCCGAGGCCGGGTACCCGTACCCCGCGGCGGGCGGGTACCAGAGCGGCGGAGCCAGCAGACCGCCGTGTACCAGCAGCCGGCCGCCTACGAGGCCGTCGGCTACGGGTCGCCAGGCGCGGCGGACCCGGAGAGCGTCGAGGAGCCACCCGCTGCGCCGCCGGCGGACCAGGGCCAGCCGGCCAGCGCCCCGCAGGAGCCGGCCGCGGCCGGCGGAGCGTCGGTGAGCGACATCTGGCAGCGGTCCCAGCCGCCCGCCACTCCCCCGGCGCCCCGGCGCCGGCCGCCGGCCGCCGCGGCGCCGCCGCCGCGCCGCAGGCCCCCGCGCCGCCGGCTCCGCCGCAGCCAGGCTCCAACGGCCCGGCGCGGCCGACCTCCCCGCTCGGCACGGCGGATGGCCCCTACGTCACCCCGCTGGTCCGCAAGCTGGCCGCCGAGCACGGCGTGGACCTGGCCACCGTGGCCGGAACCGGGGTTGGCGGGCGGATCCGCAAGCAGGACGTGATCGACGCGGCCCGGGTCCGGCGCGAGGCCATCGCGGCGGCGCAGCAGTCCGCCGCCGACGGCCAGGCGGCCGCGGCCCAGACGGCCCCGGCCGGGGCCAGCCCAGCCGGGCAGGCCCAGCCCGGAGCGGCCCAGGGCACGTCGCGGCCGGCCATCGAGCCGTCCCACCTGCGCGGTACGACCGAGCGGATGTCCCGGGCGCGGCAGCTGATCGCCCGCCGGATGGTCGAGTCCCTGCAGACGTCCGCCCAGCTGACCACCGTGGTCGAGGTCGACGTGACCGCGATCGCCCGGCTCCGGGAGCGGGCCAAGGCCGACTTCGAGGCCCGTGAGGGAGTCAAGCTCACGTTCCTCCCGTTCTTCGCGCTGGCCGCTGTCGAGGCGCTGAAGGTGCATCCGCGGCTGAACGCCAGCATCGAGCCGGACGGGAACCAGGTCACCTACCACGACGCTGAGCACCTCGGCATCGCGGTGGACACCGAGCGAGGGCTGATGGTCCCGGTCATCCGCAACGCCGGCGACCTCAACGTGGGCGGCCTGGCCCGCAAGATCGCGGACCTGGCGGCCCGGACCCGGGGCGGCCAGGTGAGCCCGGATGACCTGGCCGGGGGTACGTTCACGCTGACCAACACGGGCAGCCGCGGCGCGCTGTTCGACACGCCCATCATCAACCAGCCCCAGGTCGGCATCCTCGGCACCGGCACGGTCGTGCGCCGCCCGGTGGTGGTCCAGGACTCGGCGCTCGGCGAGGTCATCGCGGTCCGGTCCATGGTGTACCTGGCCCTCAGCTACGACCACCGGCTGGTGGACGGGGCGGACGCGGCGCGTTTCCTGGGCACCGTGAAGGCCCGCCTGGAGGAAGGGGCCTTCGAGGCGGAACTGGGACTGTAGGCACCGGGCCGAGCCGTCAGCCGGCCGGTACTGACCACCGGCCGGTCACTGGCCGGCCAGTTCTCGGCCGGCCAGGGGCGTCCGCCAGTCCCGCAGCCAACGAAGACTCAAGCGAGGGGCCCGGTCGGGCCTGCGGGCGAGGTAGACGGGGGCAGCTATGAAAGTCGCGGTGACGGGGGCCTCTGGGCTCATCGGCAGCGCCCTGACCGCTTCGCTGCGGGCGGGCGGGGACCAGGTGGTCACGCTGGTGCGCCGGACGCCGGCGTCAGCCAGTGAGATCGCCTGGGACCCGCTGGCCCCGCTGGGCGGCCTGGAACCTGGGGTCCTGGACGGCACGGACGCGGTGGTGCACCTGGCCGGCGCGGGGGTCGCTGACCACCGCTGGACCGACTCCTACAAGGAGGAGATCCGGGCCAGCCGGGTGCAGGGCACCGGGGCGCTCACCGAGTTCCTGGCGGCCATGGATCAGCCGCCCGCGGTCCTGCTCTCCGGTTCCGCGGTCGGCTGGTACGGGGATACCGGCGGCCGGGAAGTGGACGAGTCGGCCCCGGCGGGCAGCGGGTTCCTGGCCGGCGTGGTGCGGGACTGGGAAGCCGCCGCCGACCCGGCCCGGCAGGCCGGGATCCGGGTGGCCACCCTGCGCACCGGGATCGTGATCTCCCGCCACGGCGGGGTGCTGGCCAAGCTGCTGCCCCCGTTCCGGCTCGGCCTGGGCGCCAAGCTCGGCCCGGGCACCCAGTACATGAGCTGGGTGAGCCTGGACGACTGGATCCGGGCCGCCCGTTTCCTCGTGGACCACCAGGAGATATCCGGCCCGGTGAACCTCACCGCGCCGAAGCCGGAGACCAACGCGGCGTTCACCACGGCGCTGGCGGACGCGCTGCACCGCCCGGCGTTGCTGAGCATCCCGTCCCCGGTGCTGTCGATAGCCCTCGGCGGCGTGACCAGCGACCTGATGACCAGCGCCCGGGTGCTGCCCCGGGTGCTGCGCGAGGCCGGATTCGGGTTCACCCACCCGGACCTGGCCAGCGCGCTCGCCGCGGAACTGCAGCCCGCCGGCTCCGCCGCCTAGCCGGCCGGCCCGGCCAGCTGGCTAGCTGGAACTGCCCGGCCTAGCTGGAAATGGCGGCGCCCCGGCGAGGAACGCCGTGAGCGCGGCGGTGAACCAGGCCGGATCATCCAGCCAGGGGAAGTGACCGGCGCCCGGCTGCACCGTGAGTTCCCATCCGGGGAACAGCCCGGCCGGCCCGGCCACCCCGGCCAGCAGCTCCGGCGGGGCGGCGGCGTCCAGTTCGCCCGCGTACACGAGCACCGGGGCGGCGAGGCCGGCCAGCGCGGCCCGGGTCGCGGGCGGGTCGAACGCCCCCTCGGCGTAGAAGCCGGCCCGCACTTCGGCGGCCTTCCTCGGCGAGGCCGGCCGCGGCATGCGCCCGGGCCGCGTCGTCCCAGCGGCCGTAGAGGAAGGGCTGCCAGCCGAGCGTGGTCTCCGCTGACTCGTCCCCGTCCTCCGCGGCCTGCGCGGCGGCCCAGGCCGACTCGAACCAGGGCTCCGCGGCGCGCCGCCGCATGGCGGCCTGCTGGTCCTCGTCGGTGAACGTCACCCCGAGCGCGCGCACGCCGGGAGTGAGCAGGATCAGGTGCCCGATCCGCTCGGGATGCGCGGCCGCGTACAGCAGGGCCACGTTCCCGCCCGCGGAATGGCCGAGCAGGTCCATCTGGTCCAGGCCCAGGTCGGCCCGGAGCGCTTCCACGTCCCGGGCGATGCGGTCGCAGCGGTAGGCCGCCGGGTCAGCGGGCACCTCACTGTCCCCGGTCCCCCGGGTGTCGGGCAGGATCAGCTCGCGGGAACGCCCAGCCCGCCGAGGTCGCCCAGGTAGCCGGGAGCCTGGCCCGGGCCTCCGGGCAGGCAGACCAGCGGGGGGCCGGACCCGGTCCGGTGGAAGGCCAGCTTCGCGCCGTCGTAGGAGGTGAAGTGCGCCATGCCCGTATCATCCGGCGCGCTGCCGCGGCGCGGCCAGGGAACTTCGCAGTGAGCAGAAGACCGGGGGCGGGGCCTGGGTTCAGTCCACGCCAGCCCCGGCCCGGCTGGGCCGGCCGGGCTCCTCCGCCGGCACCAGATCATCCGGTACCGCCCGTTCCGCCGGTGGCGGGCACGGCGCCGCCGGGATGAGGGTGCGGAAACCGCGGGATTCCATCCCGTACAGGGGGATCTTCCACAGCGGCGGCACCCGTCCTGACCGGCCCGCCAGACGGCCGACCGTGCGGATGTTCAGCCGCATGAGGCGGCGGGCGCCGATGACGGCCAGCGCGGCCAGCGGCAGCTCGACGCACAGCGCCATCAGCAGGCTGACCAGGAAATCGCTGGTGCGCAGATCCAGGGTCACGTCGAACCAGGCGTCGCAGCACAGCAGGGTGGCCAGCACCACCAGGCAGACGATGACCAGCTGGCGGTGCCGCCAGCCGGCCCACGCGGTGATCGCGAACGTGATGAGCAGGCCGAGGTCGAACCCGACCCACGCCCCCCGCCAGCCGCCCGAGCGGTAGTACCGGGGCAGCGTGACGGCGAGCACCCCGATCCAGGCGGCCAGCACCAGGCCGCAGCCGATGACGGCGACCAGCGCGAAGGCCCGGCTGCGCGGGTTCCCGGGCAGGTCCGACTCGGCGAGCGGGCCGGGCTGCCCCGGCTGGCCACGGCCGAGGGCGCGTCCGCACCAGGAGAAGCCTCCAGGGCGGCGAGGGCACAGGCGAGTTCGGCCCGCTCGTCCGGGCTCATCCGGCGGAGCTCGTCCACATTTATCACGCGAAGTACCTCCCTAAGCGCTAACTACCCCGCAGGCCGCATTGCTTCCCGCGCCCGCGCCTGTGCTTTTGCTGGGAGATGGCCGGGGGCCGGCTGGTAGCTGACGCCCGGGCCCGCGGATATCGTGGGCAGCGTGAGAGACGAGCTGGTCTACGTGCATCTCGGCCTCGGCGAGCAGCCCGTTCCCTACCTGCGCGGCTGGGAACTGCAGCGCCAGATTCACGGGCAGCGGGTGAACGACGAGATCCCGGATACGTGCCTGCTGCTGCAGCACGAGCCGGTATTCACGGCCGGGAAGCGGACCAGTCCCCTCGACCGGCCGCTGGGCGACGCAGGGGCGCCCGTGGTGGAGGTGGACCGGGGCGGCAAGATCACCTGGCACGGGCCCGGCCAGCTCGTCGGGTACCCGATCGTCCGGCTCGGCGAGCCAGTTGACGTGATCGCCTACGTGCGGGCCATCGAGGAAGCGCTGATGCGGGCCTGCGCGGACGCCGGGGTCGCCACCACCCGGGTCGAGGGACGCAGCGGGGTGTGGGTGCCCGGACAGCCGGACCGCAAGATCGCCGCGATCGGGATCCGGGTGTCGCGTGGCGTGACCATGCACGGCTTCGCCCTGAACTGCGACTGCGACCTGGACTGGTTCAGCCGGTTCGTGCCGTGCGGCATCCGGGACGCCGGGGTGACCAGCCTGTCGGCCGAGCTCGGCCAGCCGGCCGGGGTCCAGGACATGCTCGGCGCGGTGGAAAGCCACCTCGCCGGGGTCCTCGGCGCGGCCCGCTGGCGGCGCTCGCCCGGCGCTGCTAGCCCCTCACCCACCGCAGCCGTTAGCCCGGAGGCCGGCCGGGTCTCCGGTGCCGGGGTGCGTCGCCGATCCGTGACGCACCTGCGGTCCCGGGTGGGGGATCCCGTCAGGCGGGTCCGCGCCGGCAGCGCTTGGGCCAGGTATCCGGGCAGCTCGGCGACGGGGACCGACGGCCTGCTCGCCGCTGTCCATGTCCCGCACGGTGACCGCGCCGGCTTCCTCCTCCTGGCGGCCGTAGATGAGCGCCCAGCGGGCGCCCTGGTCGCTGGCCCACTTGAGCTGGCGCCCCAGCTTCCCCGACGAGCCCAGGTAGACGCTGGCCCGCAGCCCGGCCTGGCGCGCCGCGGCGGCCAGCGAGAAGCTCCGGGTCTCGAACTCCCGGCCCAGGACGGTCACGGCCACATCCAGCCGCCCCGCGCGGCCCGCCGGGCCGCCGTCCGGCAGCAGCAGGAGGATCCGCTCGATGCCCAGCGAGCCGCCGGTGCCCGGCACATCCGGGCCGCCCAGCTGCTCGATCAGGTGGTCGTAGCGGCCGCCCGAGGAGATGGACCCGGGCACCCCGTCCGCCACGACCTCCCAGATCGGGCCGGTGTAGTAGCTCAGCCCGCGGACCATGCGCGGGGTGAACTCGATCCGCCTCGGCCGGGATCTGCGCCGCGACCAGGGACAGCACCTCATCCACCTCGTCCAGCCCGGCCGAGCCCTCCTCGCTGGGCTTGAGCGCGGCCCGGATCCGCTCCTCCGCATCCGGGGCGGTCATCGCGGCGACCAGGTCCCCGGCGGTGTCGCTGGCCAGGCCCCGCCCGGTCAGCTCGGCGGCCACGTCCGCGGCGGACATCTTGTCCAGCTTGTCCAGGGTGATCAGCACGCCCGAGCCGAGTTCGCCGGGCACGCCGAAGGCCTCCAGCAGGCCGGCCAGCACGTGCCGCGAGTTGAGCAGGAACCGGAAGTCCGGGACGCCCAGCTCGGCCAGCGTGTCGTGCACGGCGCAGATCACTTCCGCGTCGGCCAGCACCGACGTGGTGCCCAGGGTGTCCAGGTCGCACTGGACGAACTCGCGGAAGCGGCCCCGCCCGGGCCGGTCCGCCCGCCACACCGGGCCCATCGCGTAACGCTTGTACGGCGTGGGCAGCTGGCTCCCGTACGCGGAGGCCACCCTGGCCAGCGGCACCGTCATGTCGTAGCGCAGCGCCAGGTCCGCCTCGCCGGAGGCCTCGTGCTCGCCGCGCCGCAGGATCTTGAAGATGAGCTTGTCGCCCTCTTCCCCGTACTTGCCCAGCAGCACGTCGAGGCGCTCGAAGGCCGGCGTCTGCAGCGGCTCGAAGCCGTACCGCGAGAACACCGAGCGGATCACCGCGAAGGCGCGCTCGCGCGCCTCGACCTCCGCGGCCAGGAAGTCACGTGTCCCCGACGGGGGATCGAACTGCGTTGGCATGCGTCCATGGTCCCCGACAAGGGCACCTCTCGTCACATCGAATAGCCGGGAGCCGGGCCCTCGGCGCGCTCCGGCCCCGGTGGCCGCCGCGTTAAATATCCAGGCCACCGGGGCCTGCCCTGATAAGATTGCCGGCGTGTACTAGGACCAGCGGCCCCCGCTATCAGCGCCCCCAGCCGTAGCCTGCCCTCGTCCTAGGAGTCTTCCGTGTCCCTCCCGCAGGTCGCTGACGCGACCGCGTCCGCTGCTGAGCTGACCTCGCCATCCGTGGCCGGGTCTGGCCCGGCCGTGGCGCGGCCAGGCCCGGCCGGGGACGGGCCGGAGCTGGCCGCGCCTGCCCCGGCTGAGACAGGGACGCCGGGCCAGCCGGACCGGGCCACCCCGCGCCACGCGCTGAGCCTCGCGATCATCCTGCAGGTCCTGATCTCGGCCGGGGACGGGCTGGCCATGGTCGCCCTGGCCAGCCGGGTGTACCAGACGTCGCACGCCTCGTGGGCGGTGGCCTCGGTCTTCCTCGCGGTGACCGTGCCGATCACGGCCCTCGCCCCCGCTGGCGGGCATGCTGCTCGACCGCCTGTCGCCCCGGCCCGTCCTGGTGGCGGCGGCCGCCGCGGAGACGGCGGTGGCCCTGCTGCTGACCCGGCTCACCGGCACCGGGGCCATCCTCGGGCTCTCCCTCGGCTTCGGCGTGTGCGCGGCCCTGCTGCAGCCGGGCCTGAGCACCATCGTCCCGCAACTGGCCGGCCGGGCCGGGGTCACCCGGGCCAACGGTTACCTGCAGGCCGCGACCTGGGGCGGGTTCACCGTGGGCCCCCTGCTGGCCGGGGTGCTCACCGCGGCGGGCGGCACCGGCCTGGCGCTGGGCGCGGTCGCCGCGGTGTACGGCCTGGGCACGATCGGCCTGCGCCTGCTCCCGCTGGCGGCCGGTCCCGCGGGCCTGGCCGGCGGGGCGGCGCCCGCGGACACCCCGGCCGAGTCGGTTGGCCGGCAGCTCAGCGCCGGGCTGCGCTTCCTGCGCGCCGACCGGATGGCCGGGCTGCTGGTGCTCGTGGTCGCGGTGATGGTGGCCTTCGGCAACATGGCCAGCGTGGCCGAGGTGGCCTTCGCCGAGGGAGTACTCAAGGCGGGCGCCTCCGGCTACTCGGTGCTGGTCGCCGCCTGGACCGCGGGCATGCTCGGCGGCACGCTGGTGGGCGGCCTGGTGCGCCGCCGCCACCTGGCCCTGGCCACCCTGGCCGGCACGTCATCGCGGGCACCGGGGTCGCGCTGGCCGGCGGCGCCGTCACGCTCTGGCAGGCCGCGGCGGCCTACGGGATCGGCGGCCTGGCCAACGGCGTCGAGGTCGTGGCGACCCGCAGTTTCCTGAACCACCGCGTGCCCGGGGCCATCTCGGGGCGGGTCTTCGCCCTCTACTCCGGGGTGCTGTTCGGCGCGGCGTCGGTGGGCATGGCCGCGGCCGGCGGCCTGCTGGCCCCGCTCAACCCGCGCGTGGTCCTGGTCATCGCGGGCACCGGCGGGATCGCCGCCGGCGCCCTGGGCTGGGCCCGGTACGCCCGCCTGCGGCGCGCGGGCGGCTCCGCCCGGGACGTACGCTGAGAGGGTGGTACTCGCACCCGAAGGACGCAGGCTGCTCCGCCTGGAAGCACGCAACAGCCAGACCCCCATCGAGAGAAAGCCGCCGTGGATCAAGACCCGGCTGCGGACCGGGCCGGAATACACGGCGCTGAAGAGCCTGGTCAGCCGGGAGGGCCTGCACACGGTGTGTGAGGAGGCCGGCTGCCCGAACATCTTCGAGTGCTGGGAAGACCGCGAGGCCACCTTCCTCATCGGCGGCGACCAGTGCACCAGGCGCTGCGACTTCTGCCAGATCGCCACGGGCAAGCCGCAGCCGCTGGACACCGACGAGCCGCGCCGGGTCGCGGAGTCGGTGGCCACCATGGGCCTGCGCTACGCCACCGTGACCGGGGTGGCCCGGGACGACCTGGCGGACGGCGGCGCGTGGCTGTACGCGCAGACCGCCCGCGAGATCCACGACACGGTGCCCGGCTGCGGGGTCGAGCTGCTGATCCCCGACTTCAACGCGGCCAGCGACCGGCTGGCCGAGGTGTTCGGGGCCCGGCCGGAAGTGCTGGCGCACAACATCGAGACCGTGCCGAGGATCTTCAAGCGGATCAGGCCCGGCTTCCGTTACGAGCGGTCGCTGCAGGTCATCACGCTGGCCCGGGAAGCCGGGCTGGTCACCAAGTCCAACCTGATCCTCGGCCTCGGCGAGGAACCGCACGAGATCACCGAGGCCATGAGCGGACCTGCGCGCGGCCGGCTGCGAACTGCTCACGATCACCCAGTACCTGCGGCCGTCAGCGCTGCATCATCCCGTGGAGCGCTGGGTGCCGCCGGAGGAATTCGACCAGCTGGGCGCCGAGGCCAGGGAGCTGGGATTCTCCGGGGTCATGTCCGGGCCGCTGGTCCGGTCGTCGTACCGGGCGGGCCGCCTGTACCGGGACGCGATGGCCCGCCGGGCCCAGCCGGGCGCCGCAGTTTCCCACCAGGCCCGCTGACTCGTATCCTGCCCTCCATGGCGAACAGCACGGCGAACCGGAAAGACGGCGCGGATGGGGTCCCCCCCGGCCGCATCAAGCAGATCCGCATGGTCGCGGGGATAGTCCGCGAACAGAACCCCAGGGCGCTCCCGATCATCGCGCTGACCGCGGTCGGGATCATCGCCGTCTTCGTGATCGTCGGCCTGCTCACCGGCCTGGCCGGCGTGCTGATCCCGCTCGGCGTGGTGGCCGGCCTGGGCGCCGCGATGCTGCTGTTCGGCCGGTTCGCCCAGTCGGCGCAGTACTCGGTGGTGGAGGGCCAGCCCGGCGCGGCCGCGGCCATCCTGCAGAGCATGCGCGGCGGCTGGACCGTCACCCCGGCCGTGTCGGCGAACCGGAACATGGACGTGGTGCACCGGGCCGTCGGCAAGCCCGGGGTCGTGCTGGTCGGCGAGGGATCACCGACCCGGCTGCCCAGCTTGCTCGCGGCCGAGAAGAAGCGGATCTCCCGGGTCGCCTACGAGACGCCGATCTATGACTTCCAGGTCGGCAACGAAGAGGGCCAGGTGCCGATCCGCAAGCTGCAGCGCAAGATCATGCGGCTGCCCCGCAACCTGAAGGGCGCCGAGGTGACCGAGCTCAACTACCGGCTCAAGGCCCTGCCGCAGTCCCTGCAGGCCCCCAAGGGGCCGATGCCGAAGTCGGGGCGGATGCCCCGGCCGCCGCGGCCCCGGACCCGCTAGCGCGGACGCGCGGACTCCGCGAGCCCGGTATCGCTAGCTGCGGAGCACGATCGTGTTGGCCGCCCGGTCGTGCAGCCCGCGCAGGTCCCGGTCGGTGACCAGCGGCGGGATCACGGTGATCAGCAGGATGGTGCGGACGAGAGCCCACCCGAACCCCACCGGCCTGCCGTCCAGCCGGGCCACCCGGATGCCCAGCACCCGCTTCCCCAGGGTGAACCCGGTCAGCGCGGTGAGCAGGTAGACCTCCACGAAGAAGACCACCAGGGTCCAGCCCGCCGAGTGGAAGATCGCCAGCGCCACGCCGGTGCTCGCCAGCCAGTCGATCAGCAGGGCGAGCAGGCGGCGCCCCATGCCCGCGACCGACCGGGGGCCGTGCTCGGGAAGGCCGAACTTTTCTCCCGGGTACTTCTCCTGCTCCCCGGGGTCCCGCGTCGGCAGCAGCAGCCCGGCCCAGCGTCGTTCCGTCACCCCTTAACGGTACCCGCGCCCCGGCCGGCGGCTGGCCTGGCAGCCCGATCGCCCGGCCATCGCGGGCGGTTCGGCCTGCGCATGCGCGTCACGGAGGGTCAGGCGTAACACGTGTGAAACACTAGAGACACGGCCGGGAAATCGCCGGGAACTAACGTCCGAAACGTTCCTGCCGCAGGCAGACCCCCCAAGCGGCCAACTTCTGCGTGGCCGTCTTTGCGCGGCCTTCAGCCGCGGCAGCCCAGGGAGGCAACACGTGCCAGCTAACGCGGTGCCAGCTCCGTTCAGGGAGGGTTGATGTTCAACAACGCCGACGAGGTACTGAAGTTCATCGGCGATAACAAGGTTCAGTTCGTCGATGTCAGGTTCTGTGACCTGCTCGGGACCGTCCAGCACTTCACGGTCCCGACGGAGACGTTCGACGACAAGGTTTTCACCGAGGGCCGCATGTTCGACGGCTCCTCGATCCGAGGGTTCCAGCAGATCCACGAGTCGGACATGCTCCTCATGCCCGACCCGACGACCGCCGTGATGGACCCATTCCGCCAGCACCCGACCTTGAACCTGACCTTCTTCGTGCACGACCCGCTGACCGGCGAGCCGTACACCCGTGACCCGCGGAACATCGCCCGCAAGGCCGAGACGTTCCTGAAGGGCACCGGGATCGGGGACACCGCGTTCTTCGGCCCGGAGGCCGAGTTCTACATCTTCGACTCGGTGCGCTACGACACCGGGGCCAACGCTGGCTACTACTACATCGACTCGGTTGAGGGCGCCTGGAACACCGGGCGCGAGGAAGAGGGCGGGAACCTCGGCTCCAAGCCCCCGTACAAGGGCGGCTACTTCCCGGTCCCGCCCGGTCGACCACTACACCGACCTGCGGTCGGAGATGGTCCGCAAGCTGATCGAGGTCGGCCTCACCGGTGGAGATGCAGCACCACGAGGTCGGCACCGCGGGCCAGGCCGAGATCGACATCCTGTTCGGCCCGCTGCTCAAGCAGGCCGACAACCTGATGCTCTACAAGTACGTGGTGAAGAGCGTCGCGCGGGCGGCGGGCAAGACCGCCACGTTCATGCCCAAGCCGATCTTCGGTGACAACGGCTCCGGCATGCACTGCCACCAGAGCATCTGGAAGGACGGCTCGCCGCTCTTCTACGACGAGGTGGGCTACGCGGGCCTGTCCGACATCGGCCGGTACTACGTGGGCGGCCTGCTCAAGCACGCACCCTCGCTGCTCGCGTTCACCAACCCGACGGTGAACTCCTACCACCGCCTGGTGCCCGGCTACGAGGCGCCGGTCAACCTGGTCTACTCCCAGCGCAACCGGTCGGCCTGCGTGCGCATCCCGATCACCGGCTCGAACCCCAAGGCCAAGCGCCTGGAGTTCCGGGTGCCTGACCCGTCGGCCAACCCGTACCTGGCGTTCTCGGCCATGCTGATGGCCGGCATCGACGGCATCAAGAACAAGATCGAGCCGCACGAGCCGGTGGACAAGGACCTGTACGAGCTGCCGCCGGACGAGGCGGCCGCCATCCCGCAGGTTCCTGGCTCGCTGGAGACCGTGCTCAACACGCTGGAGGAGGACCACGACTACCTGCTCGAGGGCGGCGTGTTCACCCCGGACCTCATCGAGACCTGGATCGAGTACAAGCGGACCAACGAGCTCGACCCGGTGCGGCTGCGCCCGTCGCCGCACGAGTTCGCGATGTACTACGACGTCTGAGCACGGATGCCTGACTGGTAGCAGCTCAACCGGGAGGCCACCGGCCCGCCGCGGCAGCGCGGCGGGTCCCGGTGGCCTCCCGCGTTTTCCCGGCCGGACTCGCCAGTGGCCGGGAGCAGGCAGGATGGAGCGGTGACCGATGAGCTACCCGGGCCGGAGATGAACCAGGCCAGCCCGATCACGCTGGCGAGCCTGAACCTGCACGGGGGCCTGACCAGCCAGGGCGAGCCCTTCGACGTCGCCGAGGCGTGCCATCGGCTCAAGGCGGACGTCATCACCCTGCAGGAAGCCTGGCGGCCCGAGGCGGAGCCAGACGTCGTGACCAGCGTGGCCGCCGCGCTGGGCGCCGAGGTGCGGCACCGGGGGCTGGCCCGCAACACCAGCCGGGCCCGGCTCGGCGTCGGGACGGACCAGGGGGCGGGCACCTGGGGCCTGGCCGTGCTGAGCATGCTCCCGGTCATCGGCTACCAGGAGATCGAGCTCGGCCGGGCGCCTGGCGACCGGATCGGCCGCGCGGCGCAGGTGCTCACGCTGGCCACCCCGGGCGGCGCCGCGCTGCGGGTGGTGAATACCCACCTGACGCACCGCTACAGCAGCCCGGTCCAGCTCGCCCTGCTGGTGCGCAGGCTGGCCGGAAGCTCCGCTGCCGACCGTCCTGGCCGGCGACCTCAACATGCCCCGCCCGGCCACGCTGGTCGCCAGGGGCTACCGCTCCGTGGTGCGCGGCCGGTCCTTCCCGGCCGGGCGGCCGCTGATCCAGCTCGATCACATGCTGCTCAGCGGGGCGGTCAGCGCATCGGAGACGGAGGTGCTGGAGCCGGTCGGCTCCGATCACCTGCCGATCCGGGCCCGGCTGAGCCTGGGGTGACCCCGGCCGCCACCCGGGCCAGGCTGGTCAGGGTGGACCGGGAGAGCACATGAACGGTCCGGGCCGCGGGCGAACGCCGGAGCGTCCGGCGGGGCAGCCGGACCCGCAGCGCCGCCGGCCTGGACGTGAAGACCAGCGGGGGCTCCAGGATCAGCGCCTCACCGTCCACGCCGACCGCAACCGGGCCGGCCGAGCGGATCTCGAAACCGGGCGCGGCCCACTCGGCCCAGCCGCTGAACCTGCCGCGCCTGGCCAGCCGCCTGAAGGGCGAGGAACTGGCTGGCCTGGGCCGCGTCGGTGATCATCACCGTGACCACGCCCAGCACGCCGCCGTCGATCCGCTCCCGGGTGCCCACTCCCCCGCCGGTCGGGACCAGCTGGTAGGGGTTGTTGGAGACCAGGATGAGGTGCGCGGTGTCGGTGCTCCGCGCCATCCGGCCCGGTGAAGCACAGGTCCAGCGGCCGGGCGTCCGGGCCGAGCAGGCCGGGCAGCACGGCCGCGGCGGTCCGCAGTTTCGCGTCCCGGTACTCCGGGGCCTGGACCACCTGGGCGTACAGCCCGAGCGAGGCGTTGTTCACGAACGTCCGGCCGTTCACCTCGGCCAGGTCGATGTGCCGTTCCAGCGCGTCCGCGTAGGCATCGAGCGCCCCCACCACGTCGGCCCGGTCCAGTCCCAGATCGAGGGCGAAGTGGTTGCGGGTGCCGGCCGGAACGCACACGTAGTCCAGGTCGGCCCGGGCCGCGACCGAGGCGACCAGCGCCTGCGAGCCGTCCCCGCCCGCCATGCCCAGCACGTCCGCGCCGCGGCGGACCGCGTCCTCGGCGAGTTCCCGCAGGTCGTCGCCGGGTTTCAGGAGGATCGGCTCGATCCCCCGCTTCCGGCACTCGACGACCAGCTGGAACCGCTCCACCTTCCCGCCGCCGGACTTCGGGTTCATGATCAGCACCGGATGCTCCGGCTGCCGGGCCCGGGCCAGCCGGGCCGCGTCCGCCCGCAGGGCCTGGTCGGTGCGCCGCAGCGCGTACCGCGCGGCCAGCACCGACCCGGCGGCCAGCGCGGCGATCAGGACCACCAGGAACCAGCGGATCCCCGCGAAGAACAGGCCGGTGATGGTCCCGCCCAGCGCGGCCAGCACGACCAGCAGCGAGATCATCCGGATCAGCCCGCGCCGGGATACGGCGTACCAGCAGCCGGTCACGCAGATCAGCAGCCCGGCGGTGACGACCAGGACGGCCAGCAGGTGCACGGCCACGCCCACCAGCGCGAGACCGGCCGAGGCCACCAGGGCCAGCAAGGCACCGACCGCGGAAAGCCGCTCCCCCGCGGTCGGACGATCCGGTTCGCGGCCTGCGCTCAAGCGATCCCCCCGGCACGTGCGCACCTCAGCCCAGGGTCCCGGGCAGCTCCCCGTGGCGCTTTTTACCTGGGTGTTAGCATACGCGCGTGACCACACGGGAAGCGGCCCGCCAGCTCGCGGCGGTGGACCGGGCGGTGTACGACGCGATCGCCGCCACCCCGACCCCGGCACTGGACGAGCCGCTGCGGCGGCTGTCCCGGGCCGCCGACAAGTCCCGGATCTGGCTGGCCCTGGCCGCGCTGCTGGCCGTGGCGGGCGGCCCGGCGGGCCGGCGGGCCGCGGTCCGCGGCACGCTGGCCATCGGGGCGACCTCGGCGCTGGTGAACCTGGGCATCAAGCCGCTCGGCCGCCGGGCCCGGCCGGACCGGGCCGGCGCCGGGGTGCCGGGGGTGCGGCAGGTCCGGATGCCCGACTCCACCTCGTTCCCCTCCGGCCATTCCGCGTCGGCGTTCGCCTTTGCCACCGCGATCAGCCGGGACCGGCCCTGGGTCGCGCTGGGCGCCGGATTCCTGGCCGCCGCGGTGGCGTACTCACGGGTGCATACCGGGGTGCACTACCCGGGGGACACCGTGATCGGCTCCCTCATCGGCGCCAGCACCGGCCTGGCCGTGGCGACCTGCTCGACCACCGCTCGCCCCCGCATCGGGGCCCGCCCCGGCCAGGCCGTAGGCTGACCTGCTCGACCACCGCTCGCCCGCCGCATCAGCGCACATGCCTGACGGTCGGCGAGTAGCCGCCGGATGCACGATATGACTCACCCCTGCGGGGGGAGGCGGAGCAGGCACCTCCGCGGGAGACCGTGGACGGACCAAGCGAGAAGCCGGCGCGGCAGGCCGTGACCGGCGGCGGGGCACCGGAGCGATCAGCCAGGAGGTCAGGGATGTCTGACGCGGATCGCGCGGCGGAGAGGCCGGCCGGGACAGGCTCCAGCCTCAGCCTGGACGAGCGCGCCGAACTCGAACGGCTGCGCGCCGAGGCCAGCACGCCGCACACCGAGCCGGCCACGCCGGCCGCCGGCCGCACGTCGGCTGGCGGACTCCGGTCGCGCTCGTTCTCATCGTGGTGGGCTGCCTGCTGGCTCCGCTCTCGGTGCTGGCCGTCTGGACCGCTAACGAGGTCTCGAGCACCAGCCGTTACGTGGCCAACGTGGAGCCACTGGTCCACGATCCGGCCGTCCAGAACGCGCTCACCGACAAGATCACGACCGAGATCACCACCCACCTCAACGTGACCGGGTACACCGATCAGGCCGCCGCCGCGCTGACCAGCCATGGGCTGCCGCGGGTCGGGGCGCTGCTGCAGACTTTCGGCCCGTCGATCAGCAGCGCGGTCGCCGGATTCATTCACGGCCAGGTGCACAAGATAGTGACGAGCCCGCAGTTCGCCCGGGTCTGGGTCCAGGCCAACACCGCCGTGCACGAGCAACTGGTCAAGGCCCTGTCCGGGCAGGGCGGCAGCTCGGTCAGCGTCAGCAACGGGCAGGTCGTCCTCAGCCTCGGCCCGTTCATCAACCTGGTCAAGCAGGACCTGGTCAAGCGCGGCTTCACGCTGGTCAGCAAGCTCCCGGCCATCAACCCGACGCTGAGCCTGTTCTCGGCCAAGTACCTGGTCAAAGCACAGTCCGGATACCGGCTCATCAACGACCTCAAGATCGTGCTGCCGATCCTGGCCCTGCTGCTGCTGGCCCTCGGCGTGTACGTGGCCCGCAGCCACCGGCGGGCCCTGATCGGGGCGGGTCTCGGCCTGGCCGCGTCGATGGTGGTGCTCGGGGCCGGGCTGCTGATCTTCCGCGGCGTCTACCTGAACAGCGTGCCCGGCGACGTGCTGCCCGCCGACGCGGCCGCGGCCCTGTTCGACACGCTCGTCCGGTTCATCAAGGAAGGGCTCCGCACGATCCTGGTCGTCGGCCTGGTCGTGGCCGCTGGCGCGTTCCTGACCGGGCCCTCGGTCAGCGCGGTCAGGACCCGGAAGGCCTTCTCGTCGGGCCTCGGCTGGGTGCGGCAGAGCGGCGAGCACGCGGGCGTGCGGACCGGCCCGGTGGGGACCTGGACCTACGCGCACCGCAAGGGGCTGCGGATCTCCGCGGTGTGCGCTGGCCGCGCTGCTGTTCGTGTTCTGGGGACGGCCCACCGCCGTCGTCGTCGTGGTGATCGCCATCCTGCTGCTGGTCGTGCTCGGGCTGATCGAGCTGATCGGCAGCAGGCCGCCCGCTCAGCCAGCGACAGCGGCCCACCCGTGAGGTCGGCGGTAGCCTGTCTCCCGGAGTACTCGCTAACTTCCCAACGACGGTAGGCGGGCCCAGTGATCCTGCAAGCGGCGGGGCTAGCGGTGCTGGCCGCGATCTCCCCGACCGCGCTGCTGGTGGCCGCCGTCTACCTCGGCTCCGCCCGGCCCCGGCTGGTCGGGACGCTCTACCTGGCCGGCGCGATCATCATGAGCCTGGTCATGGGCCTGGTCGTGCTCGTGATCCTGCGCAACACCGGCTTCAGCCATCGCAGCGGGCACACCCCCCGCTACGGCCTGCGCCTCGGCCTCGGCATCCTGCTGCTCGCGGCGGGCGCCGTGCTGGCCAAGCGGAAGCCGAAGCCGCCCGACCCCGACAAGAAGCAGGGGCTGGTGTCACGGATGATCGCCGATCCCGCCCCGGCCAGCGCGTTCGTCGTCGGCCTGCTCCTGTTCGCCCCGGGCCTCACGTTCATCGCCGCCCTGCAGGTGATCGCCACCGCCAACGCGGACATCGAATACACCGCGACGGCCATCATCGTGGTCGTGATCATCAACGCGGCTTTCGTGTGGCTGCCCCTGCTGCTGCACCTGATCGCGCCCGGCGTGACCACCGCAGCGCCTGACGGCGTTCAACGGCTGGCTGCGCGCGAACGGGAACAAGATCCTCATCGTGGTGCTGCTCGTGGCGGGGGCCATCATGGTCGGCAACGGCATCTTCGGGCTGGCCGGCGGCTGACGGCCGGCCCGCAGCCGGGCCGCTAGCCTGCCCTCAGGTCAGAGCGGCGGTTCGGTGTAGCGGCGCTCCTCGTACACCTCAGTCGCGGGCCGTCCGCGGCGCCGGAACAGGAACACCAGGGCGATGATCAGGCCGATCGCCCCGGCGATCATCAAGATGACGCCGATGACCTGGAGATCGACGTGCGCGGGCTTCCAGGTGATGCCGAAGCGCAGGATGGCGCCGATCACGATGAGCGCGATACTTCCGCCTATGGTCACGGATGGGCCGCCTTTCCGCCGCCGGTGACCGCCGCTGGGGGCCTGCGGACGATTGAGCGGCTGGCTGCGGGTGCCGCGCCGCCCAGCGGGAGCGTGTAGACGTCCCGGGTCTCGAGTTGCTGGGTGGTGAAGGCCCGCTCGCGGCGCAGGTTGCGGCCGAAAGTCAGCCACCAGGTGAGCAGGGCACCGACGCGGTTGCGGAAGCCGGTCAGGAACGCGATGTGGATGAACAGCCAGATGACCCAGCCGATGAACCCGCCGACCTTGAGCGGCCCGGCGGAGACGACGGCCCGGCCGCGGGAGATGTAGGCCGCAGAGCCGAGGTCGTGGTAGCGGAATGGCTTCTCGGCCATGTTTCCCGCGGCCCGGCGCCGGATGCGGTGGCCGGTGTACAGCCCGGTCTGCATGGCCACCTCGGCGACCCCGGGCAGCTTGTCCAGGCTCATCATGTCGCCGAGGACAGAGATCTCGGGATGGCCGGGGATGGTCAGGTCCTTCTCGACCATGATGCGCCCGGCCCGGTCGGTGTGGGCGCCGGTGGCGGCGGCCAGGGCGGCGGCGACCGGCGGCGCCTCGACCCCGGCCGTCCACAGCACCGTGTTGGCGTCGTAGCGGGTCTCCTCGCCGTCGTGGTCGCGGACGAGCACCCAGCCCTGGTCGACGTGGGTGACGATCGAGCCCATGTGCTGCTCGACCCCCAGCTTGTCCAGGCTGCTGGCCGCCTTCTGCGACAGTTTCGGGCCGAACACGGCCAGCGGCGCGCTGCCCCCGTCGAACAGCAGGACCCGGGCGTCCTCCGGCTCGATGGTCCGGAACTCGCGGCGCAGCGTGATGGTGGCCACCTCCCGGAGCTGGCCCGCCAGCTCGACGCCGGTCGGGCCCGCCCCCACCAGGACGAACGTCAGCCAGGCGCGGCGTTCCTCCGGGGTCGCCGCCGTCTGGGCCATCTCGAACGCGCCGTAGACCCGGCGGCGGATGGCCGAGCGCGTCCGAGATCGTCTTCATGCCCGGTGCCCAGCGGGCGAACTCGTCATGACCGAAATAGGACTGGCGGACCCCGGCCGCCACCATGAGCTCGTCGTAGCCGTACTCGAGCTGGTCGCCACCGACCCGCCGGGCGATCACCCGGCGGCCGGCCACATCGAAGTCGGTGACCTCGGCCATCACGACGTCCACGTTCTTGTGCCTCTTGAGCAGATCACGCAGCGGGGTGGCGATCTTCCCCTCGGACAGGATGCCCGTCGCGCACTGGTAGAGCAGCGGTGCGAATACGTGGTGCTGGGACCGGTCGATCATCGTCACCGAGACGTTCTTGCGCCTCATGGCGCGCACGGCGAACAGGCCGGCGAAGCCGCCGCCCACGATCACCACGCGGCGCGGGCCAGATGGGTCTGTCATTGCCTGCTCCAGTCCGTCGCTCAGCCAGCGGGGTCGTGCCAGGTCTCCCGGTCGGGCAGCAGCCGGTCCGCTTCCTCCGGACCCCAGCTGCCCCGGGCGTAGGGGTGCACGGGCGTGACGTCGCCCAGGACCGGGTCCACGACCTCCCAGGCGGCTTCGACGGTGTCCTGGCGGGCGAACAGCCAGCGGTCGCCGTCCAGGGCCGCGCCGATGAGCCGGTCGTAGGGGCGCATGTCCGAGCCTTCCTGGCCGGCGAAAGCCAGGTCCTCCTCGCAGCGGCTCCAGCCCGCCGCCCGGCTTCTTGCCCGCCAGGGTGAGGCTGACCGCGGTCTCCGGCCAGACCCGGAAGCGCAGCGAGTTCCGGACGGCGAACGGATCGATGCCGAAGACGTCGTGCGGCGGCTTCCGGAAGCGGATGTCGATCTCGGTGGCGGTGACCGGCATGCACTTGGCCGCCCGGATCAGGATCGGCACGTCCTGCCAGCGCCAGCTGTCGGCCGCGAGCCGGAGCGCGACGTAGGTCTCGGTCGTGGATTTCGGGTCGACGCCGTCCACCTCGTGATAGCCGTCGTACTGGCCCTTCACGACGTCCTCAGGAGTCAGCGGCCGCAGCGACGTGATCACCCGCGACTTGGCGTCCCGCCAGGCGGCCAGGCCCGGTCCCGTCCGGCGGGTCGGCCAGCACGGTGGCCAGGACCTGGAGCATGTGGTTCTGGACCACGTCCCGGATGGCGCCCGGTCCGGTCGTAGAACCGGCCGCGGTCGGCGACGTCGAACGCCTCGGCCATCGTGATCTGGATGCTCTCCACGTAGGTCCGGTTGAGCACCGGCTCGATCACCGAGTTGGCGAACCGGACGAAGAGCACGTTCTCCACCGGGTCGAAGGCCAGCCAGTCGTCGACCCGGAAGATCGCGTCTTCCGCCGAAGTACTGGTGCATGGTGTCGTTGAGCTGCCGCGAGCTGGCCAGGTCGGTACCGAACGGCTTCTCCACCATCACCCGCGCGTCCTTGGCCCGGCCGGCCGTGGCGATTCCCTTCGCGATCCGGCCGAACAGCGGAGGCGGCACCTCCAGGTAGAACAAGACCTGGGTGCCGGCGCCGATCTCGTCCGACATCGCCTTGTAGGTGGCGTCGTCGTCGAGATCCCCGTCGACGTACCGGAGCAGCCCGAGCATCTTCTGGGCGGCCGGGGTCTTGGGGTCCATGTGGTTCAGCCGCAGCGAGGCCTCCGCATAGTCGCGGAACTGTTCCAGCCCCCAGCCGCTCTTCGCCACCCCGATGACCGGCACGTCGAGGACGCCCCGGTCGACCAGGCCGACCAGCGCCGGGAAGGTCTCGATCTTGGCCAGGTCACCGGTGGCCCCGAAGATCACCAGTGCGTCAACTTGGTTAGTAGTCATATCCGCTCCCTGCTGTCATCGGTCGTCATTTCCCGGTTCCGCCGGCGGGACCGCCCCGTCGGGGTGCGCGGGCTGCCGGTGCAGGCGCGTCCAGTCGGTGCGCCCCGCCGAGGTGAGGGCTGGAATTCCTGCTTGCTGACGCGCCTGCCGGAACACGTAGTAGGTCCAGGTCTGGTAGGCGAGGACGAACGGCAGGAAGATGACGACGACGACCGTCATCACCTTGAGCGAATACGCCCCGGACGCCGTGTTGTGCACGGTGAGGTTGTAGGCCGCCTTGGTGCTGGAGACCATCACGTTGGGGTACAGGCCGATGAAGATCGAGACGATGCAGGCCGCCATCGTGACCGTGGTCGCGGCGAACGCGAAGCCGTCGCGGTGGTCGTAGACCAGCCAGACGGCGGCGATGACGGCGAGCATGGCGAGCAGTTCGATCGGGTTGAGCGAAGAAGGTGGTGCTGGACGTCACGTGCGTCCAGATGGCGAAGGCCACGACGGCGGCGGCGGTCACCGGGGCCACCCGGCGGGCCAGCCGCCCGGCGCGCTCGCGCATGTCGCCGGTGGTCTTCAGGCACAGGAACGTCGCGCCGTGCAGCAGGCAGATCAGCACCAGGGTGATCCCGGTGAACAGCCCGTACGGCTGGAGCAGGTCCCAGAATGACCCGGTGTACTCCTGGTGGGAGTTGATGGGCAGCCCGTGCAGCAGGTCGCCCAGCGCCACCCCGATCAGCAGCGGGGCCAGCACGCTGCCCACGGTCAGCAGCACGTCCCAGGTGCGGCGCCACCGCAGCGCGTCGCGCTTGCCGCGGTACTCGAAGGACACGCCGCGGACCATCAGCGACGCCAGCAGCAGCACCAGCGCCAGGTAGAAGCCCGAGAACATGGTGGCGTACCAGCCGGGAAACGCGGCGAACATGGCGGCCCCGGCCACGATCAGCCAGACCTCGTTGCCGTCCCACAGCGGGCCGATGGTGTTGATGGCCGCCCGGCGGCCGGCGTCATCCTGGCCGACCACGCCGTGCAGCATGCCGACGCCGAAGTCGAAGCCCTCCAGGACGAAGAAACCGGTCCACAAGACCGTGATGATGATGAACCAGAACGGCACGAGTTGCATCGCGACCTCAGTACTGGACGGCCGGGACGGGCGCGTCCACGTCGGCCTCGGCGCGGGCGGGCGGGAGCTGCTGGCGGGAGTACTTCAGCATCAGCATGCAGGTCAACGGTGGCCAGCGTGGCGTACAGCAGCACGAAAATCACCAGGCTGATCCAGATGGACGTGGCGCTGACCGACGACGAGATCCCGTTTTTGGTCAGCATGATGCCTTGCACGATCCACGGCTGCCGGCCGCTCTCGGTCAGCAGCCAGCCCGCCGTATTCATCAGGAACGGCAGCACCGCGGCCCAGATCGCCACCCACAGGAACCGCCGGGACGTCGCGAGTTTCTGGCGCCGGAGCAGCCACAGCCCGTACAGCCCGATGAGCAAGACCAGGACCCCGACGTAGGCCATCACCCGCATGGACCAGTACTGGATGAACACGTTCGGCACGTAGTAGCCCGGCCCGTACTGCTGCTGTACTGGGACTGCAGCGGGTTCAGGCCGATCACCTTGCCGTTCCAGTGGTTGGTGGCCAGCAGCGACAGCAGGTGCGGGATCTCCAGGATCTGGGTCGGCGTGTGGTCGTTGTTGCCGCCGCCGATCTGGAACAGCGAGAACGAGCAGGGCTGGCAGGTGCTCCACTGGGCCTCGGCCGCCGCGATCTTCATCGGCTGGTACTTGGCCTCGATCACCCCGAGCTCATCGCCGACCAGCATGGTGAACAAGATGGCCGGGACCAGCACGATGAGCGCGAGCCGGGCCGACCGGGTGAACACCTCGCGGTCGCATGCCGTGCCGCAGCTGCCACGCGGACACCGCCAGCATCACCGCCGCGCCGGTGACCAGCGAGGCCAGCAGCACCTTCGAATATCCCCAGACGAACACCTGGTTGGTGAACACGGCCCAGATGTCGTTCAGCTGCGGTTTCCCGTTGCACCATCACGTAGCCGACGGGATGCTGCATCCAGGAGTTGGCCGCCATGATGAACGCCGCCGACAGGACGCTGCCCAGCGCGACCAGCCAGATCGTCAGCAGGTGCACCCGCCGGGACAGCCGGTCCCAGCCGAACAGCCACAGCCCGAGGAACGTGGATTCCAGGAAGAACGCGGCCAGCCCCTCCATGGCCAGCGGCGCGCCGAAGATGTTGCCGACCAGCCGCGAGTAGGCCGACCAGTTCATCCCGAACTGGAACTCCTGGACCAGGCCGGTGACCACGCCGATCGCCACGTTGATGACCAGCAGGACGCCGAAGAACCGGGTCAGCCGCAGGTACTCGTCGCGCTTGCTGCGGTACCAGGCCGTCTGCAGCAACGCGGTCAGGAAGGCCAGGCCGATCGTGACCGGCACGAAAAAGAAGTGATTGATCGTCACAAACGCGAACTGCCACCGCGCAAGATCGACGTTCGTCATCTACTCCCCCGGTCCGGATCGGCTCGAGCGGCTGCCCGGCCGATGGCACGGCCAGGCAGCCCGCGGGTCAGGTCTGAGCGCCCTCGCGAGCCGAGGTGCCGTTCTGCCAGGCGGCGGCGCCGGCGGCAGCAGCCGTCTTGGCCTGGGCCCACTTGATCCTGGCCTGCTCGCTGGGCGGCACTTCCATCTGCTGGATCCACCGGCGGGTGGCCGCGAACAGATGCGTGCCGCCGACGGCCAGGCCGGCCAGGGCGATCAGGGCGCCCGCCCCGAAGAGCGCGGCGCCGGTGATGATCGGGCCGGTTCGCAGTTCCGGCCAGCTGCTGTTGCTGTTCTCCGTGCTAGTAGACATGCCACCATCCCGGTCGCTAGTCGTTGGGTTTCACTGTCACCCGCCCGCAGATCCGCGGGCATCCCCCTTGATGGGTGGTTACGCCACGCCTGCCCTGCAGTCTCCGCCAGCTCGGCAATGGATCGGCGGTCATGCAGGGCAAGATAGGACGCTGGCGCGGGAAACGGTTCACCCGGCAGGGGTGACTCCGTTCCATGGACCGCCACTTCCGGGCCCGGCCCACTCGGCAAATTCCCGGCAAACGCCCGGCAAACATACGGCCAATACCCGCGCCGGACCACCCCAGCCGGACCAGATCCGGCGGGCAGGCTGAATTCGCGCTGGCCGCCACCCGATTTCCGCCCGGAGTCACCCTGCGGGTGTGATGTGCCGCGTGCCCCAACCCGGGACATTCAGTTATGTGGCTGAAAACTATGACGTGATCATTGTTGGCAGCGGTGCGGGCGGCGGAACGCTAGCGCACACCCTGGCCTCGTCGGGCAAACGGATACTTCTGCTCGAGCGGGGCAATTTCCTGCCCCGCGAACTCGGGAACTGGGATCCCGGCACGGTGTTCGTGGACGGCAGATACATCTCACCAGAGCAGTGGTTCGACGCTGACGGCAAGGCGTTCCAGCCGCAGGTGCACTACTACGTCGGCGGGGCCACCAAGCTCTACGGCGCCGCGCTGTACCGGCTGCGCCCCGAGGACTTCGGCGAGATCAAGCACGCCGACGGGCCCTCGCCGGCCTGGCCGCTGAGCTACGACGAGTTCGAGCCCTGGTACACCAAGGCCGAGTGGCTGTACCAGGTGCACGGCGCCCATGGTGAAGATCCCACCGAGGGCCACTGCTCGAAGGACTATCCCTGGCCCGCGGTCTCGCACGAACCGCGGGTCCAGGAGATCTCCAACGCGCTGGCGGCCGGCGGCTACCATCCGTTCCACGCGCCGGTGGGCATCCTGCTGAACGAGGCCGACCGGCCGCTCAGTGCCTGCATCCGCTGCGCGACCTGCGACGGCTACCCGTGCCTGGTGCACGCCAAGTCAGACGCCGACATCATCGCCGTGCGCCCGCTGCTCGACCAGCCGAACGTGACCCTGCTGGTGAACGCGGAAGTGGAGCGCCTCGAAACGGACCCGTCCGGCCGGACGGTCAGCCGCGTGCAGGTCACCCGCGATGGCAAGCAGGAATTCTACGAAGGCGACATCGTCGTCATCTCGGCCGGGGCGGCCAACAGCGCCAAGATCCTGCTCCGGTCGGCCTCCGACCAGCACCCGGCGGGCCTGGCCAACGGGTCGGACCAGGTGGGCCGCAACTACATGTACCACAACAGCAAGGCCATCGTGGCGCTCGATAAGGAGCGCAACGACACGGTGTTCCAGAAGACGCTCGGCCTGAACGACTTCTACCTCGCGGGCAACGGCCGGGAATGGCCGCTGGGCAATATCCAGATGCTCGGCAAGTCCAACGCGATGGCGATGAAGGGCGAGGAGCCCAAGCTCACCAAGCTGGCCCCGAGGTGGAGCCTGGAAGAGGTCGCCCGGCACGCCGTTGACTTCTGGCTGACCACCGAGGACGTGCCCAAACCGGGCAACCGGGTGACGGTGGACCGCGATGGCCACGTGCACCTCGCCTACACCGCGACCAACGACACCGAGGCGGACGGGCTGTACCACGAGCTCCGGAAGGTGCTCAACCACATCGGGATCGCCGCCCATCACGTGCTGAGCAAGAACTTCTACGCCAGCATGGACGTGCCGGTGGCCGGCGTCGCCCACCAGTCGGGCACCTGCCGGTTCGGCACGGATCCGGCCACCTCGGTGCTCGACGTCAACTGCAAAGCGCATGAAGTCGACAACCTCTACGTCGTCGACACGAGCTTCTTCCCGAGCATCGGGGCCGTGAACCCGGCGCTCACCGCCATGGCCAACGCGATCCGCGTCGGCGAGCACCTGATAAGCCGGATGGCCTGAATGGCCGGGTATTCCTATCCTGACCGCGAAAGGTGACTCACCGATGAGCACATTCCCGCCGATTGCCGATTACGGGTTCCTGTCGAACTGCGAGCAGAGCTGCCTGGTCGCCCCGGACGGGGCGGTCGAGTGGCTGTGCCTGCCCCGGCCTGATTCCCCGAGTGTCTTCGGGGCGCTGATGGACCGCTCGGCCGGGCTGTTCAGGTTCGGTCCCGCGCAACACGCTCGTGCCGCAGCACCGCAGGTACGTGCCAGGGACGATGGTGCTGGAGACGACCTGGCAGACGCCCACCGGATGGATGGTCGTCCAGGACTTCCTGGCCATGGGCCCGGTCCAGCACGAGGGGCGGCGGCCGGACTACCACCGGGCGCCGGCTGACTTCGGCGCCGTCGGCGCGCTGGTCCGGATCGCCACGTGCATCAGCGGCCGGGTCGAGGTCGCCGTGAACTGCGGTCCGCTGTTCGATTACGGCCGGACCGGTGGCACGTGGAGCTACCAGGGCGACAGCTACGACGCGATGACCATCACCGCCGCGGAAGGAGACATGAAGCTCGAGCTGAGCGGCACCGTCCCGCTCGGCGTCCTCGGCGCCCGCTGCTACGGCCGGACCACCCTCACCCCGGGACAGTCCGCCTACGTCACGCTGTCCTGGGGCGGCGGCCAGGTCCCGGCTGACCTGGACGCGGCGCAGGCCGCGCTGAACTGCACCGGTCAACTTCTGGCGTGACTGGCTGAGCTCAGCCAAGATCCCCGACCACCCGTGGAAGACCTACCTCGACCGCAGCGCGCTGACCCTGAAGGGGCTCAGCTACGCCCCGACGGGCGCCATCATGGCCGCGTCGACGACCTCGCTGCCGGAAACCTGGGGCGGCGCCCGGAACTGGGACTACCGCTTCACCTGGATCCGGGACTCGGCGTTCATGCTCCGCTCGCTGTACCGCCTCGGTTTCGACTGGGAAGCGATCGAGTACTGGGGCTTCGTCATCGACGCGGTCAGCGGGGGTGACCTGAACAGCAAGTTCGAGCTGCAGATCATGTACGGCATCGACGGGCAACGCGACCTGACCGAGAAGACCCTCGACCATCTGTCCGGGTACCGCGGGGCGCGCCCGGTCCGGGTGGGGAACGGGGCCTGGAATCAGCAGCAGCACGACGTCTGGGGAATGATCCTCGACGCGGTGGATGTCCAGTTCCATCGGGGAGCGAGCACCATAGTCATGCCGGTGTGGAATGGCCTGGCCGGTTTCGTGGACGAGGCCCTGAACCGCTGGCATGAGCCCGACCAGGGCATCTGGGAAGTCCGGGGCGACCCCAAGCACTTCACGGCCTCGAAGGTGATGTGCTGGGTCGCGGCCTCGCGCGGCGCCGACCTCGCCGAGGAACGCGGCGATGACGAACGGGCCAAGCGCTGGCGGGCCGGCGCCGACGAGATCAAGGCCGAGATCCTGGCCAAGGACGTCTCCAAGCGGGGCGTGTTCCGCCAGCACTACGAGACCGACGGCCTCGACGCCTCGCTCCTGCTCCTGCCCATCATGGGATTCCTGCCCCCCACCGACAAGCGCGTCAAGGCCACCGTGCTGGCCATCGCCGACGAACTGACCGAGGACGGCCTGGTCCTGCGCTACAAGGTCGAGGGAACCGACACCGGGTTCGAGGGTAAGGAAGGAACCTTCACCATCTGCTCCTTCTGGCTGGTGAGCACGCTGGCCATGATCGGCGAGACTGAGCGCGCCCACGCCCTGTGCCAGAAGTTGCTGTCGTTCGCCGGGCCGCTGCAGCTGTACGCCGAGGAGATCGACACCAGCACCGGCGAGCACATGGGCAACTTCCCGCAGGCGTTCACCCACCTGGCGCTGATCGAAGCCGTATCCCTGCTCATCGACTCCGAGCAGACCGCCAACAACTCCGCCTCCTTCGGGTAGCGGGGCGAACCCGGCCCGACCTGCGCCAGCGGCCGGCGGGGCGGCCTGGTGAGGGCGCCCCGCCGGCCGGGGTGGGCCTCCGGGGGAAAGGCGCAGCCGACGGGGCGCTCCCTGGCGTCCCGGCGGCCGCGGGCCTCGGGGGAAGGCGCAGCCGGCGGGACGCTCTCGGTACCTCCCGGGCGGGCCTGATCGGCGCCGCCGCCGGGAAGAACCATCTGAAGTATCACCAATAATCCTGACCGTTCGCTGAATACTACCCACAGGTAACCTGAAGACCAGGTGAAGGTGACTGCCCGCCTGGTCACCCACCGGAACCCCCGGATAAGGAAGGCCCCCCATGACAGCTGAGCGGGTCGAGGGTGGCGTGGCCGTCACCCTGATCCTGGCGTGGACACGGCCGCGATGACAGACATCGATCCCCGGGCGGACATCGAGATCCTCCCGGCCGACGCGGGCGTGACGGTGCGGATACCGCTGGCGGGGCCGGTGACCGGCGGGTGGCTTGCGTGCTATCAGAGGCTTGCGCTAGCCCGGGGATGCCCGTGCAGGGCCAGGCCCATGATGACCGGGCCTGGGTGGCGTCACGTGCCAGCCGCGGTGACCCGGCGGAGTGGCGGCGATGCTGGACGCGGCCCGGGCCCTGATCGCCGACGCTGATGCGCATGGCGCCCGCAGCGACGGCCGAGGCCAGTGTCCGCGACTGGTGGGCGGCCCGGCGGGACAGTGTTTCCCGCGGGCCCGGATCTGGGCCCGCGGCTGCGAGCGCCCGGGCCGAGAAACGCTGGCCGATGGCCTTCACCCTGCTCCTGGCGATAGCCGTGCCGCTGGTACTTCCGCCCAGGTTCAGCTTCGGGCCGCCCTGGGCCGCCCCGCTAGCCGAGGCGGTGCTGCTGGTGGCCATCGTCGCCATCGACCGGGGCCGCATCGACCGCTGGTCGGCGGCCGGCCGGGCGCTGTCCCTGGCGCTGATAGCGGTGCTGGTCGCCGACGCGGCCGTGGTCGCCTCGCGGCTGGTCGTCGATCTGGTTAAGGGCGGTCCGGAGACAAACAACCCGACGGATCTGCTCAAGACCGGTTTCTGGTCTGGTTCTATACGATCATCGCCTTTGCCTTCCTCTACTGGGTGCTGGACGGAGGAGGCCCTGAATCGCGTTTCCTCGCTCCGCGGGAGTTCCCCGAGCTCGCCTTCCCCGCGCAGCTCAACCCGGGGGTGGCCCGCCAGGCTGGCGCCCTGAATTCTTCGACTACCTCTACCTCGGCTTTACCAACGCCACCGCGTTCAGCCCGACCGATGTGATGCCGCTGGCCCGGTGGGCCAAACTGGCCATGACCGTGCAGGCGGTCAGCTCCCTGATGATCCTGGGCCTGGTCATTGCCCGGGCGGTCAACATTTTGCAGTAGCCGCCCGTCTCGCGCCGGCTCGTCAGTCCCGGCGCGGGTCGCGGAGCACGACAATGGACCGGGGGCCGACGGTGACCTGATCACCAGCGGCGGCCGGTTTGGCCGAACCGCCGGGTACCGTCGCGTCGTAGGTGTCGATCTCGGCGCGCCAGGCGGCCTGCTCCCTGGTGGCCGGGAGGGTGAACGCGAGCGGTTCCCACCAGGCATTCACCAGGACCAGGAAGTCGTCATCGAGCAGCGGCGTGCCGTCGGCGGCCCGGTCTGGCGCGTCCGACCCGTCCAGGTAGAACGCGGTAGCCAGGGCACTGGGTCCGACCAGTCGCCGGCGGTCATCGCCGAGCCTGACGGGGTGTACCAGCACAGCTCCGATGCTTCTGCGCCCGCCAGGAAGCGGCGGCGGCGGAACACCGGGTGCTGGCTTGCGGAAGGCGACCAGCGCCCTGGTGAAATCCTGCAGCTCAGTGTCGGGCTGGGACCAGTCAACCCAGGCGATCTCGTTGTCCTGGCAGTAGGCGTTGTTGTTGCCTTGCTGGGTCCGGCCGAGCTCGTCGCCGCCGAGCAGCATGGGGACGCCGAAGGACAGCAGCAGGGTGGCGAGCATGGCCCGGGACTGCCGCTCGCGCAGCGCCGAGGATGGCGGGATCCGTGGTCGGGCCCTCCGCGCCGCAGTTCCAGGACCGGTTGTCCGAGGTCCCGTCGCGATTGGATTCCCCGTTGGCCTCGTTGTGCTTGTCGTTATAGGAAACCAGGTCGCGCAGGGTGAAGCCGTCATGCACGGTGATCAGGTTCACCGACGCCGTGGGCCGCCTGCGGTCGCCCGCGTACAGATCCGCCGACCCGCAGAACCGGGTGGCGAACTCACGCAGGCCGACCGGATGGCTGCGCCAGAAGTCGCGCATGGTGTCGCGGTATTTGCCGTTCCACTCGCGCCACCGGGGCGGGAACCGGCCGAGGTCGTAGCTGTCCATCTGGCCGACATCCCAGGGCTCAGCGATCAGCTTGGCCCGGGATACCACGGGGTCCTGGGAGACCAGGTCGAAGAACGCTGACACCTGCTCGAAGCGGCCGTCCTGACGGCCCAGCGTGGTGGCCAGGTCGAAACGGAACCCGTCGACGCGCATTTCCGTTATCCAGTACCGCAGCGAGTCCATGATCAGCTGCAGGGTCACCGGATCGCCCGCGTTCAGCGAGTTGCCGCACCCCGTCGTATCGACGTAGCGGCGCGGGTCATCAGGTTCCAGCCGGTAGTAGGCCGGATTGTCCAGGCCGCGGTAGCACAACGTCGGGCCGGCTGGTTGCTCTCCGCGGTGTGGTTGAAGACCACGTCGAGCAGCACCTCGAGCCCGGCCGCGTGCAGGGCGTCCACCATGGCCTTGAACTCGTTGACCTGGCCGCCCGGCTTCCCGGCCCGGACCGCCGCCGAATAGCCCTGATGCGGCGCGAAGTAGCCGATCGTGTTGTAGCCCCAGTAGTTGGTCAGCCCGCGCGCCGGCAGGAAGGCTTCGGGGACGCTCTCGTGCACCGGCAGCAGTTCGACGGCGGTCACCCCGAGATCGGTCAGGTGGGCGATGGCCGCGTCGTGGCCCAGCCCGGCGTAGGTTCCGCGCAGCTCCGGCGGGATCCCCGGATGGCGCATGGTGAAGCCCTTGACGTGCAGTTCGTAGATGATCGTGTCGGAGAAGCGGTGGCGCACATGGGCGGCGTCCCGCCAGCGGAAGGTGTCGCCGCGCCAGGACCAGGCTTCGCGGCACGCTGGCGGCCGAGTCCGCGGCGCTCGGCAGGTCCGGGTCGTCGGCCGCGTACCCCAGGACGTCGGGCCCGAAGGTGACCGATCCGCTGACGGCCCGGGTGTAGGGATCCAGCAGCAGCTTCGCCGGATTACAGCGCACGCCCCGGGCTGGATCGTAGGGCCCGGCGGCCCGGTATCCGTAGGCCTGCCCGGCCCTGATCCCGGGCACGAAGCCGTGCCAGACGCCGGAGTCGTAGTCCAGCAGCGGGACCTGCGTCTCCGCGCCACCCTCGTCGAACAGGCACAGCACCATCCCGTCGGCGACGCCGGACGCCACCGCGAAGTTCGCGCCGCCGTCCCGGAGGGTGGCCCCGAGCGGGAACGGGCTTCCTGGCCGCGCGGTCACGGCCTGCCCGGCGACGGCGGTCATTGCCCGGTCTCCCGTCCCATGGCCCGGAGCACGTCACCGATGGGATCAACCGCGCCGTGGCGGCGGCGGATCGTGTCGGCGATCAGCCCGGTCCAGCCGGTCTGGTGAAAGGCGCCGATGGCGGCGCCGTTGTCGCCGTGGAAGTACTCGCTGAAGATCAGGTTGTCATGCCAGGCCGGATCGTGCTGCATGCGCTCGGTCCCGCCGAAGCAGGGCCGGCGGCCGTCGGGTCCGTCGGTGAAGATCGAGATGAGCCGGTCCTGCAGGTCGGCGGCGACCTTGTCCAGGGTGAGCCGCACGCCCGACCCGGTCGGGTACTCGATGGTGAACTCGTCGCCGAAGAACCGGTGGTAGCGCTCCAGCGCGCTGATGACCAGGTAGTTGAGCGGGAACCAGAGCGGGCCGCGCCAGTTGGAGTTCCCGCCGAACATGGCGGTGGTGGATTCGGCCGGCTCGTAGTCGATGCTGGCCTGGATGCCTTCCACGTCGAGGACGTAAGGATGCTCGCGGTGGTAGGCCGACAGGGCCCGCAGGCCATACGGGGACAGGAACTCGTCGGGGTCGAACAGCTTCGCGAACAGCTTCTCGAGCCGCCCGACGCCGGCCAGGCTGAGCAGGAGCCGATGCTGGCCCGGCTCTCCGCGGAGCAGGCCGGTCTCGGCGAGGTCTTCCCGGTCGGGCAGGCTGTGGCGGTCCATGAACTCCGCGAACTGCTTGCCGACCGTGAGGGCCGTCTGGAGGTCATTCTCCTCGATGACCGCCGCCGCCAGGATCGGGATGATGCCCACCATCGACCGGACCTTCACCGAGACGGCGTCCCCGCTGGGGGTCAGCAGCCGGTCGTAGTAGAGCCCGTCGGTCTCGTCCCACAGCCCGAGCCCTTCGAGGGCCTCGGTGATGCCGGCGAAGTGCTCGAGGAACTTGAGGATCAGATCGATGCCCGGCCGCTGGCCGGACCGGTTCAGGATTATCGCCAGGGAGGCCATGGCGATCGCGTAGAAGCCCATCCAGCCGGTGGCGTCGGACTGCTCCAGGATGCCGCCCACCGGGAGATGCGAGCGGTCGATCGGGCCGATGTTGTCCAGGCCGAGGAAGCCGCCCTCGAACAGGTTGTTGCCCTCGGAGTCCTCCCGGTTCACCCACCAGGTGAAGTTGACCAGCAGCTTGTCGAAGATCCGGCTGACGAAGTCGATGTCGCGGGCGCCGTCGATCGCGAACACCTCCGCGGCCGCCCACGCCTGCACCGGCGGGTTGACGTCACCGAAGTCCCACTCGTAGGCGGGCAGCGCGCCGTTGGGATGCTGGAACCACTCCCGGCAGAGCAGGATCAGCTGGTACTTGGCGAACGCCGGGTCCACATGGGCCAGGGCGACGCAGTGGAAGGCCAGGTCCCAGGCCGCGTACCACGGGTACTCCCACTTGTCCGGCATGGACATGATGTCGAACGCGTCGAAGTTGCGCCACCGGGAGTTCCGGCCGGTCAGGCGCTGCGCCGGGGGCACCGGCTGGGTCGGGTCCCCGTCCAGCCAGCGGGCCACGTCGTAGTAGAACAGCTGCTTGCTCCACAGCAGGCCGCCAAACGCCTGGCGCATCACCAGGGCCTCGTCGGCGCTCGCCCCGGCCGGGGTGAGCTCGGCGTAGAACTCGTCCGCCTCGGCCTGCCGTTGCGCGATGACCTGGCTGTACTGGGCGCCGAGTGGGTCGTCCGCCGCCCCGCGGGGTGCTTTGGCGGGCGGGGTCCGCAGCCGCAGCCGCAGCTCGGCGGTCTGGCCGGGCTGGACCGTCAGCTGGTACCAGAACGAGCACTTGGTGCCGGTGCGCTCGGGATTGACGGTGGCCGCCCCGTTGACCACGTGGTCGTTGATGCCGTCCTTCGGGTACGGCGTGAGCGGCGCGGAGCCGAACAGCCGCTGGTCGTTGGTCTCGTTCTCGCAGAACACCGCGGTCGGCAGCGTCCCGTCCGGCCCGGGGCCGGCCAGCAGTTCCATCGGGCCGGCGAACGGATGATCGATACCCACCTCCGAGTCACCCACCGCCCGCATCTCCGGCTTGGGCGCGTCCACGTCCCAGGACCAGGTGTTGCGGAACCACGCGGTCGGCAGCACGTGCAGGGTCGCCGTCTCCGGCCCGGCGTTGGTCACCTGCACGGTCATCAGCAGGTCGTCGGCGCTGGCCTTGGCGTAGTGCACCTCGGTGATCCAGTACCGGTCATCGTCGAACGCCCCGGTGTCCAGCAGCTCGTACTCGGGCTCCTCGCGGTTACGCGCCCCGTTCGTGTCGATGAGGTCCTGGTAGGGGAACGGGCCCTGCGGGTAGTGGTAACGCCACCGGTTCCACGCGTGGCTCGGCAGCGCGTCCAGGTACCACCAGTACTCCTTGACGTCCTCGCCGTGATTGCCCTGCGCCCCGGTCAGCCCGAACGCCCGCTCCTTCAGGATCGGGTCCTTGCCGTTCCACAGGGCCAGGCCCAGGCACAGCCGCTGCTCCACGTCACAGAACCCGGCCAGCCCGTCCTCCCCCCAGCGGTAGGCCCGGGACCGGGCGTGATCATGGGGCAGGTAATCCCACGCCTCGCCGTCGGCGCTGTAGTCCTCGCGCACCGTGCCCCACTGGCGCTCGCTGACGTAGGGCCCCCACCGGTACCACTCGCCCGCCTGGAGCAGCCCGTCCTCCAGCCGCCCGAACCCCGCCACCCGATCCCGTCTCCGCACCCACGGTCGTCCCCTGTCGCCTCGATGCACCGCAGCACTGGTTATCCGGCCCCGGCCCTGGCCCGGCGCGGTGATTGCGAATACCGCAATCCACGCCGGTCCCAATGCCTTTCTAACCGCCCGAAACGGCAAGCTCATCACCTATCACGGGTGATGACTTCCCTTTGCCCAGCCGGAACCGTAGGACGACGGAACATTTCCCCGGGCGTGCATTTGCCGTGGCCTAAGGTTCGGCGTTAGCCACCGCATAGTGAACGGCCGGCGAACAAAAGATGTACCGGGCATTATCGGAGGCTTGGCGTGACCACTAACCAGATCCTGATCGGCGTCGGCCTCATTCTCGTGCTGGCGGTCGGCTCCCAGGTCCTGGCCAGCAGGCTGCGCATCCCGGCCATCATCGTGCTGCTGCCGGTCGGTTTCATCGCGGGCGCCCTGACTTCCGATGTCAACCCGGACAAGCTGCTCGGGCCCGCGTTCGAGCCGCTGGTGTCCTTGTCCGTGGCGGTCATCCTTTACGACGCGGGCCTGGGCCTCGACCTGCGGAAGCTCAAGGGCCACGTCCGCAAGGTCGTGATCCGCCTGATCGTCCTGGGCGTGCTGATCACCTGGGTGCTCGCCGCCGCCGTCGCCGCGCCGCTGCTGGGCATGTCGCGCGGCGCGGCGGTGATGCTCGGCATCATCCTGGTCGTCTCGGGGCCGACGGTCGTGGGCCCGCTGCTGCGCTTCATCCGGCCGACGGAACGGCTGGGGCAGGTCCTGATCTGGGAAGGGTCACTGATTGACCCGGTCGGCGGGATCCTCGGCGCTCTGGTTTTCCATGCCGTCGTCTCGAGCACCCATAAAGGCCTGGGCAACCAGCTCGGGCAATTTGCGCTCAGCATCCTGGTCGGCCTGGCCGGGGGCGTGATCGGCACCGCGGTGCTCTGGCTGCTGCTGCGCAAGCTGCGGCTCGGTGAGCTGCTCGGCACCACCGCGCAGCTCGCCGCGGTGATCGGGGTGGCCGCCGGGTGCGACGCCATCCGGGCGGACACCGGGCTCATCGCGGCGATTTTCATGGGGCTCGCCCTGGCCAATATGCGGGGCGTTGACCTGCCGGCCCGCCAGCCGTTCTTCGAGACGCTGGTGCAGCTGATCATCGGCGTCCTGTTCGTCTCCATCTCGGCGACGGTGACCCCGCAGTCGCTGCGCCATCTGCTGCTGCCCACGCTCGGCCTGGTCGCCGTGCTGGTCCTCGTGGCCCGCCCGCTGGCCGCGTTCGCGTCCACGCTCCGGACGGACCTGGGGAAAGGTGAGCGCGCGTTCATCGGCTGGATGGCCCCGCGCGGGATCGTCGCCGCCGCCACCGCCTCCACGTTCACCGCGGGCCTGGTCGCCAAGGGCATCGGGGGCGCCGCCAAGATCCTGCCGGTCACGTTCCTGGTGATCGTGGCGACGGTAGTCCTGTACGGCCTGACCGCAGCGCCAGTAGCCCGGCGATTGCACGTCACGCGCCCGGCCCGGACCCGCCCGCTGCTGGTCGGCGGCGAGCGCTGGGTCATCGACCTCGGCCGGGCGCTGCGGTCGGCCGGCCTGGACGTGCTGATGTGGGCGGGCCTGGATTCGCAGCGGGAGCAGGTGCGGCAGGCCGGGCTCGAGCTGGCGCCGGGTGAGCTGCTCGCGGCCGCCACCGGCCGGGGCGCGCGGCTCGAGGAGATCACGGCCGTGCTCCTGCTCACCGACGAGGACGACTTCAACGCGCTGGCCTCGGTGCTGCTGACCGGCAACGTCGAGGGCCGCGTCTACCGGCTCGCACCGCCGCTGCGCAGCCACGGGGTCGTCGCTCCCTACACCAGCGGGGAGATCCTGTTCGGTGAGGGCCTGACCAGGGGGGCGGTCAGCGGCCGGTATCACGACGGCGCCCGGATCGTCGCGCAGCCCGCCAACGGCGTGCTCCCCGCCGGGCACGACCTCCTGTTCCTGGTCCGCGCGGACGGCCAGCTCGCGGCCGTCACGCACGACCGGCACGCCGGCGCCGGAGGCGGGCGACACGATCGTGTCGCTGGGGCCGGTGCCGGTAGCCCAGGCCGCGGACGAGTTGGAGAGAGTCATGAGTTTTCACGTGCGGCTGGTCAGCAGGCCCGACCGGACCGACAGCCTGCTCGAGGCCCTCGACTCCGACCCGGCGTCTCCAGCCTGGTGGTTCTCCCCGGCGCCGCGCGGCGGCCAGGCGGCGACGCGGTGCAGTTCGACGTGCGGCCCGGGTCCGCTAACTCCGTGTTCCGGCAGCTGAAAAGCTTCACCGGCGGCCACCGCGAGGCGGTCGCCGTCGAGTACGTGGACGCCACTCTCGGGGAACCGCCGGAGCCGCCCTCACGGCACTTTGTGATGCAGCGGGACCTGGCCCCGGTCTGGGAACTCGTCGAGGCCAGGATCCGCTCGGACGCCGTCTACGCACCCAGTTTCTACATCCTGCTGGCTATCGCGGGACTGATCGGCGCGGTCGGCATCCTGACCAACTCGCAGATCCTGATCGTCGGGGCCATGGTGGTGGGACCGGAATACAACGCGATCATGGGCGTGGCCCTCGGCCTCGACAAGCGGGCCCGGCGGCCGGTGCTGCGCGGCCTCCTCGCCCTGCTGGCCGGATTCACCGCCGCCGTGGTCGCTCACCCTGCTTTTCGGCCTGGCGATCCGCTGGTCCGGGCACACGCCGAGCTGTACTCGACCGGGATCCGGCCGGTCTCCGACCTGATCAACAATCCGAACTTGTTCTCGGTGGTGGTCGCGGTGCTGGCCGGGATAGTCGGCGTCGTGTCGCTGACCGAGGCCCGGGCCAGCGCCCTCATCGGCGTGTTCATCTCGGTCACGACCATCCCCGCCGCGGCCGACATCGGCCTGTCCCTGGCCTACTCCAGCTGGGGTGAGGCCCGGGGGTCGGCATTCCAGCTGCTGCTCAACGTGGTGCTGCTGATCGCGGTGGGCGCCGGAGCCCTGCGCCTCCAGCGGATCATCTGGCGGGCACGGCGGCCGAGCCGGACGGTCCAGGGCCGGGTAGCCACGTGCCGGGTTAGACGTGGCTGCGGTCCGGCCCGTAGACGTCCCAGAGCTGGCCGGCGAAGAACCGGCCGAACCGCTCCATCCCGGCGGCGCAGTGCGGGCCTTCCACCCGGATGGTGGTGAGCTCGCGCACGAAGTCGGTGATGTGCAGGTGCAGGGTGCCGGCCGCGAGGATGCGGGCCTGGTCGTCCTCCTGCGCCGCCACATGACCCGCCAGCAGCCGGAAGTACAGGGTCGAGGTGTCCGGCCAGATCCGGGTCAGCGCCCCGTGCCACACGTTCTTCCAGCCGATGAGGGTGCGGGGCTGGCCCAGCGCGCTGTCGAACTGCAGCCGGTACCACATGAGGCGGCGGTCCGGCACCCCGGTCGGCGCGAACAAATTGAACCAGCCCCGCTGGATTTGACGCCGGCCCTCGATGCTTTCGGCGTCAATCCATCCCTCAGCCCGGGCGGAGTGCTCGGGCTCATCCAGGAAGCGTTCTAGATCGTCGGCGGTGATAGTGAGCCGGAAGGCCAGCGGCTCCTGCAGCAGCCGGGCCACCGCCGCGGAACCTCCGTTACTCGCGCCCGGGAAGCAGGTCCCGCTCATTTCCTCGGAGAACGACAGCCAGGTGCGGTCCGGGCGGCGCGCGGGCGGGCCGGGCTCCGGGTCAGCCGCCGCCCCGGCGCGCACCAGATCCGCTCCCCCCACGGTCGTGGCGGGCGGCTTGTCCAGCAGCCGGGTGCACATGCGGTCGGCCAGCGCGGCGATGGTCAGCGAGGGGTTCGGGCCGACCGGCCCCGGCATCGCCGCGCCATCGGCGATGTAGAGGCCCGGGTAGCCGAACACCTCGCCATAGGGATCACACACCCCCGCGCTGGGGTCACGCCCCATGGGCGCGCCGCCCACCGGATGCGCGGTAATGATCCGCTTGCTCATCCACATGGGGTTGTTCACGCAGCGCGCGCCGAGCACGGCCGCGATGCGCCGCATGGCCGCGTTCACCCGCTCGAAGTACGCCTCGCTGGTGGCCGTGGACCAGACCAGATCCAGCCGGTCGTCGCGCAGCCGCAGCACGCCGTCGGGGACGTCGCGGCCCATGCCGAGCAGCGGCAGCGAGCCGACCGAGAGCGAGTCCGTGCCGATCAGATCGGAGATCTCCTTGGACAGGCTGGGGTCGGGCGCGCGCGTGACGATGGCATGGCAGCGTTCGAACACGAACTGCGCCAGCCGCCGCGTCTCCCCCGGCACGTCCGCCGCCTCCACCAGCCAGTCGACGAAGGCCGGGTACCCGCCGTCCTCGAGGTACGCGCCGCGGCCGGTTCCCGCCGGGACGTCATGCTGGTCGCTCAGCCGGATGGCGCTGGTGATGACGGGCCCGCGGCTGGCGTCGAGCGGCCGGATCCCGCTGCGGTCCCGGGCGTTGATGAGGAAGCTCAGCACGTCCCCGTTGCCGCTGAACCGGGTGCCGAGGGCCGAGCTCAGGCCGGGAAAGTGCGCGCGGTTGCGCAGCAGCAGGTAGGACGTGCCGTAGGTGCCCGCGGCCAGCACCAGCCGCTCGCACACGATGGTCCCGGACGGCTGGGCCGCCGCGCCGCGCGGGCCGCTCTCGCCGGCCGGGTCGTGCCGGATGTAGTCCACTTCGTAGCCGCTGGCCGGCCGGGGGCGGATGGCCCGGACCTCGTGACCAGTGCGCAGGTCGGCGCCGTGGTGCCGGGCGGCGGACAGGTAGTTGTAGTCGAGGCTGTTCTTGGCCCCGATGTTGCAGCCGATGTCGCACTCGCCGCACAGGCGGCAGGTGGTCCGCTGCCGCCCGTGCAGGTTGCCGTACGGCGGGTCCACGATCGGCAGCCCGGGGCCCGGCGCGGCCCCCGGCGCGGGCGCGAAGCTGACCGCGAGCGGCGGCAGCTGCCAGGGCAGGCCGAGTTCCGCCGCGGCGTCCTGCATGGCGCGTGTCTTGCGCGTCGCCGCGTACGGGGCCACCTCCAGCGGGTAGGGCGTGGCGCCCAGCATGCGCTCGACCTCGTCATAGTGCGGGTCGAGATCGGCGCGGGTGACCGGCCAGGATTCGAACCCCCCGTGCGGCAGCGGATCGTCCTGGACGAACCAGTGCTCGTCCTTGCGGAGCAGCACGTTCGCGTAGATGAGCGAGCCTCCGCCCAGCCCGCTCGACACCACGGAATCGCAGCCGCTGAAGCGCCAGACGTCGAACATCCCGTGCAGGCCGGCCGCCGGGTCCCAGAAGGCCCGGCTCATCTCCGCGGGCGTGCGCGGGAAACTGTCCGGCGGATAGGCCTGCCCGCGCTCGAGCAGGATGACCGACAAGCCGGACTCGGCCAGCCGGTACGCGGTCACCGCGCCGCCGAAGCCTGACCCGATCACCACCGCGTCGGCATGCTCGGGGGCCGGGGCCGCCGGGCTCCGCATCCCGGGTCCGGTGGCCATCTCAGGCCGCCTGCCGCTTGAGGAACTCGCCGATCCGCGGGAAGACGTCCGTGTGGGCGCTGCTGGCCCACGATCGGGTTGACGTGACCGTAGCCGGGCAGGATCTCGAGCTCGGACCGGCCCGGCGCGATCTTCGCCAGCAGCTGGTGGCAGGCGATGTTGGAGTCGGCGAAGACCCGGTTGCGGTCCCCGGTCAGCAGCAGCATCGGCGTGGTCAGCTGCGCGGCATCCGCCAGGTAGTCATCGGGGAGGTCGCGGTGCCGGGGGTCGCCGGGGTCACATTTCACCGCGTGCCCGGCCCGCACCATCTTGCTCACGTGCCGGTAGTAGTACGTCCCGCCGGCCCCGCACAGGTCACCCATCCGCTCATGGGTCTCGGGGAGCAGGTTGGCGTGCTCGTACATGGCCGGGTGGCCGCTGCCCCACATGAAGCTGAGCATGTGGCACGCGCTCACGTCGCATTCGCGGTGCGCCAGGTCGACCAGGCGGGCGAGCGCCCCGCCGCGGGTCAGCGGCGGGCTGTCCGCGAACGCGGGGTCCAGGGACACCACTCCCACCAGGTATTCCAGCAGCGGCGGCCCGTAGCGCAGCTTCCACCGTGACCAGCCCGGCACCCGGGGGGTGAGCGCGACGCTGTTGCAGGTCACGCTGGCCAGGCCGGGGAGCCTGCCGGCGAACAGGCTCATCGTGAGCGACAGCGAGCCGAGGCAGTGGGCCACGACATGCACCCGGCGGTCCCCCACGTGCCGGCGGAGCTCAGCCAGCGCGGCGGGATGGTCGTAGTCCGCGATGTCGTCGAGGGTGTAGCGGTGGGTCTCGCTGTCGTAGGGGAACCGGTTGCTCATCCGGAAGTCGACCGCCCAGACGTCGGTGAATCCGGTGTCCAGCAGGTAGCTGGCCAGATTGCGGTGCTCAGGCATGATGAACAGGTCGCTGGACGACGTCAGGCCGTGCACGAGCAGGACGACATCGTCGCAGTCGGCCCGGTGGAACCGGGTCAGGTTGAGCCCGAGGCCATCGTCGGTCGCGAACGGGTGCACGGACACCTCGGCGTCCTGCACGCCGTCGAGGGTGTATCGCGGGATACGGATCGTCATCTGAGCTCCCTGCGCACTCCGCTGCTGTGCTCCCACAGTTGCTGCTCCCACTGTGCCGCCTGCGGGGGCATCCGGGCGCATCGTGGTAAACCCTGACTTCCCGCGCCACCCGGGCAGCTCAGGTCAGGGCGGAGGACGGCCGGCGCGGTTACACCTCGCTGAGCGCCTTGAGCAGGCCGGTCCGCGAGGACACGCCGAGCTTGGCGAAGGCGTGGGACAGGTGGGTTTCCACGGTCCGGATGCTGACGAAGAGCGACCCGGCGATCTGCTGGTTCGTGTAGCCCTCGCGGACCAGCTTGACCACATCCAGCTCGCGCTGGGTCAGGCCGTGCGGCCCGGGCGCCCGGCCCGCGGTGGCCGGCCCGGGCACCCGGACGCCGAGCCTGCGCTGCTCACGTACGGTGGCCGCGAGCAGGGAGCGGGCGCCGCAGTCGGAGAACATCTGCGCCGCCGCGGCGAGTTCGGTGCGGGCGTCGGCGGTCAGGCCCGCCGCGGCGTAGGACTGCCCGGCGCACAGCCGGGCCCGGCCGGCGTCGATGAGCAGGCCGGCGGTGGCCAGGGACTGCGCGGCGCCGCCCGCCGCCGCGGCTGCGGCCCGGGGCTCGGTTCCGCGCAGTGCGTGCGCACGCGCCAGCGCGGCGCTGGCCTCCTGGCCGGCCCGGGCGACCTTCACCGCGTGACCGGCCCAGCGGCTGGCCTCGTCCTGATGGCCGCTCCCGGCCTCCACGTCGGCCATCACCTCACACGCCGCCAGCAGGCTGCGCTGATCGAGCATGGGCCGCTTGCAGGTTGTTGCACGCCTGCGCCATGGTGTCCCGGCCGGCCTCGCGCCGCCCCGCGTTGATCAGGGCGACCGCCAGCGCGTACTGGGCCTGGGCGCCGGACCATTCCCCGTTGCCCTTGCCGGTGCGGGCCGCCTCCTCACCGAGCCGCACCGCGGCCTGATCCTCGCCGGACCAGCTGGCCGCGAGGCACTGCTGGGTGAGCGCGAAGACCAGCTGATGGCCCGAGCCGAGCAGCCGGGCCACCTCGACGGCTTCTTCCGCGGCCGCGGCGGCCTCCGCCAGCCGGCCGAACAGCGTCAGCACCCGGGCCTGCCCGGCCAGCAGGTTGCTGATGATGTAGCCCTGGCCGGTGGAGCGGGCAATGGCGACCGCGCGGTCAAAATGGCCCAGTGCGCTCTGGTCCCGGCCCATCATCGTTTCGGTCCAGCAGAGCCAGGCCACCGCGTCCAGCCATTCCGCGAGCTGGTCGTCCGGTGCGGCCGCCACGAGCTGGCCGGCCGCCTCGATGAAGCGGGCCGCGTCGGCGACCCGGCCCCGGGCGTAGGCGGGCAGCGGCCGCAGCGCCGCGATCGCCACCGCGACGCTGGGTTCCAGGGCCGCCGGGTCTTCCGGGATCAGGTCCAGGACCGCCTGCGCGGCGCGGACATCCCCGCGCATCAGGCTCTCGGCCACCAGCCGGGTCCGCAGCGGCACCGCCGCCGGCGACTGGGGGTCGGGAATCCGGCGCAGTTCATCGAGCAGCACCGCCCGGGCCTCCTGCGGCCGGTCGAGCTGGCGTTCCATCAGCGCGCAGAACCGGGCCGCCTTGGCCCGCCGGGCGTGGTCACCGAGCGGCAGGCGCCGCAGCACCTCACGCGCGGCCTCACGGCCTTCGGCCAGCTGGCCGCTCACCGCCCGCAGCCGGGCCACGTCGAGGAGCAGCTCGAGCTGGCGGTCCGGGGCGGGCATGATGTCCCGGGCCGCCTCGAGCCAGTGCGCCGCCGTGGCGGGCGCGTGCGCGGCCACCTCGCGGGCCGCGTCCAGCAGCGTGGTGATGGCCGCCTGGTCACCGAACGACGCTGACCGCTCCACGTGGTGCGCGCGCAACGCCGCGGGGGCCGCGACCTCGGCCAGGTGCGCGGCGATCCGCGCGTGCGCGCCGAGCCGCCAGCCCGCGGCCGCGCAGTCGTAGGTGGCCCGGCGCACCAGCGGGTGCCTGAACCGCAGCCGCCCCGCCGACGCGGGCCGGACGATGTCACGGGCGGCCATCTCGTTCAGCGCGGCCAGCGCCTCGTCCTCGCTGACCTCGGCAGCCACGGCGGCCAGGCCCGGCTCGAACTCGTCCGCGGCCACCGCCGCCGCCTGCGCCACCCGCCGCGCCTCCGGCGACAGGCCGTCCAGCTCGAGCTGGAGCGCGGCCCGGACCGCAGGCGGCAGCTCGCTGCCGTCGACGTCATCGGCCGTCAGCGGCGCGTGCTGGTCCATCCGGGCCAGCGCTTCCAGGTAGAACGGGTTGCCGCCGCTGGCCTCGTGCAGCGCCTGGCAGCGCGGCCGGCTCAGGCCGGGGCCGAGCAGTTCCTCGGTCTCGGCGAACGTCAGCGGTCCCACCGGCAGCTGACGGGCGTGCACCGTGGCCGAGGTCAGCAGCGCCGCCAGCCGCGCCGGGGCCTGCGCCGGGCGGTAGGCGATGGCCACCAGCACCCGGCCGCGGGGCGGATGGCGGACCAGGTGGTCCAGCAGCTCGATGGACGCGTTGTCGGCCCAGTGCACGTCATCGAGGATCAGCACCAGGCCGTGCGGGCCGGCCAGATCCTCCAGCAGGCGCCGCATCCCCCGGTATATCCGGTACCGGCCGGTCAGGTCGCGCCCGGGACCCGGCCCGGCTGGCCCGTCCAGGCCGGGCGCCGCAGCCCGCAGGGAGGGCAGGACGGTAGCGAGCAGCCCGCACGTTCCCGCGCCCAGCCGGGTGGCCAGGCTCGGGCAGACCGGATTCCACCTGGTCGTCGAGCGCGTCGACCACGACCCCGAACGGCATCTCCTGCTCGAACTCGGCCGCCCGGCCCGCCAGGATGACCACGCCCCGCCGGGCCGCCTCCGCGGCCAGCTCGCCCAGCAGGCGCGTCTTGCCCGCACCCGGCTCCCCGACCAGGCCGAGGAAGCAGCATGAACCGCTGCCCGACGCGTCGAGGGCCTCCCCGAACGCGCGCAGCGCGTCTCCCCGCCCGACTAACGGGCCCATGCCGGGCGGGAATTCCTGGGCGGCTCCGTTGCCACGCACCCCGGCTGGCCGGTCCGCACCACCGTCCATGCCTGCGCTCCACAGCGACACGCGCTCACATCCGGTGACCGCGTATGGCGCCGAAGTTCTACGGACTGTAGGCCACTCTACCGAGGCCTGCGCCCGCTGGAGTGCATACCAGCCGCAAAAAGTCCGCAAACCGGGCCAACGTGCCCGGCCCGCCCGGCCCGCCCGGCGGGCCGGGCTGAGGGGCCACTGCCTCACCCCCGGCGGGTGAGGCAGATACCCCGCTGGCCCGGCAAGGTCAGTGCAGGGGTGGTGTCGATGAGGAGAGCTGGGCCAGGTGGTACTTGACCTGCTCCTGATCGGCCTGGGCATCACCCTTGAGCCTTTCCCGCTCATCGCGTTCCTGCTGATCCTGAGCTCCGAGAAGGGCACCCGGAAAGGCCTGGCCTTCATCCTGGGCTGGCTGGCCTGCCTGGTCGTGGTGATCGGCGCCGTGGTCCTGCTCACCGGGGGTAAGCCGCCCGCGCCGGCCACCGCGCCGTCGACCGCGGTCCTGGCCATCAAGCTGACCCTGGGCGTCGTGCTGATCCTCTACGCCGTCCGGCAGGAGCGCCGCCGGAGCCTCCCGCGCAAACCCCCGGCCTGGATGGGCCGGCTGGACGAGGCCTCGGCTGTGGGCCGCCGCCGGGCTGGCCGCCTTCCTCCAGCCGTGGGCCCTCGTCGCGGCCGGCGCGGCCACGGTCAGCCAGGCCAAGCTCTCGAACGTGTGGGAGTGGCTGATCCTGGTGCTGTTCTGCGTGCTGGCCACCTCGAGCTTCCTGTACCTGGAGCTGTCCGCGGCCTTCCGGCCGGAGGCCGCCGATGCCCTCATCCAGAAGCTGCGGACCTGGCTGGACACCCATCAGGACCTGGTGATCATCGTGATTTCGCTGCTGCTGGGGTTCTGGCTGGCCGGCAAGAGCATCTACCTGCTCGTCACATGACCAGCGATCTAGCCGTTGAGGAGGACATGCGGTGACGATGCCATCCGACCCGCTGGCGCTGCTGCGGTCCCGGAGTTACGTCGCCCTGCTGGTGCTGGCCGCGATCATCGGCGCGCCAGTCTCGGCGGTGGCCTACTTCTTCCTCGCCCTGGTCAGCAAGATGCAGGGCTGGGTCTTCACCGACCTGCCCAAAGGCCTGGGCTTCCACGCCGAGCCGCTGTGGTGGCCCCTGCTGCCGCTGGCGGTGGCGGGGGTGCTGGTCGCCCTCACCCTCAAGTACCTGCCCGGGACGGGCGGCCACTCCCCCGCCGACGGGTTCAAGATGGGCGGCGGGCCCGCCGCCCCCATCGAGCTTCCCGGCATCGTGCTCGCCGCCTTCGCGACCCTGAGCCTGGGCGTGGTCCTCGGCCCCGAGGCCCCGCTGATCGCTATCGGCGGGGGGCTCGGGGTCATCGCCGTCCGGCTGGTCAGACGGGACGCCCCGGCCCGCACCCAGACCGTGGTCGCGGCGGCGGGCAGCTTCGCCGCCATCGCCACCCTGCTCGGCTCCCCGCTGACCGGAGCCTTCCTGCTGATGGAGGCCACCGGGCTGGGCGGGGCCATGATGGAACTCGTGCTGATCCCCGGCCTGCTGGCGGCGGGCATCGGTTCCCTCGTGTTCATCGGGCTCGACGCGTGGACCGGGCTGGGCACGTTCTCGCTGGCCATCCCGGGCCTGCCCCACTTCGGATCGCCCACGGCGGCCGAGTTCGGCTGGGCGCTGGCCATCGGCGTGCTGGCGGTTCCGCTCGGCAGCGCCATCCGCTGGCTGGGCCTGTTCCTCCGGCCCTACGCCGAGCGCCGGCATCCTGGTCATCACCCCGCTGATCGGCCTGGCCGTCGCGGGCCTGGCCATCGCGTTCGCGGCCGCGACCGGCAAGGGCTCGGAGCGAGGTGCTGTTCTCCGGGCAGTCCCAGCTCGGCCCGTTCATCTCGCACAGCGCCAGCTACACCGTCGGGCGCGCTGCTGCTGCTCATAGCCTGCAAGGGCCTGGCCTACGGGATCTCGCTGAGCAGTTTCCGCGGCGGCCCGACGTTCCCGGCCCTGTTCCTCGGCGGGGTGGGCGGCGTCGCACTGTCGCACCTGCCGGGGCTGCCGCTGGTCGCGGGCGTGGCCATGGGCATCGGCGCGATGTCCGTCGTGATGCTCCGGCTGCCGCTGACCTCGGTCCTGCTGGCTTCCCTGCTGCTGGCCTCGGACGGCCTGGCCGTCATGCCGCTGGTCATCGTGGCCGTCGTGGTGGCTTACGTGATCTCAGCGCGGCTGGCACCGACGCCGCGCCAAGTCCGGCGACCCGGCACCGGCGGCGCCCGGCCACCCGGAGCCGGAACCCGCAGGCCGCGACGGCCACGCCCAGCGCCCCCGGCAGTCATCCTGCTGTGTAGATCACCGCTCGTCCTCGCTGAACCGGGCCGGTAACTGGCCCGCGCGGTCAGGCCCCGGATGGCCCGGGGCGCTTTCGTCCGGCCGGCCGTCCTGCGGGCTGTCGTCCTCGACGTCGAACTCGCCGTCCTGGACGCCGAGGGTGAACGCCTTCCACTCGTCCGGGGTGAAGGTCAGCACCGGCCCGTCGGGGTCCTTGGAGTCGCGCATGGTGATGACGTAGTCGCTGCCCTCCTTGGAGCCGGGCACGACCGCGACCTCCACGCAAGCACCGCCGTTCCCTCCGCTGTAGGAGGACTTGCGCCACGGGGCGCCGGTCAGGTCCATCTCTCGATCGCCTTCCTCGCCAGGTCTGCCGAGGCGCGCGGGGACAGCGCCTCAGCCTTCAGTATGTCGTACAGCAGCGTGAGCCGGGCTACGTCTTGAGCACGCTCAGCGACCTGGCCGGCCAGCGCATTGTCGAGGTACAGCGACGTCTGCCGGCCCGTCGAAACTGGCGATCGCGAACCGGCCAGCTAGCCCCGCGTGCGCCCCAGCGCCCAACGGCACGACCTGGAGCACGATCCGGGGCTGCCGCGCCGCCTTGATCAGCCGCTCGATCTGGTCCCGCATCACGGCCGGGCCGCCCACCGGGCGGGTCAGCACGCCCTCGTCCAGGATCACCCACAGCAGCGGCGGGCCGGCCTGATCCAGGATGGCCTGCCGGTCCATCCGGGCGCTGACCAGCCGTTCCACCTCGTCCTGTGGGGAGGCCGGGTGAGCCGCGGCCAGCACGGCGCGGGCGTACTCCTCGGTCTGCAGCAGCCCCGGGATCAGCAACGGCTCGAACCAGCGCAGCGAGACCGCCTCGCGCTCGATCTCCACCCAGTCCCGGAACCAGGCCGGGTAGGCCTCGCTGCGCACGAGCGGCTGGAGCCGGGCAGTAACCCGCCGGTGCCGAGCGCCTCGTCAGCGCGCCGGGCGAAGTCCAGGCTGGGCGCCCGGCTCCCGGTCTCCACGTGCGCGACCAGCGACGGGCTGTACCCGACCTGCTCGGCCAGCTGGTCCTGGGTCAGCCCCGCGGCCGAGCGGGCCCGCCGCAGCTCCGCGGAGAATAAGGCCAGCGCGCTGACCTGACTGTCACGGCCCATGGGTCCGTCCTTACCTCGTCCCGGCGGGCCTGACACGGCCCCCGCGTCCCTGACAGCGTCCCTCCGCCTGAGGACAAAACGGCGGTGCGTGCTGACGTACTTCCAGAGCGTAGGCCCCGCGCGCGACGCTTGAACCACAAATTCCCGCAAACGAAACCCGGAGCGTCCCCATGCCGTGCCCCCACCCCGGCGGCCCCGCCGTGCACCTGGAAGCCCTGCGCCGCGAGCTGGCCGGCCGGGGCTGGATCACCAGCCTGCTCGAACCGCGCCGGCCGGCGCAGCCTGTTCGTCCAGAACCCGGATCCGGGGGCGGCCGCCCTCAGCGACCACGTCCTGGTGGACGCCGGACGGCCAGGGCCGCTGCTGGTTCTGGTGGCCCTGGGCCACCCGCATCGCACCCGCCACCGACCCCGTCCTGGCCGCCGGCCGGATCACCGCCGTGCTGCGGGCCAGCGACCTGAATCCCCAGTTCTTCGAGTGAGGTCACGGACCTCAGCGAGGGTCAGGCGGCTGAACCAGGAGCGGGCAACGATGTGGAACCGGCACGAACAGACTGCCGATCACCGGCCGTCCGGGTGCCTGCTCGCGGCGAGCGCCGTGGCTACCTCGGCCCGGGAGTCAACGCCGAGCCTCATGAGTATCTGGTTGACGTGGAATTCGACCGTCTTGACACTGATATAAAGCTCTGTCGCGATGTCCCGGTTGGATTTTCCGCTGGCCACGGCCCGCGCCACGATCAGCTGGCGGGGAGTCAGCGGCGGCTGGGAGCCACCCGGCAGCGACCGCGCGTCATGACCGAGCTCGCTGTCGCAGCGGTCCCGGAATGGCTGTGCGCCAAGAGCGGCGAACAGGGATCGCGCCGCGCTGAGTTCGCGGACGGCGCGCCGGCGCTGCCCGATGTGCCTGAGGAACCGGCCGTATTCGAGCCGCGTCTGCGCCTCCTCGAAGGGCAGGACCAGCCCCTTCAGGTTCTCGACGCTGCCCGCGAGCGCCGCACGCGCGGCGTCCGGCCGGTGCCGGGGGCTTCCAGGAAACCCCGGGCCCGGCCCGCGGCAGCCATTGCCGAACGCCGGGTCCGGAGCTGGGCGAGTTCTTCGAACGGCCGCAGCACCTGGTCGGCTTCGTCCGGCCGGCCCAGCCGCGCCAGGGCGTAGGCGTAAGCAGGCCAGAACATCAGCCGGGTGGGTTCCAGCCGCGCGAGCCGGCCGAGGTCGCCGAGCTCACCGACCGCGGCAACGACCGCGGCCGGGTCGTCGCTGGCGACGGCGATCGCTGTCCGCGCGTTGGCCAGTTCCAGCGAGCCGGCTCCCGGTGCGGCCGCCAGGTGCGAAGCGGCTGTGTCAGCGTGATCCGCTGCGCGGTCCCATTCGCCGCGCCCGGCCGCGACATAGACCGCCGTCAGGTGAGCGCGCGCACGCAGCCAGCCCTGGTCCAGGTCATCGACCAGGATCACCAGGCGCTCGGCCTCGGCGGCGGCCTGTGTCCCACGCTCCCGAGCTGTAGTTCACCGCCGCCCGCAGCAGCATGGCTTCTAGCTGGTGCGCCATGGGCAGGCCGGAGATGCCCTGCGCCTGCGGCGTCCATCTGCGCGCAGGCACCGTCCAGATCGTCGCTGCGGTGCAGCACGGCCGCGAGGGCGACCCGGATCATCGCGCCGGCGGGGCCCTCATCACCCTGGGCCAGTTCAGCTTCCAGCAGGGCTGCGGCCTCATCTGCCTGCCCGGCCGCGATCAGCGAGCCGGAGCGGACGGCGCAGGAGCAGGCGCGGGTGATCCGGGTGACCGCAGTCTGCGCGGCTCGCTGCGCCCAGGCGGCGGCATCCTCGATGCGGTGCTCGCCGAGCAGCATCAGCGCCAGCTGGCAGGCCGCGGCGGCGGCACTTTCCCTGAGCCGGGCCTCTCCCGCGGCGGGCGGGCCGCCGCCAGCGCGGACCACGCGTCGGCGAGCCAGTCCTCCGCGGGGCGATACTGCCCGGCGAGCATGGCCAGCCGCCCGAGCATCAGGCTGCGCAGCGCGGACGGCGGAAGAGCCATGATCTCGTCGGCGTAGGGCCGGGCCCTGGCCGCGTCCCCCAGATCGATCAGCACGCCGACGGCCGTCAGCAGCCGCTGGTCACGGTCGGGTCCGCGGTTGTTGACCTGCACGGAGGCCAGCAGGTGCTCGACCGCCTCCGTCGGCCGGCCTGCGTCCAGCTCCTCGATCGCCCGGGCATGCAGATCCGCGGCGAGGCCGGGATCGGTGCCACAGCATCCGGCGGCCCGGTGCGCGAGGGCGGCCGGGCCGGTGGTCAGCCTGGCGGCTGCGCGGTGCAGTTCTGCGCGGCGGCTGACGCCGATGTCCCGGTACACCGCGGCGCGGATCAGGGCATGCGGAAACACGCAGCGGCGCCCGCCGGCCGTGTCCAGCTCCAGCAGCCGCTGCGAGCTCGCTTCCTGCAAGGCCGGCAGCGGATCAGCGAGACCGGCCAGCGTGGCGGCGTCCGTGAGTTCTTGCCTCCGCGCCCAGGATCGCCGCCGCCACGACCAGTCGTTCGGTCTCGGGCGCGCAGCCGGCTATCCGCGACAGCACGAGTGCTTCCAGCGACCGCGGCGCGGGCAGCACCGACGCAGGAGCTCGCAGCACGTCAGCGGGCAAGTCGTGCAGCAGTTCCTTCACGTGCAACGGGATGCCGGCGGCGTGTTCCCGCAGCTGCTCCGCCGCCCGGTGCGGCAGCCGCCCCAGGCCGGCCTGCTCAGCCAGCGCGGCCACATCCGCAGCGTTAAGGGGACCTAGATCGAGCCGGGTTCCCCGGTCGTCGACCAGTCTCAACAGCCCGGGCGGAAGCCTGTTCAGATCCTCGCCCCGGGTGACCAGGATGCACAGGACCGGGTCATGGCGCAGCCGGCGGCCCGCGAAGCTCAGCGCCCTGAGGGACAGCTCATCGCCCCACTGCACATCGTTGACCAGCGCGACCAGCGGCTCGGTAGCGGCCATGGCGTGGAACATGCCCAGCAGCGCTGATCCAGCCGACAACGGGTCGGCGGGGCCTGGGTCCAGCAACCCCGCCAGTTCCTTGGCCTCGGGGACCGCCGCCTCCTGCGCCAGCTGATCCAGCAGGCCGCCGGAGAGGCAGGTCTCGTCAGGATCTCCCGAAGCGGACACGGCCCGGGCCTGCCAGGACGCTAGGCAGTGGCGGGTTAAGGCGGTCTTCCCGATGCCCGCCGGCCCCACGACCAGGACGACCTGACTGTCGCCGCAGGCGGTGCGCGCTGAACAACCGGTTCAGCGTCTCCAGCTCGCCGGCCCTGCCCACGATTGGCTCTTCCACCGTTTCCCCCCTTCGGTGGCGTCCGCACCCAGTCTGCCCAAACCAAGAGGTCACGTTGACCCATCCAGGCAGGCTGATTAACGGCTCAGCCTCCCCCAACGGGCGTCCGGCGCACCCTAGCCCGGCGGGCTAGGGGCAATTGCCGGCGCACGAGCACCCCGCTGGCCGAGACACTGCTGGGGCAATGCCTGAACCGGGGAAATCGATGACTGTAATCGTGATCAATCTGGAGCGTGGGCCCGAAGGGCAGCCGGTTGGCCGCCTGCGCAAGGAATCCGGGCAGACCGTGCCGTTCACCGGATGGCTGGATCTGGTCCGCGTCCTCGAGGACGAGCTCCGCGCGGCCGGGGAGTCGACCGGCACCTGCACCTCGGACAACCACCCTAGTTCTGCGGACTAGGGGTGCTCCCCGGTGCCCGCGCGGGGCCATCGCACGCACCCTGACTCCGTGCCCGGCGGCTGGCGCGGGAGCCGGACGCTACGGGGACAGTCTGATGAGCGGAGGAATCACCATGCGAACCAAGCTGAAGATCAAAACGGCTCTCGCCGGCACCGCGATCATGGCCATCGCGGGGGTGGCGCTGCCCACCGCGATCGCCAGCGCGTCGCCTGCGGGACCCGGCGCGGCCCGGGCTGCTGCTGCCCTGCCCGCGATCACGGTGGCGATGACCGGCAAGAAGATCACGGTCGGCGGAATGCTGCAGTCCGGCGGCGTCCGGATCGTGTCCACGGTCACCGGCGAGCGCGAGGGGGCGCCAATCTTCGTCCGGCTCGATCCCGGCGTGACCGTGGCCCAGTTCTTCAAGCTGCTGGCTGGTCCCGCTGCGGGCGACCCGAACTACCTCGATGGGTACGCCTCGATCGTGACCGACGCAGCGGCTCCCAAGGGCACCAGCACCATCCAGGCCAAGCTGCAGAGCGGGCAGTACGTGGCGTTCGACTCTGCGCGGGGCAACCCGGCCAAGTGGCCGTTCACGACCTTCACGGTCTCTGCCGCTGCGCACCCGGCCCCCCTGCCGAGCGCCGGCGGCTACCATCGCTGCGATCGAGTTCGGCTTCCGCGGCCCGGGGACGCTGCACGATGGGGCGCTGGTCCGCTTCGCTAACCACGGGTTCCTGGTCCACATGATCGTGTTCGCCACGGCCAGCAACGCGACAAATGCCCGACGGCTCGCCCGGGCGCTGAAAGACGGCCGCAATGGCCTGGCTAACCGCCTCGCGACCGGGCAAGGAACCTTCGCCGGGCCGTTGTCCCACGGCTCGTTCCAGCAGCTCGTCATCCGCAACCATCCTGGCTACTACGTGCTGGCCTGCTTCATGGAAACTCAGGACGGCCGCGACCACGTGCTGCTCGGCATGGAGCGCGTCATTCACATCGTGAAGTGACCGGCAGCTGACGACAGGGGCCACAGCGGCCGGGTTCCGGGCGGCCGCTGTGGCCCGCATGACAGGTCCCGCAGGGCTGTCTGGAACGAACAGCGCCACAAGACACAGCCAGGGCGCAGGCCCTGGGCAGGGACCTGCGCCGGGCCGGTGCCTGGGAGTTGCCATGGCCAGCGCATCTAACCCAGTGATCGCCCAGCCGGACCGGGCTGGCCCGCAGGTGCCGGCCGGGTTGTCTGCACCGCATCCGCCGCTTCACGGCGTGGTCCGCCGACCGGGAGTCCACCGGCCCCAGACGGAGAATTCAGATCGCCCTCGGGCTGCTGTGGCTGCTGGACGCTGCGTTGCAGTACCAGCCTTACATGTTCAGCCCGGCGTTCCCGACGAAGATCCTCTCGGCCTCGGCCGTGGGCAGCCCGGGCCCGGTCGCGGCGCCGGTCATGGTGGCGAGCCACCTGATGCTGCACAACGTGATGGCCTGGAATGCCGTCTTCGCCACCGCCCAGCTGACCCTCGCGGCGGGCCTGCTGTGCCGGCTGACGGTCAAGGCCGCCCTGGCGGCCACCGTCGTCTGGTCCGTGGCGGTCTGGTGGCTGGGTGAAAGCCTCGGCGGGATCTTTACCGGGGCGGCCAGCCCGCTCAGCGGCGCCCCGGGGGCGGTCATCCTCTACGCGCTGGTGGCGATCCTGGCGTGGCCTTCCCCCAGCGGTGACCGTCAGCACGCCACCGTGGCGGGCGGCAGCCCGTTCGGCGCCCGCTGGTCACGGCGACTGTGGCTAGTGCTGTGGGGCAGTTCTGCCTACCTGATGCTGCAAACCCCAAACCGGGCACCCGGTGCCTTGCGCGCCAGCCTCGCCGGGCTGGCCGCCGGAGAGCCACACTGGATCGCTGCCATGGACCGGGCCTGCGCCGGCGCGGCCGGGCGCGCGGGAACGCTCCTCCCGGTCCTGCTGGCTGGTACCTTCGCGACGATTGGTGTCGCCATCTTCATTCCCGCCGTGGCCAGGCTTGCCGTGCCGCTGAGTATTGTCGCGGCCCTGTCTATCTGGGCCGTCGGCGAGAATTTCGGCGGGATCCTGACCGGCCAGGCCACCGACCCCAACACTGGCCCCCTCCTCGCTCTAGTGGCCTTGGCCTTCTGGCCGCTGAACACGACGTAGCCAGGTGGCACAACAAGCGCTACGCGGCCATCCGCCCGGGCGGCGTGGCGATGTGCGCCGACGACGCGGATGTCCGCACCGCGCTGCGCTGGGCGCGCCACTACGGGGTGCCGTTCGCGGCCCGGTCCGGCGCCCACAGCTACGGCGGCTACTCGGCCAGCCGGGGGCTGCTCATCTCGCTGGCCAGAATGAACTCGGTCCGGGTGGACCGCAGGTCGATGACCATCCCGGTGGGTGCGGGCGCCCGCATCCGGGAGTTCTACGCCGGGCTGGCCGGCACCGGGGTGGCCGCGCCGACCGGCCGGTGCCCGTCCGTGGGCCTGACCGGGCTGCTGCTCGGCGGCGGATTCGGCTTCACCAGCAGGCACCTGGGCCTGACCTGCGATTCCCTGCTGGAAACCCAGGTGGTGACCGCCTCAGGCACGGTGCTGCGGGTCAGCCCCCGGTCACACCCGGACCTGTTCTGGGCCTGCCAGGGCGGGGGCGGCGGCAACTTCGGCATCAACACCCGCTTCACGTTGCGGGCGACCCGGGTGGGTGACGTCTCGGTGTACCGGCTCGAGTGGCCGTGGCGGGCGGCCGCCGCCGCGCTGGACGCGATGCAGGCCCTGATGGACGGTGCCCCGGACACCCTGTCCTGCCGCGTCGGCTTCGACGTGACCGGCGGCGGCCCGGCCACCGGGGGGACCCCGAAGCGGGGCGTCTCCGCCCTCGGCCTCTACTTCGGCCCCAGCCACGAGCTGGCCGAACTGCTGGCCCCGGTGCTGGCCGCGGCCTGGCCCTCGGTCCAGGTGATCGAGGACCGCACGCTACCTGGCCGCCGCGGCGGCCTCGCGGGCAACGTGCCCTTCGACCGGTTCGCGTCCAAGTCGCGCTTCCTCGATGGCCCGCTGCCCGGCGCCGGGATCGACACCGCTATCCGCTGGATCGAGCGCTGGCCGGGTAGCTCCAACCCGGGCGGCGCGGGAATCACCCTGTTCGCCTGGGGCGGCGCGATCAACCGGTGGCGCCGGCCGCCACCGCGTTCATCCACCGCGGCGCCGCGTTCCTGATGGACAGCGAGACCACCTGGACGGCCCGGGACAGCCCCCGCGTGGTCATCCGCCAACCTCGACTGGCTGACTGGCCTGTACCACTCGCTGGCCCCGTTCGGCACGGTCCAGGCGTACCAGAACTTCATCGACCCGGCGCTGCGGGACTGGAAGACCGCGTACTACGGGCGAACCTGCCCCGGCTGACGGCGGTCAAGCGCCGGTACGACCCCGACGATGCGTTCCGGTTCGCCCAGTCCATCCCCGAGCGCCCGCCCCGCCGCCTGGCCGCCTGAGCGCGCCCGGCGCCGGGCCCGCTCAGCCGTCCGCGGGCTCCGGGTCAGCCCGGTAGTCCTGGTCGCTGACATGCTGCGCCCATACGGTCTGCGCGCCGGTGGCGGGATCGCCCCCGGAGATCGCGACGTGGGACATCAGCTGGTCCGGCGCGGCGCCGTGCCAGTGCTGCTCACCGGGCCCGGCCACTACCGTGTCGCCCGCGCGCAGCTCCCGGACCGGGCCGCCGGCGGACTGGACCCGGCCCACCCCGTCCACGACGTGCAGCACCTGCCCGCCCGGGTGGGCGTGCCACGCCGTCCGGGCCCCGGGCGAGAACGTCACCCGCAGCGCGCGGACGGCGGTCCCGGGCAGGGCCGCGAGCTCGTCCATCCAGACCTGCCCGGTGAACCAGTCCGCCGGGCCAGCCGCGCTGACCCGGGACGACGCCGGCTTGAACTCCATGTGCTCTCCTGTTCGCTGGATGTCCGCCCGCAGGCCGGCGCGGCGGCTAGCCCGCAGCCGGGGTACGCCGGAGCCGGGCCAGGGCCGCCGGGGCCAGGCCGGCCAGGTCCTGGCTCTCCCGGGTCAGATGCGCCTGGTCGGCGTAGCCGGCCACGGCGGCCAGCCCGGCCAGGTCGTCCAGGGCCCCGCCCGCGTCGATCCGGGACACGACGCGGCGGAACCGCAGCACGCGGCGCAGCAGCACCGGGCCGTAGCCGACCGCGGCCACGCACCGGCGGTGCAGCTGGCGCTCGCTGATGCCCAGCTGCCGGGCCACCAGCCCGACCCGGGCGCCGGGCCGGCTGAGCTGCTGCGCGGCCTCGGCGACCAGGGGATCCGGCGGCGCGCCGGCCACCATCTCCCCGGTCAGCCGGACCAGGCGGTGCATGGCCTCCTCGGGCGCCAGCTCACCGTGCACCTGGGTCGCCAGGCTCGCGCCCCGGCCGCCGGGCAGCCCGGTGCGCAGCGCGCCGGGTCCAGCTGCTGGTCGAGCAGGGCGCTGAGCGGCAGGCCCAGGGCCGCGCCGCCGGCGCCCGGGCCGGAACCGGACCCCGGCCAGCACCGTCCCGGGCGGAACCGGGGCGAGCACCGGCCCGGTGTCGGGCCCGGCCAGGGATACCCCGCTGCCGCCGCGCCAGATGAGATCGGTGCAGGCGTCCGGGAGCACCCGGGTGGGCGGCGCGCCCGCGGCCGGGGTCACCCCCACCCACAGGCAGGACACGGCGCGGGCGAGCGACGCGGGAGGCGCGTACTCCCGGTAACCCGGCGACCAGTCCATGACCTGAGTCTGGCACGGGCCGGTCTTCCGCGGCCGCCGTCATCGCCCGCGCTTGCGCCGTCAGCCCGGGCGTGTCCGATTCGTTCAAGACGCGGGCCCGGCGCCGGGCCCGAGGATAGGCGCCATGACTTCACCTGACGTGGACATCAGCGCCGCCGCCCAGTTCCTCGCGGCCAGCGGCCGGGTGCTGGACCGGCGGCGGTTCGAGCGGCTGTTCGAGAACGGCCGGGCCGATTATGTGCGCGACGCGGTCGCCGCCTACCGCAACCCCGACGGCGGCTTCGGCCACGCCCTGGAGCCCGACGGCCGGTGCCCCGGCAGCCAGCCGCTGGCCGATCGCAGTTCGCCCTGGACACCCTGGACGAGGCCGGGGCCTGGGACGACGGCCTGGTCCTGGCCGCCCTCGGGTGGCTTCAGGCGAACGAGCCCGCTGAGGGGGGCGCGGTTTTCGTTGCGGAAAATATTGCCGGATGGCCGCACGCGCCGTGGTGGGTGCCGGAAGAAGGCGGCCGGGCGTCGGTCATCACCACCGGCCTGCTGGCCGGCACGCTGCACGGCCGCGGGGTGCGGCATCCCTGGCTGGACCGGGCCACCGAGCTGATGTGGGCCCGGATCGGCGGGCTGGACGCGGCCGGCCCGTACGACCTGCGCGCGGTGGCGCATTTCCTCGACCACGTGCCCGACCGGGACCGGGCGGTCAAGGCCCTGGACCAGCTCGCGCCGCTGATCACCAGCCCCGAGGTGGTGACGCTGGATCCCGGGGCGCCCGGGGAGATCCACACCCCGCTGGACTTCGCGCCGCGGCCGGAGTCGCTGGCCCGCGGGCTGTTCGAGCCCGCGGTGATCGAGGCGCACCTGGACCACCTGGCCCGCGCGCAGCGCGACGACGGCGGCTGGACGGTCAACTGGCAGGCCTGGTCCCCGGTGGCCGCGGCCGAGTGGCGCGGCTCGATGACCGTGAGCGCGCTGGCCCGGCTGCGCGCCAACGGCCGCTGACCCAGCCTGCCGGAGCGCGGGCGGTCAGCCGCAGGACGGGTCAGCCGTAGAAGAGGCGTTCCATCACGGCGCGGGCCCGGCGCGCGGTGCGCCGGTAGTCCTCGACCAGGTCCTGGCTGGCGTCCGGGGGGTAGCCGAGGATCCGGGCCACCGCGGCCAGCTCGGCCTGCTTGGCCGGGAGCACGTCGGAGGACCGCCCGCGGAGCAGCACGACCGCGTTGCGGATCCGGGTCGCCAGCCGCCACGACGCGGCCAGCGCGGCCGCGTCGTTCCGGTCGATGAGGCCCGCCTGCTGGGCGGCGGTCAGCGCGGTCAGCGTGCGCGTGGTCCGCAGCGCGGGCACCTCGTGGGCGTGGGTCAGCTGGAGCAGCTGGACCACCCACTCCACGTCAGAAAGGCCGCCCGGGCCCAGCTTCAGGTGCATGGCCGGATCGGTGCCGCGCGGCATCCGCTCCGCTTCCATCCGGGCCTTGAGCCGCCTGATCTCCAGGACCGCCGCGGCGCTGATGCCGCCGGCCGGGTAGCGGAACTCGTCGGCCAGGGCCTTGAACCGCTCCCCCAGCTCACGGTCGCCGGCCGCCGGGTCCGCGCGCAGCAGCGCCTGCGCCTCCCAGGCCAGCGACCAGCGCTCGTAGTACGCGCGGTAGGAGGCGAGCGTGCGCACCAGCGGCCCCTGGCGGCCCTCGGGGCGCAGCCCCGGGTCGACCACCAGCGGCGGGTCGGGCGCGGGCTGGGCGAGCAGCCGGCGCATCTCCTCGGCGACCGTGTGGGCGGCGCGGGACGCCGCCTGGTCGGCCACGCCCGGCAGCGGATCATGGACGAACATGACGTCGGCGTCGCTGCCGTAGCCGGTCTCCCGGCCGCCGAAGCGGCCCATCCCCACCACCGTGATCCGGGTGGGCAGCGGGCCTGACTCCCGCTCGAACTGGCCGATCGCGGCGGCCAGCGCCCCGCCGATGGTGACGGCCGTGATCACGGTCAGCGCCTCCTCGGTCTCCTCCACCGTGGTCACCCCGAGCAGATCCGCGGCCGCGGTGCGGAGCAGCTCACGGCGGCGCAGGGCGCGGACCGCCTGGGCGGCCTCCTCGGCGCTGGCGTGCCTGCTCACCACCGCGGCGGCCTCGGTGTGCAGGGCGGTCGCGGGACGCGGCACGAGCTGCTCGTCCGAGCCGAGCAGGGCCACGGTCTCCGGCGCCCGCATCAGCAGGTCGGTCGCGTACCGGCTGGACGCCAGCAGCCGGGCCATCCGGCGCGCCACGTTCGTGTCGTCGCGGAGCAGCCGCAGGTACCACGGCGAGTCCCCGAGCGCGTCGCTGACCTGCCGGAAGGCCAGCAGCCCGGCGTCCGGCTGGGCGGCGTCGGCGAACCAGCCGAGCATCACCGGCAGCAGCGTGCGCTGGATGGAGGCCCGGCGGGACACCCCCGAGGTCAGCGCCTCGATGTGGCGCAGCGCGCCGGCCGGGTCGTCGTACCCGAGGGCTTCCAGCCGGGCCCGGGCCTCTTCGCGGGTGAGCCGGACCGCGCCGGTGGGCAGCCGCGCCACCGCGTCCAGCAGCGGCCGGTAGAACAGCTTCTCGTGCAGGCGGCGGGCCTCCCGGGCGTGCTGGCGCCACTGGGCCATCAGCTCCGCGGCCGGGTCGGCCCGGGACGGCGGGGCGGGGGCCGCCGCGCCGTTGCGGGTCCGGGCCCGGCGCAGCGCGCGGCCCAGCCGGCGCAGCGCGGCCGGGTCTTCCGGCAGGGTGTGGGTGCGGCGCAGCTGGCGGAGCTGGAGCAGATGCTCCACGGTGCGCAGGAACCGGTAGGCGGCGGCCATGCTGGCCGCGTCCTCCCGGCCCACGTAGCCGCCCCGGGCCAGGGCGGCCAGCGCGGGCAGCGTGCCGGGCTCACGCAGCGACTCGTCGGTGCGCCCGTGCACCAGCTGGAGCAGCTGGACCGCGAACTCGATGTCGCGCAGCCCGCCGGGACCGAGCTTCAGCTGGCGCGGCGCCTCGCCCGGGGCCAGGTTCCCGATGACGCGGCGGCGCATGGCCTGCACGTCCGCGACGAAGTGGGGCCGCCGGGAGGCCTGCCAGACCATCGGGCTGAGCGCCTCGAGATAGGCCTGGCCCAGCTCGCGGTCGCCGGCCACCGGGCGGGCTTTCAGCAGCGCCTGGAACTCCCACGTCTTGGCCCAGCGCTGGTAGTAGGCGACGTGGCTGGCCAGGGTGCGGACCAGCGGGCCGTCGCGTCCTTCCGGGCGGAGGTTGGGGTCCACGGGGAACAGGGCACCCTCGGCGGTGCTCTGCGAGCAGGTCCGGATCAGGCCCGCGGCCAGCTGGGTCGCGGTACGCAGCGCGGCCGCGTCCGCCTCGGCGCCGGCGGCTCGCGGGCTCAGCCGGACCGGCTGCCGGCCGGGCTCCGGCGGCTCGGGACGCCGGCGACGAAGATCACGTCCACGTCGCTGGCGTAGTTGAGCTCGCGCCCGCCGCACTTGCCCATGGCGATCACCGCCAGCCGGGCGGGGGCCGAGCCCGGGGGCAGCTGGGAGCGGGCGATGGCCAGCGCCGCCTCCAGGGCCGCGGCGGCGAGGTCGGCCAGTTCGGCCGCGGTCTCGTCGACCGTGATGGCGCCGGTCAGGTCCCGGGCCGCCAGGTGCAGCAGCCGCCGCCGGTAGGCGGCGGGCAACGGCGGTAGCCGGGTTCCCGTCCTGCGCCCCGGCCGGGTTGGCCACCGGCTCCGGGTCGTCGGGCTTGGCGCCCACCGCCGTCAGCAGATCCGCCCGCAGCTCGGCGGCTCCCGGGCTGCGCAGCGCGTCCGGGCCGCTCAGCACCTGCCAGTCATCCGGGTGGCGGACCAGGTGATCGCCGAGCGCGGCGCTCGCGCCGAGCACCGCGGTGAGCCGGTTCCGCAGCCCGGCGTCGGCGCGCAGCGCGGCGAGCAGGTCACCGTCGAGCGGCATCCGGGCCAGCGTGATCAGGGCCAGATCAGGGTCGGCGGCCGCGGCGAGCGAGGCCAGCAGGTCAGCGTCGGCGCCCTCGGCATCGAGGGCCAGGTCCTCACTGAGCAGCCGTTCCGCCCGGGTCGCGTCAGCAAATCCCATCCGGGCCAGTTCCCCGGCCGGGGTTGTCCTTCGGCGCGCACTCACCTCTGCACCGTAACGGCCGGCTGCGCGAGTTGGCTTCCCCTGGTCGGGCTCAGCGGGCGGCGGGGCAGGTGACGGGCGCGGATACGGCGGCCAGAGGCCTGCGGCAGCGCCCTGAGTCTGGAACCGGGAGACGGGGTCGGGGGGGAGAGACCGCGCCCCCCGGTTCCGAACGGGGCAGAAATCCGGCGCCGGGGCCGTCCGTAGACGGCCCCGGCAGGGGGGTGCACCGGGGGGGGTAGGTGCACATCTTAAGTATCTGACCGGCCGGTAACGTCCCGGTAGCGCGGTTGGGGACGGTATGTCAGGCGCCGACCGCGTGGTCCTCGCGCAGCCGGCCGCCCAGGGCTGACCTGGCCGAGGCCGCCGGGACGCCGGGCACCGGCGGTTCCTCGCCGTCCAGCCGGGCCCGGACCTGGTCGGCGTCGGAGTGGTTGAGGTCTTCCAGGATGGCCAGGGCTTCCTGCCACGCCTGGCGGGCCTGGGGCAGCTGCGCCGGCCGCGTAGTACGCGTCGCCCAGGTGGACCAGCATCGTCGTCTGGTAGTAGCCGGTCCGCAGCACCTCGATCAGGCCCACCGCGGTGCGCAGGCAGCTGATCGCCTCTTCCAGCCGGCCCAGGTGCAGCAGCGAGTACCCCAGGCTGTCCCAGGTCGCCGCCTCGTTCAGCGGGTCACCCCGGCCCCGGTACATGCCCAGCGCCTGCTCGCAGAACTCCAGCGCCTGCTCGTAATCACCCAGCAGGGCGTGCATCCAGCCCACCCCGTTGAGCATCTTGGCCAGCCCCGGCTCATACCCCTCGTCGCGGTACAGCGCCAGCGACAGCTGGGCATGCCCCAGCGCCTCGGCGATCCGGCCCTGCTGCTCGGCCAGCATCGCGATCTCGTTGTGCGCCCGGGCCTCCCCCATCCGGTCCCCGACCTCGCGGTGCAGGTCCAGCGCCTGGGTGCACAGCTCACGCGCCTCGGCCAGCTGGCCCAGCCGCCCGTACGTGCAGCCCAGATCCCGGTAGGCGTGCGCCTGGCGGGCCCGGTTCCCCAGCCGCCCCGCGGCCGCGATCGCGATCCGCTGGATGGCCACCTGGTCATGCCAGTAACCCTCACGGTCAAAGAACAGCCACACCGCCCACGGCAGCTGCCACGCGGGCGCATCCAGCCCCGCCTCCGCCGCCTGGGTGATCGCCGCGATCAGCACCTGCCGCTCCGCCTCGAACCACGCCAGCGCGTCCCCCACGCTGCCCAGCGGCTCCGGCGTCACCCCCGGCTGCGGCGAGCCCAGCGGCAGCTGCGGGCGGCGCCGGGTTGAGCAGGCTGCTGCCCGCCGACGCGGTATGCAGGTAGTGATCCAGCACCCGGCGCACCGCGTCGTGCCGCTCCGCGTCGCTGTCGGTGGTCCCGGCCAGATACGGCCGCGTAGGCCCGGAGCAGGTCATGGAACGCGTACCGGCCCGGCGCGTGCTCGGCGATCAGGTGCGCGTCCGCCAGTTCCGCCACCGCCGCCGCCGCCTGCCCGCGGTCCACCCCGGCCAGGCTGGCCGCCGCCGCGATCGTCACATCCGGCCCGGCGTGCAGCCCGAGCAGCCGGAACATCCGCGCCGCCGGCCCGCTCAGCTGCTCGCACGACCAGGAGAACACGGCCCGGACGCTGGCCACCGGATCCCCGGCGTCCAGCGCCTCCAGCCGCCCCTGCGCATCGGCCAGCTCGCGGGCCAGGTCGGCCAGGGGCAGGTAGCGGCCGGGCCGCCACCCGGGCGGCCACGATGCTCAGCGCCAGCGGCAGCCGGGAGCACGCCTCGGTCAGCTGCTGGGCCGCGTCCGCTTCCGCGCTGGCCCGCTCGCCCAGCCTGCTGGCCAGCAGCTCATGAGCCTCGTCGGCGGTCAGCACGTCCAGCGGGACCAGCCGGGCCCCTTCGGTCGCGGCCAGCCCGGGCAGCCGCGCCCGGCTGGTCACCAGGGCCAGGCAGGACCGGCTGCCCGGCAGCAGCGGCCGGACCTGGGCGGCGTCCCGCGCGTTGTCCAGGATGACCAGGACCCGCTTGCCGGCCAGCACGCTCCGGTACAGGGCGGACTGCGCGTCGACGCTGTCCGGGTATCTGCTCCTCGGTGACCCCGAACGCGCCGAGGAACCAGCGCAGCGCGTCCCCGGGGCCACCGGGGTGCCGGACGGGTCGAAGCCGCGCAGGTTGACGTACAGCTGGCCGTCCGGGAACTCCCCGGCGCTCTGGTGCGCCCAGTGCACCGCCAGGGCCGTCTTGCCCGCCCCGGCGGTTCCCCCGATGACCAGGACCTTGACCGCCTCGTCGGCCGAGGCCGCCTCGTGCTGCCAGGCCTGCAGCTCAGCCAGCTCGGCGGTCCGCCCGGCGAAGTGCGCCACGCCGGCCGGCAGCTGCCGGGGCACCACGGTGGCCTGGGCGGCGGGCGCGGCTCCGGCCCGTCCGGGACGGGACGGGCCGGCCCCCACCGTGGGGTTGCCCGTGCGCCGCCGCGGTGCGGTCGGCCGGGTGGCCGCGGCCGCGCTGGCCGGGCGCCCCGCGTCCCGGCCGGCCGCGCTGGCCGTGACCGCGCCGCTCGCCCCGGCGCTGCCTGAGCTGCCTGGCCGGTGCTGCCCGGCCAGGGGCCGGCCCGCCGGCTGCCCGGCGGGCCTGGCCGCGGCCTCGCGGTGGGCCCGGCCGGCTGGCGCGCGGGCGGGCAGGGTGGCCGCCGCCCCGCGCTTCGCCCGGCCGGGCTGCTCCCCGGCGGGCCGCCTGCCGGCCGGGCGATCCTGGCTGCGGCGCGGGCGGGGCGGCCAGGAACCGGGCCAGCGCGGGCCCCGGCGCCGCCAGGTCGGGATCGGCGTCCAGGATGCCGGCCTGCAGGTCGCGCAGTTCCCGGCCGGGTTCCACGCCGAGTTCGTCCACCAGCATGCGCCGGGTCCGCTGGTAGGCGGCCAGCGCCTCGGCCTGCCGGCCGCAGCGGTACAGCGCCAGCATCAGCTGGGCGTGGAACCGCTCGCGCCACGGGTGGTCGCAGGGCCAGCTGGGTCAGCTCGCCCACCAGCTCCGAGTGCAGTCCCCGGGCCAGCCCGGCGTCCATCCGCCATTCCTGGGCCTGCATCCGCAGCGCGTCCAGCCGCGGTACCTCGGCCGTGATCAGCACGTTGGAGGGCACGTCCACGAGCGGGTTGCCGCGCCACAGGCCGATCGCCTCGCCCAGCAGCTCCCACGCCCCCGGGTCGCTGCCGGGGGCGGCGTCCTGGCGGATGGCCTCGCCGCCCTGGCTGCACAGCGCGGTGAAACGCAGCGCGTCCACCTCGTCCGGGCCGGCCTCGAGGGCGTAGCCCGGATCACGGGTGACGATCCGGCGCCCGGCGTCCGGGCCGAGGATCTGCCGCAGGCGCTTCACGTAGTTGCGGATGGCCACGCGGGCCCCGGACGGCGGCACCCCGTCCCAGACGATCTCGGCCAGCTCGTCGTAGGAGGCGACCTGGCCCGCGCGCAGCGCCAAGGCGGCCAGGATCACCCGCTGCTTGGGGGCGGGCACGGGCACCGGCTCGCCGCCACTGCGGACCAGTAATGGCCCGAGTACGCCCACCCAGAACACTGTGCCCCGACCCCGATCCCTGATCGCGCTGCCCACCCCGGCCCCGCCCGATGCCTCAGCACTGCTCCCTGGCACGGCCCTGGCTCACACAGTCATAGCACGGGCAAGTAACGGTCCAGCTCATACTGGGTGACCTGGTGCCGGTACTCGCGCCACTCGGCGCGCTTGTTGCGCAGGAAGAAGTCAAACACGTGCTCGCCGAGCGCCTGGGCCACCAGTTCGCTGTCCTGCATCACCGTGATCGCCTCATCCAGGCTCTGCGGCAGCGGTGAGATGCCCAGCGCCCGCCGCTCGGCCGAGGTGAGCGCCCATACGTCATCCTCCGCGCCGGGCGGCAGCTCGTAACCAGCCTCAATGCCTTTCAGGCCGGCTTCCAGGATCACCGCGAACGCAAGGTAAGGGTTGCACGCCGAGTCTACCGAGCGGAACTCGACCCGGGTGGCATTTCCCTTGTGCGGCTTGTACATCGGAATCCGCACCAGAGCCGACCGGTTGTTGTGCCCCCAGCAGATGTAGGCCGGGGCCTCGCCGCCGGCCCCGCGGCGCTTTCCGCCGCCCCCCACAGCCGCTTGTAGGAGTTGACCCACTGGTTGCACACCGCGGTGATCTCCGCGGCGTGCCGGAGCAGCCCGGCGATGAACGCCCGGCCGAGCTTGGACAGCTGGAATTCCGCGCCCGGCTCGTAGAAGACGTTACGGTCGCCCTCGAACAGCGACATGTGGGTGTGCATGCCGGAGCCCGGGTACTCGGTGAACGGCTTGGGCATGAAGGACGCGTACACGCCCTGCTGGAGCGCGACCTCCTTCATGACCAGCCGGAACGACATGATGTTGTCCGCCGTGGTCAGGGCGTCCGCGTAGCGCAGGTCAATTTCCTGCTGGCCCGGCGCACCCTCGTGGTGGCTGAACTCCACCGAGATGCCCATGCTCTCCAGCATCTGGATGGACTCGTGCCGGAAATCGTGGGCGACGCTGTGCGGGGTGTGGTCGAAGTAGCCGCCCGTGTCGATCGGCTGCGGCTTGCCGCCGGCCACCGGCCGCTCCTTCAGCAGGAAGAACTCCACCTCGGGATGGGTGTAGAAGGTGAAGCCGAGATCGGCGGCGTGACCCAGGGCCCGCTTCAGCACGTACCGGGGATCCGCGTAGGAGGGCGAGCCGTCCGGCATCCGGATGTCACAGAACATCCGGCCCACCCCGGAGGCCTCGCCGCGCCAGGGCAGCAGCTGGAACGTTGACGCGTCGGGCTTGGCGATCATGTCCGCCTCGTAGACCCGGGCGAACCCCTCGATCGCCGAGCCGTCGAACCCGATGCCCTCGGCAAAGGCTCCTTCAAGCTCGGCGGGGGCGACCGCGACCGACTTCAGGTAGCCGAGTACGTCGGTGAACCAAAGCCGGACAAAACGGATATCCCGCTCCTCCAGGGTACGGAGGACGAATTCTTCCTGCCTGTCCATGACGGCCTGTCCTTGCTGGTCAGCGGCTTTTACCTGTGTTGATGGCGGGCAGCACAGCGTAACGGCTGACCGAGCCTGCCCTGGCCACAGTGTCTCGCGAGCGTGTTACCAGGGCGTTACAAAGCTGCGGCGAGTCTACCCGTTGCAGGTCTGGACAGGCCTGTCGCCGGGCCGAACCTGACCTGGCGCGGCAGTCGCGTGGCCTGGCCGCCCGGCGGGCGTGAAGCGGGCCGCCCGATTAAAGTGAAAGGGTGACCAGGCTGCGGATCGCCCTTGCCCAGGTGAACTCGACCGTCGGCGACCTGCCGGGAAACGCCGCGACGGTGGCGGAGTGGACCCGCCGCGCCGCGGACGCCGGCGCCGACCTCGTGGTGTTTCCCGAGATGATGCTGACCGGCTACCCGGTGGAGGACCTGGCGCTGCGCGACTCGTTCGTGGACGCCTCGATGCAGACGCTGGAGGCGACGGCGCAGCAGCTGGCCGAGGCGGGGCTGGGGCACATCGCCGTCGTCACCGGCTACCTGGGCCGGCGGGCGGGCGGGACGCCCCGGGTCGGCGAACCGGTCAGCTCGGCCCAGAACGCGGCGGCGCTGCTGTACGGCGGGACGGTCGCGGTCACCACGGCCAAGCATCACCTGCCGAACTACGGGGTGTTCGACGAGTACCGCTATTTCGTGCCCGGCAACCGGCTGCCGGTGGTCCGCGTCCCGGTGCCCGGCGGGGACGCGGTAGACGTGGCCATCGCCATCTGCGAGGACCTGTGGCAGGACGGCGGCCCGGTCGCGGTGACCCGGCAGGCCGGCGCGGGGCTGCTGGTGGTCCCGAACGCCTCCCCGTACGAGCGGGGCAAGGACCAGGCCCGCCTGGAGCTGTGCGTCCGCCGGGCCCGCGAGGCGGGCGCGGCGCTGGCCTACGTCAACCTGATGGGCGGCCAGGACGAGCTGGTCTTCGACGGGGATTCGATCATCGTCGACGCCGAGGGCGGCCTGATCACCCGGGGACCTCAGTTCGAGGAGGCGCTGCTGGTCGCGGACCTCGATCTGCCCTCGGCGCGGCCGGTCCCGGACAGCTCCCCGCCTGCCGACACTCCCGTCGAGGCCAGCGACGGGACCGTGATGAGCATTCACCGGGTCGCGCTGCCCGCGCGGCCCGGGCCGGCGGCCCCGGCCCCCCCGCTCGCTGAGCCCCTCATCTCGGCCCGGCTGGCCCCCCGGGCCGAGATCTACTCCGCGCTGGTCACCGGGGTGCGGGACTACGTGCGCAAGAACGGTTTCCGCTCGGTCATCCTGGGCCTGTCCGGGGGGATCGATTCCGCGCTGGTCGCCACGATCGCCGCCGATGCGCTCGGGCCGGACGCGGTCCATGTGGTGCTCATGCCCAGCCGGTACTCCTCGGAGCATTCGGTGGGCGATGCGGAGGAACTGGCCAAGCGGCAGGGGCTGCACGCCCGCACGGTCCCGATCGCGGCCATGGTCGACGCGTTCCAGGCCGAACTCGACCTGCAGGGGCTGGCCGCGGAGAACCTCCAGTCCCGGATCCGGGGCGTGATCCTGATGGGGCTGAGCAACGCCGCGGGGCACCTCGTCCTGACCACCGGGAACAAGAGCGAGATCGCCACCGGGTACTCCACCCTCTACGGCGACTCCGCAGGCGGCTTCGGGCCCATCAAGGACGTGCCCAAGACGCTGGTCTGGGAGCTGGCCCGGTGGCGCGACGCGCAGGCGGTGGAGCGCGGCGAGACGCCGCCCATCCCGGAGAACTCGATCACCAAGCCGCCGAGCGCGGAACTCGCCCCGGGACAGCTCGACACCGATTCGCTGCCGGACTACGCGGTGCTCGACGCGATCCTGGACGACTACGTGGAAAAGGACATGGGGGCGGCCGAGCTGATCGCGGCGGGCCACGATCCGGGCCTGGTGGACCGGGTCATCCAGCTGGTGGACCGGGCCGAGTACAAGCGGCGCCAGTACCCGCCCGGCCCGAAGATCACGCCGCGTAACTTCGGCCGCGACCGGCGCCTGCCGATCACCAACCGCTGGCGCGAGCCCGTCCCAGCCGCACCCGAGTCGTGCGCAGACCTCCGAGGCGCCCGCGGGCGTACGCCCCCTCGGGGCCACTCAAGCACAGCATCAGCACGGCGTAGCCGGCCAGCCAGTGCTCCAGCTGGTAGTCACCGCCGAGGACATAGGGCAGCACCGCCTTGGCGTGCTGCCGGGCGGCGGCCTGCGCGGGCTCGATCCGCGGGTCACCCGCGGGCAGGGCGCTGGCGATCTGCCGCCAGCACCAGGACCGGGTGGCGTTCAGGCCATGGAGGCGGCCGGCCTGGCTCCTGGCCCTGCTCCTGATCCCCCGCGGGATCGCCGCCGGCCGCCGGGGTGAACAAGGTGCCTGGCCGGCCCCACTCGAGCCCGGGCAGGAACATGGACAGCCAGTCGGCGAACTCGTGCGGCGGCAGGATCCGGGCCATCAGCTCCGCCTCGGTCAGGGCCGGCGAGACACAGTCGTCGCCCGACGGCTCCCAGTCGGCCGGGTACATGCTGTCCGCGCTGAACCAGGCGAGGGCCCGGGCCACGATCGCGTCCCGCAGCGCCGGGTCGCCCGCCCTGGCCCTCGCCTCGGCGAAGGGCCAGGCCAGGGACAGCCCGAACGCGCTGCCCTGCTCCGTGCCGTAGCGGACCGGGTAGGACTGCCCGGGCAGCCAGCCGAGGAAGGCGCCGGCCAGGGCCTCGGCCAGCGGGGCCATGGCATCCGCCCACTTACGGGCGTCCGGGGTGTCCCAGGTCTGCGTCTCGTGGACGAGGGCGAGCGCCCAGCCCCAGCCCTGCGGACGCTCGGCGCGGGCGTCCGCGCTGGCCACGAACTCAGCCTCGGCCGCCATGGCCACCGGGGTGAACTGGGCGCCGAGCGTGGACCGGATCTGGGTCCCGGGCACCGCGGCAGGCACGGTGCGCAGCAACCGCAGCAAGGTCCAGTGCATCTGGACCGAGGAGTGCCAGTCGAAGCTGCCGTAGAACACCGGCGTCCGCGCCCGGGGCCGGTAGGGGAAGTCGCCCGGCGCGGTCATCGTGTGCTGCATGGCCGCCGGGAACTCGTGCCTGATGTTGGCCAGGGCGGCCGCCGCGTACCCGGCCGCCTCGGTGTGCAGCAGGTCGGCTGACTCCTGCGTAAGGTCCACAGTCTGCAACCTTCCTGCCGAGGGGTCTGGCCTGCCGAGGGGTCCGGCCTGCCGGGAGGTCTGGCCTGCCACGAGATGGATTCCCGGGACCAGGCTCTCTTACCCCTACAGTTCCGCGTGCCCCGACACGCACGTGAGGGTGCCGCCACCGACCCAGATCTGGCCGTCGGCCTCGCGGAAGATGTGCACCCGCCCGGACCGCCCCAGGGCCGTGCCCTGGGCCGCCACATAGGGGGCGCTGACCCGGCCGGTGTCCAGCAGCCACTGGGCCAGCGACGCATTCAGGCTCCCGGTCACCGGGTCCTCGATCGTCGCGTCGCCGCTGCGGAAGAAGGCCCGGACCTCGATGGCCTCCGGTGAGCCGGCCGGATGGAAGCCGGCCACCCCGATGTCCATGTCAACCGCGCCGGGCCGCAGGGCGAGCACCGCCGCCGCGCTCGGCAGCAGCACCGCCACCCAGCCGGGCCCGTTGTCCGCCCAGGCCAGGTCGGTGATGTCGGCCCGGCTGATGCCCAGGATCGCGGCGATGTGCTCGGCGAGCGGCTCCTCCACCGGCCCGGACCGGATGAGCGGCGGGGCGGCGAAGGCCAGCCCGGCCGGAACCTGGCGGATCTCGACCAGGCCCGCCCCGCATTCCTGGATGAACACCTCGGGCAGGGCCGGCTTCCCGCCGGACTCCAGCCAGGCGTGGCAGGTGCCCAGGGTCGGGATGGCCGGCGAACGGCAGCTCGCGGCTGGGAGTGAAGATCCGGACCTGGTAGTCCGCCTGCTCAGTGGACGGCGGGAGGACGAACGTGGTCTCGGACAGGTTGGTCCAGTTGGCGAAGCGCTGCATCTCGCTGGTGCTCAGCCCGTCGGAGTCGAGGACGACCGCGACCGGATTGCCGCCGAAGGGCGTGGCGGTGAACACATCGACCTCGCGGAAGCGGCGACGTCGCATACCCCCGAGTCTGCCACCAACGCGACGTTTGTGTATCATTGCGGTCACGCTACGCGACTCCGCGTCGAACACCTGGCCCACTCGTCAGAGGAGCTTGATCACAGGCTTGGCAACCAGCCATGGCCGCTGTCCCGACTGTCCCATCGACCCGCACTCAGCCGGTCAACGTCCGCCATGATCCGCCCGGCCCTAGCCCGTTGGTCTTCATCGGAAGTTCGCTTCATGGACATGGCTGATGCGCCAAGGTGGACAGGATCACCCGTGGTACCCCGGTCTTGGGACCTGCCAAGTCTTGCAGGCGATGGTAGACGCTGTCTCATTACTGCAGGCATCCGTCGTTCCTTGGCTCCAGATTCCGCGTCCGGAGGTCCGTGCTGGGCTCAGCGGCGTCGCAGCAGCAGTCAGCACAACGTAGCGAGCACTGAAGGACCCAATGCAGCCTGCAGGCCTCTCGGTGGCAGAGAACTTCCACACAAAGAAGATTGTATCGGCATTCTTGCGTCTGTGTCTGTTCTCACCGTATCGGCTCGGGCAGTTGACGCTTAAGCGTCAGTCCGGTCTGATCTTTGTGACACCTAAGCCGTCAGCCGACCGGATCTGTCAGCTTCCTGGACCACCATACAGCCGTCGTATTCCCGCGTTCCTTCTACTCCCTTGTCTATCTCTCTTCGCTCTTTACCTCTCTCTCTTTCATCTCTATCCTCGTCAGGCTGACATTGCACGGCGAGTATCTCATCGTTCCTCGGCTTCGGAGCCAGGCACCGGGAGGCAGGCTCTGTTCTCTCCCTCAGGTCGCGAATTACGCTTCCTTCCCTCTTCACATCCTCTGCATACCTCCGCGAGAGTCCTCCCACCTCTCTTTCCACCTCCTTTCTACCCTCTTCGTTCTGCATCGAGTAAATAGAGTTACGCTGGTCGCCCGAAGCCCATCACCGGCGCTCAGCGCTTCACGCGACCGCGTAGGGCGAGCAGGGCCATGCCGAGCAGCACGGGGCCGGTGAGGCGCTGGATAGCCTGCAGCAGCTTGCCCCATGCGGTCAGCGTGACCTGGTTGTCGGTGAGGGACAAGGTGGCACGGAACGCGTACAGCAGGCTCGTCCAGTTCGAGACCGGGCGCGGCGGGACGGCGAAGCCGTCGAGGTGAAATGCGACCGCCAAGCAGCGCGGTCACCGCGGCGAGCCCGGCCACGGCTCGCCACGCGCGCAGGCCGTAACCCGACACCAGCCAGTAGGCCGTCAAGATGCCTCGCTCCACCCGCCTCCGCGAGGTCGCGCTGGACTGACCATCGGCGGTTGCGCGCTGAGCGGACGGGCGCGGCGGCGCATCTCCATCTCGCCGTAGTAGAAGTCGGCAGCACCCGGCTCGTCCTTGGCGTCTTCGCGGCCCTTGCGCAGCGCCCGGTACATCCCGGCGATCTGCCCCGGGTCTAGCACGTCGGGCCGCTGGTCATCCAGCCAGCACGGCCACCTCGGTGCGACCCAACGGCGGGCGAGCCGGCTCGGGCTGCACGCGCCAGGTGCGTTCCTCGGCGATCACTTTCTCGCCCGCCCACCTCCGCCCGCCAGCCCAGCGGCGAGCGGTGCGGTCGCGAAGCTGACGTCGGACTCCAGGCGCAGTTTGTCGAGGTTATGCGCGCCGGCGAACCGGCAGTCGGCCACCGAGACGTTGCTCAGCCCGAGTCCTGCCACGTTGGCCCGCCGCAACGACACCAGCTGCGGTCGCTCGGAAATCTCGCCCGCCAGCTGCCGCTGCCAGGCTCTGGCGATCCGCTTCTCCCGCCGGGCCAGTTCCTCATTGGACAGGCGCGGGATACCGGCCATGATCGACGGTGCCGCAAGGTCGGTGTCGTCCAGCACCACGCTGCCCACCGCAACCGGAACTGCACGCCGCCGGGAATCGCGCTCGGCTGCAGCATACTCCGTCGAGCTGCCCTCGCTCTATACCGGCTGCGCGAACTGCACATCGTCCAGTAGCCAGTCCCCTGTAGCCAGCAGGGTGGCCTTACTGGCGCGCTTGCTCGAACCTCGCGCCGTCGAACTCGGCGTCGCGCTTGAAGATCGCCCCGTCGACCTGCGTCGCCGCTGAAGGTCGCCCGGCCGAACCCGGCGTCGCCGTTGCAGGTCGCCCTCTCGAACCGGCGTCGCCGCTGAAGGTCGCCTCGCGGAACCGGCGGTCGCCGCTGAGGTCTCCCCGCCGCACGGCTCACCGCTCAACGTCGCCTCGCCGAACTCGGGTCGCGGCTAAGTCGCCATGCCGAACTGGCGCCGCGCCGAGGTGCCTCTCAACTGGCGTAGCTGCTGGAGGTCGACCCGTAACCCGGGTCGTCGGGACTCTTTCCCTGCCCGGCGTTGCTGCTGTATGTCGACCCGTCGTGGGACTGCCGCTGGCCGCCGCGGGGACGGTGGTCGCCGCTGGGCCGCCTCGGCGGACTGGCGTCGCCGCTGGGTCGCGCCGGCCGCTGGCGTCGCCGCCGTCCCCCCTCCCGCTAGTCGCCCCCCACGCGTCGCTGTCGCCCCTCGCGCGCCGCGCTGAGTCGCCCCGCGACGCTGGCTCGCCGCGCGGCCGCCCCGCGACCGCCGTGGACCGGGTCGGGCCGCGGCGGATCGTGATCTGCGCCGAGCTGCTGCAGGCGCTGGGAGCGGTGACCTATCTGGCGGCCCGGGGGACGGCCATGGTGGCGGTCGCGGCGGTCCTGCTGGCCGGAGGACAGCAGTTGTTCTACAGCTCGCTGTTCGCCCTGATCGCTGATGTCGCTGGCGACGGGCCCAGGGACCGGCCTTTCGCGGTGGCGGCCATGGTCCGCTCGGCCTGTTTCGGGCTGGGCGGCCTGGCGGCCGCGGCCCTGCTCAGCTGGGCCGGAACGGGCGGCTACCGGGTGGCCGTGATCGTGGACGCGGCCAGCTTCGCGGTGTGCGCGCTGCTCCTGGGCTCTGGTCCGGGTTCCGCGGCCTGGTCACCCGCGGCCCGCGCCACCGGGGCCGCGTCCGGCGGGCCGTGGTCGGACCGGCCTTTCCTGGCCCTGATCGTGGTGACGGGCCTGGTGGCGCTGCCGCTGGACTTCTATCTCAGCGGGATGTCGGTCTATGTGCTCGGGGAACTGCACGCCGAGCCCTGGCTGCCCGGGGCGGCGCTGGCCCTGTATACCGGGCTGAACAGCGCGGGAGCTACGGCGGCGCTGTGGGCCACCCGCCGTCTGCGCCGGACCACGGCGATGGCCTGGGGCGCCGCGCTCTTCGTCGTCTGGTGCGGGATCAGCGTGGCCGCGGTGGCGATGCCGGCGCGATGGCGCGCGGCGGATCTGCTGGCCGGGACCGTGGTGCTCGCGGCGGCCGGGCTGGCGTTCGGGGTGCGGGTGAACGCGCTGGCTGAGGCCACCGCCCCAGCCGCGGGCGCGGGGCCGCTACCTGGCCGCTTTCCAGTACTCGTTCACGGTGCCCGGGGTGATGGCCCCGGCGGTGGTGGCGCTGTTCTCGGTGGCGGTATGGCTGCCCTGGCTCCTCGTCGGGGCCGCCGCCGGGCTGGCCGTCCTGGCCTTGCGCTGGCTCGCGGGCCAGCTGCCCGCCGGTGCGCTGAGGCCGGGATCAGTCCGGCCGGACGACGAGGCCCGGCCGTCGGCGGCCGCGGCGTGAATCAGCGGGGGGCGAGGCCGGCGAGCAGTTCGTCCACCACGCGCTGGGCGTAGCCGGCGGAGATCGCCTCGGGCTGGTCCTTGCCCCGGGCGATCACCGCGCCGGTCAGCATGAACAGCGCCACCTCGACGTCGACGTCGGGCCGCAGTTCCCCGGACGCGACGCCGCGGCGCAGCACCGACCGGATGACCTCACGGCGCGGCTCCACCACGGTTTCGGTGTACTTCGCCATCAGCCGGGGGTACTTCGCGCCCTCACCCAGCAGCAGGGCGAATTCCCGGGCCCGGCGCGGGTCGGCGTAATCGGAAGCCATGGCCTGCATCAGGGCGACCAGGTCCTCGCGGACAGAGTCGCCGCGCGGCTCGGGCAGCGGGGTCTTCAGCGCGGCCAGCGCGTCCAGCAGCAGATCCTCTTTGCCCGGCCAGCGGCGGTAGATGGTGGCCTTGCCCACGCCGGCCTTGGCCGCCACCTTCTCGATGCACAGGCCTTCCACGCCATGCTCGGCGAACACGCAGAGCGCGGCGTCGATGATGGCCCGCTCGGCCTGCTCGCTGCGCGGGCGGCCGGGACGGCGCGGCCGGGCCGCCGGGGCCGGGCTGTCGGTCCCGGTCCCGGCGGCCTGCCCGGCCCCAGCTGCTCAGCCGGGCGTACGAGCCTGCTCCGGGATGCTCTGCTCAACGACGGTGCTGGCCTTCGCTGCGGACATGACTCAGCTTTCCATCCCGGCCTCGGCGGCGACACCCGCCGGGACCTCAGCGGCTCCGGCACCACGTCCGCCCACCGCAGCCTGCGCCGCATCCGTCCCGCGCGCGCTTCCGCCTGCGCGGCCGCGGCCTGAGCGGAGCGGCCCGGCATCCAGATCAGCACGACCAGCGCGCCGACCAGCGTGATCACCGCGGAGATGGCCGTGGTGACGTGCATCGCGTGCACGAAGGCGGCGTCACCGAACTGGTCGAGGCGCAGTCCCGCGTGACCCAGCTTGGCGGCCACGGTGTCGGTAGCGGTGATGGAGCCCGTCGCGGCGTTCTGCGGCGGACAGCGGGCAGGGCGGTCAGGTGCGGGCTGAGCTGGCCCCGGTAGACCTGGGCCAGGATGGAGCCCAGCACCGCGACGCCAAGTGCCCCGGCGACCTGGCGGGCGGTGTTGGTCAGCGCCGAGCCGGAGCCGGCCCGTTCCCTGGGCACCACGGACATGACGGCCTCGGTGGCCGGCGGCATCACGGCGCCCATGCCCGCGCCCTGCACGAAGAAGATCACGGCCAGCACCCAGATCGGCGTGCTGATCCCGAGCAGCAGGTAGCCGCCCAGCGCGACCGCCACCGTGATCAGCCCGGTCGCGGCGACGGCCTTGGTGCCGTACCGCCTGACCAGCCGGGAACTGCGCGGCGCCATCAGCATCTGGCCCGCCGCGAACGGCAGGGTGAGCACGCCCGCGTACAGCGGGGTGTAGCCGCGCACGCTCTGCAGGTAGAAGCTGAGGAAGAACAGCGCGCCCATCATGCCGAAGAAGACCAGGCCGAGCGCGCCGACCGCGGAGGACAGCCGCGGGTCGCGGAACAGCTTCACGTCCAGCGACGGGTGGCTGAGCCGGGTCTCATACCAGCCGAACAGGGCCAGCACGGCCAGTCCCGCGACGGTGATGCCGAGCACGTCCCAGTGGATCCAGGAGCCCTTCTCGCCGCCCTGGATGATGCCGTACACCACGAGCACCAGGCCGACGATGGACATCAGCGACGCCCAGGTAGTCGATCCGGCCCGGGTTGGGGTTCCGGGACTCCGGCACGAGCAGCAGGATGGCCAGCACGCCGGCCGCGGTGAGCGGGACGTTGATCAGGAAGACGCTGCCCCACCAGAAGTGGGCCAGCAGCAGCCCGCCGACGATCGGGCCGATGGCCACGCCGATGCCGACGGCGGTGGCCCAGATGCCGATGGCCTTGGCGCGCTCGCGGGGGTCGAACACGTTGGAGATGATGGACAGCGTCTGCGGCATGACGGCCGCCGCGCCGAGGCCCATGGCGGCCCGCGCGAAGATCAGCTGATCCGGGTTGCGTGAGTAGGCGGTGATCAGCGAGAACACGCCGAACGCCGCCATCCCGAACATCAGCATCTTCTTGCGGCCGATCCGGTCGCCGATCACCCCGAAGGTGAACAGCAGGCCGGCGAACACCAGCGTGTAGGAGTTGATCCCCCACTCGAGCTGGCTCTGGCTGGCGCCCAGCCGCCGGCTTGGGCTCGGCGATGGTCTTGAGCGCGACGTTCAGCACCGTGTTGTCGAGCACGATGGCGATGAGGCTGATGACCAGCACGCCGAGGATGGCCCAGCGGCGGCGGTAGATCCGGTCAGCG
>CAVUKT010000027.1:0-121574 GCA_963742055.1 uncultured Actinomycetes bacterium | reverse complement strand
CGCCGATCCGCAGTTCCATGGGTGCGCCGCCCTGCCAGAGCCACAGCTCATCGCCCCGGACCCGGTGCCAGGCCAATTGCCGGCGGGCAGCAGGTACAGGATCGCCGTGGCCAGGGCCCGCTCACCAGGCCATCCAGCCGGAACCGTCCGTAGCGCAGAGCGGTAGGTCTCCCGGAAGAAGCCGCCTTCCGGATGGGGCCCGAGCCGCCAGCGGTCCACCGCAGTCGCGACGTCCATCCTGTGGGTTGTGTCCATGCCCTGCTCAACGCTCATCCCGGCCCGGGCATGCCTGGCGTCCGGCGGCCTGCGCTGCCGGCAGATCGGCCCGGCACCAGGGGGGATGGGTGCCGGGCCGGGCTTCCGCGCCGTGATCAGGCAGCCCGTCGCGGGCCAGCCGGATCACAGGGCCAGTAGGTGTGGTCAGCTCCAGCGGCGACTGCGGCTGCGGCCGCGGCCGCGGCTGTACCGTTTGTGGCCCCGCTCGTGGCCAGACAGCCGGAACAGGATCAGCAGGATCAGGGCGCCCACGATGGAGCCGATGATCCCGGCGGTACGGAGATGGTGGACGGCGAGGGTGTGGTATTCGATCAGGTTCAGGATGAACCCGCCGAGGAAAGACCCCAGCACACCGAGGACGATGTTCCCGAGCAGGCCGAACGGGTCCCGGCCGGGCACGTGCAGGCGCGCCAGCGTCCCGGCGATGAGTCCCACGATCAGCAGAACGATGATGAATGCCAACATGCGCGGCATCTACCCCTACAAAATGTGATCATGCGCTACTATTCGCCGTTTCCAGATCTCTGGCTTTTCAGCGCGCAGGACTGCTGTTTGGCCGGGGTCGCCCCGGCCGCGCCGTGGCCTGCCCGCGGAGGTGCGGCCTTGGGGGCCGTGGTACGCCGGGCCCTGTCCATTTGGCGTCATCCCACGCGGTACCCTACGATGCAGTGTCTGGCCCCGTCGTCTAGTGGCCCAGGACGCCGCCCTCTCAAGGCGGTAGCGGCGGTTCGAATCCGCTCGGGGCTACTCATGAAGTAGCAGATCACAGGCCCGGTCCCCGCCAGGGGAGCCGGGTCTTGATCATTTGTCCGTCCTTCGTCCGTGGGTTCTGCCGTCATCGGGCGGAGCGGATGTCCCGAGGAAGATGGTCATCGCGCTGGAGTGAGCCGGGGTCGGGGACGCGCTGCGCTACGGCATCGCGATGGCGCGGCGATACTGAGATCTCTGGATACTGAGAGGCAGGCGGGTTGAGCGAGCAGCTACGGGACATCACTGGTTTCCTGTACGAGATCGGGTTGCTCAAGCGGTACAAGCGGACCGGCTGGTCGCTGGCTGGCGTCCCTTCACCTGAATCGGTCGCCGACCATTCGTTCCGTGTCAGTGTCATCGCCTCGGTGATCGCCGCTATGGAAGGCGCTGACCCGCAGCAGGCCGCATTCCTCGCGCTGTGGCACGACAGCCAGGAGACCCGCACCACCGACCTCCCCCACCTGGCCAAGAGTTACGTCTCTGCAGCCCGCAACGAGGTAGTTACCGAGGATCAGGTAGCGCCGCTGCCACCGCCCGTCGCGGGGATGATCTCGGCCGCTGTCGCCGAGTACGAGGCTGGCGAGACGCTCGAAGCCCGGTGCGCCCGGGACGCCGACAAACTGGACTGCCTGCTGCAGGCGCGTGAATACCAGGAGCAAGGACACGCCAACGTCCAGCCCTGGATCGACACCTCGGTCGCGGCCCTGGCCACCCTGTCGGCCAAGCAGATCGCCCATGAGGCCATCACCCAGAACAGCCTCAGCTGGCTGGAACGCGCCAAGCAAGCGGCTGCCGGCCACGACTAGCCTGCGGCATCGCGCATACGACCATGATCCATCGGGCGGCTTTACCTGACGTGAGCTCGATGCTCTCCGTGATCGTGCCGCCGGCCGTTGGGGGAAGCGTCGGCTACGAGAACGTAGCTGCCAGGAGCGCGATCGCAGCGATAGTGCGTCACTCGCCGCGTACGCAGGTTCACGCTGACCTTCTCGGTCGCCGGGCTGCCGCTCTTCGTGGTGCGGTTGCGTATCCGGCTAAATGCCTCGACCGCGGTCTCGTCAGCGTCCGGGAGCGAATTTGCGGCGGCACGTGAGTACTGACCCCGGCGTGGCATGGCCAGTCACCGGTTGTGTAGGTGACGACTAGCTTACGAGTGTCGGCTAGCGCAGCGAGCGGAAGGCGGCGCGCAACTCTTCCGAGAAGAGCGCCGGTTCCTCCCAGGCGGCGAAGTGACCACCCTTGTCCACCTCGTTGAAGTAGATGACGTTGGGGTACGCCTTCTCGACCCAGCTGCGCGGGGTCCGCCAGATCTCCCCGGGGAACGTCGTGAAGCCAACCGGAATCGAGACCGGCGTGGGAGGCTGGCCGGCTGCACGAGCAGTTTCTTGTCCTTCTTCCCAGTACGAGCGTGCAGCTGACGCCCCGGTGCCGGTCAGCCAATACAGGGTGATGTTGTCGATGATGTGTTCCCGGGTGAGATTGCCCGAAGGTTGCCCGTCGACAAAACCGCGGGCGATCTTCAGGTAGCTGTCCGTGTCGTGATCGATCATCCACGCTGCCAGCGCGATGGGTGAATCCAGGAGGGCGTAGCCAATCGTCTCTGGGCGTGTCGCCTGCTCCAGGAAGTACCCGGCGCCGGTCGCTTGGAATTCGGCGAGCGCGTCGAGGGCGGCACGTTCTTCTGCCGAGGGCGGCGACTGGCTCAGGGCCTTGGCATCGCCCAGCGCCGGCGTGAGAAGGTTGGTGTGAATGCCGATCAGCCCGTCGGGTGAAAGGCGGCCCATCGCGTCGGTGACCTGGGAGCCGACGTCGCCCCCCTGTGCGACGTACCGGGTATAACCCAGGCGTCGCATCAGCTCCGCCCACGCCTGTCCGATACGGATGGGGCCCCAGCCGAGCTCGGTCGGCTCGTCGGAGAACCCGTAACCGGGGATCGACGGCAGCACGAGGTGGAACGCGTCCTCAGCACGGCCGCCGTGCGCGGTCGGGTCGGTGAGTGGACCGATAGTCTCGAGCAATTCGACGACCGAGCCCGGCCAGCCGTGCGTCATGATCAACGGCAACGCGTTCTTGTGTGCCGACTCGACGTGGATGAAATGGATGTCCAGCCCGTCGATCTCGGTCTTAAACTGCGGCAGCGCGTTCAATCGCGCCTCGCACCGGCGCCAGTCGTACTCGGTCGTCCAGTAACGCGCGAGTTCCTGTATCGCCGCCAATTGCACACCCTGCGACCGATCGGTGACGAGTTCCCTGGTCGGCCAGCGCGTCGCATTGATGCGGCGGTGCAGCTCGTCAATCTCGCCCTGAGGTACTTCGATTCGGAACGGCCGGACCGCGGTCTCCGCGCTCGCAGTCGTGGTGTCGCTCATGATCGTGTCCTCCCCGTTTGCGTCCGCTGGGCGTCTTGCCGATCGTCAAATGTCGCGACGTCGAAACGAAGATCCCTCGATGAGCATAGAGTCCGAGACTCCTTGAAGCGAGAGGCGGCGCACGACTCACGCGCGCCGTTGGCGATCAGCAAATGACTCCCGACCAGGCCCCCGCCCGGACACCGGGCCCCGCCGAGCTCCGATCATCACGGCCAAGTCGTAGCGACCGCTCAGATTGCCCGTTTCTGTCGTCACCATGGACCGCATTGCCAAGCGCCAGTCAGCGCGCATAACGGCGGCCCACGAGCTCTTCTGGCGTCACGCTCGGTGCCGAGCGCTTCTACATCCGCGCTGGTGCCTCGGCATCGACGGCCATTGTTCACGAGGCGACCACCAAGCCCGGGCCCTATACGCGCGGACAGCGAAGGTCTGGAAGGCTCATGCAGCTTGAGCGCCAGCTCCGCCCCGGGCGTCCTCGGGCAGCACGCGCCGAGGCGGCGACGCCCTTACTAACCAGTGACGGTGTCCCCGTCCGGGAACACTTCGCTGAGCCGCCCGGTGCTGACGTCAAAAACGAACCCCCTGACCGGAACGTCCTGCGAGATCCACGGATGTGACCTGGCCTTCTGGATCTGCTCCCTGGTGTTCGCCTCGGCGTCGGTGAAGCTGTAGAACCTGGCCGGCGCAATCGGCGCCTGCCCTGTCTCCTTGCGGAGCCGATCCTCCATCTCGCTGTCGGTGAACCTGAGCATCCCGCAGTCGGTGTGATTGATGATCATTATCTCTTGGGTGCCCAGCAGCCTGGTCGAGAGAACAAGCGACCGGACCGCGTCGTCATCAATCACGGTGCCGAAGTTCCTGATCATGTCGACATCGGCCTCGGCGAGACCCAGCATCTGCTCGATGCTGCTCAGCCGGGGATCCGCACAAGTGACGATCGCGATCTTGGGCGCCGGCGGCTTCCCAAGGCTGGGATCGTAGTCGTTGGCGATGGTTGCATTGGCGCTCAGCGCCTCGTCAATGAGACTCATGACCTTTCTCCTTCTCCCTGGGCGGGCCGCGTTTGCCCTCGGCCGGGCCGTAGCCGCATAAGTTTCCGAGCACCACCAGCAGCGCACCGGTGCGCTCGGCAGCAGCCAGCATGCCCCGCTGCAACAGCGGGAACCGCTCCGGCCATTACGTACACGGGGCATAAACGACTGGTACACCACCGAGGCGTCCCTGGCCGCGTCCGCGGCCACGTCGGAGTCGGCGGCATTGGCAGCCCGCCAGTCAATCCCCCCAGCCAGCGGCCGGTTCCGGGACACCAGTCGCCCGGCAAGAGCACTTCCGGCCTGGCCCGTCCCGAACACCGCGTGCAGCCGGGCCTTACCCATGACGCGGATCCTCTCGCTGACCTCAAGTAACCCGGCGGTCAGCGAAAGCCGAGCCTCGACCGCTAGCACTGACGCTACGTTTGCCCCCCAAAACTAGGAATAGATTTCTGGAAGTTTTGATCAAGCTTGACTCGGCCGGAGTGAGGCTGTCTTGTCGTCCATGCCCGGGCCTTCGTCCGCGGCACCCGCGTCCCGGCCGTAGAGGCGCCCCCGCCAGGCGGCGAAGCGATCAGGCCCCCCCGATCAATGACCGCGCCTCCGCGGGGCCGACTACGAGATCGTGAAGGTCGCCGCCCACCTCGAGTTGACTCGACTGTTCGATCCCGCCGACCTTCACTGGCTCGAAGCCCGCCGTTCGGATCAACCGCTCGACTTCCTCGCCAGCCCGGCCGTCGTCGGTCGCGTAGAAGAGGACCGCCCGCTCGGTGACCGGTTGCTAGAGGACTCGAAGAGACCGGCGGACATGGTTCCAAACGCCATGGCCAAGCGCGCTCCTGCCGGCAGCCACCCGCCGACAACCTGGCCCGAGGATTGCCCTTTCGGCAGGAGCCGTGAGACGTTGCCTTGTGCGTCAGCGCTGAGCGGGTTGCTCGGAACAACCACGAGCTTGCCGATTAGCGAGCTGGCGATCTCGTCTATGACGCTCTCCAGCACGGTAAACCGCAGCGCGAGGACCACAGCGTCGGCGGCCCGCAACGCGTCGCGGTTGTCGGCGGCGGCGACCGCGCCACGACCGATCTGTGCAGCCAGCGTTCGTGCCGACTCCTTGTCGGCGCTCGACAGCCGCAGGGTCTCGCCGCCTGAGGCGAGCTGGCGGGCGATGACCGATCCGATCCCTCCCGTGCCGATGATCGCGGTAGTCACAACCGAAAACCTCCTCAGCGTCCCCAGTTCAGAGGGCACCTCTCGCGTCGCACAGGACCGGTTGCACCGTTATTTACGCAGTGGATTGGGGCTCAGTGCCCGGAACTGGCCATCGCCGCTGCGGAGGATTTCGCCGGTGATCTCCGCCTTCACCCGGACTCCTCGGCGGGTGTACTCGAAGGCCAGTGCGGGGGTGTCCAGTCGCCCTGTGGGTCCGTGGTCTGCCCCACTTCGATCAGATGACCGTCGGGATCGCGGATGTAGCAACGGGTCTCGTACTGGTGCTGTTTCGGCGGCGTCAGGAATTCAGCACCCCGGGCGCTCCATTCGGCGTACACGGCCTCGATGTCTTTGACCCGGATATTGAGGAAGCTGCTGACCCGGCCGGGATCGCGTGGCGTCTCCAGGGTGACCGTCGGCTTATCGTCGGTCGGGCCCCCGCCGACATTGATGATGATCCAGCAGTTGGCTAGTGCGACATAGGTCAGCCCTCCGGGACCGGAGAAGACCACCCTGCCGCCGAGTACTTCGGTGTAGAAGCGCCGGGAGCGCTCGACGTCGTCCGAGACGATGAAGTGGGCCAGCACAATTCCTTCTGGCGGCGGTGGGAGCTCGGCCACCTGGCACCTCCACTGGTTGGGTCCCGCGCCCCGCTTAGGACGGGGTCTGCATCCGATGTTACGGGGAACAGATTGAGTGCCGGTGGTAGCGTGCCCGGTCGCGCAGCGTGACGAGCGGGAGGTGGCCCGGGTGGCATGGCCTAGCCGTTCACCCGCTTCGGGACCTAGGGCGTAGCCCCCCGTCGGCCCACACCAGCCGTCCACGCTGATCACCGCAGACCCCACTTCGTACCGAGAGCCCGCGCACCACAAGCAGGCCCCGGCTGCGCTCGCCGTCGGGTCCTCGACTACATGACGGGGTATCGACCAAGCCAGCTGGCCAGCCCGTCGTGGGACTGGATCACCGCCTGATCCAGCTTGACCTCGAATCCGAGGTGCACCGGCCACAGAATTCAGCCGGTGCCCGCGCAGGCTCGGCGACCACCTCACCCGCGCTGTGTCCCGGCTGACATGACTGGCCTGCCTTCCCGCGCGACGTCTTTGACGCGCTCACGGTGCTACTAAGGGAAGTCAATCAATTACGAGATGGAAGAACGGCGGTCAGCTCCCGCTCTGTGCAGGCTCGACCGGTGGCGGGAACGCGCGAGTCTGGTTTGCGTCCGACGGGTGGGTGAGTGGTGCTGCCTTGCCGTCGGCGGTGAGGTGCCGCCAGTTCGTCTGCCAGTCGGGCAGGTCCGGGCTGTCCTGTTCCCAGTTGACGAAGGTGGCCTCGTCGCAGAAATGGTCCAGGCGTTTGCTGATGCCCGCGTGCGGTTCGGTGTCCACGAAGTCCTGCATCGGGTGGCGCCCGGTCCAGGCGCTGACGCTCCACCAGGCGTTGCCGCGTCGGCGAGCGCGTCCACGCCCAGGTTGCCGTCTGACTTCTGGGCCTGCTCGGTCGCGGCGACGGCGGCGGTGAAGAACTCATCCAGCAGCGCCGGGTCCTTCAGCCGAAGCCGGGCCACAACGATAACTGGCATCACGACCTCCTCAGGGTTGATGACCGGTGTGCGGTCGGTCTTACCCGCTTCCGCTAAAGGGTGCCCTTGACCACGGCCTTCCGAACGCCTGGACAGGAGGGTAGATCAGCTCGTGATCGGTACCTGCATGAGGCCTGCATGAGGCAGGATCTGCGGGGCAGTAGTCGCCGTGGGGGCAGCAGCCGTGCCCGGCTGGTGCGGCCATCTCGGTGGAGGATGCGATGACCTTCCAGAAGAAGATCAGGAACAAGTTCCAGATCACCCGGGGCCGCGCCAAGCAGAAGCTGGGCCGCGCCACGGGTAACCGCCGCATGCGGGCGGAAGGCCTGGCCGACCGTATCGGCGGAAACGTCAGGCAGGCCGGCGAGCAGGTCAAGGATGCGGGCCGGGACCTCCGCCGGGGGGGCAGGCGTTAGCTCCGTCCCGGGGCAGAATCGGGTCATCCGCCGTGAGCCGTTCCGGTACCCGCAGGGCGAGCTCGCGGTGGTGATCGACTGTGCCCAGCTCGATCGTTCAGCAGAGTTCTGGACCGCCGCGCTGGGCTACGCCCGGGACGGGGTGGCCACTGGCCGCTATCAGAGCCTGCTGCCTGCCGACGGTCAGGGTGCGGAGATCCTCCTGCAGCGGGTTCCGGAGGTCAAGCAGGGCAAGAACCGGGTTCATCTCGATCTGCGCACCCGAGAACTTGAGCCTGAGACCCGAAGGCTCGTCAGCCTGGGCGCCCGGGTGCTCACTGAGCAGCCTGTCACCGAACACGGATGGCGCTGGCACATCATGGCCGACCCGGACGGCAACGAGTTTTGCGTGCTTCAGCCGCCCGCCTCTTACTGGGCCGGCTAGCAGCGCGTGACGACCCTCCGGTCATCCTGGCAAAAAGTTTGTAAAGCACAAGTTTTGTGACCAGCAGGGTAAACCAGTCGCAGTCAGCCGGGCGTCTCTTTGCTGCATGGCGCCGACCACCGGGTTTTCCTAACGCTGTCGGTGCTGGCCCCGCGCTGCGGGGCCAGCCGTCGGCGAGTCGCCATGCCGGACATCGTCCAGGCGGCAAAGGAGCCCTAGTGCCAAGGCCATCCACACAGTGCAGACGCAACGTCCCCATCCTCACCACCTTGTTCGGACGGGGGTCCCGCGGCCCGGCCATCCGGTCAGCCGTCCGGGTGGTCAGCAGCCTGGGCGCCGTAGCCGTGACCTCGGCCGCACTGCTCGCGTCGGCCAGCGCCGCGAGCGCGTCAACCCGCCCGGAGCTATGGGTGGCCACGACCGGCACGGCGACGGCCGCGGACAGCAACTGCGCAACCGCCCGGTACAGCACGGTCCAGTCAGCCGTGACCGCGGCGGAGAATGGCGAGACTGCGCATCCGCTGGCCGTGCCGACGATCGAGCTATGCCCCGGCACGTACCAGGAGCAGGTGACGATCACCAAGAGCCTGGCCATTATCCATGCCCCCCGAACTGGGCCGGTCCTGATCGAGCTGCCCGCCACTCCCGCGTTGTCCGCGACGAACTGCCAGGCCAAGGCGACCTCGGCCCAGGTGCCCCAGTCGGTGGTGGAGATCTGCGCCGCGGCGGCCGGTGGCGCGAACACCCGCGGCGTCTCAGTGTCGATCAGCGGGGTCACCGTGCAGGGTGACTGGCCCGCCGATGTCTGCAACGACAACCTGTACGGGATCCTGGTCGAGGGCGGCGCGGCACTGACCCTGGCCAAGTCCACGGTGAATGACATCGGCGCCGATCCGCTCACCCAGGCGGGCGGCTGCCAGGGCGGCGTCGGCGTCGAGGCGGGGTATTCCTACACCGGCCAGGTCGGTCACGCGACGCTCACCCGGGACGCCATCAAGGGCTACCAGAAGAACGGCGTCGTCGCCGACGGCAGCGGTTCGACGGGCTCCATCGTGGACACCACGGTGACTGGCGCCGGTGCCACTCCCTACATCGCCCAGAACGGGATTCAGATCTCGACCGGCGCGACGGGCGTGGTCTTCCAGAGCGTCGTTTCCGGCAACAACTACACAGGGACGGGTGAGGCGTCGTCCGCCGGCGATCCCTGGTCTACGGCGGTGGCGCGTCCTGCAGTGGCGGTGACCCCGAGTCGGGGCTGGTCCGCCGCGCGGCCTTCTTCGGCAATACGCTGATCAACAATGACATCGGCGTGGCGCTGTTCAACCTGAACTCCGGGTGCGACAAGTCCGCCCCGACCCCCACGCGCGACCTCGCGTGTGACAACACCATCAGCAACAGTCACGGCTACGCCGGTGGTGCCCCATCGGCAGACGCCAACATCAGCGGGCTGGTCACCACCTCCGGTTCTGTGGGTGACCAGGCTGGGGTGAGCGACACGGGCAACCGCGACGTTATCTGCCACAACAAGATCAGCGGTGCCGGGTACGCCCCGATGGGCAAGGCGAGTTCACTGCCCAACCCGCCGGGGCCGGCCTGGGTGCGCCCAGTGGACATTTACTCGTTCGCTGCCGCCATTCACCCGCAGGTGTCTGGCAACCGCTACGACGGGAAGAGCTACAACCCGTAACGATCTGACCGCTGCACATCCGGCCAGGCCGTCAGCGGCCCCAGATTGGCGGCGAGCAGATCAGCGGACGCAGATCAGCGTCAGGGATCTGAGGCCCGGGTGCCGACGGCGCCCGGGCCTTGATCATCTCACGGCGCGTGCCCCGCGGTTCAGAAGGAGCGGATGGCGCCGCCGTCGATCGGGATCATGGCGCCGGTGATGTAGGACGCGGCGGGCGAGAGCAGGAAGGCGGCCGTGTGCCCGAACTCCGCGGTTTCGCCGTACCTGCGCAGCGGGATGGTCTGGGACAGCCGGGCCCGTACCTCGTCGGGATCGCCCAGGAGGGCGTCCAGCTGTCGGACCCGGTCGGTGGCGATCCGGACAGGCAGCAGCCCGTTGATCCGGACCCCGGCCGGGCCGTGCTCGTCGGCGAGGGTCTTCACCACGCCGGCCAGGCCGGAGAAGAGCCCGTTGGAAATGGCGAGGCCGGGCAGCGGCGCGCGTACCGAGGCGGCCAGGACGAAGGCGATAGAGCCGTCCGTCCCGGGCAGGGAAGCGGTCCCGCCCGCGCCGTCGTGGCCGGCGGCCAGGTCGGCCGCGAGCTCCCGGGCCAGCCGGACAGCGCCGAGGAAGACGCTCTCGAACGCGGACCGCCAAGCATCGTCCCCGGTGTTCGCGACCGTCCCGGCTGGTGATCCGCCCACGCTGATCAGCGCCCCGTCCAGGCGGCCGAACCGGTCCCGGGCGGCGGTCATCAGCTCCCTGGGGGCCGGGGGTCGGCGTTATCCACGACGGCCCACGCGGCGGCGCCGGACGCAGCGTCCTGCGCGAGCCGGGCCGCGGCCGCGGCCGCGGTGCTCTCGTGGGGCGCGCTGAGCAGCACCCGCGCCCCGTCCGCGACGAGGGCCTGCGCCGCGGCGAAACCAAGACCCCGGCTGCCGCCGGTCACCAGGTACACCCTGTCCCGCAAGCCAAGATCCATGCGGCTAATTCTGCCTGGCGCCGCGAGGCGGCGGGCGCCGCGCAGCCGTCAGGCGAGCGTGATCCTGCCGCCTGCCACCTTGATTGCCTGGGCGGGCAGCGGGCTCGGTGCGGGCCCTGAGACCACGCTGCCGTTCTTGACGCTGAATTCGCTGCCGTGACAGGGGCAGTCGATGGTTCCGCTCGTGACCTTGTCCACCAGGCACTGCAGGTGGGTACAGACCGCGCTGAACGCCTTGAACTCACCCGCCACAGGCTGGGTGACCACGACCTTCTCAGCGGAGAACACCTTCCCGCCGCCGACCGGGATCTCGCTCGCGGCGGCCAGCGCCCCGTTCCCGCTGTTTCCGGCCTGCCCGGACCCGGGCGTACGCCTGGTCCCGGACGTACTGCCGGACGACGAGCCGCTGCTTCCCGCGCCGCATGCGGCCAGGGTGGCCGCCAGGCCGGCCAGACCCGCGCCCGCCAGTGCGGCCCGCCGGGTCGTTTCCCTGCCGGGCCAGGAGTCCTGCATCACGATGTCAACCTCCGGGCATGTCGGACCGGAGCTCCCCACGCCCAGGTAGCACGGCTGCCTGCCCGGCCCGGTTCAGCCTTCAGCTTCCGTGCACGTCCAGCGCGGTCAGCACGACGAGCACGATCGTGACGGTGGCGAAGATGCCGTGGCCGATTACGACCGGCAGCGGGAAATGCCGTTCGGGCGGCCCGGGGGCGCCGGCCTGGGTAATCTGCCGGGCGCCAGCAGGTTCCGTTGCGGCGGGGTTAAAAAGGCTGGCCGACGCGCTATGCGCGCCGGTTGCTGCGACAGCCACCCGCGGGGTCCGGTATGCGCGGTACACCACGATCCAGCGGGCCGCCATGATCAGCCCCAGGACCGCGACGATGGCGAGGATCGCCACGGCGGCCCAGGCGAGCCGGGCCGCGTCACTGAACAGGTAATAGCCCCACAGGCCCAGCCCGATGATGGCGAGCAGCGCGTGCGCGCTGATCACCGGCACCGGCAGCCGGGTCGCCGCTCCGGCCTGGAATTCGTGGTCGTACTCGATCAGCCAGATGGTCAGCAGGTAGAGCCCGCCACTGGCGGTGATCAGCCAGGAAAACAGGGCAGCAAGCGACATCGGCAGCGTCCTATCGTCCGCAGGTGAGGGCCGCCCGGGTGGTACTGCCGCGGCATCCGCGGCGCCGGGTGGCGCGGCCGGGTCCGAATGGGGAGAAAGACCCGGGTTTACCCCTTATGACGGATTGGATCGCTGGCTAGTTCAGCGGGCCGGCCGAGCGGGGCTGGCTGGCCGGTTCCAGCGGCCCGTTCAGCGGCCCGCTCAGTTGCCGGGCCGCTGAACCGGTCCTACTTCTTGCGGGCGCGGGCGGCGGCCTGCTGCTCGGTCCTGGCCCCGGAGGTGGCGAGAGACCCGCTGGGGTCCTCGAGATGGGCCCGGACGAACCAGTGGAACTGCTCCAGCTGCTCCAGCCTGCTCGATGAGCATGTCCTGGGTCACCGGGTCGAGGTCCTCCGTCGTCGCGATCGCCTTGCGGTGAGCTTCGATGACCCCCGCGTAGACGAGATCGAGCGCGCCCAGATGGGCCAGCGCGCCATCGCGGCCGAGGGAGTAGTCATCCCAGGACCGCGCGGCGACCAGGGCGCCCGGCGTGCCGGCCGGTGAGCCGCCGAGGGTGGCGATGCGCTCGGCGGTCTCGTCGGCCATCAGGCGGACGGCGTTGACCTGCGGGTCGAGCATGGTGTGCACCGAGATGAACTGCGGTCCGACCACGTTCCAGTGGATGTGCTTGAGCGTCAGGGCGAGGTCGTTGAGGGCGTTGAGCCGGTCCTGCAGGATCTCGATGACCACGCCCGCGTCCTTCTTCCCGAGGCCGGGAACGCCGAACTGGACGGAACTCGTGCGTTTGGCGGCTGCCATGATTGCTGCTCCTCAGATGGTCGGCATCGCCGCGGCGGGTGCCGCGGCAGACCCACCGCCCTACCCGTCCAGGCCCAGGTCATGCGGGCTTGAGGTGGCCCCGACCCAGCCTGATCCAGACAGGACCGTGCCCCAGGCCGTGATTCGGGACCCTGATTCGGGGTAGCCACCGGCCAGGAAAGCTCGTGAGCGACGCTCGGGGAGCGCAGGCATGCCAGAGGAGTCCGGCGGGAAACCGTGGCCGCCGGGCCAGGCTGCGGTCAGCAGCGCGGCGGACGGATCCCGCCGCCATTCCCGGCCTGCCTGCCCATGCTCCCCCGGCTGCGCCTCTCGGCCTGCCACCGCCAGCCGCCGGGAGCGCGGCGACCGAGGCTGACTGGCTCGACGTGCTCGTGCGACCGGGCGGGGCCGCCGCGCTGGTCATCGGGCACGCCGAGGGGCCCAGCGGGCAGATCGCGGCGGCCGCGGCGCAGCTGCGGGCCGGCCTGCGGGAACAGCTGCGCGCGGGTGCGGCCCCGGCGGAGGCGCTGGCCCGGCTGGCGGCGGCCGTCCGGGGGTCCCCGGGCATCCGCGCGGCGACGGCGAGCCTCGCCGTGCTGGATCCGGCGACCGGAGAGCTGCGCTACGCCAGCGCCGGGCCAGCCATGGCCGGTGATCTGCGGGCCGGCCGCTGCGGACGGCTGGCTAGCCTGGCCCGCCGGCGAGCCGTGCCGCCTCCCGGCGCCCGGTCTCCGGAGCCCGGCACCGCTGTCCTGCCGGCCGGGGCGGTCGTGCTGCTCTACTGCGGGCAGCCCGGCCTGACCGATCGGGAAGCCCCGCTGCCGGCGCCCGTCAGGTCGCGGACGCGGTCTCGCCCGCCCTGGCTGACGGGGAGCGGGCCGCCGCAGCTGACCTGGCCGACCGGGTGGGCCCGGCCGCGCTGGCGGGCCTCACCGCGACGGCGGCGCCGGGCCGCCACCGTGCTCGCCGCGTACCGGCTGGGGGCTCCGGTCGCCGGCTGGTCGATGAACTTGCCCGCCGAGCCACTGGCGCTGCGCCAGCTCCGGGTCCGGCTCCGCGACTGGCTGCAGGAACTCGGGGCGGCGGCATCCGACCGTACCGACGTCGAGCTGGCCGTCTGGGAAGCCGCCGTCAACGCGATCGTGCATGGCCGGCTGCTGGCCGGGGATGCGACGGTCACGGTCCGCGCTTCGCTCGACGATGCGGGGCGGGCGGTGATCCAGGTGAGCGACCGCGGCCGGTGGCGGCCGCCGGGCTCGGCGGATCCTGGCCGGGCGTGGCCCGGCGGGCAGGGACTGTCGGTCATCAGGCGGGCCACCGACGAGCTGGACATCGCCCCTGGGCCCGCCGGGACCACGGTGACGATGCGCCGCGCCCTCAGCCGCCCGGTTCAGGGCGAGGCTCAGCCCGGGGAGTATCCAGCGACGCCTGCACATCACGGTAGACCGGCATGATCTGGTCCAGGCCGGTGAGCTCAAATATCCGGGCGACGGGGGAGTCGCCGATGGCCAGGCGGAGTTCCCCGCCTTTCGCGGCGACCAGTTCGCGCGTGCGGGTGAGGACGTAGACCCCGGCGGAGTCACAGAAGACGGTGCCGGTCAGGTCGGCCGTGATGAGGTCCGGGGCCTGGCCGGCCACGGCTTTCAGCTGCTCATCCACGTCCCCGGAATTGCCCAGGTCGATCTCGTCCGGCATGGTCACGATGGCATGCCGGCCCGACCAGCTGACGTGAAGTTCCTGCCCGGTCATGGATTCTCCCCGCGTTCCCGGCCCCGGGCTACCGTTTGCCGCCCGATCGTACCCCGCGGCGCCGCCGCCGGCCCGCGGCCGAGGCGATCAGCCTGCCCGGCGGGAAGGAACAAGTCTCCCCGAACCAGGACTGGCCGGAGGGTACGCTGCCGGAAGATCTGCGGTAGTGGCGGCCTGGAGGGGCACCCGTGAGCAGCATGGAGCCCGCCGAACCCGCGGACGTGACCTTCCCCGGGGACGGCGAGATGGCGCGGCGGATGCGCGCGTATCCCTGGGCCGGGTCGGCGCTGGGAGATCCGCAGCGGCTGGTCCGCGAGCCTGCGCACCGCCGTCCGGATCTGCCTCACCTCCCGGTTCCCGATGATCGTGTGGTGGGGCCCGGACCTGTGGTTCCTCTACAACGACGCCTTTCTCCCCCTGCTCGGCACCAAGCATCCGGCGCTCGGCAAGCCGGGCGAGGCGGTGTGGCCGGAGATCTGGGACGTCGTCGGCCCGATGCTGCACTCGGTGATGAGCAGCGGCCAGGCGACCTAGTAACGGAGGACCTGCTGCTGTCGATGAACCGGCACGACTACTGGGAGGAGACGTACTGGACCTACTCCTACAGCCCGCTGCACGACGACGACGGCGTGGTCCGCGGGGTGTTCACCGCGGTCAGCGACACCACCGAACGGGTCATCGGCGAGCGCCGGCTCGCCGCCCTGCAGGACCTGGGCGCCCAGGCGGGCAGCGCCCGCAGCGTGGCCGAAGCCTGCCAGCTCGTGGTGACGGCCCTGGAACGGGCCCGGCAGGATGTCCCGTTCGCCGCCATCTACCTGCGCAGGCCCGGCACCGATGAGGCGGTCCTGGCCGCCAGCGGCCCGCAGCAGGCCGCGCCTGCCCCGCTGCGCGGACGGCCCGGGCGGCTGGCCGGTCGAGGAGGTGCTGCGCAGCGGGCAGCCGGTGACGGTGAGCGACGTGGCCGCCCGGTTCGGCGACCTGCCCGCCGGCGGGTGGTCAACGCCGCCGGCCCAGGCCATGGTGCTGCCGCTGGTGGGCGAGACCGGCGGCCAGGCCACCGGCGTCATCGTCCTCGCGGCCAGCGCCGGGCACGCGCTGGATGAGGCCTACGAATCCTTCCTCGGCCTGGTCGCCCAGCAGACCGCGGCGCTGGTCAACGGCGCGGTGGCCTACCAGGTCCAGCAGCGGCGCGCCGAGGAGCTCGCCGAGCTGGACCGGGCCAAGACCACCTTCTTCTCCAACATCAGCCACGAGTTCCGCACCCCGCTCACCCTGATCATGGGCCCGGTGGAGGAGCTCCGGGCCAGGCTGGCCGCGCAGGACCCGGCCACGCAGGACCCGGGCACCCGGGAGGAGCTCGAGGTCATCCAGCGCAACGGCCTGCGGCTGGGCAAGCTCGTCAACACGCTGCTGGACTTCTCGCGGATCGAGGCCGGCCGGATGGAGGCCCGCTTCGAGCCGGTTGACCTGGCCGCCTTCACCGCCGACCTGGCCAGCGTCTTCCGCTCGGCGATGGACCGGGCCGGCCTGGCCTTCCAGGTGGACCGGGCCGAGCTGCCCGCGGTGGTCTACATCGACCGGGAGATGTGGGAGAAGGTCGTCCTCAACCTGCTCAGCAACGCCCTGAAGTTCACCTTCGACGGCACCATCAGCGTGTCGCTGCGGGCCGAGGGTAGCCACGCCGTGCTGCGGGTCAGCGACACCGGCAGCGGTATCGCCGCGGCGGAAATGCCGCGGCTGTTCGAGCGCTTTCACCGCATCCCCACCGCGCGTTCCCGGTCCAATGAGGGCAGCGGCATCGGGCTCGCGCTGGTGCGCGAGCTCGTCGGGCTGCACGGCGGCACCATCACCGCGCAGAGCACCGAGGGGGCAGGCACCACCTTCACCGTCCGGCTCCCGTTCGGCCACGAGCACCTGCCGGAGGAGAATCTGGCCCCGGCCGGCCCGGAACTGATCTCGGCGGTGGCCGATCCCTTCCTGGCCGAGGCCCTGCGGTGGCTGCCCGGCGACCAGCCGGACGAGCCCACCCTGGCCGCCGACAAGGTGGGCGGCCCGCCGCGCCGGGACCTGGCCGGGCGGGACCTGGCCGGGCGCGGTGCCCCGGCCCGGGTCCTGCTCGCCGACGACAACGCGGACATGCGCGGGTACCTGCAACGGCTGCTGCAGCCCGGCTACCAGGTGACCGCGGTGGCGGACGGGCAGGAAGCGCTGGACGCGGTCCGGTCGCAGCCCTTCGACCTGGTGATCAGCGACGTGATGATGCCGGGCCTGGACGGGCTGCAGCTGGTCGGGGAGCTCCGCGCCCACTCGCGCGCCCCCGACCTGCCGGTGCTGCTGCTGTCGGCCCGGGCCGGGCAGGAGGCGGCCATCGAGGGCCTGGCCGCGGGCGCGGACGACTACCTGGTCAAGCCGTTCTCCGCCGCCGAGCTCCTGGCCCGGGTCCGGGCGACCGTGGAACTGGCCCGGCTGCGCAGCCACCACGCCCGGTGGCGCGCCGCGCTGATCGATTCGCTGCACGAGGCGTTCTTCCTGTGCGACGAGGCCTGCCGCGTGATCGAGATCAACGCCGCCTTCACCGCCATCCTGGGGTACGGCCCGGATGGCCTGCCGTACGCTTCCCCGCACCCGTGGTGGCCGGACCAGGACGCAGATCCGGAAGCCCGCCGCCAGAGCAGCGAGGCATTTGCCCAGCTCATGGAGCAGAGCAAGGGCAGCTTCGTGGCGCCTGTCACGCACCGCGATGGGCGCCGGCTCTGGGTCGCGGCCAGCTTCAACGAGGTGCAGGACCCGGATTCCGGCCGGCGCGTGGTCGTCGGCAGCATGCGTGACATCACCGCCGAGCACTACGCCGGGCAGCGCGAGGCGGCCCTGGCCGCGATGGGCCTGCTGCTGTCCCAGGCGGACAGCCTGCCCGAGGCCCTTCAGGGTGCCCTCAACGAGCTGCAGCGGCTCTGGCACGCCCGGCGGGTGATCGCTGCCACCTGGACCGGCGCCGAAGCGCCGTCGGTCACGTCCACCGGCCCCGCCGCTCGGCTGGACGGACCTGCCCGGCGAGCTCCGCGAGACGATCGGGAACCTGCGCCAGCGGCCGCTGCTCACCCCGACCGACGGAACGTCACCGGACGTGGGCATCCGCATCGAGCACCCGGAGGGGCAGCTGGCCGTCTGGATCGACGTGGATCCCGCCCGGCCGTTCACGGCCGAGGACCGGACGCTGTTCGCGTTGCTGTGCGGGTATCTCGGCCAGGCGCTGCACCGGGCCCACCAGACCGATCAGCAGCGGGAAACCGCCCTCGCCCTGCAGCGCGCCATCCTCGGCCCGGCCCGGCTGCCCCCGGGCTTCGCCGCCCGCTACGAGCCGGCCAGCCGCCCGCTCGAGGTGGGGGGTGACTGGTATGACCTGGTCGAACTGCCCGACGGGCGGATCGGCATCGTGGTCGGTGACTGCGTCGGGCATGGCCTGGAGGCCGCGACCGTGATGGGCCAGCTGCGCAGTGCCTGCCGGGCCCTGCTCCTGCAGGACGCCAGCCCCGCGCAGACCCTGTCGGCCATGGACCGCTTCTCCGCCCTCGTTCCGGGCGCCTACTGCAGCACGGTCTTCTGCGGCATCCTCGACCAGGAGACGGGCCAGCTGACCTACAGCAGCGCCTGGCGCATCCCCCGGGCATCCTGGCCCATCCGGACGGCCGGATCGAGTTGCTGCGCGAGGGCCGCTCGTTCCCGCTGGCCGTGCAGCGCGAGGCCCGGCGTACCGAAGCGACCTGCGTCCTGCCCGGCCGGTCGGCGCTGCTGCTCTACACCGATGGCCTGGTAGAACGCCGCCGCGTCTCGATCGATGAAGGGATGGCCCGGGCCGGCGCCGCCCTCCGGCAGGGCCAGGATGCCGGCGTGGAAGACCTGGCCAGCCAGGTGATGAGCGATATGGCCCCGCCGGACGGGTATGAGGACGATGTGGCCCTCGTCCTGTTCCGCCATCCGGAGCCCCTCGACCTGACCTTCCCGGCGGACCGGGCGCAGCTCACGCCGGTCCGCGCGGCGCTGCGGAGCTGGCTGGGCCGCACCGGCGTGAGCCGCCGGACGATCCAGGACGTCCTGGTCGCCGCGGGGGAGGCCTGCGCCAACGCCATCGAGCACGGCCACCGCGACGCCCCGGGCCAGCAGATCCGGCTGCAGGCCGAGGCCACGGTCACCCGGCTCCGGCTGACGGTCACGGACACCGGGCGCTGGCGGGCCGCCCCGCCCGTGGCCGACCCGCTCCGCGGGCACGGCATCGCCCTGATGCGCGCCCTCGTGCAGCAGGTCACCATCGAGTCGGGCCGCACCGGCACGACGGTGGCCATGGAAGTGGCCCTCGCCCCCTGAGCCACGGCCCCGGCGCGGGCGCCCGGCTGCGAACGCGGCGGGCTGGGTAGGGTGCCGACCATGACCACTAACTGGCCGGGCTGCTCGTACCAGGACTGGCGGCCCACCTGCGACACGCTGCACGCGCACACCCAGGTCCTGGGCAAGCTGGCGGTCCGGCTCGCCCCGCCCGAGCCCCAGCTCCAGCACGCGGCGCTGCGGCTGACCGCCCGCGGCTGGGAGACCGGCCCGCTGCCCGCGCCGGACGGTTCCGGGTCGCTGGTCGCCGCGCTGGACCTGCGCACCCACGAGGCGGTGGTCGAGCACAGCGGCGGGCAGGCGGAACGGGTCGCGCTGACTCCCGATCGCCGCGTCGGGGACGTGACCCGCGAGGTGCTGGCCGCGGTGCGCCGGCTCGGCGGCCCGGTCGAGATCGACCCGACGCCGCAGGAGGTCGCCTGGTCGCGTGCCGCTCGACGAGGACCACGAGCACGCGACCTACGATCGCGGCCAGGTCGCTGACTACTTCACCGCGGCGACCCAGGCGGCGCTGGCCCTCGCGGCCTACCGCGCCCCCTACCGGGGCCGCTCCACGCCGGTCAACGCCTGGTGGGGTTCCTTCGACCTCGCGGTCAGCCTGTTCTCCGGCCAGCCCGCCGAGCCGCCGTCGGCGGATTTCATCATGCGCAACGCGATGGACGCGCAGGAGGTCGCGGTCGGCTGGTGGCCCGGTGACGGCCGCTACGGCCGGGCGGCGTTCTACGCTTACGCGCACCCGGCGCCGGAGGGCTTCGGCGAGCTGGCCGTGTCCCCGGCGGCCGCCCGCTGGGACGGCACGCTGGGGGAGTACGTGCTGGACTGGGACGACGTCCGGGCCGCCGAGGGACCCGCACGCCACCGCGGTGGAATTCGCCCGTTCGGCGTTCCTGCAGGCCTGCCTGGCCTGCTCCTGGGACCCGGCCCTGGCCGCCACCGCCGCCGGAACCCCGCCCCCCGTCCGCTGAGCCGCGGACCGATCCGGGCCAGGCCGCAAGCCCTGGCTTCGCGCCGTCTTATCCCTAACGCCGTCCTGGCCCGGGGCCCCCGCGACGGTCAGGGGCCGTCCTCCGCGCCGCGAGCGGCTCCGCGGGGCCAGGGCTGACCCGGTAACCCCTCAGGCCGGGCGGGGCAGGGCGGCGAGGAAGGCGAGCTTGGCCAGGAAGTGCTGGGTTCCCCCGCCGTCGTGCCCGTTGAACGGATAGACCTCGATCTGCTTCGGCCCGGCGTAGTGGTTGAACGCGGCGAAAACCGTGGACGCCGGGGTGATGTCGTCCACCAGGCCGACCGAGAACAGGCCCGGCGCCGTGATCCGCTTGGCGTGATTGACCACGTCGAGGTAGGACAGCGTGCTGAACACCCGGTCCACCTCGCCGCGGTGCACGCTGCAGGTACTCGATGAGCTCGAGGTAGGGACGGCTGTCGGTCACCTCCACCGCCCGCCGGAAGTCGGCCAGGAACGGGACCTCGGGCAGGGCCGCGCGCCACCCCGCCGGCCAGGTGGGCGGCCACGATGGCCAGGCCACCGCCCTGGCTGCCGCCGGTCGTGACCAGCGGCCGTCCGGCGCTGGCCGGATGGCGCCGGGCCGCGGCCACCGCCTGGGCCGCGTCGATGAACAGGCGGGTGTAGTAGTGCGTGCGCGGGTCGGCGATACCGCGGGTGAGGAAGCCCGGGGTGCTGGGCGCGCCCGGGTCGCTGGGGTCGGGGGTGTCGGCGCTGCGCCACCCGCCGCCCTGGCCGCGGGTGTCCATGATCAGGTGCGGGTGGCCGGCGCAGCTCCAGGTCAGCCAGTCGAACGGATCGCCGCGCCCGCCGCCGTAGCCGATGTACTCGACGACGAAGGCGTGGTCCGGCGGGCTCGCGTGCGGCAGCAGCAGCCAGCCCTTGATGGGGTCGCCGGCGTAGCCCGGGAACGTCACGTCCACCACGTCCGCGTGCTGGATCTGCGTCTTCACGTTGGTGAACACGGGCTCGGCGTCCTGCGCGGCCGCGGCGGCCAGCTCGCTGGCCCAGAACTCGTCGAAGTCCGCGGGCTCCTCGACGGCGGGCTGGTACTGGCGCAGCTCGGCCAGGGAAAGATCGCGGAGCATGAGGGTCCTCGCGGTCGGTCAGTCGGCGGGCAGCAGGGTGATCTCCGGATGCAGCACCCGGCCGAAGCCCACCGCCCGGCGCGGGCCGGTGAGAGTGTATCCCAGCGTGACCTCGATATCCGTGCTCGACCGGCCGACCCGCAGTTCCACCTCGCCCGGGGTCAACCTGCCGGTGGCCGGCCAGCCCGGTGTAGGAGGTGAGGTCCGCGTGCAGGCTGAACCGGACGGTCGGGCGCTGCCCGGCGGCAGGTCCACCTTCGCGGCCGCGATCAGCTGCTGCGACCGGGCGGGCCACCTCGGCCACCGGGTCATGCAGGTACACCTGGATGACCTCGGCCGCCGGGATGGTCGCCGTCGTTGCGGAGCGTCACCGTCGAACTGGCAGCAGCCGTCGGCCGGCCACAGCGGCGGCGAGCATGAGCGGACGCTGACCCAGGTGACCGGGGCGTAGGACAGCCCATGCCCGAAGGGGAAGAGCGGGGTGGGGTCGATGGTGCTGACCTGGCTGCGCTGGCCCAGCCGGGCCGCGAGGTAGGTACCCGGCTGGTTCGAGCCCGCGCCCGGGAAGCTGACCGGCAGGCGCCCGGACGGGTTGACCCGGCCGCTCAGCACGTCCGCCAGCGCGGCCGCGCCCTCCTCGCCGGGGAAGAAGCCGCACACCGCGGCGGCCAGCCGGTCCGCCTGGCGGGACAGGTCGTAGGGCCGCCCGGCCAGCAGCACCAGGACCACCGGCGTGCCGGTGGCCAGCAGCGCCTCGAGCAGTTCCTCCTGCCGGCCGGGCAGCCGCAGGTCGGCCGCGTCGCAGCCCTCGCCCGAGGTGCCCCGCCCGAACAGGCCGGCCAGGTCGCCGAGCACCGCGACGCAGACGTCCGCGGCCCCGGCCGCCCCGGCCGCCTCGGCCAGCGCCGGCGTCGTCCCCGCCCAGCACCGGGCAGCCTTCCGCGTAGCTCACCCGGTACCCGGCCGGGTCGGCGCGCAGCGCGTCCAGCACGGTCGGCACCTCGATCCCCAGCGGGACGCCAGGGTGCTGCACGCCGACGTGCTGCGGGAACGAGTAGCAGCCGAGCATCGCGCTGGCCTCGTCCGCCCGCGGTCCGACGACGGCGATCCGCTGGCCCGCGGCCAGCGGCAGGGTGCCCTGGTTGGCGAGCAGGACGATCGAGCGGCGGGCGATGTCCCGGGCCAGCGAGCGGGACTCCGCGTCGTCCAGCACCGTGCCAGCCCGCCGCGGACCCTCCCGGCCGCCGGCGACTCGGGGTCCGGCGACCAGTCCGGGTCGAGCAGGCCCAGCTCGCACTTCTGGCTGCAGCACCCGCCGCACGGCCCGGTCGACCAGCGCCGACGTCGATCGCCCCCGCCTCGAGCCGCGGCCAGCAGCGGGTCGCCGTAGCAGTCCACCGTCGGCAGCTCGACGTCGATGCCCGCGCGCAGGGCCAGGCCGGCCGCCTCGGCCCGGGTGGCCGGCCACCCCGTGCAGGGTGCGCAGGAACGCCACCGAGAAGTAGTCCGACACCACCGTCCCGGTGAACCCGTAGTCGTCGCGGAGCAGGCCGGTCAGCAGGCCGGCGTCGGCGGCCGCCGGGACCCCGTCCAGGTCGGTGTAGGAGTTCATCACCGAGCGGGCCCCGGCCCGCAGCGCCATCTCGAACGGCGGCAGCAGCACGTCGGCCAGCTCCCGCGGGCCGATCGAGACCGGGGCCAGGTTCCGCCCGCCGCGCGAGGCGGAGTAGCCGGCGAAGTGCTTCAGCGTGGCCACCACCCCGGCCGACTCCAGGCCGCGTACGTACCCGCTGCCGATCACGCCGACCAGGTAGGGGTCCTCCCCGATCGTCTCCTCGGCCCGGCCCCAGCGCAGGTCCCGCAGCACGTCCAGGACCGGCGCCAGGCCCTGGTGCACGCCGAGGCGGCGCATGGTCGGCGCCGATCTGCGCGCCCATCCGCTCGATGAGATCCGGGTCGAACGTCGCGCCCCAGCACAGCGGCGAGGGGTACACCGTCGCCTGCCAGGCCGCCAGCCCGGTCAGGCACTCCTCGTGCACCATGGCCGGGATGCCGTGCCGCCCGGCCGCCATGATCTGGCGCTGGCTCCGCGCCACGGCCCGGGCGCCCTCGGCCGGGGTCACCGGGCGGTGCCGTAGACCCGGGTGAGCTGCCCGATGCCGTCCCGGATCAGGTCGTCCCAGCTCACCGCGGGGCTGGCCAGGTCGTGCTGGTGCGGCGCGACCTCGCCGCTGGCCGCGTCCACGCCCACCCAGACGCCGTAGAGCTGGGCCACCTTCTCCGCGGTGGTCAGCTGGGCCAGCAGGTCGCTTACCCGTTCGTCGGGGCTGGCTGACGGGTCACGCCAGGTCCCGGTGGCCAGGCTGCGCTCAATGGTCACGTGTGGTCCCGTCCACTCCGTCTGGTGGGGCAGCGTCTGGTGGCGTGTCGTGGGCCGTTGTCTGTCGACGCGGGCGAGGATAGCGCTATAAAACGTTATCGACAACGATTGACAATGGGCACCACTCTGGCCTGGTCCGCCGCCGATCGCGGGGGACCGGCCGCGCCGCGGCCGGTCTCAGCGCGCCCGGGTCGACTGCCGGACCACCAGGTCGGTGGCCAGGGTGATGTGCGTGGACTCGGAGCCGGTCGCCCGCGCATCAGCTGCAGCAGCAGCTGGATCGAGCGCTCGCCCATCTGCCGGATGGGCTGGTTGACCGTGGTCAGCGGGGGCGAGCAGAGCGCGGACTCGGGAATGTTGTCGAACCCGACCACCGACAGGTCCGCGGGCACCCGCAGGCCCAGCCCGGTCGGCGGCCCCGATGGCCGCGATGGCCGACACGTCGTTCGCGCCGAAGATGGCCGTGGGCGGGTCGGCGCTGGTCAGCAGCTGGCGGGCGCACTCCGCCGAGGCCTCCGCGTCGTAGTCGCCGACCAGGATCAGCTCGTCGCTGACCGCGACCCCGGCCGCGCCCAGGGCCTCGCCGGTATCCCCGCTCGCGGAGCTGCGATGACTGCAGGTCGGGCCGCCCGCCGATCATGGCGATCCGGCGGTGGCCGAGCTCGAGCAGGTGGCTGGTGGCCAGCTGGCCACCGCGCAGGTTGTCGGAGTCGATGGTCGGCAGGCCGGACTGGCCGGTGTGCGGGTCGATGGCGACGATGGGCGCGCCGTAGTTGACGTCCACGACGGTCGGCGTGACCAGGACGGCCCCGTCGATCAGCGTCCCGCTCAGCCGGGAGAGGTACCGGCGCTCCCAGCCCACGTGACTGCCCGCGTGGCCGCCGGCCGAGTAGATCACCATCTCGAAGCCGGAGCCCCGGATCGCGTCCGCGGCGCCCTTGAGCAGTTCGGCGCTGAACGGCTCGAGGTCGGCGACCAGGATGCCGATGACGTTGGTGCGGTGGTTGCGCAGGCTCTGCGCCACCAGGCTGGCCTCGTACCCCAGATCGCTCGATCACCGCCTGGACGCGGGCCATGGTGTCCGCGGCCACGCCGTAGCGGCCGTTGATGACCTTGGAGACCGTGGCGACGGAAACGCCAGCTTGCGCGGCGACGTCGCGGATGGTGATGCGCGGGGTTGAGTCCACGCCGCGAGGATAGCGTATAAAACGTTATCGACAACGATTGACATGACCAGAACAACGCGCAAAACTCTGCGGCAAGCCCAGGTTGGCCAGGTTCGGAACACTTCCGCCGATCGTCGTCAGGAGATGACCAACATGCGCAGCCTCCGAAAGCCCGCCGTCGTCGCCATGGCGGCGGCAGCCGCGCTCGCCCTCGCCGCCTGCGGCAGCAGCGGCGGCAGCACGCGCCAGTTCGAGCAACGGGAACGTCACCCTCACCTGGTGGACCAACGCCACGGCGGGGCAGCTCAAGACCGTCTGGCAGCAGGCGGCCACGGCGTTCCACACCGCGCACCCGAACGTGACCATCCAGGTCGAGCCGCTCCAGAACGAGGCCTTCACGACCAAGGTCCCGCCCGCCCTGGCCTCCAGCAACCCGCCCGACATCTACCAGCAGTGGGGCGGCGGCCAGGAGGCCACCCAGATCCCGTCCGGCAAGGTCGACCAACCTGACCAAGCACAGCTCGGGCTGGATCGGCCAGGTCGGCTCCGCCGCCCAGGCCTGGCAGGTGAACGGCAAGCAGTACGGCGTCCCCTACGACCTGCACACGGTGGGCTTCTGGTACCGCAAGGACCTGTTCGCCAAGGCCGGGATCACCACCCCGCCGACCACCCTGGCCGCGCTCGAGTCCGACGACACCAAGCTGAAGGCCGCGCACATCGTGCCCATCGCGGTGGGCAGCAAGGACAAGTGGCCGGACGCGTTCTGGTGGGAGTACTTCGCCCTCCGCGAGTGCCCCACGGCCACCCTCAAGGCGGCGATGAAGTCGGTCAACCTGTCCGCCTCGTGCTTCATGCAGGCCGGAAACCAGCTCAAGACCTTCATGAGCACCAAGCCGTTCCAGGCCGGCTTCCTCGGCACCCCCTCCCAGGTGGGCGCGGGCAGTTCGGCGGGCATGGTCGCGAACGGCAAGGCCGCGATGGAACTGCAGGGCGACTGGGACCCCGGCGTCATGGCCCCGCTCACCTCGGACAAGAAGCTCAACTCCGAGCTGGGCTGGTTCCCGTTCCCGGCCATCACCGGCGGCGCCGGTGCGCGCCACGACCACGCTGGGCGGCGGCGACGGCTTCTCCTGCACGACTGTGGCCGCCGAGCCGGCCTGCGCCGAGTTCCTGAAGTACATCGACAGCACGCCGGTGCAGAAGAAGGTGGTCGGCGGCGAACGTCGGGCCTGCCGGCCAACCCGGCCGCGGCGTCCGCGCTGTCCCTCCCGCGCTGAAGCAGGTCCTGGCCTACAACCACGCGGCACCGTACGTGCAGACCTACTTCGACATCGCCTTCCCGACCAGCGTGGGCCAGGCGCTGGACGCCGCGATCGCGACCTACTTCGCCGGCCAGGGCACGCCGCAGTCCATCATCACGGCGGTGAGCCAGGCCAAGAGCCAGTAAGCCAGCCGGGCGGCTCCGGCGCGGCGCTGCGGCGCCGTCGCCGGAGCCGGCCCGGACCGCACCGGACCCCGCTGAACGAGGAGGTCTGATGGCGGTCGCCGGCGACCAGACGTCGACGTCCAGGCGGGCCGCCCCGCCCGGCCCCGCGGCCCGGGCCCCGCGGCCGGTCCGCGGCCCCGGGCTGCGCCGGCAGAGCTGGAGCTGGTCGTGCTGCTGGCCCCGGCCCTGGCTGTTGTTCGTCGGCTTCGTGCTGCTGCCGATCGTCCTGGCCGCCTGGGACGGGATGCACAAATGGACCGGCTTCGGGCTCCCTCGGCCCGTTCGCGGGCCTGTACAACTACCGGCTGGTGCTGTCCGACCCGGTGTTCCGCGAATCGTTCGTGCACAACCTGATCATCGTCGTCGCGTCGATCCTCATCCAGCTCCCGCTCGGCCTGGGGATGGCCCTGCTGCTGAACCGGCGGATCCGCGGCCGGGCGTTCCTGCGCACGCTGGCCTTCGCGCCGTTCGTGCTGCCCTACGCCACCACCGCCGTGATGTGGCTGCTGCTGCTCCAGCCCGGCGGGTTCGTGGATCAGGTCCTGAAGCTGATCGGCCTGGGCGGCCTGGTCCAGCTGTGGCTGGCCAACCTGCACCTGGTCCTCTACACCATGATCGTGGTGCTCACCTGGCAGTTCTTCGGCTTCGCGATGATCTTGATGCTGGCCGGGCTGCAGGGCATCCCCGGCGAGCTGCGCGAGGCGGCCGCCCTGGACGGGGCCAGCGGCTGGCAGGCCACCCGGCGCATCACGCTGCCGCTGCTCGGCCCGACGATCAGGATCTGGCTGTTCCTGTCGGTCGTCGGCTCGCTGCAGGTCTTCGACCAGGTGTGGATCATGACCGGCGGGGGCCCGGCCAACGCGTCCAGCACCATGGTCACCTACCTGGTCCAGCACGGCTTCCAGAGCTATGAGTTCGGCTACGGCAGCGCGGTGGCCGTGATCATCTTCCTGATCTGCTTCATCTTCGCGCTGCTGTACCAGCGCTTCGTCCTGCGCCGCGACACCCGCGGCGCCCTGACCCGCGCGGTGGGGTGAGAGACGTGTCTACGATCCTCGACGGCTCGCCCAGGCCCGGCCGGCCCGGGCCCGGCCGCAGCCACGGCGCCGCCGGCGGCGGATCTCGCCGCTCACCCCGGTCACCTACCTGGCCGCGCTGGTCCTGGTCGGGGTCACCGTCGTCCCGCTGCTGTTCGTGTTCGTGGACGGCTTCAAGACCAACGCGCAGATCAACAGCTCGGCCACCGGGCTGCCGCACCCCTGGGACACGCACAACTACGCGCAGCTGCTCACCTCGGCGGCGTTCTGGCAGCCGCTGGCGAACAGCGCCATGATCGCGGCGATCGCGACCGCCCTGGTGCGTCGTGCTCGGCTCGATGGCCGCGTTCGCCCTGTCCCGTTACGCGTTCCGCGGGCCGCGAGGGCCTGTTCCTGCTGTTCGCGGTCGGGCTGCTGTTCCCGATCAACGCCGCGGCGCTGCCGCTGTACCTGATGCTGGACAAGATCGGCCTGCTCGACAACCCGCTCGGGCGTGGCCCTCCCCGAGGCCGCGTTCGGGCTGCCCATCACGATCGTGATCCTGCGCCCGTTCATGCGGGAGATCCCCGGCGAGCTGGAGGACGCCGCCGTGGTGGACGGGGCGACCCGGATCGGGTTCTTCCTGCGCATCCTGCTGCCGCTGTCCCGGCCCGCGCTGGTCACCGTGGCCGTGCTGGCCTTCGTCCAGAGCTGGAACCAGTACCTGATCCCGCTGCTCGTGTTCACCAGCCAGCAGCGCTTCACCCTGCCGCTGGCCGTGGCCAACTTCCAGACCCAGTACGCGCAGAACACCGCGAGCATCCTCGCGTTCACGGCCCTGTCCATGCTGCCCGCGCTGGGCTGCTTCATCTTTGCCCAGCGTCATCTGGTGGGCGGGTTCACCGGCGCGGTCAAGGGCTGAGCCCGGCGAGCGGATGTGCCCGGCGGTCCCGCGCCGGGCGCCAGGCGCCGGGGCCCGGCCCCGGCCCCGGCCCCGGCCCGGCCTCGGCAGCAGCTCAGCCGGGCTGGCCCGGCCGGGGACCGCTCCAGCCGCCGCACGGACGCGCGTTCCATCATCGTCTCGATCGGCGACCCCGGGCCGCATCGCGCTCATCGCGAATTCGACCGGGCAGTTGGCCCCGTCATAGGTGGTCCTGGTGATCCGCAGCACCGGGCTGCCCGGCTTGAGTTCCAGCAGCCCCGCTTCTGGCTCGCAGGCCGCGGTGGCCGTGAACACCTGCCTGGCCCGCATGATGCGGACCCCGTAGCGCCCCTCGATGGTCGCGTACAGCGAGCCCTTGATCAGGGGTTCTGCGTCGAGCCCGGCGAACCGCGCGCAGGGCAGCCAGGAGTGCTGCACCACGAGGGGTCAGTCGTCCACGATGCGCACCCGCTGGATGGTGACCGCGGCCGCGTACGCCGCGAGCTGCAGCGCCTCCCGGGCCAGGTCCGGTCGGCTGCTCCACCGCGGCCTTGATCAGCGTGGTCTCCACGTCCCGGCCCTGGCTGCTCATCTCCTCGGTGAAGCTCAGCAGCGCGCCCACCCGCCTGGCGGGCAGGCGCTCGGCCGCGAAGGTGCCCAGGCCCTGGCGCCGGACGACGATGCCCTCGCCAGCCAGGGCCCCGATCGCCTGGCGTATGGTCATCCGGGCCACTCCGTACCGCGCGGCGAGGTCGGTCTCGGAGGGCAGCCGGTCGCCGGCCGCCCATTCGCCGGCCGTGATTCTCATCCTCAGGTCGTCACGGATGCTCACGTGAACGGGCTTGGTCATAGCTTTCCCTGTGCGAGGCGACGCGACGTGATCACGTGTCGGACCGTCGGGCGGCCCGCCCGGAGCCCGGGCGGCAAGCCCGGTAATGCGTAACACCCCACTGACCACATCGACCCGTTATCCATAGTCAACCGTTCAGCCGCATCCGGGAGAAGTTACAGGCATTCTTTCGTGATGCAGAAACAAACTGTGAATACTGCCTGTGGGCCCAGAGTATAAGCACCGGGGCGTGGCGCAAAGCTGTTCTGGCCATGTCGCCAGGTACAGCACACTGTGAGGTCAGGTTTTCGTCATGGCCCCGCCAGTAATACGCCATCGGCGGAGGTAGCGGTGATGCTCAGAGGGCCGCGAATACCTGGGCCGCCACGACTGCAGCCAAAGTCCGTCCTCGCGAGGCGCGCATACTCGCCGGAATCCTGCCCTACCCTCAGGCCCTGCATTAGCACGCAATTGCGCCGCTCGCGGCGAGGCTCGGCCGGCCGCCGGAATGCCACTGGACTAGTGTCCGTGGTCCGCCGCGAGCTGCAGGCACGTCGAGCTTCTCAGGCGCACTGTCAAAGTGACGCCGCGTGTGCTGCCGGAATTACCGTCGGCGCCGAGCTTACGCCTGAACCTGCCTCCTGTCCGCCAAATGCTCCCTGAGCGCCGCCTCGCGGCGCGCCAGGCCGTCAGGCCGGGACCGGGACGCCGCTCATCGCGACGCTGACCACCACGACCGGGCAGGGCGCGTGCCGCAGGCAGGCCCGGGCCACCGGGCCGATGCCATCGGGTGCGCAACCGGCGCTGCCCAGCACCAGCATCTCGGCGCCGTCGGCGTGATCGAGCAGCACCCGGGCCGCCAGCCCTTCCGCGATCTCCGCGGTGACCGCGACCGGGGGTGCGCCGCCGACTGCGGCCGTCACGTCGTCCTCGAGTCGTTGCCGGGCGTCCAGGAGGTCTTCTTCGCGGTCCGGGGGACAAGCGCGCGAAGCGTAAGGTGCTACCCGCTTCGCGGCGTCCTCCCAGGCCCGCGTCACGTGCAGGGTCGTCCTCCGCAATCCCGCTTCGCGAACTGCCCATCGCAGCGCGGCCAGTGAGGCCGATGAACCGTCTACGCCCACCACGATGCGCGGCAGCCCCATGTTCTGGTTCAGCGCCGCACCTCCTTTGCAGGGTCAGTCGGGAGGGCCGGCGTCCAACGCGTCACCCGCCGCGTCCTGCTGCCGGAGGTACAAATACCCAATGCTGGCTACTCTCACCCACTTGAGGGATTACGCAGCGAAACTTCACCCTCTGACCCTCGTGACCAGCCTCACCCCTTGACCGCAGCCTCACCCGCCCGGCGGCGGCCCGGGAAGGGACTTTGTGCCCTAAATGCCAGGTCAGGCGCCGCCCGGGGCCGGGCGCCTGAGCCGCGCAACCGGACCGCGTCGAGCGGCGGCGCCGGGAGCGGCGGCCCCGTGGTATCCGGTGACCTGGCCGAAGCGCTCGCCGTGGCCCCAGTCGCGGGCCGCGTCGATGATGTCCTGGGGTGTGGTCCCCACGAAGTTCCACCACATCACCACCGGCTGGTCCAGCGGCTCACCGCCGAGCAGGAACAGCTCGGCGTCCGCCGCGGCGGCCAGCGTCACCTGATCCCGCCCGGTGGGCAGGTACAGCAGGGTCCCGGGGGTGAGCGCGGCCCCGTCGGCCTCCGCCGTCCCGGCCGCCATGAAGATCACGTGCTCGTAGCCCGGCTCCAGGCCGAGCTGGCCGCGGGTGTCGCGGCCCGCGCGCAGCTGGGCGCCCACCACCGGGGAGAAGACGGTGGCCGGGGAGCGCACGCCCGCCAGCGACCCGGCGAACACGGTGATCTTGAATCCGGCCAGCCCCGCCGCGGGCAGCTCGGGATGGTGCTCGAAGGCCGGCGCCACCTGCCGCTGCGAGCCGGGCAGGGCCAGCCAGAGCTGGACGCCGTGCAGCCATGGCTCATGCTCGCTGGGCGATTCCTCGGCGTGGGCGATCCCCCGCCCGGCGGTCATCAGGTTGAGCTGGCCGGGCCGGATCATCTGCTCACTGCCCAGGCTGTCCCGGTGCAGCACGTTCCCGTCCAGCAGCCAGGTGACGGTCTGCAGGCCGATGTGCGGGTGCGGCGGCACCTGCATCCCGGCCACGCCGTCCACCGACATCGGGCCGTAGTGGTCCACGAAGCACCAGGCGCCGACGCTGCGCCGCTGCCGCAGCGGCAGCAGCCGGCGGACCTCGATGTCCCCGACCCGGGCCACCCGCCCCGTGGTCAGCTCGCCCGTGGTCAGCTCACCCTGGCTCGCCCGGGCCAGGTCGCCCGTGGTCAGCTCAGCTGGCTGGCCGTCCGGGCCGGGCGTGTCCGGGACGGTCACGTCCGCGTCGGCAGTGCTCATGTCCCCATTCTGCGCCGGCGCCGTGTTCCGCCCTGGACCCGCGCGGTCAGCCGACCAGCGTCTTGACCGCGGCGGTCAGCTCGGTCAGTGCGCCCTTGGCGTCGGCAAAGAACATGCTGGTCTTCGGGTCCACATAGAGCTCGTTGTCGATGCCCGCGTAGCCGTGTCCCATCGACCGCTTGATCACGATGATGCTCCTGGCCTGGTCCACGTCGAGGATGGGCATCCCGGAGACCGGGTTCCCGGGCCGCCGCGCGGCCGGGTTGGTCACGTCGTTGGCCCCGATGACCAGGGCCACGTCGGTCCGCGGGAACTCCGGGTTGATCTCGTCCATCTCCTTGAGCTGCGGGTAGGGCACGTTGGCCTCGGCGAGCAGCACGTTCATGTGCCCGGGCATCCGGCCCGCGACCGGGTGGATCGCGTAGCTGACCTCCACCCCGCGCTCCTCCAGCACCGCGGCCAGCTCGGCCACCTGGTGCTGGGCCTGCGCGGCGGCCAGCCCGTAGCCGGGCACGATGATGACCTTCTGCGCGTAGGCGAGCTGGATGGCGGCGTCGTCGGCCTGGATGGACCGCACGTCCCCGCCGGGCCCCTCGATCGCCGGGCCGCTGTCGCCGGTGCCGAACCCGCCCACGATGATGTTGCGGATCGACCGGTTCATCGCGTCGGCCATCAGCTTGGTCAGGATGCCGCCGGACGCGCCGACCAGCGCTCCCGCGATGATCAGCGCCCAGTTGCCGATGACGAACCCGGCCATCGCCACCGCGGTGCCGGTGAACGCGTTCAGCAGCGAGATGACGACCGGCATGTCCGCGCCGCCGATCGGCAGCACCATGGTCACGCCGAAGGTCAGCGCGGCCAGGATGATGATGATCAGCACGACGACGCTCGGGGTGGCGATCATGTAGATGCCGCCGCCGACCGCGACCAGCCGCGGCGGCGATGTTGACGGCCCGCGAGCCGGGGAAGGTGATCGGCGCCCCGTCGATCAGGCCCTGCAGCTTGCCGGCGGCGATGATCGACCCGGAGAAGGTGACCGCGCCGATCAGCACGTCCAGGATCGGTGAAGATCGTGGTCGACTCGGCCGATGCCCCCCGAGGCGAGCCTGACGTAGTCGTCGATCCCGACCAGGGCGGCCGCGCCGCCGCCGACCGCGTTGAAGATGCTGACCAGCTGGGGCATGGCGGTCATCTCGACCGTGCGCGCCGCGTACAGGCCGGCCCCGCCGCCGAGCAGCGCGCCGGCGATCATCACGATCCAGCCGGTGGTGGTGACCGTGCCCGCGTGGGCGACCAGGGCCAGCGTGGTCGCCACGGCGAGCACCATGCCGGCGGTGGACACCTGGTTGCCGCGCCGCGCCGTGGCGGGCGAGTTCATCAGGTGCAGGCCGAGCACGAAGCAGGTCGCGGCGGCGACGTACAGCAGCTGGGTGATCCAGTCGAAGGCGCTCATGCCTGGCCGCCCTGCTGCCCGGCGGCGGGAGCCTGCCCGTTGCCGCTGACCGCGGCCGCGGTGTCCGCGGCCGGTACCGGGGTGCGCGACCGGCGGAACATCTTGAGCATCCGGCCGGTGACCACGTAGCCGCCGACCACGTTCATCGCCGCGAAGGCGGCGGCCATGAAGGCCAGGATGTACCCGAGGGCGTCGTGCGCGGTCACCGCGATGAGCATCGCGCCGGCCAGCACGATGCCGTGGATCGAGTTGGCCGCCGACATCAGCGGCGTATGCAGGGTGGCGGGCACCTTGCTGATCACCTCGAAGCCGACCAGCAGGGCCAGGACGAAGATCGTTATGTCAGTGAGCAGTTCCGTGGTCACGGGGTAGCACCTCCGGGCGAGCCAGCACCAGGCATGGATTCAGCGAGCAGGGCAGCGGTAGCAGGGTGGATAACGGCCCCCTCGTGGGTGATGACCACTCCAGCCTGGATCTCGTCGCCGGGGTCGATGGCCAGCGCGCCGTCCTTGACCATGTACAGCAGCAGCGTGGCGATGTTCCGGGCCAGGAAGGCCGACGAGGCGGCGGGCACGCTGGCGGCCAGGTTCCCGGCGCCGATGACGGTGACCCCGTTCCCGGTGACGATCGTCTCGCCCGGCACCGAGCCCGGCCACGTTGCCGCCGAGCGGGCCGGACCCCATGTCCACCACGACCGCTCCGGCGCTCATCGCCTTCAGCGCGTCCTCGGTGACCAGCAGCGGCGGCTTGCGCCCCGGCACCTGGGCGGTGGTGATGACCACGTCATGCCGGGCGATGTGGCCGGCCAGCTCGGCCTGCTGGGCCTGCCGCTCCTCGTCGGTGAGCGCCCGCGCGTAGCCGCCCTCGCCCGCCGCGTCGCGCACCGAGGTGAGCTCGATGAAGGTGCCGCCGAGCGATTCCACCTCGGTCTTGGTCTGCGGCCGCACGTCGTAGGCGGACACCACGGCGCCGAGCCGCCGCGCGGTGCCGATCGCCTGCAGCCCGGCCACCCCGGTACCCAGGATGAGCACCTTGGCCGGCCGCGCGGTGCCCGCCGCGGTGGTCAGCATGGGGAAGAACCGGCCGAACGTGGCCGCCCCGACCAGGGCGGCCTTGTACCCGGCCACGTTGGCCTGCGAGCTCAGCGCGTCCATGCCCTGGGTCCGGGTCAGCGTCCTGGGCAGCCCGTCCAGGCTGATCGCGGTCACGCCCCTGGGCGGCCAGCGCCGCGGCCAGGCCGGGATCGGCCAGCGGGCTGAGCAGGCCGAGGATCGCCTGGCCCGGGCGCAGCGCGCCGGCCAGCTGCGCGGTCCGGCTTACCGACCATCACGATCAGGTCGGCGTCGGCGAGCAGTTCGGCCCGGCTCACCACGGTCGCGCCCGCTTCCGCGTAGGCGCTGTCGGCCAGCCACGCGCCGTCCCCCGCTCCGGATTCCACGAGTACCTCGAGCCCGGCGCCGCGCAGCCGCGCGATCATCTCCGGGACGAGCGCCACCCGGCGCTCGCCGGGCGCTGACTCCTTGACGACAGCTACCTTCATGGACGCGACCTCACGATGTCAGGGCGTGGACGGAAGGTAGCCTCGTCCGCATGCGACTCGGCGGTCGGAGGCCACCGTCCCGCCGCACGGGGGACCTCCGGGCATGATCGCACAAGATCACCCTCCGGCTCCAGTATCGCCGGCGACCCCACCCCTAGCCTCCCCCGCCCGGGGGACCCCTGAGACCGCCGGCCCTGAGTCCCGCGCAGTCGTGACGCCCGCCCCCCACCGGGATCCCGCCGCGGCGCTGGATGTCACCGGGCTCGCTGAGTGCACGTCGGCAGCCCGGCTCCGGGTGCCCGGCCCCAGGCCCGCCCGGGCGGGGCGCGCAGCGCGGACGCCGGGGTCAGCTGGCGCGGCGGAGGGCGGCGCTGATCCGGTCGCCCGCGGTGACCACGGCGTTGGCGTGCAGCCGTCCCGGGGAGCGGGTCAGCCGCTCGATGGGGCCGGACACCGACACCGCCGCGATGACCTTGCCGCCCTGGCCCCGGACCGGGGCGGAGACCGAAGCGACCCCGGCCTCGCGCTCGGCCACGCTGGCCGCCCAGCCCCGCCGTCGTACCTGGGCCAGCGACGCCGCGCTGAACTTGGCCCCGCGCAGCCCCCGGTGCAGCCGCTCGGGCTCCTCCCAGGCCAGCAGCACCTGGGCCGCGGACCCGGCGGTCATCGGCAGCGCCGTGCCGACCGGCACGGTGTCGCGCAGCCCGGTGGCCCGCTCCGCGGCGGCCACGCAGATCCGGCTGTCCGCCTGGCGCCGGTAGAGCTGCGCGCTTTCCCCGGTGAGATCGCGCAGCCCGACCAGGACCGGCTGGGCCACGGCGAGCAGCCGGTCCTCGCCCGCGGCGGTGGCCAGCTCGGCGATCCGCGGGCCCAGGATGAACCGGCCCTGGGCGTCGCGGGCCAGCAGCCGGTGCCGTTCCAGCGCCACCGCGATCCGGTGCGCGGTCGGCCGGGCCAGGCCGGTGGCCGCGACCAGCTGGGCGAGCGAGGCCGGGCCCGACTCGAGGGCGGACAGCACGGCCGCTGTCTTGTCCAGCACGCCGACTCCGCTAGAGTTGTCCATGGTCCGATATTGCCGTCTCGCAATGCGAGACGCAAGTCGGAGACCGGGCCCCTTGGCAGAGACAGCTTTCCAGGTAGACGCCAGTTTCCAGGTCGACACCAGGTAGACAGGGACAAGGGGCCCCAGCTAGACGGTTCGCGACGAGGCGCCCGCTGAAAGGGGTTTGCTCGCATGGGACGTACGCTCGCGCAGAAGATCTGGGATTCGCACGTCGTGCACCACGCCGACGGTGAGCCCGACCTGCTGTACATCGATCTCCACCTGATCCACGAGGTCACCAGCCCGCAGGCCTTCGACGGGCTCCGGCTGGCCGGGCGCGGCGTGCGCCGGCCCGACCTGACCGTCGCCACCGAGGACCACAACGTCCCGACGCTGGGGGTGTCCGGCCCGGGGCTGCCGCTCGTGGGCCCGGGCAGCCCGGTGACCGACCCGGTCTCCCGGGTCCAGGTCGAGACGCTGCGCAAGAACTGTGCCGAGTTCGGCATCCGGCTCTTCCCGATGGGCGACGCCGGGCAGGGCATCGTGCACGTGATCAGCCCGCAGCAGGGGCTGACCCAGCCCGGCATGACGATCGTCTGCGGTGACTCGCACACCAGCACGCACGGGGCCCTCGGCGCGCTCGCGTTCGGGATCGGCACCAGCGAGGTCGAGCACGTGCTGGCCACCCAGACCCTGCCGCAGCAGCCGCCGGCCCAGATGGCGGTGAACGTGACCGGCGACCTGCCCTTCGGGGTGACGGCCAAGGACCTGATCCTGGCCGTGATCGCGCAGATCGGCACCGGCGGCGGCGTCGGCCACGTCCTGGAGTACCGCGGCGACGCGGTGCGGAACCTGTCCATGGCGGGACGGCTGACCGTCTGCAACATGTCGATCGAGGCGGGCGCCCGGGCCGGGCTCATCGCCCCGGACGACACCACGTTCAGCTACCTGGAAGGCCGCGAGCACGCGCCGCGCGGCGCCGACTGGGAAGCCGCCCTGGACTACTGGCGGTCGCTGCCGACCGACGCCGACGCCACGTTCGACCAGGAGGTCACGCTGGACGCGGCCGCCCTGACCCCGTTCGTGACCTGGGGCACCAACCCCGGCCAGGCGGCCCCGCTCACCTCCTCCGTGCCTGACCCCGACGCGATGGACGACGCGGGCGACCGGGCCTCGGCGCTGCGCGCGCTGACCTACATGGGGCTGACCCCGGGCACGCCGCTCACCGACATCGCCGTGAACACGGTGTTCGTCGGCTCGTGCACCAACGGCCGGCTCGAGGACCTGCGCGCCGCGGCCGACGTGCTGCGCGGCAAGAAGGTCGCCGACGGGGTGCGGATGCTGGTCGTTCCCGGCTCGATGGACGTCAAGGTGGCGGCCGAGCGGGAGGGCCTGGACGACGTCTTCACCGCCGCCGGAGCCCAGTGGCGCTCCGCGGGCTGCTCCATGTGCCTGGGCATGAACCCGGACACGATGGAGCCGGGCGAGCGCAGCGCGTCCACCTCCAACCGCAACTTCGAAGGCCGCCAGGGCAAGGGCTCCCGCACCCACCTGGTCTCCCCGCAGGTGGCCGCGGCCACCGCGGTCACCGGCCGCCTCACCGCCCCCGCCGACCTCTAACCGGGAGGGAAACCGACTATGGAGCCTTTCACCACGCACACCGGCCGCGCGATCCCGCTGCGCCGGGGCAATGTCGATACCGACCAGATCATCCCCGCCGAATACCTGAAGCGGGTCAGCCGTATCGGATTCGCCGACGGCCTGTTCGCCGCCTGGCGGGCCGATCCCGAATTCATCCTCAACCAGCCCGTCGCGGACGGCGCGACCATACTTGTGGCCGGGCCCGATTTCGGGATCGGGTCATCCCGCGAGCACGCGGTCTGGGCGCTGAGTGATTACGGTTTCCGGGCCGTCATCTCGGCGCGATTCGGTGACATCTTCCGCAATAACGCGACAAAGGCGGGCCTGCTCCCGGTCCGGGTTTCCGCGGAATTCGCGGAGTCATTGCAGGACGCGCTCGAGGTAACCCCGGACACCGAGGTGACGGTGGATCTGGTCGCCCGGGAAGTGCGCGCCGCAGGCCCGGCCGGCCCCGTCGAACTGCGCGCACCATTCGATATCGACGACTACACCCGGTGGCGCCTGATGGAGGGACTGGACGACATCTCGCTCACCCTGCGTTATGCAGATGAGATCACCAGTTTCGAGCAGCACCGGCCGCACTGGCTGCCCACGGCTGATGCAGTGGCCTGAAAGTGCCCGCAGGACAGGAAATTCGGGCGTCTGGAGGCCGACACGCCGGGATTTTACGCGCAGGTGATTGTGCCCAAGCGCTGGATCGCCTAATTTCGGGCAGGTCAGAGGTCGCGGTTACGGCTCCCTGTCCGCGCGACCTCCCGTGGGGGAACCGCAGGAGTGATTCATGAACAAGCGTGACCTGATCGATGCGATCTCCGGCCGGCTGGGGGACAAGAAGACCGCGACCGAGGCGGTTAACGCGGTGCTGGACACCATTCAGCACACCGTCGCCAAGGGCGACAAGGTCGCGATCACCGGGTTCGGCGTCTTCGAGAAGGCTGTCCGCCCGGCTCGCACCGCCCGTAACCCCGCCACCGGCGCCACCATCAAGGTGCCGAAGTCGTCTGTGCCCAAGTTCCGTGCCGGGCGCGGACTTCAAGGCGGTCGTGAATGGCGAGAAGAAGGCCACGGCCGCGAAGAAGCGCTAGTCCGGTCCTGCACGACCGGGGGCCCGCCAGTCCGGCGGGCCCCCGGTCGCGCTTATTGGCCCGGGCCCGTCAGCGCAGGCCGGGCGGGCTCCCGGTCGCGTTTACCGGACGCCGGGTCAGCGCAGGCCGGGGGACTTGCTGAGGGCCGTGGTGATCAGACGGTCAATAAGTTCCCGCAACGAAAACCCGCTGGCGGCCCACATTTTGGGAAAATAAGACGCCGCGGTCATTCCGGGCATGGTGTTGATCTCATTGAGCACGATCTCGCCGTCGGGCGTGTAAAAGAAGTCCACCCGGGCGAGCCCCTCGCAGGACACCGCCTCGAACGCGGCGGCGGCCAGGCGGCGCACCTCCTCCAGGTGATCGGCGGGGATCGGGGCCGGGATCACCATCCGGTTCGCGTCGTCCAGGTACTTGGCCTCGAAGTCGAAGAACTCCTCGCCGCCGTCCACCATCAGCTGCCCGGGCATGCTGGTGTCCGGGGGCGCGCCGTCCAGCCCCTCCAGCACGGCGCACTCGATCTCCCGCCCGGGGATGGCCTGCTCCACCAGGACCTTGCGGTCGTAGCGCCGCGCGGTCTCGATCGACTCATACAGCCCGGCCAGGTCGTCCGCCCGGGACGTGCCGATGCTGGAGCCGCCGCGGGCCGGCTTGACGAACAACGGCCAGCCCAGCTCGCCGATCGCGTCCAGGACCCGCTTGCGCTCGGTCTCGGCCGCCCCGGGCGGCCAGTCCCGGTCGCGGACCACCACGAACGGGCCCACCGGCAGCCCCTTCGCCTTGAAGATCAGCTTCATGTACTCCTTGTCCATGCTGACCGCGCTGGCCAGCACGCCCGCGCCGACGTAGCGGACGCCCGCCATCTCGAGCAGGCCCTGCATGGTGCCGTCCTCGCCGAAGGGGCCGTGCAGCATGGGCAGGACCACGTCCACCTCGCCGAGCTCGCCGGGAATGGCCCCGGGCTCGGCGGTGGCCAGCGCGCCGCCGGGCGTCCACGGCAGCACCTGCGCCCCCGGCTCGGCGACCGCCTCGACCGACGGGAGCTGCCCGCCGGTGATGGCCAGCCGCTCGGGCTCGTCCGCGGTCAGCACCCAGCGGCCGTCGGGCAGGATCCCGATCGGGACGACGTCGTAGCGGTCCCGGTCGATGCAGGCCAGCACCGTCCCGCCGCTCGCGCACGAGATCGCGTGCTCCGGCCCCCGGCCGCCGAACACGACCGCGACCCGGATCTTGCGCTTCTGGTTCACGCCCGCTCCTCTCGTCTCCCGCCCCGAGGCGAGGCGTCGCGGAGGGCCTGCTGCAGCGTCCGGCGATCAGGTCCTCGGCGTCCTCCAGGCCGATGGAGAACCGTACCGCCCCAGGATCCATCCCGGCAGCAGCGAGGGCCGCGTCATCGAACTGCCGGTGCGTCGTGGACGCCACGTGGCTGACCACGGTGTGCGTGCCGCCCAGCGAGGTGGCGACCTGGCCGACCCGCAGCCGGTCCGCGAGCTCGTACCCGGCCTGGCCGGCCGCCATGCGGGGTCACCGTGACGATGGCGCCGAACCGGGTGCCCTCCGGCCCCGCGTCGAAGAGCCGGATCGCGGTCTGATGCCCCGGATGCCCGGGCAGGCCCGGGTAGTCCACGCGGCGGACCGCGCGGATGCCGGGCCACCGCGGCGGCGAACAGCATCGCGGTGGAGCACTGGCGGCCGACCCGCAACGGCAGCGTCTCCAGCCCCCGGCGGAGCAGGAACGCCTCGTCGGGGGCCAGGGCCCCGCCGGTGTCCACGCGCACCGCGCGGACCTGGCCGATCAGGCCAGGCGCCCCGGACACGACCCCGCCGGTCGTGTCCGAGTGCCCGCCCAGGTACTTGGTGGCGGAGTGCAGCACCAGGTCCGCGCCGTGTTCCAGCGGCCGGCAGATCACCGGGGGCGCCATGGTGGAGTCCACCACCAGCAGCGCGCCGTGGGCGTGCGCGATCTCGGCCAGGGCGGGCAGGTCGGCCACGGCGGTGGTCGGATTGGCCACCGTCTCCGCGTACACGATCTGGGTTTCCGGCCGCATCGCCGCGCGCACCTGATCGATGTCGGTCACGTCCACGAAATCGGTCTGCACCCCGAACCGGGCCGCCACGTCGCGCAGGAAGCCGTACGTGCCCCCGTAGACCGCGGCCGGCGCGACCACGTGCCCGCCCGCCCCGGTGAAGGTCCAGAACACCGTGCTGATCGCGGACATGCCGGAGGCGAAGGCCTGCGCCGCGGTCGGCCCGTGCCGGCCGGTCCCGTCCGGGCCGGTCCCGTCCAGGCTGCGTGCTGTCCAGGCGGCGGCCTTCCAGCGCGGCGACCGCGATGGCGAACGCGTCCGCGGTGGGGTTGTCGATCCGGCTGTAGCTGTAGCCCTCCGCCTCGCCGTTCAGCAGCGCCGCGTACTCGGCGCTGGAGGAGAAGGCGAACGCCGCGGTCCGGTACACCGGCGTGCCGAGCGGCTGCTGCGCCGGGACCGGCGCCGGCGGCAGGTGCACCGCGCGGGTGTTCTCGCCCTGGCTGGTCAGACGCCATAACGCTCCGGCTTGGCCGAGCGCGAGGTGAGCAGCATGGCCGCCTGGCTCAGGGCGATCTGCCCGTGCATCACGCCCACCACCACCTCGGTGATGGGCATCTCCACGGCGTGGCTGCGGGCCAGTTCCAGGATCGGCCCGGCCGACTTGGCGCCCTCGGCGACCTGCGTGCTGACCGCGGCCACATCGGCCACGGCCATGCCCCGGCCCAGCATCTCGCCGAACGTCCGGTTCCGCGACAGCGGGGAACTGCACGTGGCGACCAGGTCACCGAGGCCGGCCAGGCCGGCGAAGGTGTGCTGGTCCGCGCCGAGCGCCGCGCCGAGCCGGGTGATCTCGGCCAGCCCGCGGGTGATCAGGGTGGCCCGGGTGTTGTCCCCGCAGCCCATGCCGACCGCGATCCCGACCCCCAGCGCGATCACGTTCTTGACCGCGCCGCCCAGCTCGCAGCCGATCACGTCCGGGTTGGTGTACGGCCGGAAGTACGGGGTGTGGCAGTCCTGCTGGAGCCGTTTGGCCAGCGTGTCGTCGGTACAGGCGACCACGGTGGCGGCGTGCTGGCGCTCGGCGATCTCCCGGGCCAGGTTCGGCCCGGAAATGACCGCGATCCGGTCCGGGCCGGCCCCGGTGACGTCGGCGATCACCTGGCTCATCCGCTCATGGGTGCCGAGCTCGATGCCCTTCATCAGGCTGACGAAGGCCGCCCCGGCGGGCAGCAGGTCCGCGCCAGGCCGTCGAGGTGATGGCGCAGCGTCTGGGCGGGCACGGCCAGCACGACGAGGTCCGCCCCGTCCAGCACCCGGTCCGCGTCGGCGCTCGCGGTCAGCTCCGCCGGCAGGGTGATGCCCGGGAGATAGTCCGGGTTCTCGTGCCGCGCGTTGATCGTCGCGACCAGCTCTGGCCGGCGGCCCCACAGCCTGACCGGGGTGCCGGCGTCGCAGAGCACCTGGGCGAAGGTGGTGCCCCACATGCCGGCCCCCATGACCGCCGCCGTCACGTCGGCGTCGCCTCGCGCGGGTCGTCACCCGGTCGGCCTGACCCGGGTCATCCGGGCTCGCAGCCGGGTCCGGCGGAGTCCTGGCCGGCGGCATCGGCCTGTTCCCGGGCGGCCTGGCGCGCGGCGCGGCGGGCCATGGGCGGGGTGGTAGGGCTCGGCCGGCGGCTGCCCGCCGCGCAGCTCGGCCAGCAGCTTCGCAATGTCGCCCATGATGGCGTTCGTGGCCCCGCGCAGCACGTCCCGGGTCAGCGGCTTCCCCTCGTACTCGCTCAGGTCCACCGGCGGCCCGGCCAGCATCCGGACCAGCTTGCGCGGCACCGCATGCGGCTTGACCTCGCCGTACGGGAGGATGTCCTGCGCCCCCCACTGGGCGACCGGGACCACCGGGACCCCGGTGGCCAGGGCCAGCCGGGCCACCCCGGTCTTGGCCACCATCGGCCACTGGTCCGGGTCGCGGGTCGCGGTGCCCTCCGGGTAGATGATCACGCACTCGCCGGCGGTCAGGGCCTGCTCGGCGACCTTCAGCACGTTCGCCGCGTCGGCTTCTCCCCGGCGCACCGGCAGCTGGCCGAGCACCCGCAGGAACGGGCCGATCAGCTTCACGTCGAACGCCGACGACTTGATCATGAACGCCGGGTACCGCCCGGCCTCGTGCACGAACAGCGACATGGCCGGCCAGTCCGCGTACGACAGGTGGTTGGCCGCGACCAGCATGCCGCCCTCGCGCGGGAAATGCTGGTAGCCCTGCCAGTCCCGCTTCATCAGCGACTTGATCAGCGGGGGCAGCACGACCTTGGTGCCGTTCCGCCACGCCTGGGAGTAACGCCGGTCCTGCCGCGCGCTCATCGCTGCCACCCGCTCATCCGGGGATCTCCCGCTCTCGTCCGGCTGCTCGTCATCGCAGTCAGTCTCCCGTTCCGCCCGCCACCCTGTACAGGCAAACCCGGACGAGGCGGCCCAGCGAGGCAAACGCCTCTGCGGCCAAACCTCTCCAGGCCAACCCGGGGCCGGCGGCTATCCGCACGCCCGATCAACCCGCTGCGCTGAGCACAGTATGGTCACCGGTGTGACCGAGATGCCGCTCACCTGGTCGGTGGTGATCCCCGTCAAGGTACTTGCCCGGGCCAAATCCCGGCTCGCCGGCCTGGCCGGCCCGGCCCGGTCGGAGCTGGCGCTGGCCATGGCGGCGGACACGGTCCGGGCGGCTGCCGCCTGCCCCGTGGTCGCGGCCGTCGTCGTGGTGACGGACGACCCGGCGGCGGCCAGCGCGCTGGGCGCGCTGGGGGCCCGGGTGGTCGCCGACGAGCCGGACGCCGGGCTCAACCCGGCCCTCGCGCACGGCGCGGCCGTGGCCGCGGCGTCGTGGCCGGATCGCGGCACGGCGGCGCTGGCCGCGGACCTGCCCGCGCTGCGGCCCGCGGAACTCGACCGCGGGCTCCGGGCGGCGGCCCAGTGGCCGGAGGCGTTCGTGGCCGACGCGGCAGGGCACCGGCACCACGCTGTACGCGGCCCGGCCCGGGACGGCGTTCCGGCCGCGTTTCGGGCCGGGATCGGCGGCCCGGTACCGGGACGGCGGTGCCACCGAGATCCTGCTGGCCGATGTGCCCAGCCTCCGCTCGGACGTGGACACCCCGGCCGACCTGCATAACGCGATCAGCCTGGGGGTGGGCCCGCGCACCGCCGAGCTGGCCGCGCAGCTCAGCTGAGTCCGGGGCTCTGAACAGGCGCTGTCGGGCGGCGGCGGCGACTGCAGCCGGACCCCGACCACGACGAGATCCACCAGGATCACGACGATGCCGATGATCAGCAGGTAGAACAGGCCCTTCACGACCACGCCCACGATGCCCAGCGCGATGGCCGCGATGACCAGGAGCAAGAACAGCACCATCCGAGGACTCCGATCCCGACTGCTCAGCGCCGGGCGAGGCGGCGCTCGCCGCTCGCCCCGGGCTGGTACTCGAGGTTGTAGTGCTTGAAGACCGCTTCCTCGTCACCGGCCGGCAGTTCCCCGTCGGTGTCGATGGACGGCGAGCCCTTCACCTGGCTGCGCGGGTAGCGGACCTTGAGGTAGCCAGGGCCCACGGTGGCCTCGTTCAGGGGGACGAACACCAGCCGGTGCCGGGTCGGCAGGCCCACCGTGACGGTCGCGAACGAGGGCTCGTCACTGCCGGTATCGACGTACACGGACTCGAGCGTCCCGATCTTGTGGCCGGCGTCATCCACCACATCGTGGCCCCGCCATTCCCGGATATCCGCCGCCTCGAACATGCTGCGCCCTCCTGACCTCTCTGTGGCCGTACTACCCAGCCATCCCCTGGCTCATCCGGAGATCGTCAGGGAGGTGCCCGGCGGATGCCTCCAGCCGGGCGGCGCATGCGCCGCCCGGCGCGCGGGCCCGCAGCGAGGCGGCAGGTCTAGATGTGCACGATGGGACAGGTCAGCGTCCTGGTGATACCGCTCACACACTGGATCTGGGCGACGACGAGCTTCCCGAGGTCATCCACGTTGTCCGCTTCGGCCCGGACGATCACGTCGTAGGGTCCGGTCACGTCCTCGGCGAGGGTCACCCCCTTGATGCCCCCGATGCGGCGAGCGACGTCAGCGGCCTTTCCCACTTCGGTCTGCACGAGGATGTAAGCCTGGACCATGCGTCCTCCCCGGGGGCCTCATTGCCTTCGGCCGGAATGGCCACGCTACCCTAAATCCAAAGACGGCAGCCGGGAGGGCCCCATCACCGTCTCGGATCTGGGCGAATTCGGGCTTATCGCGGCGCTGGCCGCCCGTTTCCCGTCGGCCCCGGGCACGCTGGTCGGCATCGGCGACGACGCGGCGGTGCTCCGGGCCCCCGACGGGCGCGTGGTCGCCAGCACCGATCTGCTGGTCGAGAACCGGCATTTCCGCCGGGACTGGTCGTCCGCGCGCGAGATCGGCGGCAAGGCCGCGGCGCAGAACCTCGCGGACATCGCGGCGATGGGCGCGGTGCCCACCGCCCTCCTGGTCGGCCTCGCGGCTCCCGCGGATCTGCCCGTGGCCTGGGCCGAGGACATGGCGGCTGGCCTGGCCGACGAGTGCTCCCGGGTCGGCGCCAGCGTGGCCGGCGGCGATCTCTCGGGCGCGCCCCTGATCATGCTGGCGGTGACCGCACTGGGGGACCTGGAGGGCCGGGCCCCGGTCACCCGGGCCGGGGCCCGGCCCGGGGACGTGGTGGCCGTGGCGGGCGTGCTCGGCCATTCCGCGGCCGGCCTGGCCCTGCTCCGGGCCGGCCTGGCCGAGCCCGCGGACCTGCTGGCCGCGCACCGCTGGCCGCATCCGGACTACCCGGCGGGCCCGGACGCGGCGCGGCTGCGGCGCCACGTCGATGATCGACGTCAGCGACGGCCTGGTGCAGGACCTCGGGCACCTGGCCGGGCAGAGCGGGGTCCGCATCGACGTGGCCTCCGCCCGGCTGCCCGTGCAGTAACGTTCTGCGCGCCGCCGCAGATGCACTAGGCGGGCCGGATCCCCTGGACTGGGTGCTCACCGGCGGTGAGGATCATGGCCTGGTCGCGACGTTCCCGCCGGAGGCGTCCCTGTCCGGGCGCTGGTCAGTCGTCGGGCAGGTCCGTGAAGGTCAGGGCGTATGGGTGGATTCGCGGCGATCTGAGGGGTTGTCCGGATGGAATCATTTTTGATGCCCGAACAGCCACTCACTCCCTGTATCCGTCAAATTACAAGCATGTCACTATAGTTAGCCTGCCCTTTTCGTAGGTATAAACCCCCCAATGCGATCACCGGGCGAGAGAGCAGCTACCCCGGCACCGGGCGCCGTCCGCGGCCGCCCGCGTGCGGGCCTGTGCGGCCCGCATGCTGGGGGGCCGGGCCGCGAGCGGCGCGGCGCGGATGAGGTGCCGCCTGGTCCGGACGAGCGGCGCTGACGCAGGGCCAGGACGGCGGGCTGGCCGGTCCGGACGACGCGCTGGCTGGCGCGGGACGGCGGCGCAGACTGGCCGGGATGACGCACTGGTAGGCGCGGGCGGCGCTGGCTGGCGCGGGCCGCGCAGCGCCGGGCCCGGCAGGCGGCGGGCGCCGGGCGGCCGGGTCGCGCCGGGCCCGCTCGTCGCCGGGCGGGAGGCGGATCAGCCCGGCGCTGCGCAGGCTCGTGGTCACCCCCACGTTCGCCGCGGGCCTGGGCGTGGTCGTGGCCGCGTTCCTGGCGGCCAACATGTCCCGGACCGTGCTGCACTTCAGCGCCCCCATCCCGGGCAACCAGTGCTCGGCCGGGGACTGCCACGCCCAGCAACCGCACGGCGGCACGCTGGCCTCCGCCCGCCCCGGCGTGCACATCACGCCCCGCGTCCCGGCCGCGTCCGGCCCGGTCACCGCGATCCAGCCCGGTGGCAGCCAGCCGTGGCAGCCGCCGGTGGCAGCCAGCCCGGTGCTAGCCAGCCCGGTGGCAGACCAGCAGGGCGGGACCGAGTCGGCGGCCGGGGGCAGCGGCGGGCCGCAGCCCAGCGTGGGCAGCCAGGCGTTCAGCGTCACCTACCAGCAGGTCGAGCAGTGGCCGGGCGGCTTCGCCGACCAGATCACGATCCGCGGGCTCAGCGGGTCCAGGGCCCAGGCCTGGAGCCTGGCCTTCGCCTACCCCGGGGCGCGCATCGCAGGCGTCCAGGGCGCGCGCTGGGAGCCGGGCCGGGCGGGGGCCGGGGTGGCGCAGGGCGATGTCGTGGCCCGGCTGGGGGCAGACGCAGCGGTCCGCGGCCCCGGTGCGGCTCACGGTCATCGTGGACGGCCAGCCCGCCGCACCGTCCGGCTGCGCCTTCGACGGCCAGCTCTGCACGTTCGGCTCGCGCGCGACCTCATGATCCAGGCCGGTAAGGCCCTCGTCACAGGCGGGGGCACGTGGACGCCCGGTTTTCGTTAGGGAAAATAAGACGCGTGACCGGGCGCGGCGACCCAGGGTTGACGGGCCGTCGCGCGGCAGGCTGGCCGACTGGGCTGGGCCGCCGGATGGCAGGGCACGCCGGGTTACTGGCCGCAGGGCTGAGGCCACTGGGTCGGGCCGCCGGGGCGGGCGGGCTAGCGGGTGACTTTGCCGGCCTTGATGCAGGACGTGCAGACCCGGACCCGCCGGCTGGTTCCCCCGGCGCGGGTCCGCATGATCTGGATGTTCGGGTTCCAGCGGCGCGGGGTCCGGCGGTGGGAGTGGGAGACGTTGTTGCCGAATCCCGGCCCCTTGCCGCATATCTCGCAGACAGAAGACACGGGACGCTCCTTGCATGCAGGCGGATGGTGCTGGCCGATGTGCCCGGGCTCAGGCTGCGGACACGTCACCGCACCGCCGCGCCCTCGGGCAGGGCTCAGGATAACCGACCAGCCGCCCGGAGCGCGAATCAGCGCCGGCCCGGGGCGCCTGGCCCGCGTGGCCGGGCGCTTCTGTCCGCACCGCAGCCTATTCTGAGAGGCCATGGCGAGGCTTGATGACCGGCTCGACCGGGAGTTCGACCCGCGGACGGCCAAAGTCCTGGCCAAGGCGCTGGACGTGCACACCGTGGGCGAGTTGCTGCGGCACTACCCGCGCCGCTACGAGCAGCGGGGCGAGCTGACCGACCTGGCCTCGCTGCGCGACGGCGAGCACGTCACGGTGCTGGCCCAGATCTCCGCCGTCACCACCCGCACCATGAAGAACCGGCGCGGCAAGCTGACCGAGGTGACCGTCACCGACGGCCGCGGCACGCTGACCCTCGCCTTCTTCCGCCAGCCGTGGCGCGAGAAGGACATGAAGCCCGGCCTGCACGGCCTGTTCGCCGGCCAGGTGTCCTCCTACGGCCGCAAACGCCAGCTCATCCACCCCGACTGCGAGCTGCTCGGCACCGCGGACCCGGGTACCGAGATGGCCGCCGAGCATGCGGCCGAGGTCATCCCGGTGTACCCGGCCACCAAGGACCTGCCGTCCTGGAAGATCGCCAAGGCGATCCGGACCGTGCTGGACACGCTCGACATCGCCGACGACCCGCTGCCCGCCGAGGTCCGCACCCGCTACGGCCTGCAGGGCCAGCTGGCCGCGTGGCACGGCATCCACCGCCCGGTGGAGTTCGCGGACATCGAGCCCGCCCGGCTGCGGCTGAAGTGGGACGAGGCGTTCGTGCTGCAGGCCGTGCTGGCCCAGCGGCGGCGGGCCGAGGACGCGCTGCCGGCCACCCCGCGCATCCCGCGGCGCGGCGGCCTGCTCGAGGCGTTCGATGCCCGGCTGCCGTTCTCGCTGACCAAGGGCCAGCTCGACCGCGGGCGAGGAGATCACCACCGCGCTGTGCCGGGAGCACCCCATGCACCGCCTGCTGCAGGGTGAAGTGGGCTCCGGCAAGACGTTGGTGGCGGTCCGGGCCATGCTCCAGGTCATCGACGACGGCGGGCAGGCGGCCCTGCTCGCGCCCACCGAGGTCCTGGCCCAGCAGCACTACCGGTCCATCAGCCAGCTGCTCGGGCCGCTCGGCCGGGCCGGGGAACTGGACGGCGCCAGCTGGAGCATGCCACCCGGGTGGCCCTGCTCACCGGGTCGCAGGGGGCCAAGGCGCGCCGGGCGGCCCTGGACGACGTGGCCTCCGGGGCGGCCGGCATCGTGATCGGCACGCACACGCTCCTGTATCACCGGGTCCGGCTCGACGATCAGGTGGTGTTCGGCGACCTGGGGCTGGTGGTGATCGACGAGCAGCACCGGTTCGGGGTCCAGCAGCGCGACGCGCTGCGCGAGAAGGCCCGGGGCAGCCGCCCGCACGTGCTGGTCATGACGGCCACGCCGATCCCGCGCACGGTGGCCATGACGGTCTACGGCGACCTCGACGTGTGCACGCTCAGCGAGCTGCCGGCCGGCCGCGCCCCGATCACCACGCACGTGGTGCCCTCCGCGGACAAGCCGCACTACCTGACCCGGACCTGGGAACGGCTGCGCGAGGAGGTGGCCGGCGGCGGGCAGGCCTATGTGGTGTGCCCGCGGATCGGCGCCGAGGAGGACGCGGGTCCTGGCGCGGACCGGGACGCGGGCGCGGACGGGGGTGCGGACCGGGTGGGGGCGACGGCGGACCTGGACCCGGCCCTGGGCGACGACGGCAGCGACGGTGACTACGAGGCGCCGGACGAGGACGCCGGCCGCCCGCCGCGCGCGGTCCTGGACATGGCCGCCGAACTCGCCGACGGCCCGCTGGCCGGGCTGCGGATGCGCATCCTGCACGGGCGGATGCCCGCCGACGACAAGGACGCGGCGATGCGCGCCTTCGCCGACGGGTCGGTGGACGTGCTGGTGGCCACCACGGTCGTCGAGGTCGGCGTGGACGTGCCGAACGCCACCATCATGGTGATCATGGATGCGGACCGGTTCGGCGTGTCCCAGCTGCACCAGTTGCGCGGCCGGGTCGGCCGCGGCGGAAAGCCCGGGCTGTGCCTGCTGGTCACCGACGCGCCGCCGGGCAGCCCGGCCCGTGACCGGCTGGACGCGGTCGCGGCCACCGTGGACGGGTTCGCGCTGTCCCGGCTCGACCTCGAGCAGCGCCGGGAGGGCAACGTGCTGGGCGCCGCCCAGGCGGGCCGCAAGTCCGGGCTGAAGATGCTGACCCTGCTGCGGGACGAGGAACTGATCGTGCAGGCCCGGGTGGAGGCTCAGGCGCTGGTGGACGCCGATCCCCAGCTGGCGGCCCACCCCGCCCTGGCCGGCGCGATCCGGACGCTGCTGGACGAGGAACAGGCCAAGTTCCTGGAGAAAGCGTGAGCCGGCCTGCGGGCGGGCGCGTGGCTGGTGTGGGCGCGCTGAGCGCGCGGTGACGCGGGTCATCGCCGGCGCGGCGCGAGGCCGGCGGCTGGCCGTCCCGGCGGGCCGGCTCACCAGGCCGACCAGCGACCGGGCCCGGGAAGGGCTGTTCGGCACGCTCGTGGCGCTGCACGGCCCGCTGGACGGCGCGGGCCTGCTCGACCTGTACGCGGGCTCGGGGGCGGTGGGCCTGGAGGCGCTGTCCCGGGGCGCGCGGCGGGTGCTGTTCGTGGAGGCGGACGCGCGGGCCGCCCGGGTGATCCGGGGCAACATCGCCGCGGTCGGCCTGGCCGGGGCCGAGCTGGTCACCGACCGGGTGGAGCGGCTGCTCAGCCGGGGGCCGGCCGGGCCGGACCGCTACGACCTGGCCGTCGCCGACCCGCCGTACGCCGTCACCGGAGACGAGGTCAGCGGCGATGCTGGCCGCGCTGGCCAGCGGCGGCTGGCTGGCCCCCGGGGCGGTCGTCGCCGTGGAGCGGGCCACCCGCTCCGGGCCGGTCGAGCTGGCCGGCCGGGATACACGCCGGACCGGTCCCGTCGCTACGGCGATACGACGTTCTGGTACGGTCTCGCCGCAGGCGCCCAGTCGACGGCCGAGTTGACGGAATTACCGTGATGGGCAGCGCAAATGTAGTGACGGAAGGGCGTGACCGCGTGCGTCGTGTCGTCTGTCCAGGCTCGTTCGACCCGGTGACCAACGGTCATCTCGACATCATCAGCCGGGCGGCGCTGCTGCACGATGAGGTCCTCGTCGTCGTCGGGTGCCAACCAGGCCAAACACGGCCTGTTCACGGTGGAGGAACGGGTCGAGATGCTCCGCGAGGTGACCTCCGGCCTGAAGAACGTCGAGGTCGGCGACGTTCCGGGGGCTGCTGGTCGAGTTCTGCCGGGTCAACGGGGTCCAGGCGATCGTGAAGGGCCTGCGGGCGGTCAGCGACTTCGAGTACGAGATGGAGATGGCCCAGATGAACTACCGTCTCGCGGAGGTCGAGACGCTGTTCATCGCGGCCAACCCGGTGTACAGCTTCCTGCGGTCCAGCCTGGTCAAGGAGATCTGCCGGTACGGCGGCGACGTCACGTCGCTGGTCCCGGAGCTGGTGTTCGAGCGCCTCCAGGAGCGGCTCGGCTCAGGCCTGACCACGGGGCCTGACCGGCGCGGCCGGCCTGGACCGGTCCGGCCACGGGCCTGGATCGGTCCGGCCACGGGCCTGGATCGGTCCGGTCACCGGGCTGGACCGGCCGCGCGGCGGCTCAAGTTGGGAATCGGCTGGTACCCGGGTAGGCTGATCAATCCAACCTCGCCAGACACCGTACTTGCTATGCCACATTCACGAAAAAATCCTTCAGCGCGACTCGATCCGCGCAAGCCCCTGGTCTTCAGCACTCTCGACCTCGGCCGCAGCCCCGGATCGGAGTACTCGCAGCAGCGCACCGTCCCGGCTCCCGCATACGCCCACGCCGGGCTGGCTGGCGTGCCCGAGGGCAGCGACGTGGAGCTGGACGTGCGGATGGAGGCGGTGTCGGAGGGTGTTCTGGTCACGGCCACGGCCCGGGCCCAGATCACCGGGGAGTGCGCGCGGTGCCTGGAACCGATCAGCCAGCCGGTCGAGGTTCAGGGCCAGGAATTGTTCGCCTACTCCGCGGACGACGGCCCAGACGACGCTGAAGGGTACTCTCTCCAAGGGGACCTGCTCGATTTCGAGCCGGTCCTGCACGATGCGCTCGTGCTCGCGGTCCCGCTGGCGCCCCTGTGCCGGGAGGATTGCCCGGGGCTGTGCGTGGAGTGCGGCGTGCCGCTCGCCCAGGCCGGGCCCGACCACGGGCACGGCCCGGCCATCGATCCGCGGTGGGCCAGCCTGCAGCAGGCTGCCTCACAGTTCGGTGGTCCTGGCGCGGGAGAACCCGAGCTGGGTGAGACAGAAGTGAACGGGAACGGCCGGCGGGCAACCTCCGCGGGCGAACCGGACGACTGAGTTCAGAATTAAGGAGAGTTAACGTGGCTGTTCCCAAGCGGCGGATGTCACGCAGCAACACGAGGTCCCGCCGGTCACAGTGGAAGACCTCCGCGCCCGCCCTGGTGCGCTGCCCGCAGTGCCGGGACCCGAAGCTTCCGCACACGGCCTGCCCGACGTGCGGAACCTACAACCGTCGTCAGGTGATCACACCAACCTGATGCGCTGAAAGGGCACGGCGTGAGAGGCGGGTCAAACGGCAGCGCGGCAGGCGAACCGGATAGTTCGGAGCTGCTGCGGGCCATCGACACCGGGCTGAGCCCGGAGTTGCTGGAGCGCGCCCTCACGCACCGTTCCTACGCGTATGAGAACGGCGGGCTGCCCACCAACGAGCGGCTCGAGTTCCTCGGCGACGCGGTCCTCGGCCTGATCGTCACGGACACCCTGTTCCGCCGGTATCCCGACCTTCCCGAGGGCCAGCTGGCCAAGCTGCGGGCGGCCGTGGTGCAGATGCGGGCCCTGGCCGAGGTGGCGCGGTCCCTGCGGCTCGGCTCCTACGTGCGGCTCGGCCGGGGCGAAGAGGGCACCGGCGGGCGCGACAAGTCGTCGATCCTGGCCGACACCCTGGAGGCCCTGATCGGCGCGGTGTACTTCGAGTGCGGCCTGCCCGCCGCGGACAGCCTCGTGCACCGGCTGTTCGATCCGGTGATCGACCGCTCCGCGGGGCTCGGCGCCGGGCTGGACTGGAAGACCTCACTGCAAGAGCTCACCGCCTCCGGGTTCCTGGGCGTCCCCGAGTATCACGTCGAGGAGAGCGGGCCCGACCACCAGAAGTTCTTCCGCGCGTCGGTCCGCGTGGGCGGCCGGACGTACGGGTCCGGATCAGGGCGGTCGAAGAAGGAAGCTGAGCAGCAGGCGGCGGAGGCCGCCTGGAAAGCGATCAGCAGCGGAAACGAGAGCGGCACGGACCGCCGCCGGGGGTGCCGCGGCGAACGGCGCGGTGGCCAGCGGCGGAGGGGCCAGCGGCGGGGGCCAGCACCGCGGTGGCCGGTGGCGGCGCGGCGGCCGCGGGCGGCGCGACAGCCGTAGGCGGGCCGGTGGCCGGCGGGGCCGCCGCCCCGGGCCACCCGGCGAACGGCGCTCATCCGGCCGCGGATGATGCGGGGGCCGCGCGCCCGCGCCCGTCCCGCCCACGGCTGAGGGCGGCGCCGAGCCAGCCGGCGGCTGACCCGTGCCGGAACTCCCCGAGGTCGAAACCGTCCGCAGCGGCCTCGACAAGCATGTGGTCGGGCGCACCATCGACACCGTCGAGGTGCTGCACCCCCGGGCGGTGCGGCGCCACCTGGCCGGGCCGGCCGACTTCGAGGCGGTGCTGCGCGGCCGGACCTTCACCGGCGCGCGGCGCCGGGGCAAGTACCTGTGGCTGCCCGTCGCCGAGGATGCCCTGCTCGCCCACCTGGGGATGAGCGGCCAGCTGCTGGTCGGCGATCCGGAACGTCCCGTGTCCGGGCACGTCCGGGTCCGGTTCACCTTCACCGACCAGGGTCCTGACCTGCGTTTCACCGACCAGCGGACGTTCGGCCACCTGGTCTGGGCCAGCGGCGGCGCGCAGCTGCCGCCGCTGATCGCGCACATCGCCCCCGACCCGTTCGAGCCCGCCTTCGATGACGAGGTGTTCATCGCCCGCCTGCGCGCCCGCCGCACCGGGCTCAAGCGGGCCCTCCTCGACCAGTCCCTGGTCAGCGGGATCGGCAACATCTACGCCGACGAGGCCCTGTGGCGGGCCCAGCTGCACTGGGCCCGGGCCACCGAGACGCTGAGCCGGGCCGAGGCCGTCCGCGTCCTCGCGGCGGTCCGCGACGTCCTGGCGGACGCGCTGCGGGCCGGCGGCACCTCGTTCGACAGCCTTTACGTGAACGTCAACGGGGAGAGCGGCTATTTCTCGCGGTCACTCTGCGTATACGGGCAGGAGGGTGAGCCCTGCCCGAGGTGCGGTACACCGATCCGCCGCGACCCGTTCATGAACCGATCTGCCTATAGCTGCCCGCGATGCCAGCCACGGCCGCGCTCCCGGCGGTATCATGGTGACCTGCACGATCGCTCAACTTGACCGGATACTCGCGGGGTGGGACCCTAGTGGTGTTACCTGCGCGCGCATTCTCGCGATTCTTCGCGTGTGCGCCCACTCTGGTCACTCAGTGTGGAGGACCCATTACAATGGCGAAGGCTCTACTCGGCCACGTCGGCGGGCCTGATCCCCGCATCGTCTCTGAGATGCGCCGCCTTCAGCAGCGAGTACGCGACCTGGAGGCTGAGCTTGTCAGGCTCCAGGACGTGAACGACGCGCTTGCTGCGGAAGTCGGACCAGAATTGCTTGTTGCTGATCGGGAGCGCGAGCCGGCCCTCACCTGAGGTGCCGCTGTAGTCATCACGAACCAGGGACGTTCCGGACGGCGTCCCTATTCGGTGTAGCCACCGGTTAAAAGTTTGGCGACGTTCCGGTAATCATTGCGCCGACTGGGCGGTTTGCCGTACCCGGTCGTTGTGCGAGTAGGCAAATTTTCGCCGCTAATGCGGACATAACCTGCTGCCTGGCTGACGTGCTACGTCTGGTGGCGCTTTTGTGATGCCCGGGAGTCGCGATCTGGTCCGCCGGTGATCCTGGGTTCGCGGGTCTTGCGTTCGTGGTGTTCCTGCGGTTCAGCGGTGTCCTGCTCAGTGGTGTCCTGGGCCGCTGAATCTGGGGCGCGGGTGGCCCGCGCAGAATCCAGGCCCGCCCCGGACCTGCGGGGTTATCGCGAATCCCCGGGAACGTCGGCTCCTCACGGTAAGGTGCGGACAGTTGGCGTGCCGGAGCAGCGTTGCACGGCGCGGGCGTGCCACCAGGGCGCCTGGTCCGGCGTCGCGACCGGGCCCACGGATGTGGCTAGTGCCCAGAGGGGGAGGGGAGCCGGCAGGTGTACCTGAAGACCCTCACCCTGCGCGGCTTCAAATCTTTCGCCTCCGCCACCACCCTCCGCTTCGAGCCCGGTATCACCTGCATCGTCGGTCCCAACGGGTCGGGCAAGTCCAACGTGGTGGACGCCTTCTCCTGGGTGATGGGCGAGCAGGGGGTGAAGACCCTGCGGGGCGGCAAGATGGAGGACGTGGTCTTCGCGGGGACCGCCTCCCGCCCTCCGCTCGGCCGGGCCGAGGTCACCCTCACCATCGACAACAGCGACGGCGCGCTGCCCATCGAATACGCCGAGGTGACGATCAGCCGCCTGCTCTTCCGGTCCGGGCAGAGCGAGTACTCGATCAACGGTGACCACTGCCGGCTGCTCGACGTCCAGGAACTCCTGTCCGACTCGGGCCTGGGCCGCGAGATGCACGTGATCGTCGGCCAGGGCCAGCTGGACCAGGTACTGCACGCCGGGCCGGAGGCCCGGCGGGCGCTGATCGAGGAAGCGGCGGGGGTGCTGAAGCACCGCCGCCGCAAGGAAAAGGCGCTGCGCAAGCTCGAGGCGATGCAGGCCAACCTGACCAGGCTGGTGGACCTGACCGCGGAACTGAAGCGCCGCCTCAAGCCGCTCGGCCGCCAGGCGGCCATCGCCCGCCGGGCCGCCGTCATCCAGGCCGACCTCCGCGACTCCCGGCTGCGGCTGCTCGCCGACGACTACGTCACCGCGTCCGCCGAGCTGCAGCGCGACCAGACCGACGAGGCGGCCGCGCTGGCCCGCCGCGCCGAGCTGGAGCGGGTCCTGACCCAGGCGCGCCAGCGGGAGGCCGAGCTGGACAGCGACGAGCAGCAGCACGCTCCCCGCCTCGCCGCCGCGCAGGAGGCCTGGTTCGCACTGTCCGCTCTCTCCGAACGCCTCCGCGGCGTGGCCAGCCTGGCCCAGGAACGGCACACTCACCTGGCGGCCCAGCCGGACGCGCCACGGCCGGGCCGTGACCCGCAGGAACTCGAAGCTCGAGGCGGAGACGCTGCGGGAACAGGAAGTGGTGCTGGGCGAGCGGCTGGAAACCGCGCGTGAGGAGCTCTCCGCCGCCACCGCCCAGCGCGCCGCGGCCGAGTTCGCGCTTGGCCGGCGAGGAACGACGGCTCGCGGCCAGCGCCCGCGCCGAGGCCGTGCGGGCCGAGCGACTGTCCCGCCTGCGGGCCCAGGTCGGGGCCGCGCAGAGCAAGGCGTCCGCCGCGCAGGAGGAAGCCGGACGGCTGGCTGACGCGGTCGAGCAGGCCCGCTCCCGCGCCGAGCAGGCCCGGCAGGAGTACGAAGAGCTGCAGGAACTGTGCGCCGGCCGGGACGACGACCGGGCCGGGCTGACCGGGGAGCACGAACAGGCCACCGCCCGGCTGGCCGAGGCCGCCGCGCTGGTTGCGGAGCGGCGCGCCGCCGAGCGTGAGTCCAGCGGCCAGCGGGCCGCGTTGCAGGCCCGGGTGCAGGCGCTGCGGGAAGGCGTGCACGCGCTGCGCACCGGCAAGGACGCCTCGGGGACGCTGCTGGCTGACCCGGAGAAGTACCCCGGCGTGCTCGGGGCCGTCGCGGCGCTGGTGAGCGTGGACGCCGGGGCCCAGGAAGCCATCGCGGCCGCCCTGGGCGGCGCGGCAGACGCGGTGGCGGTCACCGGCCTCGACGCCGCCGTGGCCATCCTGGAGGCGCTCAAGAGCGAGGACGCGGGCAGCGCCGGCCTGGTGATCGCGTCCGGGCCGGCTGACGACGCGCCGGCCGCCCGCGGACGGTGGACTGCCGCCCGGGATCCAGCTGCCGGACGGCGCCCAGCCCGCCCTCGGGCCTGGTCCGGGCCGGCGGACGGGCTGGCGCCCGCGCTGGCCGGCCTGCTGTCCGGCATCGTCGTGGCCGCCGACCTGGCCCAGGCCCGGGAACTGGTCCGCACCTACCCGGCGCTGCGGGTGGTCACCCGGCAGGGCGACGTGCTCGGCGCGCACTGGGCCTCGGCGGCTCGGCCCGGCCCGCCAGCGAGTTCACCCTGCGCAGCGTGGCCGACGAGGCCGCGGCCGGGCTGGAGGCCGTGGACGAGCGCTGCGAGCAGGCCGCCGAGCAGCTCGCGCTGGCCGTGCGAGGCCGAAGACCAGGCCCGTCAGGTCGTGGCCAAGGCCCAGGCGGCGCTCCGCGAAGTGGACGCGGCGGCCGCGGAGGTCTCCGGACGGCTCGGCCGCCTGGCCGGGCGCGGCCCGCGCGGCCCGCGACGAGGCCCAGCGCCTCGAGGCCGCCATCGAGAAGGCGCACCAGGCCCGCGAGACCAGCCAGGCCACAGTCGCCGGGCTCGAGGCGACCCTGGCCCAGGCCGAGGCCGGAGCCGGCCCGCTTGCCGGAGCCGCTCCCCTGGCCGGAGCTGGTCCTCTGGCCGGGCCGGACGCGGACGGCCCGTTCCGGAACCAGCCCGCCAGGGCCGGGACCGCACAGGACGAGGCGGCGCCGCCCCCGACCGGGAGGCCCTGTCCGGGCAGGTGACCGCGGCGCGGAACGCCGAAATGGACGCGCGGCTGGAGGTCAGGACCGCCGAGGAACGGCTCCGGGCGATCGCGGGCCGGGCGGACGCGCTGGTCGCCGCGGCCGCCGCGGAGCGGCAGGCCACGCAGCGCGCGGCCGCCCGGCGGATCCAGCGTGAGCGCCAGGCGGTGGTGGCCCGCGCGGTGGCCGACGGCGCCGCGCACGCGCTGACCCGGCTGGCCGGCTCGCTGGCCGCCGCCAGCGAGCAGCGGCAGGCGGCCGAGCAGGCCAGCAAGGGCCGGGCGGTGGCGCTGAAGGAAGTGCGCGTCCAGGTCCGCGACCTCGCCACCGAGTTCGACCGCGTGGTGGACGCCGCACACGGCACCGAGATGGCCCGGGCCGAGCACCGGATGAGGCTGGAGCAACTGGCCGCCCGGGCGGCCGAGGAGTTCGCGGTCTCGGCGGAAGAACTGGTGGCCGAGTACGGCCCGGACGTCCCGGTCCCCGTCATCAGCCCCGATGCTCCGGCCCCCGCGCCGGCCGCTGAGAGGTCCGCTGACGCCGATCCCTCCGAACGACCCCATGGACGGCCCGCTGGACGCGCAGGAGGCCGCTGAGGGCAGCGACGGGAGTCTCCTGGTGCCGCCGCCGGCCCCGCCCAGCGAGGAACAGCAGGTGCTGACCGGGACGATCCCGTACGTCCGGGCCGAGCAGGAACGCCGCGCGGCCGCCGCCCAGCGCCAGCTCGACCAGCTGGGCAAGGTGAACCCGCTCGCCCTCGAGGAGTTCGCGGCCCTGGAAGAACGGCACGCGTTCCTGGCCACCCAGCTCGAGGACCTCAAGAAGACCCGCCGTGACCTGCTGATCGTGGTCAAGGAGGTGGACGACCGGGTCCTGGAGGTGTTCGCGTCGGCCTTCGAGGACACCGCCCGGGAGTTCGAAGGGATCTTCTCCCGGCTGTTCCCCGGCGGCGAGGGGCGGCTGATCCTCACCGAGCCCGACGACATGCTGGCCACCGGCATCGACTTCGAGGCCCGGCCGCCGGGCAAGAAGGTCAAGCGGATGTCGCTGCTGTCCGGCGGCGAGCGCTCGCTGACCGCGATCGCCTTCCTGCTGGCCATCTTCAAGGCCCGGCCCTCGCCGTTCTACGTGCTCGACGAGGTCGAAGCCGCGCTCGACGACACGAACATGCAGCGGCTGCTGCACATCTTCGAGGAACTGCGCTCGGCGTCCCAGCTCCTGATCATCACCCACCAGAAGCGCACCATGGAGATCGCCGACGCGCTGTACGGGATCAGCATGCGGGGTGACGGGGTCTCGGCCGTGGTCAGCCAGCGGCTGCGGGAGCGCGAAACCGCCTGACCCGCCGGACGGCCCGTCACGCCAGCGGCCGCGGGAGTACGACGACCGCCCCACCATTGCCAGCGGCCCCATCCCACCAGCGCCCGGACAGCGCAGCCCGGGGCGTCTGCCAGACTGGGGCCGTTATGGAACTTGTGATCATTCTTATCGTCGTCGCCGTCCTGGTGGTCGGGGGGCTGGGCACCACATTCCTGGTCCTGCCGCGCCGCCGGCGGGTCAGCGCGCCGCCCAGGCCGCCGGTGCCGGGCCCGGAAGCGGGCCAGACCACGGCCCCGCCGGCGGGCCAGACCAGGGCTCCACCCGCGGACCAGGCCGAGGAGAATGGAGGGGGCGCGCCGTCGGCGGTGCTCCCGCCCGTCGCCGAGCCGGCCCCCCGTGAGGCGCCCCCGGCCCCCATGCGCGGCCGCCTCACCCGGCTCCGCGGGCGGCTGGCCGCCTCTCGCGGCGGGTTCGGCTCCACCCTGCTCAACTTGCTCTCCCGCGACGCCCTGGACGACCAGGCCTGGGAGGACATCGAGGACACCCTGATCACCGCGGATATGGGCGTGGCGCCGTCCCGCCAGATCACCGAGGAACTCCGGACCCAGGTGAAGGTCACCGGCACCCGCGACCCGGACCAGGTGCGCGCGATGCTGCGCAACGAGCTCATCAAGCAGATCGGGCCGGACATGGACCGGACCCTGCACACCGGGTCGCACGGGGACCGGCCCTCCATCATGCTCGTGGTGGGGGTCAACGGGACCGGCAAGACCACGGTCGTCGGGAAGCTCAGCCGGGCGCTCATCGGCGAGGGCCAGACGGTGGTGCTCGGCGCGGCCGACACGTTCCGCGCCGCCGCCGCCGACCAGCTCGAGACGTGGGGCCGCCGGACCGGGGCCGAGGTGGTCCGGTCCGACCGCGAGGAAGCCGACCCGGCCAGCGTGGCCTTCGAGGCGGTCCGGGTCGGGATCGAGGAGCGGGCGAGCACCGTCATCGTGGACACCGCCGGGCGGCTGCACACCAAGACCGGCCTGATGGATGAGCTCGGCAAGATCAAGCGGGTCATCGAGAAGCGGGCCACCGTGGACGAGGTCCTGCTCGTCCTGGACGCCACCACCGGGCAGAACGGGCTCCGCCAGGCCCGGGTGTTCGCGGAGGCTGTGGACGTGACCGGGATCGTGCTGACCAAGCTGGACGGGACGGCCAAGGGCGGCATCGTCGTCGCGGTCCAGCGCGAGCTGGGGGTTCCGGTCAAGCTGGTCGGGCTGGGCGAAGGGCCGGACGACCTGGCGCCGTTCGAGCCCGAGGCCTTCGTGGACGCGATCCTGGGGAGCTGAGGGCCGGGACTTTCCGGCTGCGGCTTCCGGGTTGCGGTGGGTGGCTGTTTCCGCTGGCGGCTCCGCGACCCGAGGACCGATCCCGGAGCCGGGTTAGCCCATGCCGACCCCGCCGGCCGCATCCCGCGGGCCCGCACCCACGGCCCTCGCATCCCGCGGGTCGCGCACCCCATGGGCCGCGCACCCCATGGGCCGCGCACCTCACGGCCCCGCACTCCGCGGGCCCGCATCTCGAGCGCTCCGGGCCCGCCGCACGCGGGTGCCGTCGCCCCTGGTCAGGCCTGCCCGCCCAGTCGGCCGCTCCTCCGGGCTGCTCGCACCACCAGCACCGTGGGTCACATTGATCATGGCCCCAGCGCTGACATTTCACGCCGGACGTGCGCCTTTCCGGGGTGTTTTGTCCGGTTCGGCGAACCGTCGGCGTGAAAGGTGGGCGGGAGGGGCCAGTGTGGCTGGCGGGGCAGGGCCGGTGAGGGCCCCGGCCGCGGGCTGGTCACGACAACCGAAGGCCGTCCGGGCCACGAAACCTGCCACCTAAGAACTCAAAGCCCTGACGACCTGAGTGTGGCACCCACGCTGTTTGCCCGGCGCGGGAGGCGGGGCGATCGGCGTGGTTTATGTGCGATTTGCGCAATTCGTTTGACCGGATTGGCACATTATCTGCAGATCCTCTGCTGACTAATATTCTAAATATATTAGTAGAAGGCTGCGCACTTGTCGCACGTGTTTGTGGGACTTAGTTGTGGTCACGGTGCGCATGTGGCAAACTGCCCAGCGTGGCGATTCTGATGGGTAATAACGGTGTCGGCAGTAGCAATCCGGGTTCTCCGCGAGCTGGACGACGTGGTCAGCCAGGCAGAGCCGCCAGTCGTATCCAGTACCGAAGCGATAACCCATACATTCTCGCTCGTGAATCAGGCGGGCGACCGTGCGGTGGCCTATTTCTATGGTCGCCTGTTCGCCGGGAATCCCGAGCTGCGTCCCATGTTCCCGGCCGCCATGGATACGCAGCGCGACCGCCTTTTCCACGCCCTCACCCGCATCGTGCACAGCCTCGGCACGCCCGAGGAGATGGAGCCGTACCTGAGCCAGCTCGGGCTGGATCATCGCAAGTACGGGGTGCTGGCCGAGCACTACCCGGCGGTCGGCCGGGCCCTCCTGGCCACGCTGTGCCGATTCTCCGGGGACGCGTGGACCCCGGGCGCGGAGGCCGCCTGGGCGGGCGCCTACGAACGGGCGACCCAGCTGATGACCGCAGGCCGCGGATAAGTCCGCGGAGCACTCGCCGCCCTGGTGGTCGGCGGAGGTGGTCGGGCACGAACTGCGCAGCCCTACCCTCGCCGTGCTCACGCTGCGCCCCGAGGAGCCGTTCCCGTACCTCGCTGGCCAGTACGTGAGCATCCAGTCGGCCCACTGGCACCGCGTGTGGCGGCCGTTCTCGGTGGCCAACGCGCCGCGCGCGGACGGCCTGCTCACCTTCCACGTGCGCGCCGTGCCCGGCGGGTGGGTGAGTTCCGCCCTGGTCCATCACACCAAAGTGGGCGACCGGGTGAACCTCGGCCCGCCGCAGGGCAGCATGACGCTCGCCGCCGGGTCCGGCGCAGGGGATGTTCTGCGTGGCCGGCGGCTCGGGCCTGGCCCCCCTCAAGGCGCTGATCGAGCAGGCGATCGCGGACAGCCAGCCGGACCGGCGGCGCCGGATCCGCCTGATCGTCGGCGCCCGCCGTGAGTCGGAGCTTTACGATCTGTCCGACCTGTGGCGGCTCGAGTCGTACTACCCCTGGCTGCGGATCAGCACTGCGGTGTCAGACGATCCGGATTACACCGGGGTCAAGGGAATGCTCCCGGATATCGTCGCCCGCCAGCTCCCGCAAAAAGATGACGATGTCTACATCAGCGGACCCTCGCCTATGGTGACTAATTGCACCCAGGTGCTGCGCACCACGGGGCGGCGTAATTGGCGTATTCACGCGGACCCGGTCGATCCTCCCAGCGAGTTATGCGGCAGGCGCAGTGAGGATTCTATCGGTCATGAGTGCGCGAGCTTATAGCTGCACTCGACGCACGCTCCGCTTGATGGGATGCCGCTGCGATGAAGTCACCCCTGAGAACCCTTTTGTGCTGGGGCCCGTATTGCCCGCCGGATGCCGTCGGCGGTGGCCGCACGCCCAGCCTCCGGCCCCGCCCTGGCCACGGTGTGCCGCGGACCGGGGCCCTCGCTGCTGCCCAGCCCGCTGATGGCGGTTCCCGCGGTGGCCACCAGCCCAGCGGTAGCCGTAACCAGCCCAGCCGTAGCCAGTCCAGCGGGAGCCAGTTCCGTGGTCAGACCGCCCGGTGGTCGCCTGCCCCGTGGTGACCGGCAGCCGCGGCCAATTCCGTGGCGGACAGCCTGGTCGACGGACGGCCCGGTGCTGGCCAGCTCCTGGCGCTGGACAGCCCCGTGGTGGACAGCCCGGTGCTGGCCAGCCCGGGCTGGCCAGCCCGGTAGTGGACCAGCCCGGCGTGCCAGCCCGGTCGAGGCCGGCCCGGCCGAGGACCAGCCCAGTCTGCGCCCGCGGCACCGGCAGCCACGCCGAGGCCACCCGGCGGCCGCGCCCGGCTTCACCAGCCCGGCACCGCCCGCGGCGCCGGCCGCGCCGCCCGCTGCACCGCCGGCAGCCGCGCCCGGCCCGGCTCGCCCGCCCGGCCGGGCCGCCCGGTGGTCGCGGTGGCCAGGCCGCGCGTTCCGGCCTGGCCGCCTCGGCCGGGCTGGGCCGGTCAGCCCGGGCCGTGGACATGGATCTGGCCGCCGAGTTCATCCAACTGCACCGCCGCGAGGTCCCCGGCGCGGGCCCGGCCGGGCCGCGGCTGCGGGAAATCCGCCGGGAAATCAGCCTGACCGGCACCTACCGGCACACGCTCGAGGAGCTGGAGTTCGGCGCGCGGGTGGCGTGGCGTAACAGCAGCCGCTGCATCGGGCGGCTGTACTGGAAGAGCCTCAAGGTCCGGGACCGCCGGGAGGTGAGCAGCGCGGCCGACATCGCGGCGGAATGCGCCGACCATCTGCGGGCCGCCACGAACCACGGCCGGGTGCGGCCCGTCATCACCGTGTTCGCACCGGACACGCCGGCCCGGAGCGGCCCGCGCATCTGGAACGAGCAGCTCGTCCGGTACGCCGGCTACCAGCAGCCGGACGGGTCGGTGCGCGGTGAGCCGGCCAGCACAGAGCTCACCAGCCTGGCCCGCGCGCTCGGCTGGGCCACCGACGGCCAGGGCCGGTTCGACGTCCTGCCGCTGATCATCTCCACCGCCGACGAGCGCCCCCAGGTGTTCGACGTGCCGGCCGGCGCGGTCACCGAGGTCCACCTGATCCACCCGCGCTTCCCCTGGTTCGGCGAGCTGGGCCTGCGCTGGTACGCGGTGCCGGTCATCTGCGACATGTGCCTGGAGATCGGCGGCATCTGCTATCCGGCGGCCCCGTTCAACGGCTGGTACATGGGCACCGAGATCGGCGCCCGCAACCTGGCGGATTCCGGCCGCTACAACCAGCTGCCCGAAATCGCGGCCCGGATGGGCCTGGACACCACCCGGGAGCGCTCGCTCTGGCGCGACCAGGCGCTCGTGGAGCTCAACCTCGCGGTGCTGCACTCGTTCGAGACGGCCGGCGTGACGATCACCGACCACCACACGGAGTCACGCCGTTTCCTCACCCACCTGGCCCGTGAGGAACGGGCGGGCCGGGTCTGCCCGGCCGACTGGACGTGGATCGTCCCGCCGATCTCCGGCGCGGCCACCGAGGTGTTCCACCGCTACTACTCGGACGCGGAGCTGCGCCCGGCTTACGCCCGGCACCAGCGGAAGCTGCCGCCCGCCCCGGCGCCGCCTGGTGGCGAAACCTGCTCGTAACATGTGGCACACGTCTTTCACTCCCCCGAAACACTCTGTGATGGCGGGCGAAACGCCTTAGGCGGAGGGTCGGCACAGGACAGGGTGCCCCAAGAAGGTGGTCGCATGAAGCTCATCACTGCCGTGATCAAGCCGTTCAAGCTAGACGAGGTTAAAGCGGCCTTGCAGGCCTTTGGTGTCCACGGGATGACCGTGAGTGAGGCCAGCGGCTACGGCCGCCAGCGCGGCCACACCGAGGTCTACCGGGGTGCCGAGTACCAGGTTGACCTGGTGCCCAAGGTAAGACTGGAAGTGCTCGCTGACGACGAGGACACCGACGACCTGATCGGCGTGATCGTCAAGGCAGCCCAGACTGGACGTATTGGGGACGGGAAGGTCTGGGCCATCCCGGTTGAAACGGTGGTGCGGGTCCGGACTGGTGAGCGCGGTTCAGGCGCTCTTTAGCCCCCTAGCAGCGATAGAGGTCTGATCGGAGTGCACAGTACGGGTCGGGGGGTTGGGCAGTCGTGATGTCCGCACCCTCGGCCCGTTCGCAGCCCGACGGGCCGCCCCTGACATCCTTCGCCGCCGACCGCGCCCGGCGGAGTGCGGAAACCGACCGCTGGCTGGCCTCCCTGCTGGGCGCGGAACCGGGGGTCGCCCTGGTCGCCGTGGGCGGCTACGGGCGGCGTGAGCTGCTGCCCGGCAGCGACCTCGACGTGCTCCTGCTGCACGACGGGCGGGCCGGCATCGCGGCGATGGCCGACCGGATCTGGTACCCGATCTGGGACTCCGGCACCCGCCTCGATCACGCGGTGCGCACCACGGCGGAAGCCCGCCGGGTGGCCAGGACCGACCTCAAGGTGGTCCTCGGGCTGCTGTACGCCCGGCATGTCGCGGGCGACCCCGACCTCACCAACGCGCTGCGGCTGCGGGCCCTGGAGGACTGGCGGGCCTCGGCCGGCACCCGGCTGGCCGAGCTGCAGGCGCTGCACGTGGAACGGACCCAGCGCAGCGGCGAACTGGCTTTCCTGCTCGAGCCCGACCTCAAGGAGGCCCGCGGCGGGCTGCGGGACGTGCACGCCATCCAGGCCATCGCGGCCGCGTGGGTGGCGCCCGGCCCGGGGCCCCGGGTCCGGGCCGCGTACGAGTCGATCATGGACGCGCGGCACGCGCTGCACGAGATCACCGGCCGGCCCACCGACCGGCTCGTCCTGCAGGAGCAGGACGAGGTGGCCCGGGTGCTCGGGCTGCTGGACGCGGACGCGCTCATGCGCCACCTGGCCGGGGCCGGCCGCGCCGTCGCCTACTCGGTGGACCAGGCGTTCCGGCAGGCCCAGCGCAGCCGCGGCGGCAGGCGGCGGAGCAAGGCCCAGCGCCGCCCGCTGGCGGACGGCCTCGTCGAGCAGGACGGCGAAGTGGTGCTGGCCCGGGCCGCGGATCCGGCCACCGACCCGGCGCTCCCGCTGCGGGCCGCGGCCGCGGCCGCCCAGGCCGCGCTGGCGCTCGCGCCGCGCACGCTGGCCCGGCTGGCGGAGTGCCCGCCGCTGCCGGTGCCCTGGCCGCCCGAGGCCCGTGACGCCCTGGTCGCGCTGCTCGGCGCGGGCCCGGCCGCCGTCCCCGTCTGGGAGGCGCTCGACCAGGAAGGCCTGGTCGCGAGCCTGCTGCCGGACTGGGACCGGGTGCGGAACCGGCCGCAGCGCAACCCGCTGCACACCTACACGGTGGACCGCCACCTGGTGGAGACCGCCGTCCGGGCGGCCGTCCTCACCCGCGACGTGGCCCGGCCCGACCTGCTGCTGCTCTCCGCGCTGCTGCACGACATCGGCAAGGGCTGGCCCGGCGACCACCGGGTCACCGGCGAGGTGGTGGCCCGGGACGTGGCCCGCCGGGTCGGGCTCGGCCCGTCCGACGCGGAGCTGGTCGCCGGGGCGGTCCGGCACCATCTGCTGCTGCCGCAGACGGCGACGCGCCGCGATCTCGACGACCCGGTCACCGTGGCCCAGGTGGCCGCCGTGGTCGGCGGCCGGCCGCTGCTCGAGCTGCTGCACGCGCTGGCCATCGCGGACGGCCAGGCGACCGGCCCGGCCGCCTGGAACGACTGGAAGGAAGGCCTGGTCGGCGACCTGGTCCGGCGGGTGGAGTCGCGGCTGGCCGGGCGAGGTGCCGGCCGAGCCGCTGCCGCTGCGCCCGGACCAGGCGGCGCTCGCCGAGGCAGGGGGCGCCCGCGGCCCGGCTGACGGGTTCCGAGGTGACCATCGTCGCCCCGGACCGCCCCGGGCTGCTGTGGCAGGCCGCGGGCGTGCTCGCCTCGCACCGGCTGGCGGTGCGCTCCGCGAACGCCACCTCGCACGGGAACATGGCCGTGGCCGCGTTCACCGTGGCCCCGGAGTACGGCGACCCGCCCGACGCCGACCTGGTCACCAGCGACCTGCGCCGGGCCCTGGAAGGGCGGCTCGACGTGGCCGAACGGCTGGAGCGGCGGATGCGCGCCTACCGGGAGTCGCCGGCGCCGGTCCCGGTCGCGCCGCCCAAGGTCACCCTGCTGGACGACGCCTCGCGGACCGCGACGGTGGTGGAGGTGCGCGCCCACGACGCGCCCGGCCTGCTCTGGCGGATCGGCCGCGCGCTCGGCGACTGCGGCCTGGACGTGAAGGCCGCCCGGGTGGAGACGCTCGGCGCCGAGGCGGTGGACGTTTTCTACGTGGTCGATGCGTCCGGGGGCCCGGTCGGCGGTTCCCGGATCCGGGGCAAGATCGCCGCCCAGGTGCTCGCCGCCCTGACTGGCTAGCGCAGGCCGCCGGCGAGCTACGCGACTGGCTACGCGGCGAGCTGACGCTGGCGAGCTAAGCACTGACCCGGTGGCCATGACCGGATAGCCTGGGATGCGTGTTCGAGACACTCTCCGACCGGCTGACCCAGGTCTTCTCCACCCTGCGCGGGCGGGGGCGGCTGTCCGCGGCCGACATTGACGCGACCGCCCGCGAGATCCGCATCGCCCTGCTCGAGGCGGACGTGGCCCTCCCCGTGGTGCGGGAGTTCATCGCCCGCATCAAGGAGCGCGCGTCGTCGGAAGAGGTCTCCGCGGCGCTCAACCCGGCCCAGCAGGTCATCAAGATCGTCCACGAGGAACTCATCGGGATCCTCGGCGGCGAGGCCCGCAGGCTGCGGTTCGCCAAGGTCCCGCCGACCGTGATCATGCTGGCGGGCCTGCAGGGTTCCGGTAAGACCACGCTGGCGGGCAAGCTCGGCCTCTGGCTGCAGCAGCAGGGCAACACGCCGATGCTGGTCGCCGCGGACCTGCAGCGCCCCAACGCCGTCCAGCAGCTGCAGGTGGTGGGCGAGCGGGCCGGGGTGGCGGTCTACGCCCCCCAGCCGGGCAACGGCGTGGGCGACCCGGTCCAGGTGGCGCGCGACTCGATCGAGGAGGCCCGCCGCCGCCAGCACAACGTCGTCGTCATCGACACCGCGGGCCGGCTGGGCATCGACGAGGAGCTGATGCGCCAGGCCGTCGGCGATCAGGGACGCCACCGACCCGGACGAGATCCTGTTCGTGGTGGACGCGATGATCGGCCAGGACGCGGTGGCCACCGCCCAGGCGTTCCTGGACGGCGTCGGCTACGACGGCGTCGTGCTGACCAAGCTGGACGGCGACGCCCGCGGCGGCGCGGCGCTGTCCATCGCCGAGCTCACCGGCCGCCCGGTGATGTTCGCCTCCTCCGGGGAGAAGCTCGAGGACTTCGACGTCTTCCACCCGGACCGGATGGCCTCGCGGATCCTCGACATGGGCGACATGCTCACCCTGATCGAGCAGGCGGAGCGGGCCTTCGACGAGGACCAGGCCGCCTCCATGGCGAACAAGCTGGCCTCCGGCGAGGGCTTCACCCTGGAGGACTTCGTCGAGCAGCTGGCCATGGTGCGCAAGCTGGGCCCCATCGGCAACCTGCTCGGCATGCTGCCCGGCGCGGCGCAGAACCGCGAGATGCTCAGCCAGATCAGCGACAAGGACCTGGACCGGGCGGCGGCCATCGTCAACTCGATGACCCCGGCGGAGCGGCGCAACCCGAAGATCCTCAACGGGAGCCGCCGGTCCCGGATCGCCAACGGCTCCGGGGTCACCGTGGGCGAGGTGAACAACCTGGTCGTCCGGTTCCTCGAGGGCCAGAAGATGATGCGGCAGATGATGGGCGGCGGCGGGATGCCCGGCATGCCGGCCATCCCGGGCATGCGCCGCGCCGCGACGAAGAGCGCCAAGGGCAAGAAGAACAACAAGAAGAAGCCCAAGGGCGGCCGTCCCGGCGGCAACCCGGCCGCGGCAAGCCGGGGGCCGCCAAGGCCGCCGGCGCGCCCAAGGCCGGTAACGGCGCGGGCCCGGCCCTCCCGCCCGGCCTCGGCGGGGGCGGCGCCCTGGGCGGGATGCCCGGCTCCCAGGAGGAACTGGCCGCCAGCCTGGAGGCGCTGACCTCCAACCCGGCCGCGCTCCGGGCCGCGGGCAAGGTGGCCAGCAAGATGCCGCCGCCGGACTCGCTGACCGGGGGGACCGGGAGCGTCCGGCCCGGCCAGCCTGCCGGCTGGCTTCGGCCTGCTGCGCCGCAACCGCCAAGAAGGACGACGAGAAGTAAGCCCGCGGGCCCCTTGGCTGATCACGGCGAACAATTTTCCCTAGACGCTCTTTCGGCGTCATCACGAGCCGAAAAGTGCGTGAGAGGCGGGGCCGGCGAGGAGCGGGATTCCGCTCGATTACGCCCTGCCCCCGGGTGTCTGGCACAATGTGACGGTCACCCCGGGATTTAGCGACGCCCTCTCACGCTCGCTGGACCCGGGACCGAGCAGGCCGACGCGGTGGTCCTCACCCGGCGCGAGCGTTGCCTGCATCCGAGCTTTACTGGGAGAGACCACACCCGTGGCTGTCAAGATCAAGCTGAAGCGCATGGGCAAGATCCATGCGCCGTACTACCGGATCATCGTGGCTGACGCCCGCACCAAGCGGGACGGCCGCGCGATCGAGGAGATCGGCAAGTACCACCCCAAGAACGAGCCCTCGTTCATCGAGGTCGACTCCGAGCGGGCCCAGCACTGGCTGTCCGTCGGCGCGCAGCCGACCGACCCGGTCCGCAAGATCCTGGAGATCACCGGCGACTGGCAGAAGTTCAAGGGCCTGCCCGGTGCCGAGGGGACGCTGAAGACCGCGGCGCCCAAGGCGGACAAGAAGGACGCTTACAACGTCGCTGTCGCCGAGGCGCTCGGCACCGGCGACGGGGCCAAGGCCAAGGGCCGCAAGCCCGGCGCCAAGGCCGACGGCGACCAGGCGGACGCGGACGCGAGCGGCGCGAAGGCCGGCTCGGGCCGGTCGCGGCCGGTCCGGCGGCAAGCAGGCCACCGCGGCCAAGGGCGCCAAGGCCGACGCGCCCAAGGCTGACGCGGCCAAGGCCGACGCGCCCAAGGCCGACGCGGCCAAGGCTGACACGCCAAGGCCGACGCGCCAAGGCTGACACGCGCCAAGGCCGACACGGCCAAGGCCGACGCGCCAAGGCCGACACGGCCAAGGCCGACACGCCCAAGGCCGACACGGCCAAGGCTGACACGGCCAAGGCCGAGCGGCCAAGGCTGACACGGCCAAGGCCGACGCGGCCAAGGCCGGCCGCGGACGAGAAGCCGGCCAAGGCCAGCGCGGACAAGGCCAGCGCCGACAAGGCCAGCACCGACAAGGCCAGCACGGCGAAGGCGAAGGCGGCAGACTCCGCCGAGGCCGAGCCGGTGGCCGCGGAGCAGGGTGACGGGGCCTGACATGCTGGAAGAGGCCCTCGAGCACCTGGTGAAGGGCATCGTCGAACACCCGGATGAGGTCCGGGTGGACAGCCACGGGCTGCGCCGGGGCCGGGTCCTCGAGGTGCGGGTTCACCCCGAGGACCTCGGCAAGGTCATCGGCCGCGGCGGCCGGACCGCCAAGGCGCTGCGGACCGTGATCGGCTCGCTGGCCGGCGGCAAGTACGTCCGGGTCGATCTGCTGGACGTGGACGAGGTTCGCTAGCCCGTCATGCAACTGGTCGTCGGCCGGGTCACGCGGCCGCACGGGGTCCGCGGCGAGGTGTCGGTGGAAGTGCGCACCGACGACCCAGACCTGCGGTTCGCCGTGGGCCGCGTGATGGCCACCGACCCGGCTGCGGCCGGGCCTGCTCACCGTGGAATCGGTGCGCTGGCACTCCGGCCGGCTGCTGATCCGGTTCGCCGGTATCGCCGACCGGAACCAGGCCGAGGAACTGCGCGGGACCTGGCTCACCCTGGACTCCGCCGAGGTGGGGTCGACCGGACGACCCGGACGAGTTTCACGATCATGAACTGATCGGGCTGGCCGTGGTCACCACCTCGGGCGAGCCCGTAGGCCGGGTCACGGATGTCCGGCACTTCGGGCAGGACCTGCTCGTCATCGAGCCCGCGCCCGCCAGGTCACCGGCCGGGCCCGAGGCTGGGCCGGCCGAGGCGGGCCAGCCGAGGCGGGCCCAGTCCCGACGGGACCGGCCCAGGCCGGCCGCGGCCCGGGTGGCCCCGCGCTGGCGGCCCGGGCGCGGCCCGGCAGCGGGCTGGGCAGTGAGCTGCTGGTCCCGTTCGTGGCCGCGATCGTGCCTGAGGTCGACGTGGCCGCGGGACGGCTCGTCATCGACCCCCCGCCGGGGCTGCTGGAGCTGGGCAGCGGGGAACCGCGGCCAGGGCTGAGGTGAGCCGGGTGCGCATCGACATCATCACGATCTTCCCGGACTACTTCACCCCGCTCAGCGTCTCGCTGCTCGGCAAGGCGGCCTCCCGCGGAGACATCGAACTCCAGGTACACGACCTGCGGAACTGGGCGCACGGGGTGCACCGCGCCGTGGATGATGCCCCGTTCGGCGGCGGCCCGGGCATGGTCATGTCGCCGGAGCCGTGGGGCGAGGCGCTGGACGCGGTGGCGGGCCCGGGCCCGGCGCCGGCCCGGCTGGTGGTCCCCACCCCCTCGGGCCTCCCGTTCACGCAGGCGATGGCGGCGCAATGGTCCCGTTGCGGCTGGCTGGTCTTTGCCTGTGGCCGGTACGAGGGAATCGACGCGCGCGTCGTCGACGAGGCGCGCGACCGGATGCCGGTCGATGAGGTGTCCATCGGGGACTACGTGCTGTCCGGGGGCGAGCCCGCCGTGCTGGTGATGGTGGATGCGGTCGGCCGCCTGCTGCCCGGCGTCCTCGGCAACGCCGAGTCCGCCGCCGACGATTCGTTCGGCGCAGGCGCGGGCCCCATGGACGGCCTGCTCGAAGGGCCCTCGTACACCCGGCCCCGGGTCTGGCGCGGGCGCGAGGTCCCGCCGGTCCTGCTGTCCGGGGATCACGCGGCCATTGCCCGCTGGCGGCGCGACCAGGCGCTGCGGCGGACCGCTGCGCTGCGCCCCGACCTGGCCGCCCGGCTGGCCGCCGGACCGGCCGGTGAGCGGCTCGACGCACGCGACCGGCAGGTGCTCATTGACGCTGGCTTCCCGATCAGTGCTGAAGATATGGCACACTGAAGTCTGCCACCCACACCAGGCCGACCCTGCGGGTGCGCGTCCTGGTGCCCTCAGCGCCCAGGAAGACTGACCGACACCGACGAGACGATGCCACGCGTTCGCTGGCCTGTGCGCGCGTGAGGACAACTGAGGAACCGCAGCCATGCACACCGCGATCGCCGAGCTGGAGCAGGCCCAGATCCGCTCCGACATCCCCGATTTCCGGCCCGGGGACACGCTGAAAGTCCATGTGCGGGTCACGGAAGGCACCCGGTCCCGGATCCAGGTTTTCCAGGGCATTGTGATCCGCCGCCAGGGCGGTGGGGCGCGGGAGACGTTCACCGTCCGGAAGATCAGCTACGGCGTCGGGGTGGAGCGGACCTTCCCGGTGCACAGCCCCACGCTCGAGAAGATCGAGCTCGTGACCCGGGGCCGGGTACGCCGGGCGAAGCTCTACTACCTCCGTGAGCTGCGCGGGAAGGCCGCGCGCATCAAGGAGCGGCGCTAGCCGCGCCCTCCTCCGGTGGCCGGGAAAGATCTCGGTTCGCGGGCCCGGCGCAGGCCGCCAGCCCGCCCCGTTCCCGCGCGCCGGAGGCCGTTCTGGCGGGAATTAGCTGTCCTGCTGCTGCTCGCCGCCGTGCTCACGGTGGTCATCAAGGCGTTCGCCGTGGAGGCGTTCCGGATCCCGTCCGGGTCCATGGAGGACACGCTGCGCGTCGGCGACCGGGTGCTGGTGAACAAGCTCGTGTACCGGTCCGCGGCATCGACCGGGGCGACGTCATCGTGTTCAGTGGCCAGGGCTCCTGGGATCCGCCCGCCGCCGGCCGGCCAGCACCCGGGCCGGTGCCTGCGGCCCTGCGTACGGTGCTCCGGCTGACCGGGATGGTGTCGAGCGGGACGGACTACGTGAAGCGGGTCATCGGGCTGCCGGGTGACCGGGTGTCCTGCTGCGACGCCCAGGGCCGGATCACCGTCAACGGCGTGCCGCTGAACGAGCAGTCGTACCTGTACCCGGGAAACCAGCCATCCGCCCAGCGGTTCAGCCTGACGGTGCCGCCTGGCAGGCTCTGGGTGATGGGAGACCACCGGCTGAATTCTTCCGACTCCCGCTACCACGGTGACGATCCCGGGGACGGGACGATCCCGGAGCAGGCCGTGATCGGGCGGGCGTTCCTGGTCGTGTGGCCTCCGGCCCAGTTCAGGGAGGTCCCGATTCCCGCTACCTTCGCCCAGCGCGGGCTGGCGGCCCCGCCACGCCGGGGACTGACGCCCCTGCCGATGGCGGTGGGACTGGCCGGGATGCTGCCGCTTGCGTGGGCGTGCCGCCGGCAGACCGCACACGTTCCGTCATACCGGCGTTAGGCTCGGACCAATGAACGACGACCGGGGTACGGGCGAGCCTGCCAGCACAGGCTCCGCAGGCGTCGAACTGCCTGGCCACGACGGCGACAGGGCAGCTGGCGCAGAACCGGAGATACCAGGGGGGACCGGGACGATGACTCCTCCGCCGGGCCGTGACGCCACGGCTGAGTCCGGCGACACCGGCGGTCAGGCCACGGGCCCTGGCGGCCCGTGCGCCAGGCCAGCGCCGGCTCTTCGCACGGCCCGGCCGCGCGGCCTTCGGCGCCGGCCTCGCCGGTGCCGGCTCTTCCGGCGCGGGTGCGGCTGGTGCAGGCCGGCTGGTGCGGGCCCGGCTGGCGCAGGCACCGCCAGCGCGGCCCGGTCCAGGCGGCGGCGCCGCCTCTCCTGGTGGTCGGAACTGCTCGTCCTGTTCGTGCTCGCGCTAGTGATCATGCTGGTGATCAAGACCTACGTGGTGCAGGCGTTCTACATCCCGTCCTCGTCGATGGAGAACACCCTCGACATCGGGGACAAGGTCCTGGTCAACAAGCTCATCTACCACTTCCGCTCGATCGAGCGCGGCGACGTGATCGTGTTCAACGGGGAGGGCTCGTGGGATCCGCCGAGCCCCCCGCAGTCCAGCGACCCGGTCGTCCGGCTGGCCAGCGAGTTCGGGCACGCGGTCATCGGGCTGTTCGGTATCTCGCCGGGCGTGCACGACTACATCAAGCGGGTCATCGGGCTCCCCGGTGATCACGTCGCCTGCTGCGACGCGCAGGGCCGGGTCACCGTCAACGGCGTCCCGCTCAGCGAGAAGTCCTACCTGTACCCGGGCAACCCGCCGTCCATGACCAAGTTCCGCATCGTCGTGCCGCCGGGCCGGCTGTGGGTGATGGGCGATCACCGCAACGTCTCCTACGACTCCCGCGGCCACATCGGCGACCCGGGCGGCGGCACCATCCCGGAGAGCCAGGTGGTCGGCCGGGCGTTCCTGATCCTGTGGCCGCCGAGCCGGTTCCGGGTGCTGCCCATCCCGGCCACGTTCAACAAGCTGGACAACGGCCAGGCCCTCGGCGCCCGGGCGTTGAGTGAACTCACCAGGCCCGCAGCGCCGCTGGTGCTGGCCGGGTCGGTGGCCGCTGCCCCTGACCTGGCTGGACCGGCGGCTGCGGCGGCGGCCCGGATCGCGGCGGCCGGGGTCTCAGGAGGGCGCGGGAGGCCGACGGTGGCCTGCCCGGCGTGGAGGGCGTTGGTAACGACGTGGCGATGCCTTGGTGGCGGCATCCCGGCTATACCCCCCGGCGTGCGGCAGGATTGACCGGATACGAGCGTGTCCTGGCCCGGGCGGGCCTGTCCCCGGTGGCCGGGATCGACGAGGCGGGCCGCGGGGCCTGCGCCGGCCCGCTGGTGGTCGCCGCGGTGGTCCTGGATCCCCGCAAACTCTCCGGGCTCAGCGGCGTCGCGGACTCCAAGACGCTGACGGCCGCGGCCCGCGAGGAGGCCTACGCCGAGGTGATGCGGACCGCCCTCAGCTGGCACCGGGTCATCATCCCGGCCGCCGAGATCGACGCGTGCGGGCTGCATGTCTGCAACATCGCCGGGATGCGGCGGGCGCTGGCCGGGCTCTCCATCCGGCCGGGGTACGTGCTCACGGACGGGTTCGCCGGTCCGCGGCCTCGGCGTCCCTGCGCTGGCCATGTGGAAGGGCGACGAGGTGGCGGCCTGCGTGGCGGCCGCCTCGATCGTGGCCAAGGTCACCCGGGACCGCATCATGACCGGGCTGAGCGAGCAGTACCCGGCCTACGGGTTCGCCCGGCACAAGGGATACTCCACCCGGAGCCACATGCGGGCGCTGGCCCAGCATGGGCCGTGCCCGGAGCACCGGGCGTCGTTCGCTAACGTCAATGGACTGGTCCGGGACCTGCCGGTGGGACGAGGACCAGGAGCCGACGGAGCAGGAGCGGTCAGGAGCCCGCTGTCCGAGCCCGTGGTGGGCCAGGAGGGCTCCGAGCAGGAGGTTGCTGGCCCGGAGATGGCCGGGCAGGCAGGACGCAGGTGGAGGACGGCCAGGAGGTTGACGGCCAGTTGAGGTCCGGAGAAATGCTCGGCGGAGAATTGGCCTATCGTTGATGGCAACCGGACTGGACCTCCCGACGCAGGCTAATCGGAGGGGGAGGACATGAGCGCAGAAGATCTCGAGAAATACGAGACCGAGATGGAGCTGCAGCTCTACCGCGAGTACCGGGACGTCGTGGGGCTGTTCACCCATGTGGTCGAGACCGAGCGCCGGTTCTACCTCACCAACGACGTGGAGCTGAACGTCCGCGCCGCCGAGAACGGCGAGGTGTACTTCGAGGTCACCATGCAGGACGCCTGGGTGTGGGACATGTACCGTCCAGCGCGGTTCGTGAAGAACGTCCGGGTTGTCACGTTCAAGGACGTCAACGTCGAGGAGCTGGCGCGTGCCGAGCTCGAGGTTCCCGACGACAGCAAGTGACCCGCGCGGCCGCACGTCACCCGGCTGACGAGCGACTGCCCCGAGGGGCGGCACCCGGTCTCGCGTCCGGCCGGCTGGTCGCGCGGCAGGGCGTGCGGCGGCCCGCCCAGATTGAAGCACGCGACAGCGACAAAACGGCGTTCGCTGTCCACAGAATCCGGTTTCGTGCTCCTTCGTCCACAGCGCGGCAACTGCCCCAGCGCGGCGCTTCCCGTTCCGGCAGCGTCAGCACCGGAGGTGGTGCCGGGTGAAGGACAAGGACGAGCTGGGCCGCCGCGGCGAGCAGCTCGCGGCGGAGTACCTGGAGCGGGCCGGATTGCGGATCCTCGACCGGAACTGGCGGTGCGAGACCGGCGAGCTCGACATCGTGGCCCTGGAGCAGCGGGTCCTCGTGGTCTGCGAGGTCAAGACCCGCTCGGGCCTCAGGTACGGCAGCCCGCATCGAGGCCGTCAGCCAGACGCAAGCGCCTCCGGCTGCGCCGCCTGGCGGCCGCGTGGCTGGCCGCCCAGGGGCTGGGCTGTTCGACGAGGTGCGTATCGACGTGATCGGGCTGGTCGGGAACGGGTCGGGGGAGTTCACCCTCGAGCACGTGCGGGGGGTGGGCTGAATGCCGGTCGCCCGGACCCACTCGATCGCCCTGGTCGGGGTCGAGGGTCATCCGGTGGAGATCGAAGCCGACATCCAGAACGGGCTCCCCGGGCTGCTCCTGGTCGGCCTGCCCGATACGGCGCTCCGCGAGGCCAGGGACCGGATCCGGGCCGCCATCGTCAACAGCCGTGAGCAGTGGCCGCAGCGGCGGATCACCGTCGGCCTGTCCCCGGCGAGCCTGCCCAAGCGGGGCAGCGGGTTCGACATTGGCATCGCGGTGGCCATCCTCGGCGCCGCGGGCTCGGTCCCGGCGGCGGCGATCGACGGGGTGGCGTTCCTCGGCGAGCTCGGGCTCGACGGCCAGCTGCGCCCGGTCCGCGGGGTGCTGCCCGCCGTCGCGGCCGCGGCGGCCAGCGGCTTCCGGCGGGTCGCCGTGCCGTGCGCCAACGAGGCCGAGGCGGCGCTGGTCCCCGACCTGCGGGTGCTCAGCGCCACGACCCTGCGCGGGCTGCTCGGCTGGCTGCGCGGCTGCCCCCCGGCCCTCCGGAGGAGCAGGCGTCGCGCGGGGCCCCGTCCGGCTGGTCGAGGGCGGCGGCCTTCCCCGGCGGGAGCGGGCCCTTCCCCCGGCGACGGCGGCCCGCGACCCGGCGGGCGCCGGGCCCGACCTGGCCGACGTGCTGGGCCAGCCGACCGCGCGCCGCGCCGCCGAGATCTGCGCCGCCGGCGGCCACCATCTCTGCCTGCTCGGCCCCCCCGGCGCCGGCAAGACGATGCTGGCCGAGCGGATCCCCACCCTGCTGCCCCCTCTCGACTTCGCCGCCGCTCTCTAGGTCACCTCCATCCACTCAGTGGCGCGCGCGCTCCCCGGCCACAGCCCGCCGCTCACCGAGCCCCCGTTCTGCGCGCCACACACACCGCACCAAGCGCATCGTCCTGTTCGCGCTCGCGCTGGTGATCATGCTGGTGATCAAGACCTTCGTGGTGCAGGCGTTCTTCATCCCGTCCTCGTCGATGGAGAACACGCTGGAAATCGGGGACAAGGTCCTGGTCAACAAGCTCATCTACCACTTCCGCTCGATCGACCGCGGGGACATCATCGTGTTCAACGGGGAGGGCTCGTGGGATCCGCCGAGCCCCCCGCAGTCCAGCGACCCGGTCGTCCGGCTGGCCAGCGAGTTCGGGCACGCGGTCACCGGGCTGTTCGGTATCTCGCCCGGGGTGCACGACTACATCAAGCGGGTCATCGGGCTGCCTGGCGATCACGTCGCCTGCTGCGACGCGCAGGGCCGGGTCACCGTCAACGGCGTCCCGCTCAGCGAGAAGTCCTACCTGTACCCGGGCAACCCGCCGTCCATGACCAAGTTCACATCACCGTGCCTCCGGGCCGGCTGTGGGTGATGGGCGATCACCGCAACGTCTCCTACGACTCGCGCGGTCATATCGGCGACCCGGGCGGCGGCACCATCCCGGAGAGCCAGGTGGTCGGCCGGGCGTTCCTGATCCTGTGGCCGCCGAGCCGGTTCCGCGTGCTGCCCATCCCGGCCACGTTCAACAAGCTGAACAACGGCCAGGCCCTCGGCGCCCGGGCGGTCGAGTGAACTCGCCAGGCCCGCAGCCCCGCTGGTGCTGGCCGGGTCGGTGGCCGCTGCCCCTGACCTGGCTGGAGCGCCGACTGCGGCGGCGGCCCGGATCGCGGCGGCCGGGGGCTCAGAAGGGCGCGGGAGGCAGACGGTGGCCTGCCCGGCGTGGAGGGCGTTGATAACGACGTGGCGATGCCTTGGTGGCGGCATCCCGGCTATACCCCCCGGCGTGCGGCAGGACTGACCGGATACGAGCGTGTCCTGGCCCGGGCGGGCCTGTCCCCGGTGGCCGGGATCGACGAGGCGGGCCGCGGGGCCTGCGCCGGCCCGCTGGTGGTCGCCGCGGTGATCCTCGATCCCCGCACTCTCCGGGCTCACGGCGTCGCGGACTCCAAGACGCTGACGGCCGCGGCCCGCGAGGAGGCATACGCCGAGGTGATGCGGACCGCCCTCAGCTGGCACCGGGTCATCATCCCGGCCGCCGAGATCGACGCGTGCGGGCTGCATGTCTGCAACATCGCCGGGATGCGGCGGGCGCTGGCCGGGCTCTCCACCCGGCCGGGGTATGTGCTCACGGACGGGTTCGCCGTCCGCGGCCTTGGCGTCCCTGCGCTCGCCATGTGGAAGGGCGACGAGGTGGCGGCCTGCGTGGCCGCCGCCTCGATCGTGGCCAAGGTCACCAGGGACCGCATCATGACCGGGCTGAGCGAGCAGTACCCGGCGTACGGGTTCGCCCGGCACAAGGGATACTCCACCCGGAGCCACATGCGGGCGCTGGCCCAGCACGGGCCGTGCCCGGAGCACCGGGCGTCGTTCGCTAACGTCAATGGACTGGTCCGGGACCTGCCGGTGGCGGACGAGCGAGCAGGCGGTGGACCCGGACGGCCGTGGCGGGCCAGGAGGGCTACGAGCAGGAGGTCGCCGGCCCGGAGATGGCCGGCCAGGCCGGGACGCAGGTGGAGGCCGGCCAGGAGGTTGACGGCCAGTTGAGGTCCGGAGAAATGCTCGGCGGAGAATTGGCCTATCGTTGATGCCAACCGGACCGGACCTCCCGACGCAGGCTGATCGGAGGGGGAGGACATGAGCGCAGAAGATCTCGAGAAGTACGAGACCGAGATGGAGCTGCAGCTCTACCGCGAGTACCGGGACGTCGTGGGGCTGTTCACCCATGTGGTCGAGACCGAGCGCCGGTTCTACCTCACCAACGACGTGGAGCTGAACGTCCGCGCCGCCGAGAACGGCGAGGTGTACTTCGAGGTCATCATGCAGGACGCATGGGTGTGGGACATGTACCGCCCAGCGCGGTTCGTGAAGAACGTCCGGGTCGTGACGTTCAAGGACGTCAACGTCGAGGAGCTGGCGCGGGCCGAGCTCGAGGTTCCCGACGACAGCAAGTGACCCGCTGGCGTGACGAGAGCTCTGGCGTGACCGACGGCTCGTGACCCGCTGGCCTGACGACGGGCGACTGACCCGGAGCGGCTTGCGGCACCCAGGTCTGGCGTCTGGCGCCCGGCGCTGCGCGGTCGCGCGGCAGGGTGCGCGGCGGCCCGCCCAGATTGAAGCACGCGACAGCGACAAAACGGCGTCCCCTGTCCACAGAATCCGGTTTCGTGCTCCTTCGTCCACAGCGCGGCAACTGCCCCAGCGCGGCGCTTCCCGTTCCGGCAGCGTCAGTACCGGAGGTGGTGCCGGGTGAAGGACAAGGACGAGCTGGGCCGCCACGGCGAGCAGCTCGCGGCGGAGTACCTGGAGCGGGCCGGACTGCGGATCCTCGACCGGAACTGGCGGTGCGAGACCGGCGAGCTCGACATCGTGGCCCCCGAGCAGCGGGTCCTCGTGGTCTGCGAGGTCAAGACCCGCTCGGGCCTGAGGTACGGCAGCCCGCTCGAGGCCGTCAGCCAGGCAAGCGCCTCCGGCTGCGCCGCCTGGCGGCCGCTGGCTGGCCGCCCAGGGGCTGGGCTGTTCGATGAGGTGCGGATCGACGTGATCGGGCTGGTCGGGAACGGGTCGGGCGAGTTCACCATCGAGCACGTCCGGGGGGTGGGCTGAATGCCGGTCGCCCGGACCCACTCGATCGCCCTGGTCGGGGTCGAGGGTCACCCGGTGGAGATCGAAGCCGACATCCAGAACGGGCTCCCGGGCCTGCTCCTGGTCGGCCTGCCCGACACGGCGCTGCGCGAGGCCAGGGACCGGATCCGGGCCGCCATCGTCAACAGCCGTGAGCAGTGGCCGCAGCGGCGGATCACCGTCGGCCTGTCCCCGGCGAGCCTGCCCAAGCGGGGCAGCGGGTTCGACATCGGCATCGCGGTGGCCATCCTCGGCGCCGCGGGCTCGGTCCCGGCCGGCGGCGATCGACGGGGTGGCGTTCCTCGGCGAGCTCGGGCTCGACGGCCAGCTGCGCCCGGTCCGCGGGGTGCTGCCCGCGGTCGCGGCCGCGGCGGCCCGCGGCTTCCGGCGGGTCGCGGTGCCGTACGCCAACGAGGCCGAGGCGGCGCTGGTCCCCGACCTGCGGGTGCTGAGCGCCACGACCCTGCGGGGGCTGCTCGGCTGGCTGCGCGGATGGCCCCCCGGCCCTTCCGGACGGAGCAGGCGGCGCGCGGGGCCCCGTCCGGCTGGTCGAGGGCGGTGGCCTTCCCCCGGCGGGAGCGGGGCCCTCCCCCGGTGAGCGCGGCCCGCGACCCCGGCGGGCGCCGGGCCCGACCTGGCCGACGTGCTGGGCCAGCCGACGGCGCGCCGGGCCGCGGAGATCTGCGCCGCGGGCGGCCATCATCTCTGCCTGCTCGGCCCGCCGGGGGCCGGGAAGACGATGCTGGCCGAGCGGATTCCCACCGTGCTGCCCCGGCTCGACCCCGCCGCGGCTCTGGAGGTCACCGCGATCCACTCGGTGGCGGGCGTGCTCCCGGACCGCAGCCCGCTGCTGACCGAGCCGCCGTTCTGCGCCCCGCACCACACCGCGACCAAGGCGGCGATCGTCGGCGGCGGCAGCGGGGTGATCCGCCCGGGAGCCGCGTCCCTGGCCCACCGCGGGCTGCCTGTTCCTGGACGAGGCGCCCGAGTTCGGCCGGGATGTGCTCGACGCGCTCCGCCAGCCGCTGGAGTCGGGCGAGGTCGTGGTGGCCCGGTCGGGCGTGACCGCGCGGTTCCCGGCCCGCTTCACGCTGCTACTGGCGGCCAACCCGTGCCCGTGCGCCAAGGGACCCGGGCGGCAGCCGGGCTGCGACTGCACGCCCGCGGTCCGCCGCAGGTACCTGGCCCGGCTGTCCGGGCCGTTGCTCGACCGGGTCGACGTGAAGGTGGAATTCCTGCCGGTGAGCCGGGGCGAGTTGCTCAGCGACGCGACGTTCGCGGAGTCCAGCGCGACCGTCGCGGCCCGGGTCGAGGCGGCCCGGCGCCGGGCCGCCGCCCGGCTGCAGGACACGCCCTGGCGGCTCAACGCGGAGATCCCCGGCAGCGAACTGCGCCGCAGCTACGCGCCCGGCGCCGGGCGCGCTCGTGCCGCTGGAGCGGGCCATGGACCTGGGGCAGATCAGCGCGCGGGGCGTGCACCGGGTGATCAGGGTGGCCTGGACGCTGGCCGACCTGGCCGGGGTACCGCGCCCGACCGCCGACCAGACCGCCGCGGCGCTCGGTCTGTGGCTGGGGGTGCCGCGATGATCTGCGACCCGGCGGGCAGGCCCGGGACCGGGACGCGGACCGGGACCGGCCGGCCACTGGCCGGCACGGCACCGGGCCGGCGGACCGGGACCGGCTGGCCCGGGCGGCGCTGACCTGGATCGCCGAGCCCGGTGACGCCCAGCTCGGGCCCCTGCTCCGGCAGCGCTCCCCGGCGGCGGTCATCGCCGCTCTCACGGCGGGGGCGCCTCTCGCCGGCTGCCCCGGCCATCCCGGGCCTGGACCGGGCCCGGCAGCGGTGGGCCGCCCGGCTGGGTGACGCGCCCACCGAGGCCACGGTGGATGGCCTGGCGGCGGGACGGGATCCGGCTGGTCTGCCCCGGCGACCCGGAGTGGCCCAGCCAGCTCGAGCGTGCTGGGCGACGCGCAGCCGTGTGCGCTGTGGGTGCGCGGCGAGGCAGACCTCCGGTTCGCCTGCCTGCGCTCGGTCTCCATCGTCGGCACCCGGGCGGCCACCGCGTACGGCGTCCACGTGACCATCGAACTGGCCGCGGCCCTGGCCGAACGCGGCTGGACGGTGCTGTCCGGCGGCGCGTTCGGCATCGACAGCCAGGCCCACCGCGGCGCGCTCGCCGCCGAGGGGATCACCGTCGCGGTGCTGCCCTCCGGCCTGGACGACCCGTATCCGCGCAGCCATCACGAGCTGTTCCTGGCCATCGCGGGGCACGGGGCGCTGGTCAGCGAGCAGCCGCCCGGCCGGACCCCGACCAGGCCCGGGTTCCTGGTCCGCAACCGGCTGATCGCCGCGCTCAGCCGCGGCACGGTGATCGTCGAGGCCGCGCTGCGCAGCGGGGCGCTGAACACGGCCCGGCACGCCCGGGACCAGAACCGCCCGCTGATGGCCGTGCCCGGCCCGGTGACGTCCCTGGCGTCGGCCGGCTGCCATCTGGCCATCAGGGACTGGGGAGCCGTGTGCGTCACCGGCGTGCAGGACGTGCTGGCCTGCCTGTCGCTCGGCGCCGGTGACCTGGTTCCGCCGCCCCGGGGCCCGGTCCTGCCGCGCGACGAGCTGGACCCGGTCAGCCGGAGCGTCCTGGAGGCTGTGCCTGCCCGCGGCGGCCGGGGGCCGGCCCGCATCGCGGTGTCGGCGGGCGTGGATTTCGATACCGTACTGCGTTGCCTGGGCGAGCTGGCGGCGGGCGGGTTCGTCGAGCGCTGCGAACGAGGCTGGCGGGCCCGGCCGACCAGCTGACCCATGATACGCTCAGGAACCCGGTCTCCGCGGAGAACGCTTTTCAGGCTGCTCATTAGCGAAAATCTGCCCGATTCCGGGCAGGATCTGTTGCCATCCTCGTCCCGTGATCGAGCATGCTGACTCGTGTGGCAGGTGCGCAACGGCCGTTCGAGGACCTGGTCGCCCATCTGACCGGGAGCAGTTCGCTCGGGTCCGGGGAGGCGGCACGGTTGATCGATGAAGTGGTCGGGTATTTCTCCGAGCCAGCGGACGTATTCGTCCGCAGGCGCCACGGGGAACTCAAAGCACGGGGTCTGACTAACGACCGCGCGTTCCATCAAATCTCGGTTGAGCTGCAGCAGCGGCTGGTGGCGCCGCCCCAGTACTCGCTGCGTCAGCTGCGCCGCATCATCTACGGCTGAGGGGCAGAGCATGTGCGGAATCGTCGCTCACATCGGGGGCCGTGACTGCGTGCCCATCCTGCTGGAGGGGCTGGCCCGGCTGGAGTACCGGGGCTACGACTCGGCCGGGATCGCGGTCCTGAGCCGGTCCGGCGAGATCCGGGTGCACAAGACCAAGGGCCGGGTGGCCGACCTGGCTGCGGGGCTGCCCGCGCGGTTCAAGGGCAGCCCGGGCATCGGCCACACCCGCTGGGCCACCCACGGCGAGCCGAGCGACGTCAACGCGCACCCGCACGTCTGCGGGCCCATCGCGATCGTGCACAACGGGATCATCGAGAACGCCGACGAGCTGCGGGCCAAGCTGGCCGTGGACGGGGCCGTGTTCGCCTCCGAGACCGACAGCGAGGTGCTCGCCCACCTGATCGCGGCCAGCAGCGCCGACGACCTGGAAGAGGCGGTCCGCCAGGCGCTGACCTCAGTGGTCGGCACCTACGGCATCGTGGTTCTGGACGCCCGCCATCCGGACGTCATCGTGGCCGCCCGCAACGGCAGCCCCGTGGTGCTCGGCCTGGGCGACAAGGAGATGTTCGTCGCCTCCGACGTGGCCGCGTTCGTCCGCTACACCCGCCAGGTCGTGCACCTCGACGACGGTGAGGTCGCGGCGGTGCGCGCGGACGGCTTCGCGACCTCCACCCTCGACGCGCGGACCACCATCAAAGAACCCTCCATCATCGACACCGAGGTCGGCTCCTACGACGCCGAGGGCTACACGCACTTCATGCGCAAGGAGATCCACGAGCAGCCGCGCGCGGTCGAGCGGGCCCTGCGCGGCCGGCTGGACGACCGGTTCCACACCGCGCACCTGGGCGGGCTGAACATGGACGCGCGCGAACTCCGCGAGTTCCGCCGGGTCCTGGTGCTCGGCTGCGGCTCGGCCTACTACTCGGGCCAGGTCGGCGCGCAGCTCATCGAGGACCTGGCCCGCATCCCGGCGTCGGCCGAGCCGGCCTCGGAGTTCCGCTACCGCAACCCGGTGGTGGAGGCGGACACGCTCTACGTCGCGGTCAGCCAGTCCGGCGAGACCTACGACACCCTGGCCGCCATCCAGGAGCTGCAGCGCAAAGGCGGCCGCGTGCTCGGGGTGGTGAACTCGGTCGGCAGCGCCATCGCCCGGCAGTGCGACGGCGGCATGTACCTGCACGCCGGCCCGGAGATCTCGGTCACCTCGACCAAGACCTTCACCGCCACGACGGTCGCCTTCGCCCTGCTCGGGCTGCACCTGGGCCGCATCCACGACCTCTCGCCGGCCGACGGCCGGCGGATCATCGCGGGACTGCACGCCATCCCCGGGCAGATCGAGGAGATGCTGGCCGGGGAGGACCACATCGCCGGCGTCGCCGCCGAGCTGGCGAACGGCCCAGGGCATGTTCTTCATCGGCCGGGTCCGCGGCTACCCGGTCGCCCGGGAGGGGGCGCAGAAGCTCAAGGAGGTCTCCTACCTGCATGCGGAGGCCTACCCGGCCAGCGAGCTCAAGCACGGGCCGCTCGCCCTGGTGAACCCGGAGCTGCCCACGGTCGCGATCGTGCCCAGCGACGACCTGTTCGACAAGAACCTGTCCACGCTCGGCGAGATCAAGGCCCGCCGCGGCCCGGTGGTGGCCGTCGCCCACACCGACCTGGATCCCAAGCTGGCCGATCACGTGATCCGGGTGCCGAAGAACGAGCCCGAGCTGGACCCGATCCTGCTCTCCGTGCCGCTGCAGATGCTCGCGTACCACGCGGCGGTGGCGCTCGGCAACGACGTGGACAAGCCGCGCAACCTGGCCAAGAGTGTCACGGTGGAGTGAGCGGCGGTCCTGCCCCAGACTGGGGTTCATGCGAGGACGCAGCCCGAACTGCCGGACCAGCTGGAGTCGGCGCTGGAGGCGTTCCGGCGGCACCTCGCGGCGGAGCGCGGGCGTGTCCGGGCACACGGTCCGGGCCTACCTGGGTGATGTCCGCGCGCTCCTGGAGCACGCCGCCCACGCGGGCGTGACCAGCCCGGACGGCCTGGACATCGCGGTCCTGCGGGGCTGGCTGGCGGGCCAGCACGCCACCGGGCGGGCCCGGGCCACGCTGGCCCGGCGGGCCGCGTCGGCCCGGACGTTCACCGCGTTCGGGCACGCCCGCGGCTGGCTGCCCAGCGACCCGGGGCCGTTGCTGGGCACGCCCCGGCTGCGCCGCAAGCTGCCCGAGGTGATCCGCCAGGACCAGATGGCCGCGGTGCTCGCGGCCCAGGACGGCCCGCCGCCGGAAGCCCGCCGGCACGCCGGGAAGCCCGGCACCGGAAGGCAGCGAGCCGGATCCCCGCGATCAGGCGCTGGCCCTGCGCGACACCGCGATCATGGAGCTGCTCTACGCCACCGGGATCCGGGTCAGCGAGCTGTGCGGGCTCGACCTCGGTGACCTCGACCATGAGCGGCGGACCGTCCGGGTCATGGGCAAGGGCGGCAAGGAGCGCACGGTGCCGGTGGGATTGCCCGCCGAGCGGGCCACGGCGCGCTGGGCCCGGGACGGGCGGCCGGTCCTGCTGACCCCGGACAGTGCGGCGCGCCCTGTTCCTGGGGGCGCGCGGCAGGCGGCTGGATCCGCGGACCGCGCGGCGGGTGGTGCACGCGCAGGCTGGCCGCCGTGCCCGCGGTGCCCGACACCGGGCCGCACGGTCTGCGCCACGCGGCCGCGACCCACCTGCTGGAAGGCGGTGCGGACCTGCGCAGCGTGCAGGAGATCCTCGGTCACGCGTCGCTGGGCACCACCCAGATCTACACGCACGTCTCGGTCGAGCGGCTGACGTCCGCGTTCCGCCAGGCGCATCCCCGCGCCTGAGGCACCCATGCCTGAGGTACCCCAGTGCCTGGCGTACCCGAGACCCGCGAGGTACCGGCGCCGAGGGGCCAGGCGCCTCAGGGCGAGGGCCGGGCGAAGTGAGTGCATCCGCGGGCTTGAGTGCAGCGAGTAGACTGCTCACAGGTCGTGGAGTCGGCCCGCGTTACGCGGACGGCTTCCCGGCTAATTCGCGCGTCCGCTTGCCGCCAGGTGCCGGTTCGGCCCCCGGCGGGACGCATCCCACCGGTCCGCGGTTTCCCACACCGCGGCGGGTGCGCCCGGGCGCCAGGCAACAACCGAGAGCGTCGGTGTGCTCAGGCACGGCGCGTAACAGGAAGGGGACCGCGGGCATGGCTCCGGTCGTAACTATGCGGCAGCTGCTCGAGAGCGGCGTGCACTTCGGGCACCAGACCCGGCGCTGGAACCCCAAGATGAAGCGATTCATCCTGGCCGAGCGCAACGGCATCTACATCATCGATCTCCAGCAGTCGCTCGACTTCATCGACACCGCCTACGAGTTCATCAAGGAGACGGTCGCGCACGGCGGCTCCATCCTGTACGTCGGCACCAAGAAGCAGGCTCAGGAAGCGGTCGCCGAGCAGGCCCGCCGGGTGGGCATGCCCTTCGTCAACCAGCGCTGGCTGGGCGGCATGCTGACCAACTTCCAGACCGTCTTCAAGCGCCTCCAGCGGCTCAAGGAGCTCGAGGAGCTCGACTTCGACGACGTGGCCGGCTCCGGGATGACCAAGAAGGAGCTGCTCCAGCTGCGCCGCGAGCGCGACAAGCTGGAGCGCTCGCTGGGCGGGATCCGGGACATGTCCCGGGTGCCGAGCGCCATCTGGGTGGTGGACACCAAGAAGGAGCACATCGCCGTCAGCGAGGCCCGCAAGCTGGGCATCCCGGTCATCGCCATCCTCGACACGAACTGCGACCCGGACGAGGTCACCTACCCGATTCCGGGGAATGACGACGCCATCCGCAGTGTTTCGCTGCTGACCCGGGTCGTCGCCGATGCGGTGGCCGACGGCCTGATCGCCCGGGCCGGGGCAGCGGAAGGCGAGGCTAAGCCGTCGCAGCGCCCACGTCCGGCGACTCGGTGCCGAAGAGCCGCTCGCCGAATGGGAGCTGGCGGTCCTGGAGGGCAAGGCCAGCGACGATGCCGCGGCCCAGGCCCCCGACGCGCCAGCCGGCGAGCAGGCCAACGGGACGACGCCGGACCAGGCCAACGGGACGGCAGCCGACCAGGCCGACGGGACGGCAGCCGACCAGGCCAACGGGACGGCGCCCGAGCAGGGTGACACCCCGGCGCCCGAGCCGGAGGCCGCGGGCGTGTCCGCTGGCTCCGGTGAGTCGCACGAGGCCTGAGGCAGCGGACCGGCGGACGGCCTATCGGAGGGACTAGCGGAGCGGGGCGACCAGCCCCGCCCCACTACAAAGACACAGCGAGAGATGAGGAAATGGCGAACTTCACCGCCGCGGACGTGAAGCGGCTGCGTGAGCAGACGGCCGCGGGAATGATGGACTGCAAGAGGGCCCTTGAGGAGGCCGACGGCGACTTCGACGTCGCCGTGGAGCTCCTCCGCGTCAAGGGCGCCAAGGACGTGAGCAAGCGGGCTTCCCGGACCGCCGCGAACGGGCTGGTGACCGCGGAGCTCGACGGCACGGACGCCGGGGTGCTCCTCGAGCTCAACTGCGAGACCGACTTCGTCGCCAAGACCGATGTGTTCCAGGCCCTGGCGGCGCAGATCGCGAGCGTGGCCCTGCAGCAGCGGCCCGCCGACCGGCTGACCCTGCTCGGGCTGGAGCTCCGGCCCGGCACCACCGTCCAGCAGCACATCGAGGAGGCCGGCGCCTCGCTCAAGGAGAAGATCGAGCTGGGCCGGTACACCCTCCTTGAGGGTGGCTACGTCGCTACCTACCTGCACAAGTCCGACCCGGCGCTGCCGCCGACCGTGGGCGTGCTCGTCCAGCTGGACAAGCCGTCGCCCGAGGCGGCCAAGGACGTGACGCACCAGGTGGCCGCGATGCGGCCGCAGTACCTGACCCGCGACGAGGTGCCCGCGAACGTGGTCGAGCACGAGCGGGGCATCATGGAGCAGATCACCCGGGACGAGGGCAAGCCGGAGCAGGCGGTCCCCAAGATCGTCGAGGGCCGGCTCAACGCGTTCTTCAAGGACGTGGTGCTGACCGAGCAGCCTTTCGTCCGGGACCCGAAGAAGTCCATCAAGCAGTTGCTCGCCGATCAGGGGGTCACCGTCCGCGCGTTCGCGCGGTTCCAGGTCGGCCAGGCCGGATGAGGACCGGAGCCAGCTGGTGAGCGAGGGCGAAGGAGAACATCCCGTGGACGGCAGCGCCACGCACCATGCGGGCGCTGCCGTGCGCGCGGATGCCGCGGCCGGGGCGGGCACGTCCGCGGCCGCCGAGGCGGAGCGGTATCCGGAGCCGGAGGCACCGAAGGCGCACCGCCGCTGGAACCGCGTGGTCGTGAAGCTCTCCGGCGAGGCCTTCTCCGGGAACGAGCCGCTGGGCATCTCGCCGGACGTGGTCTTCCACCTGGCCAAGGAGATCGCGGCGGTGGTGGCCGACGGGGTGGAGCTGGCCGCGGTGGTCGGCGGCGGCAACATGTTCCGCGGCAAGCAGATGGCCGAGCGCGGCATCGACCGGGCCCGGGCCGACTACATGGGCATGCTGGGCACCGTGATCAACTGCCTGGCCCTCCAGGACGTGCTGGAGAAGCTCGGCGTGGAAACCCGGGTGCAGACCGCGATCACCATGGGACAGGTGGCCGAGCCCTACATCCCCCGCCGGGCCATCCGGCACCTGGAGAAGGGCCGCGTGGTGATCTTCGGCGCGGGCCTGGGCGCCCCGTTCTTCTCCACCGACACCTGCGCCGCGCAGCGCGCCCTGGAGATCGGCGCGGAAGCGGTGCTCAAGGGCACTCAGGTGGACGGGGTCTACGACGCGGATCCCCGCACGATTCCCGGTGCGACGCGGTTCACCCAGATCGACTACGGCGAGGTTCTCCGCCGCGAGCTGAAGTTCATGGACGCGACCGCGGTGAGCTTGTGCATGGACAATGGCCTGCCCATCGTCGTTTTCGACCTGATGGAAGAGGGCAACGTCGCGCGGGCGGTGCGCGGTGAGAGGATCGGCACGCTGATCTGCCGGTCGGGGGACTACTGAGCGACCCGTCAGCCGCGGAAGCGTGAAGGCACAGAACGCACAGGAGCCGCAGTGATAGACGACACTCTCTTCGAGGCCGAGGAGAAAATGGAGAAGGCCGTGGTGGTCGCCAAGGAAGAGTTTGGCACCATCCGGACCGGGCGCGCGCATCCGTCCATGTTCGGCAAGATCACTGCCGAGTACTACGGAACCCAGACCCCCGTGAACCAGCTGGCCTCGTTTCACATCCCGGAGCCCCGGATGGTGATCGTCCAGCCGTTCGACAAGTCGTCCATGGCCAACATCGAGAAGGCGATCCGCAACAGTGATCTCGGGGTCAACCCGAGCAACGACGGCAACATCATCCGGGTCGTCTTCCCGGAACTGTCCGAGGAACGGCGCAAGGACTTCATCAAGGTGGCCCGGCACAAGGCCGAGGACAGCCGGGTCTCCATCCGCAATATCCGGCGGCACGCCAAGGACTCCCTGGACAAGATGGTCAAGGCCGGCGACGCGGGTGAGGACGAGGTGCACCGGGCGGAACGGGAACTCGACGAGCTGACGCACACCTACGTGGGGCAGGTGGACGAACTGCTGCGGCACAAGGAAGCCGAGCTCCTCGAGGTCTGAGATTTGGGTCCCGACGAGCTGAGCGAGCCGGGCCACGCTCCGGAGCAAGGCGGCCAGCCCGGACCGGAGCCCACGCCCGCCGAGCCCGCCCGCCGGGCCCCGCCCGCCGAGCCCCCGAGTCCCGCCGCGGCACCGCCCGAGCCCCGGCCGCCGGCGCCGCACCGCCCGCCGAGGCCCCGGCCCCGAACCCCGCCCGCCGAGATCCTCAAGCCTTCCCGGGCTGGCCGCAACCTCCGCGCCGCGATCGTGGTCGGCCTGCTCCTGGGCGGCCTGGCCCTGGTCACCCTGTTCACCATCAAGGTCATCTTCCTGATCTACGTGGCCGCCGTGATCGCACTCGGCCTGTGGGAACTCACCCGGGCCCTGGAGGTGCGCGGCATCCGGCTGCCGCTGGTCCCGGTGGCCGCCGGCGGCGCGGTCATGCTGGGGCTGGCCTACTACAGCGGCGAGCGCCCGCTGGTCGCCGCGCTGGCCGTGACCGTGATCGCGGTGCTGGCCTGGCGGATGGCCGGTGGCAGCGCCGGCTACCTGCGGGACGTCACCGCCGGGATCTTCACCCTCGTCTACCTGCCGCTGATGGCGTCGTTCGTCGCGCTGATGCTGGCCGCCCCGGACGGCTCCCGGCGCGTCCTGGCCTGGATCGTGGTCACGATCTGCAGTGACATCGGCGGCTACCTGGTGGGCAGCCTGCTGGGACGGCACCCGATGGCGGCCGTGATCAGCCCGCACAAGACCTGGGAGGGCTTCGCCGGCTCGGCGCTGGCCTGCATCGTGGCCGGTGTCCTGCTGCTTCCCCTGCTGCTGCACGGCACGTGGTGGCAGGGCGTCGTGCTGGGCGTCGCCGCCGTCGGCGCGGCGACCCTCGGCGACCTGTCCGAGTCCATGATCAAGCGGGATCTGCAGATCAAGGACATGGGCACGGTGCTGCCCGGCCACGGGGGAGTCCTGGACCGGATCGACTCGCTGCTGATCACCGCGCCCGTGGTCTGGCTGCTGCTGGTGATCTTCCTCACCCGCTGATTCGCACTGGTTCACCCGCTGGCGTTTGGCCGCATCCGCCTTGGGGACTTTGCGGGCGACTCGTACATACAGTCGGGGGAGATGCGGAGCATAGCGGGATGTTCAGACGTATCGGTCTGGTTGGCTTGATCTATATCATCATCGGGATCGTGGTGGCGTGGGAGAAGCACTACATCACGGTCACCTGCTCAAGTTGGTGTTTGTCCGCCCTGCTCGCGATCTTCTTGTGGTGGCTGCCGCTGCTGGGAGTGAGCCTGCATATCCATTAATTTTCAGATAACGAAAACCGTAGGGGCGTGGCCGGGGGCCGCGCCCCTACGGCGTGCGGCGCGGGGTCGCGCCCACGGCGTGCTGACGTCCCGCGCCCTCGCGGTGCGGCGGCCGGATGCGCCCTGCGGCGTGAGTCAGCGGGCCCCCGCTACGCGGTGACCACCCAGCTCCGGCGCTGGGCGGCCAGGTGCGTGACCAGGCTGGCCGAGCCGCGTTCCTTGGCGAACAGCCGTTCCCGCTCGCTGATGGGCACGACCCACAGCCAGCGCACCGGGTCGCCGCCGAAGGAGAACCCGGACAGGTCCGGCACCTCCGGCCCGGGTAGCTGGGCCGGGTCGTCGAGCAGCAGCACCGCGGTGTTCCCGCCGCCCAGCGGGAAGGTGGCGGGCTCGTGGTACCACCTGATCGTGTGGCCCGGCCCGAACCAGGTCACCGCGCGCCAGGGGTAGTGCGCCAGCCACAGGAAGATACGCGCCGCTTCCGGGCTGGGCAGGGTCGTGGCCAGGGCCAGCTCGATCCGCCCTGAGGCGGTCGGGGTCCTCCGAGAACTGCTCGACGACCGGCATCCGCTGGCAGCTCATGCCGAGCGTGGACAGCACCGTGAACGGCCGGCCGCGGGTCGGCGGCCGTTCGGACACCCCGGCCGACGGCTGCCTGCCGCCGCTGACGTCCCAGTACCGGGCCCCGGGGCCGAGCCGGCCCAGCAGATGCCCCAGGGCCGCCTTCTGGAAGCCGGCCCACGCACCCTCGCTGACCCGCCAGCGCCAGAAGGCCGTGGCCCGGTCCGCCCGCGGGCCCAGCCCTTCCATGGCGTCGTCCAGGGACCACGCGAACGGGGTCTGGCCGATGCATTCCCGGCTGTAGCCGGGCATGCCACGGGACATGTCGGACCAGCCGGGGATCACCGCGAGCAGCCGGCCGCCCTCCACGAGGGCCACCCCGTCCCCCTCCTCGAACCACAGCGGGCGCAGGATGCGGCTGTCCAGCGGCGGCCGGCCGCCCGGATGCTTGGTGTGCCCGGCCGGCATCACCGGAGCCTGCCCGGCCTCGACCTGCGCCGGGTCGGCGGCGGCCGGGGCGGGCTGGTGATTGGCGAGCCAGACCGCGGCGATCACGGCCGTCTGGTCGTACACGTACGCGGCGGTGGTAACGCCGTCGTACTCCACGACCAGCCGCCGGCTGCCGTACGGGCTCTCACTGGTGAGCAGGATCTCTGGCCGGCCCGGCCGGGCGGCGAGATTGCCTTCTCTCCCGCCCCTGCGCAAAGTCGGCATAACCGAAATCTACTGATTCGCCGCAGGTCATCGCCGTCCGCACCCAGGATATTGTTAAGCGTTCGAAACGACCTTTCCTACGGAGCACAGGTGCCTGGCAGAGCGACCCCCACCCGACCGCCCCGGCATCTGGCTGACCTGGACCCGGCGGAGCGCCGCGCCGCCGCCGCTGAGCTGGGCGGCCCGGCGTTCCGCGCCGATCAGCTGGCCCGGCACTACTTCGCCCGGCTGACCGACGACCCCGCGGACATGACCGACCTGCCGGCCACGTCCCGCGACGAGCTGGCGGGCCGGCTGCTGCCCCGGCTGCTCACCGCGCAGCAGGAGCTGACCTGTGACGAGGGGATGACCCGCAAGACGTTGTGGCGCGCCTTCGACGGTGCCCTCATCGAGTCCGTCCTGATGCGCTACCCGCACCGGGTCACCATGTGCGTGTCCTCGCAGGCGGGCTGCGGGATGGCCTGCCCGTTCTGCGCCACCGGCCAGGCCGGGCTGACCAGGAACCTGTCCGCCGCCGAGATCGTCGCCCAGGTGGTCGCGGGCGCGCGGGCGCTGGCCCGCGGCGAGGTGCCCGGCGGCCCGGGACGGGTCTCCAACATCGTGTTCATGGGCATGGGTGAACCGCTGGCCAACTACGCCAGCGTGCTGAGGGCCGTGCGCCGGATCACCGACCCGGTGCCGGACGGCCTGGGCATCTCCCAGCGCTCGGTGACCGTCTCCACGGTCGGGCTGGTTCCCGCCATCCGCCGGCTCACCGCCGAAGGCCTGCAGGTCCGGCTGGCGGTCTCGCTGCATGCTCCCGACGACGAACTGCGTGACGAGCTCGTGCCCGTCAACCGCCGCTGGAAGGTGGCCGAGGTCCTGGAGGCCGCGTGGGATTATGCGGCCACCACCGGCCGGCGGGTTTCCATCGAGTACGCGCTGATCAAGGACGTCAACGACCAGCCGTGGCGGGCCGACATGCTCGCCGGGCTGCTGGCCGGGCGGCTGGCGCACGTCAACCTGATCCCGCTCAACCCCACCCCCGGCTCGCGGTGGACGGCGTCCGAGCCGGGTTCCATGCGGGAGTTCGAGGACCGGCTGGCGGCCCGCGGGATCCCGGTCACCATGCGCGATACCCGGGGCAGCCAGATCGACGGGGCCTGCGGCCAGCTCGCCGCGCCGTCGCTGGCCCCCCAGACGCGGGTAACGCAGCCCCGGGTGCCTCAGACGCTGCAGATCAGCGCCCGGGTACCGTAGTCGTCCATGCCGGGCAAGGACGCTCTCGCCAGGGGTTGCCGCACGCTGGCGTGGCGGCTGGTGCACCGGGCCTGGCGCGCGGCGCAGCAGGCCGGCGCGATCACCGCGGCTACCCCGGCGGGCCGCCGGTTCGCCGCGTTCGGCCCCGGGTCGATCATGGCCTTCCCGACCGGGGCGCTCTACGGCGAAGCGTGGATCGAGGTCGGCGCCGGCTCGCTGATCGGGGCCGAGGTCAGCCTGACCGCGGGCATGGTGCCCGGGCCACCAGCTGGGCGACTCCCCGGTGCTCCGGGTCGGGAACGGCTGCGTGATCGGCCGGGGCAGCCACATCATCGCGCACCACTCGATCGTCATCGGCGATGACGTGTTCACCGGCCCGTACGTCTACATCACCGACCAGAACCACGGCTACTCCGACCCGGACGTGCCGATCGGGCGGCAGTGGCCGAGCAACACCGCGGTGTCCATCGGCCCGGGGACATGGCTAGGAGCTGGTGTGATCGTGCTGCCCGGCGCGCAGATCGGCCGTAATGTGGTGGTGGCCGCGGGCTCGGTGGTCCGCGGGATGGTGCCTGACCGCTGCGTGATCGCCGGTGTTCCCGCGAAGGTGGTCCGGGAGTACGTAGCCGGGGATGGCTGGTCACGGCCTTCGCCTACCGTGGGCGACCGAACATGAGCATCTGGGAATCCAAGAGGGCACGTGAAGGGACGCAAGGACCTCGTCGCGAGCGCGGCGTACCTGCCTGAGCCTGCGGCCGTCGCGGCGGCCCGCAAGTTCGTGCGGGATACGCTGCGTTCCTGGCTGGACACTGCGCCCGGCGCCGACGGCGGACGGCGGCCTGGTCGATGACGCGGTCCTGCTGACCAGCGAGCTGGTGACCAACGCCGTGGTGCACGCAGGCACCCAGGTCCAGGTCACCTGCAAGCTCGCCGCGGGCGCGGTGGAAGTCGTGGTCCGGGACAGTCACCCGGCCCGGATGGTGCCCGGCCCCGCACCCGACGACACCGTTCCCGGCCGAGCGCACCGGCGGGCGCGGCCTGTTGCTGCCCTCCGCCCTGGCGGCCGCCTGGGGGGTCAGCTACGGGACCGACGCCAAGGCCGTCTGGTTCCGGATGGGTCTTCCCGGCGCCCCGGGCGGGGCATCGACGGCCGGGGCCGACCCGGGGGCGCTGGAGGCCGTGGTGCCGGCCGGCCCTGGAACGTCACCGGCAGCGCACCGGGGGTGCGTCGCCGGCAGTGCGCCGGCGGACCCCGGGCCGGCCAGGCCCGGTCAGCAGGACCGGGCCGGCCAGCCGGACCGGCCAGCCCGGGCCTGCCAGCACCGGGCCGGCCAGCCGCCGCGCCGTCCTACGACGCGACGGCTAAGTCCGGGTATGACGTGCTGCTGGACCAGTGCGTGGCGTCGGCGCGGCTCATCGCGTCCGCCGACAGTGCTTACGCCCTGGTCGCGGACGAGGACGGGGATCTGGGCGTGCGCGCGGCCAGCGGGCTCGGCCCGGCCGCGTGGCTGCGTACCGCGCCGTCCGTCTCGACCGTGCCGTTCATGGTGGACGGCCAGGTGACCGGGGTGCTGGCGGTCGCGGCCGCCCGTGCCCGGACGGTTCGCGCGACGGCGAGGTCCGGCGGCTGCAGCAGCTGGCGGACCAGATGGCCCCGGCGCTGGAACGGGCCCGGCTGGCCGAGCTGGAACGGGCCCGGCGGGCCCGGATCGGGGTGCTGGCCGAAGCCGGCACGCTGCTGGCCTGCCCGCTGGACACCGACCGGATCCTGGCCGTGGCCGGGCAGGTCGCCGTGCCCCGGCTCGCGGCGTGGTGCGCGGTGCTGCTGTCCGGTCCCGGCGGTGACCTGCGGCTCACCGTGGCCCGCCACGCGGACGAGTCGCAGGCGGGCGCGCTCACCTGGCTGCTGAACCTGGGCTGCGACCTGGCGCCGCCGGCCATCGCCGCGGACTCCCGCCACGGCGGCCTCGCGCTCCTGGCCGCTGGCCGCGCTGGTCCCGGCGCAGGCCCCGGCCGGCGTGGCCGACCTGGCCGCCCGGGGGGCCTGGTGCTTCCCGCTGACCACCCGGGGCGGCCCGCTGGGGCTGCTCATCCTGGGCGGCCCGCACGGCGGGCGTCCGTCCCGGGAGGTGCAGCAGGCTGGCGGAGGACCTGGCCGCCCGGATCGCGCTGGCCCTGGAGAACTCCCGGCTCACCGCGCGGCAGCAGCAGGCCAGCGACGCGCTGCGCGCCGCCCTGGTGCCGCCGGAACTCCCCCGGATTCCCGGCGTCGAGCTGGCCTTCGCGCACGACCTGCCCAGTACCGGACGCGTCCAGGAGCGACCTTTCCCGGGCTGACGCGGCGGCGGCGACTTCTGTGACGTGTTCCCGGTGACCGGGGGACGATGGCGGTTCGCCATCGGCGAGGTGTGCGGGACGGGTCCGGCCACCCTGGCGGTGACCTCGCTGGCCCGCAACGCACTGCGCATCCTGGGCGCGGCCGGGCTGGGCATCCCCGCCGTGCTGGACCAGCTGAACCAGCTGATCCTGGACGAGCGGGCTCCGGGCACGTTCCTGACCCTGGTCCACGGCGAGATCGTGCCGGGCGACCCGGCCGGGGTCTCGCTCGCCTGCGCGGGGCAGCCGCTGCCGCTGGTGTTGCGGACCCAGGGACGGCCCGAGACGGCCGCGGCCCCGCAGCCGGTGCTCGGCGTGATCGAGGGGCAGGGCTTCTCCGCCCAGGACGTCACCCTCGGCCCCGGCGACCTGCTGCTCTGCGTCACCGACGGGGTGACCCGGCGGCGCGACGGCGACCGGCAGCTCGATGACGACGACGGCCTGGCCCGGCTGCTGGCCGCCTGCACCGGGCTGACCGCGGACGTGGTGGCGGACAAGGTCCACGAGGAAGTCCGGACCTTCGGCGGTCACCCGGCGGTGGACGGCATGGCCGTGCTCGCCATCCGGGCCGCGACCTGAACGAGCCGGCCCTCCGCATTCCCGCTTACGATGCGGCGCTGGCCCCGTCCCCGCTTACTCGGCGCGCAGCCGCGGGCTGAACACCTCACCGCGCAGCGCCCGCCCGATCAGATCGACGGCCCGCGCGGTGTCCACCAGCCTGCGTCCCTCACTGCGGTAGGCGGCCAGCACCGCGTCGACCCCGTGGGCGGGCAGCGACCCGCCCAGTTCGGTCCGGGCGCTGCGGTACCCGTCGCGGGCACCCTCCACGCACGCGGCCACGTGGTGCCGGGCCATGGTGGCCAGCGCGAGCGGGTGGCGCCGCAGCACGCCATACAGCCGGTAATCGGGCGGCACCACGTCGAGCAGCCAGGCTACTGCGGTGGCCTCGAAATCCGTACTGCCTGGCGGATGCACCCCGGTCGGCCAGCCCGGCGGAACGTACGCTGCCATGCCACGACAATAGCAAGTAATCGAACATTCGTTCAAAGCAGTCCCGGGAGGGCCGACACCCCGACGCCCTCGACCTGGGAGAAGCTCTCACGGAGTTAGCGGTAACAGAAAGTAACGTCTCAGGTGGTCCTCCCGTCCCCTCCCCGGGCCCGGAGAACGGGCCGGGGAGGGGACGGGGCAGGGGCCGCGGAGCCCGGGATCGGGCCGCGAGCCGCTAGTCGGCGCACTGGGTGGGCGCCGAGGTCGCGGCGGGTGGCGCGAGACTGGGCGCCCAGGACAGCGTGGCGCCGCCCGCGGCGGCCCCTCCGGGCGCGCCGGGCCTCGCGGGCCCGGCCATCTTCGGCGGCGTGGTCGAGCATGTCCTTGACGTGCTGGGCGGCCACTGCCGACTGGATCACTGGATGCACGACATCCTCCTTGGTTCGCGGCCACGGTCATGACCGCACACCATTCAGGTTCGTCGTAAGGCCCCCCGCGCCACATCGGGAAGATGCCTTATCTCGCGCGGCGCAGCGAGGTACTTAGGCCCCCGCCCGGGCTTAGGCCGCCCGGCTCAGACCGTCCGGCCGCAGGCCTCCGCCCGGCTAAGCTCCATCCCCTTAACCCTCCTGATACCTGCCCATGCCACCCTTGACCAGGTGGGAGGGGTGTACGCGGGCTGGCGCGGGCACGTGATCGTCTGCGGGCTGCACGGCGTGGGCCTGCGCATCGTCGAGCTGCTCAACTCCTCCAGCGTGCCGACCGTCGTCATCGACGACCACCCGGACCCGCGGCTGGCCCGCACCCTGACCGGCTGGGGCATCCCGCACATCGCGGGCAGTTCGCGGTCGGCGGAGACCCTGGCCGAAGCCGGGCTGGCCGGGGCCGAGGCGGTCATCTGCGCCCAGGAAGACGATCTCCCCACGCTGGAGACCGCCCTGCTGACCCGGGAACTGCGCGCCGATGTGCGGGTCGTGGTCCAGCTCAGCAACCCGGCCGTGGGCCGGGCGCTGTCCCGGATCGCGATCTCGGTGCTCGACGTGGCCGGGCTGTCCGCGCCGTCGATCACGGAAGCCTGCCTGCGCACCGGCGTCCAGGAGATCCGGCTGGCCACCGAGCGGTTCGCCGCCGCGCGGACCGTGGCCCCCGCCCCCGGCCACGCTGCGCGAACTGTACGGGGCGCTGGCCCCGATCGCCGTGCTGCCCGCCGGCGGCGGCGACGTGGTGATCTGTCCCGGCCGTGATCACCGGGTCGCGGCGGGGGACGGCGTGACGCTGTTCGGGACCCCGGACGAGCTGCACGCCGCCGGGGTGATCGCGCATCGCCATGCACCGGCTATCGGGCCGGCGCGCTCGGCGCCCGCGGGGTGCTGGCCGCCTCCCCCGGCCCGCCCAGCTGGCTCACCCGCAGCCTGCGCTCCGCGCGGCACCTCGGCCGCCTCCCTGCTGCAAGCCATGGACCGCCGCCTGGTCGCCGCGCTGTTCGCGCTGTTCACCGTGATCATCGCGTCCACGGTGATCCTGCGGCTGGCCTACCGGCTGGGCGGGCACCATATCCCGCTGCTGGACGCCGTGTACTTCACCGCGGAGACGGTCACCACGGTGAACTACGGCGACTTCTCCTACATCAGACAGAGCCCGTGGCTGATGGGCGGGGCCGTGGTGCTGATGCTGCTCGGCGCCCTGTTCCTCGCGGTGTTCTTCGCCATGCTCACCGACATGCTGGTCAGCCGCCGCATCGAGGAGTCGCTGGGCCGCCGGCGGATCACCGGGCTGCGCGGCCATGTGCTGGTCATCGGCCTGGGCTCGGTGGGCATGCAGGCCGCCTCCCGGCTGGTCGCCGCGGGCAGCGAGGTGGTCGTGGTCGAGAAGCACGACGGTAACCGGCATCTCAGCCAGGCCCGGGCCCTCGGCGTGCCGGTGGTCATCGCGGACGCCACCCTGCCGGAGACGCTGGAGTCGGTCAGCCTGGCCAGCGCCTCGGCCGTGGCGGTACTGACCAGCGACGACCTGGCCAACCTGGAAACCGGCCTGGCCGTGCGCGATCAGCTCGGGACGCGCTGGGAGGCCACCCCGGTGGTGCTGCGCATGTTCGACCCGCAGCTGGCCCGGTCGGTCCGGCACAACTTCGGGTTCCGCAACGTCCGCTCCACCGCCGCCCTCGCCGCACCCTGGTTCGTCGGCGCGGCGCTCGGCCTCGACGTGCTCAACACGTTCTACGTGGGCGACGAGCCGCTGCTGGTGGCCCGGCTGACGGTGAGCCGCGGCGGCGGCCTGGACGGGCTGGCCCTGCGCGACCTGGGCGCGCGGACCCGCGTCCTGGCCATCAGCCGGGTGCCCCATCAGGCCTACCTGGAGCACCCGCCGCGCCGCGGTACCCGGCTGGGGGCCGGCGACCAGGCCTACCTGATCGGCCCCTACGAGGAACTGCTCGCGGTGCTCCGCCGGGACCGCCCGGCTCCCGCAGGCCGGCCACGCCAGCCAGCCGGCCGCCCGGCCGCCCCGGCCGCGGGGCCGCCCGCCGCTCCCGCGGGGAGCAGCGAATAGCCGCCGTCGGGTCCGGTGATCAGCGGCGAATACAATGGGAGGGCTGCGTGTTGTACATGTCAGCTCCCACCTCCGATGCAAATGAGATTCCGTATGCCCGTTCGCCAGGCCCAGCTCGCCACGCGTGATGAATTGCGCAACGTGGCGATTGTCGCGCACGTCGACCACGGCAAGACGACGCTGGTTGACGCCATGCTCTGGCAGTCCGGCGCATTCCGGGTCGGCGCCCAGGTCGCCGACCGGGTCCTCGACTCCGGTGACCTGGAGCGGGAAAAGGGCATCACGATCCTGGCCAAGAACACCGCGGTGGCGCACGGCGGCCTGACCATCAACATCGTGGACACCCCCGGGCACGCCGACTTCGGCGGCGAGGTCGAGCGCGGCCTGTCCATGGTGGACGGGGTGCTGCTGCTGGTGGACGCCAGCGAGGGCCCGCTGCCGCAGACCCGCTTCGTGCTCCGCAAGACGCTGGAGGCGAACCTCCCGGTCATCCTGGTGATCAACAAGGTGGACCGGCCGGACGCGCGGATCGCCGAGGTGGTGGACGCGTGCTACGAGCTGTTCCTCGACCTGGACGCCACCGAGGAGCAGATCGAGTTCCCGATCGTCTACGCCTCGGCGCGGGCCGGCCGGGCCTCGCTGACCCGCCCGGCCGATGGCACCCTGCCCGACTCCGCCGACCTGGAGCCGCTGTTCGCGGCGCTGCGGGAGACCGTGCCCGCGCCGTCCTACGATCCGACTGAGCCGCTGCGCGCGCACGTCACCAACCTGGACGCGTCGGCCTACCTGGGCCGGATCGCGCTGTGCCGGGTGGAGTCCGGTGAGATCATCAAGGGCCAGCAGGCGGCCTGGTGCCGGCGCGACGGTTCCATCGAGAAGGTCAAGATCACTGAGCTGTTCCGGACCGAGGCGCTGGAGCGGGTGCCCGCCCAGAGCGCCGGGCCCGGGGACATCATCGCGGTGGCCGGCATCCCGGAGATCATGATCGGCGAGACGCTGGCCGATCCGGACGACCCGCGCCCGCTGCCGCTGATCACCGTGGACGAGCCCGCCATCTCGATGACCATCGGGGTGAACACCTCCCCGCTGGTCGGGCGGGAGAAGGGCTCGAAGGTTACCGCGCGGATGGTGCGCGACCGGCTGGACCGGGAACTGGTCGGCAACGTGTCGCTCCGGGTCCTGCCCACCGACCGGCCGGACACCTGGGAAGTGCAGGGCCGCGGCGAGCTGGCCCTGGCGGTGCTGGTGGAGACCATGCGCCGGGAAGGCTACGAGCTCACCGTCGGCCGTCCCACCGTGGTCACCCGCGAGGTCAACGGCAAGCTGCACGAGCCGGTGGAGCGGCTCACCGTGGACGTGCCCGAGGAGTACCTGGGCGCGGTCACCACCCTGCTGGCCCTCCGCAAGGGCCGGATGGAGCGCATGACCAACCACGGCACCGGCTGGGTCCGGCTCGACTTCGTCGTGCCCGCCCGCGGCCTCATCGGCTTCCGCACCCAGTTCCTCACCGACACCCGCGGCACCGGCATCGCGCACCACGTGTTCGACGGATACGAGCCATGGTCAGGCGACATGCGGATGCGCCCGACCGGGTCGCTGGTCGCCGACCGGACCGGCTCGGCCAGCGCCTACGCCATGTTCTCGCTGCAGGAACGGGGCGCGCTGTTCGTCGCGCCGGGGACCGAGGTCTACGAGGGCATGATCGTCGGCGAGAACTCGCGCTCGGACGACATGGACGTGAACATCACCCGGGAGCGCAAGCTCACCAACGTGCGCCAGTCCACCGGCGAGGAACTCGAGCGCCTGGTCCCGCCGCGCGTCCTCAACCTGGAGCAGGCCCTCGAGTTCTGCGCCGACGGCGAGTGCGCGGAGGTCACCCCGGCCGCGGTCCGGATGCGCAAGACCGTGCTGGACGCCAAGGACCGCTTCCGGGTCCGCGCCCGCCGCTCCCGCGGCGAGTAGCGCCTTCCCCGCGTCCGGCTGGGCAGGCAGACTCTCCCAGGCTGGGAACAGGAACGCCCGCTGATAACGGGCCGCGGCCCGGCAGGCACCGTGAGGTGCCCGCCGGGCCGCGGTCTTTTTCGCCGCTGGACCTAGGACCTGGCCAGGTCGCTGACGAAGCTGGGCCCGATCGAGCCGAGCCCGGTCATGCTGTCGTAGCCCTTGGCCGTGGTGAGCGTGTTCGGCCGCGTGGCACAGTTACCGGTCGCGTCGCAGTACGTGATCGCACCCTCGTAGGTGAGCTCACGGAACGACTTGATGAACCCCTTCGCGCCGGGGACGTAGGTGAAGGCGTGGTCCACCCGGATCTGGGCTTGCTTGCCGCCGGGCAGGATGTCGTCGATCGCGCCGGGCGTGCCGTCGAGCTTGTAGATCGCCGGGTTGATGAACCCGACGGCCACGCCCGCCGCCTGGTCGGCGTCGGCGATGCACGCCCGCCAGCATCGGCGAGGCGAGGCTGGTCCCGCCGTACCGGGTCTGGCCGTACTGGACCTGTCCCGTTCGGGAAGGTCTCGTGCAGGCCGATGAGGAAGCCGGTCGCCGGGTCGGCGTCCATCGAGATGTCCGGCTCCACCCGCATCGGGGTCGGCCCGACGTAGGGCCTCGTTGCGCAGCGCCAGCGCGGCAGGCACGACGCCCGCCTGGTACCACGGCTGGGTGTAGTTGTAGCTGGTGAACCCGCCGCTGCCGCCGTCGTACGTCACCGGCAGCCAGGTGCCCACCGTGGACTTGGTGCAGCCGGGAACGTCGCCCACGACGTTGGCCGTGCACTTGAACGAGCGTCCGGTGGCCCAGCCGAGCTGGCCCGTCTGCTGGCCGTGCGCCCCGATCTTGAGCGACGTGCCGCCCACCGCCGTGACGAACGGGCTCTCCGTCGGGTAGTCGGCGGACGAGAAGCCGAACAGGTTGAAGTTGTCGCCGTTGTCCCCGGAGGAGAACAGGACGCTCATCCCGGTCGAGTCGGCGAGCATGAACAGGTCGTCGTACGCGGTCTTGGTCGCGACGTCGTCGAGGAGGTCCCCGGCGTCGTCGCCCCACGAGTTGGTGACCACGTTGGCCAGGCCGTTGTCGATGACGTTCTGCTCGGCGTCGAACAGGCCGTCGATGCAGTTCTGGGCGCCGACGTAGAGGATGTGCGCGTTCGGCGCCATCGAGTGCACGGACTGGACGTCGATCGCCTGCTCGGTCAGCCAGCCAGAAGCGGCGCACTCAGGCCTCGTCGTTGAACGGTGTCGCGTTGAGCTGGCTGAAGTGCGCGTTCGCGAACGGGTTGCCCGGGTCGTTCATCCTGAAGTAGCGGGCGGAGTCGCTGGCGATGGTGGCCGAGCCGTAGGCGTCGATGACGGCCACGGTGACGCCCTTGCCGGTGTTCGCCGAGCCGATGTTGTAGGCGGAGCGCAACTGGCCGGGCTTGTAGCCGCACACCTGATACGGCACCTTGCTGGGGTAGCCGTGGCCGAACGGCGGGCTGACCGTCGCGATCTTGGCCGCGTAGTAGCTGCCGCACGGCGGGGCGGTGATGAAGGCGGCCGGCGCCGGCGGGAACGGGTTCGTCGCGGCCGCGCTCGCCCGGGTGCTCGCAGCGCTCCCTGACGCGTCGGCGGGCGTGGCGATGTTCTGGTTGATGCCCAGGGCACCCGCCACGCTGCCGCTGAGCGAGGCCGGGACGGACATGGTGCTGGCGGCCATGCGCACAGTGTGGCCGTGCAGCTTGTAGTTCTTCAGCGTGGTGCCGAACGCCTTCTCGACCTGGGCGGCCGTGCCCGAGGCGGAGATGGTGATCCGGTCCTTGGACACGGCACCGACCTTGAAGCCCTCGCTGGCCAGCCACTTGCGGGCGGTGCTGACCTCGCTCGCGGCCGGCGAGAACCGCGATTCCCACTGGGAGGCGGTCAGGTAGTGCCGGTAGCTGGCGCTTCCCGGAGAGCTGATCGCCCGCACAAGCGATTGCGCTCCCGACGCGTCGCGCAGCTTCAGCACCAGCTCGAAGTTCACCCGGGCGGACTTTGCTACGGCTCCGACCGCATGCTTGCCGGGCAGTTGCCGTGACGGCACTGCCCTTGAGCGGGGTCCGGCCGGAAACAGCCGCCCCGGCGGCCGACGCCCCGACGATGCTGCCCCCCGTGGCCAGGGACAATAGGATCGCCGCCCCGGCCGCTGTCGTGGACGTCCTGTGTCGTGCACCCACGATTGCCCTCCTCCTGTGACATGGTGAAGTTGCTCGGGACGGTAGCCAGTTTTTACTGGTGCGGCAATGGCCTCCGCGTACCGCTTTGGCCACGATCTGCATTCAAGGACTCATGGCGCATCGCCGGATGAGCTCCGCGTCGGCTGAGAGACTGGCTCAGCGCCGACGGCGGAAGACCGGGCCGAAATGCATGCCTTCCCGGCGCAAATAAGCGCGCGGGAAGGGCGCGGCCCGCTCCGGCGCTCCCAGCTGCGGCAGCCAGATCAGCCGATCGGCCTCATGAGTCCGATCACCCCCGCGCTCACGCGGGCAGCCCGGCCGTGGCCCACGGTTGCCGCCAGGCCCCGCCTCAGGCGCGGGTCTGAGGCGGAGTACTCTTTTTAGAGTACTTTCGTTGCGGGCTGGAGATGGGCATGAGTGCTGGCGAGGTTCTGGGGTTCATCAGCGCGTTCGGGGCCGGGCTCCTGGCCGGTGAGGAGTTCGTGATCCGGTACGGGGTGCGGGGACCGCTGGGCCGGCTGGACCAGGAGCCGCACATCCGGATGCGGCAAGGGCTGATCCGCACCCTGCGCATCCTGGTCCCGGCGATCCTCCTGCCCACGCTGCTGTCGGCGGTGGCCGTCACGGTCGTGGACGGCGCCGATGGCGGCCTGGCGTTCCGCTGCGCGGCCATCCTCGCCCTGCTGGCCTGGGTCGCCGTCACGCTCCGCGGCACGGTGCCGATCAACGAGGCGGCCCTGGACTGGGATCCGGCCGCGCCCCCGGATAACTGGCGGGCGCTGGTCGACCGGTGGGAGGACCTGAATTCCGTCCGGGCCTGGCTCGCGGTCGGGGCCTTCGCGCTGCTGCTGGCCGGGCTGCTGCTGAGCTAGCAGCCGGCCTAGACTAGCCCTGACTTGGCTGGCTCCTGACTGGCTAGCTCTGACCTGCTAACTCTGAACTAGGTACTCTGGAAAAAGTAGACTGCACCGCATGCCCGCCCGCAGCCGCAGCAATCCGCTGGCCCTGGCCGTGCTCGTCTGCCTGGCCGAGCGGCCGATGCACCCGTACGAGGCGGCCACCACGCTGCGCCAGCGCCAGAAGCACGAGAGCGTCCGGCTCAACTACGGCTCGCTGTACGCCGTGGTCGCGTCCCTGGAGAAGCGGAAATTCATCGCCCCCCAGGGGACCGAGCGCAAAGGCCGCCTCCCCGAGCGCACCGTGTACCGCCTCACCGACGCCGGCCGGATCGAACTGCACGACTGGCTACGGAGCTGCTGTCCACGCCGGTCAAGGACTACACCAGCTTCGAGGCCGCCCTGTCCTTCCTGCCTACCCTCCCGCCCGAGGACGTGGCCAGCCTGCTGCGGGAGCGTGCGGAGCACCTGGAGCGGGAAATCGCCCAGGCGCACGCCTCGCGTGAGCTAGCCGAGAAGCAGCACGTACCCCGCCTGTTCTGGGTGGAAGAGGAATTCCGCACCGTCCTGCGCGAGGCCGAGCTGGGCTACGTCCGCGCGCTGGCCAGCCAGATCGCCGACGGCACGCTCGGCGGGGACGACTGGTGGAAGGCGATCCACGGCCCCGAGGACGACGGCCCCGAGGACAGCGAACGCTGAGGACGGCGGCCCTGAGGACGGCGGACCTGGACGGGCCCGGCGACCCTGAGCCCGGCAGGTGCCGGGGACGCGGCCTGGACGCGCTATTTGATGGCGCCCAGGTAGATGACGCTGAGCAGGCCGAAGACGAAGCAGTAGATCGCGAACGGGGTCAGGGTGCGGGTCTGGAAGTAGCGCATCAGGAACCGGACCGACACGTACGCGCCGACCCCGGACAGGATGCTGCCCAGCAGGATCTGGCCGTGGATGCCCTGTCCCTCCGGGCCGGTCAGCTTGGGCAGCTCGAGCACGCCCGCGGCCAGGATGACCGGCGTGGCCAGCAGGAACGCGAACCGGGCCGCGTCCTCCCGGGCCAGGCCCCGGTTCATGCCGGCCACCATGCTGACCCCGTCCCGGCTGATCCCGGCCAGCAGCGCGAGGATCTGCGACGCCCCGATGATCAGGGCCCGCAGGTAGCCCATCCCGGCCAGCCGCTCGTCCGCCTGGATGGCCTGCACCAGTTCCTCCTGCCGCACGGCCTGCTGGCCCGAAGCGTGCCGGGCCTGCCGGGCCATCCCCGGCGCCGGGGGGCCCGGGCGGGCGGCGCGCGCCCGCGGGCACCAGCGCCTCCTCCCGCTGCGCGGCGATCTCCTGGTCGGCGCGTATCGAGGACCGCGGGCGGAACCTCTCGCCGCAATACAAGATCACGCCGTTGATGATCAGGAACACCCCGGCCACGATGGGCCTGCCGAAGATCTCCCGGAACGGCTTGTCCGCGACCACGCCGACCAGCCCGACCGGGATCGTGGCCAGGATGATCATCCAGGCCAGCCGCTGGTCACGGGTCTGCGACCTCGCGGTGGCGGATCGAGCTGAAGAAGCCGCCGATGATCCGGATCCAGTCCCGCCAGAAGTAGATCAGCAGCGCGATCGCGGTCGCGACGTGCATGCCCACGATGAAGGCCAGGTAGGGCGAGTTCGCCTTGGACACGTTCAGGTCGCTGGCCCAGCTCCCCCCGATCAGCGCCGGGATCAGCACGTTGTGCCCCAGGCTCGACACCGGGAAGAGCTCGGACACCCCCTGGATCAGCCCGACGACGGCAGCCTCGAGGTAGGTCAGGTGGGTCATGGAAGCCTTTCAGTCTGCGGGGTGCCAGGGAGCGGGCGCCCTGCGGGCAGGACCCATCGTACGGAAAAGCCATGGCTGAAAAGCGCTACTTGATCACGCCGAGGTAGATCACGCTGAGCAGGCCGAACACGAAGCAGTAGATCGCGAAAGGGTACAGCGTGCGGGTCTGGAAGTAGCGGACCAGGAACCGGACCGACACGTACGCGCCGAGCCCGGACAGCACGCTGCCGAGCAGGATCTGGCCGTGGATCCCCTGGCCGAGCGGGCCCGTCAGGTCGGGCACCTTGAGCACCCCGGCGGCCAGGATGACGGGGGTGGCGAGCAGGAACGCGAACCGGGCCGCGTCCTCCCGGGACAGGCCCCGGGCCATGCCGGTCACCATGGTGACCCCGTCCCGGCTGATGCCCGCCAGCAGCGCCAGGATCTGCGAGCTGCCGATGATGAGCGCTTCGGAGAAGCCGACGCTGGCCAGCCGCTCGTCGGAGGCCAGGCCCTGCGAGATCTCCTCCTGCGCGGACCGCCTGATGGCCGCCGGCCGGGGCGGCCGCGCGGTGCGCGGGCCGCTGGCCGTCCGGGACCGGCACCGGCTCCGGCGGGCGCCGCCGGCGCGCCAGCGCGTCCGCCCGCTGGGCGGCGATCACCTGGTCGGCCCGGACCGAGGCGCGCGAGCGGAACTTCTCGCCGCAGTACAGGATGAGGCCGTTGACGATGAGGAACACCGCGGCCAGGATCGGCTTGCCGAACAGGACCCGGAAGGTGTGCTCGGCGACCAGGCCGACCAGCCCGACCGGGATGGTGGCCAGGATGATCATCCAGGCCAGGGTCTCGTCCCGGGTCGCGACCCGGGGGTGCCACCGCTGCCAGTGCGCCAGCGAGGTGAAGAAGCCGCCGATGATCCGGATCCAGTCCCGCCAGAAGTAGATCAGCAGCGCGATCGCGGTGGCCACGTGCATGCCCACGATGAAGGCCAGGTAGGGGGACTCGGGCCTGGCCACGTTCAGGTCGCTGGCCCAGCTCCCCCCGATCAGCGCCGGGATCAGCACGTTGTGCCCCAGGCTGGACACCGGGAAGAGCTCGGTCACGCCCTGGATCAGGCCGACCACGCCAGCCTCGAGGTACGTCAGATGGGACATGTGGACCTTTCCATCCCCGCGGGATCCAGCAGCCTGTCTGACCTTATTCGACCTGCTGAGGCCCCCTGGGCGGCGCAGGTCAAAGTTTCAGTTAAGAAAGCTGGTGCCCCGGGGCGGCGCCCGGCGAACTGCGCGGGCGGCAGACCATCGCCCGGCAGAGTGCTCGGTCAGTTCGGGCGGGTGTAGGCGAGCCGGTTGTAAGCCGACTTGGTGGTGACCGGCCGGGTCGTGCGTGAGGTCGTCGGTGGTCGCAGGACCGGGGGCCCAAGCTCCCGTGTCCGAGCCGTCCGCCATGCTCTTCCCGTACCGCCAACAAACTTTCTTGTATCAGCCGTCGGGGGGATGGAAGAGGGGATCACTATGCCTGCCCGTCCGCTGCCGCGTCTGGCCGGTTTAATCTGCCGCGCGATGGTGCCCGTCACGGCCGTGGGGCTGACCCTGGCGGCCGGGCCCGGCCCGGCCCAGGCGGCTGCCACGCCCGGCTGGAGTATCAGCGACGTGTTCGGTGCGCCCGATTACCCGCTGCTCCAGGCCCTCTCGGTGTCCGGCCCGGACAACGCCTGGGCCGCCGGGACCACCTATCGGTCCCTGCTGGCCGAGCACTGGGACGGCACCCAGTGGACGTCGGTCACCCCGCCGCCGTCCGTGGACAACCTGGCCAACTCGACCGTCAACGACGCCGTCATGGGCAGTTCGTCACCGACCAACACGTGGTTCTTCCCGCAGGTCAGCGGCCCGACGAAGACAAAGACGCTCGGGCTGGTCTGGAACGGCTCAGCCTGGTCGGCGGTCAAGGTGCCCGCCACCGACTCGGTGCTGGGCGTGACCGTCCTCGGCCGCAAGGACGTCTGGCAGTGGGGCACGAAGCCGGCCCCCCCGAACACGCTCGGGTTCGGGCCGCCGTGGCTGCGGCACTACAACGGCACGACCTGGCAGACCGTGCCGGTCCCCGGCGTGGCCCGCGGCGCCAGCGTGGTCTCGGCCCGCAACATGTGGGCGGTCGGCCCGACCACGGCGACCGCAGGCAAGGCCGGGCTCGAAGCAGGTCTACATCGCCATGCACTGGAACGGGAAGACGTGGGCCGCCGTCCGCCTGCCCAAGCTCGCCCCGGTGAACGGCGCCGCCTGGTCACCGAGAGGCATCGCGGCGCTCGGCGCGGGCAACGTGTGGGTGAACGAAGTGCCGCAGGGCAGCCTGAGCGGCGAGCCCGGGCCGCAGGACACCGTGCTGCTGCACTGGAACGGCAAGACCTGGAGCCGGGCGGCCCAGGACAGCGGCCTCGCCCTGGACGAGATGACCGGGGACGGGACCGGCGGCCTCTGGCTGTCCGGCTCCGACGCGACCACGCCAGGCCGGGTACCTCGTGCACTACGCCGGCGGGACGTTCACCCCGCAGGCCGTGCCGACCGAGTCCGGGTACGACGGCGTGGCCGGCGAACTCGCGCAGGTTCCTGGCGGCACCTCGGTGTGGGGGATCGGTTCCCTGGAGCCGACCGGCAACGGCATCGACGAGGGCGTCATCTTCCGGTACGGCGGCTGACCGGGCGGCCGCCGCGCCCGCTCTGGCGGGTGTGGCGGCCCCGCGACCCGCGATTTCCGCGGCGGACATGAGTCATCCCGGGCCGGGGGACCGGCCCGGGATGGTTTTCGTTGCGGAGAATTTAAGGGTTTTAGCTCTCCTTGCCCGCCGGGACGGGCGGGGTGTCGTGGTGGGGCCGGCGCCCGATCTTGCTGCCGAGCCAGGTCAGCGGGTCGTACTTGCGCCCGACGACCCGCTCCTTCATCGGGATCAGCGCGTTGTCGGTGATCTTGATGTTCTCCGGGCAGACCTCGGTGCAGCACTTGGTGATGTTGCACAGGCCGAGGCCGAAGTCGTCCTGGGCGATCTCCCGGCGGTCAGCCTCGTCGGCCGGGTGCATCTCCAGCTCGGCGATCCGCATCAGGAACCGCGGGCCGGCGAACTCGCGCTCGTTCTCCGGGTGGTCGCGGATCACGTGGCAGGTGTTCTGGCACAGGTAGCACTCGATGCACTTGCGGAACTCCTGGGACCGCTGCACGTCGACCTGCTGCATCCGGAACTCGCCCAGCCCGATCGAGGGGTCGGGGGTGAACGACGGGATCTCCCGGGCCTTGGCGTAGTTGAACGACACGTCGGTGACCAGGTCCCGGATCACCGGGAAGGTGCGCAGCGGGGTGATGGTGAGCGTCTCGTCCTCGGCGTAGACCGACATCCGGGTCATGCAGGCCAGCCGGGGCCGGCCGTTGATCTCCATGGAGCACGAGCCGCACTTGCCGGCCTTGCAGTTCCACCGGATGGCCAGGTCGCCGGCCTGGGTGGCCTGCAGCCGGTGCAGCACGTCGAGGACGACCTCGCCGTCGTTCACCTCGACCGTGTAGTCGGCCAGCTGGCCCTGCGCCGTCGTCGCCGCGCCACACGCGCAGCGCTGCCTTGTAGGTCATCAGCGCGTCTCCTCCGGCGCGGCGGCCGAGCCGGCGGACACGCCGGTCAGTTCACCCTCGGTCAGGTACTTCTTCAGTTCGCGACAGCTCGAACAGCCTGAGCAGGTCCTCGCGCATCGGGATGCCGGGCTGGCGGGCCAGGTGCACCTGGTCCTCGCTGCCCGGGAGCGTGCACACCAGGTTGACCTGGCGCCAGACCGGCGACATCTCCGGGTAGTCCTCGCGGGTGTGGCCGCCCCGCGACTCCTGCCGCTCCAGCGCCGACTGGGCCACGCAGTCCGAGACCAGCAGCATGTTGCGCAGGTCCTGGGCCAGGTGCCAGCCCGGGTTGTAGGCCCGGCCGCCCTCCACGCTCACCTGGGCCGCCCGGGCCCGGAGCTTCTCCAGCTCGGCCAGGGCGCTCTGCAGCTCGCCTTCGTTCCTGATCAGCCCGACCTGGTCGGTCATCAGCTGCTGCAGGGCCGCGTGCACCTCGTAGGGGTTCTCGCCGCCCGCCCGCTCCAGCGGCGCCAGCGCCTCGGACACCGCCTCGTCCAGCTCAGCCTGGCTGACCGCCGGCGGCGCCCCGCTGACCGAGTCCACGTGCTCCGCGGCGGCCTGCCCGGCCCGCCGCCCGAACACCAGCAGGTCCGACAGGGAGTTGCCGCCCAGCCGGTTGGAGCCGTGCATGCCGCCGGACACCTCACCCGCCGCGTACAGGCCGGGCACGCTGGCCGCCTGGGTGTCCGGGTCGACCTCGACGCCGCCCATCACGTAGTGGGCAGGTGGGCCCGATCTCCATCGGCTCCTTGGTGATGTCCACGTCGGCCAGCTCCTTGAACTGGTGGTACATGGACGGCAGCCGCTGCAGGATGTAGTCGGCCGGGCGGCGGGAGGCGATGTCCAGGAACACGCCGCCGTGCTCGGTGCCGCGGCCCTCCTTGACCTCGGAGTTGATCGACCGGGCCACCTCGTCGCGGGGCAGCAGCTCGGGCGGCCGCCGGTTGTGGTCCGGGTCGGTGTACCAGCGGTCGGCCTCTTCCTCGGTCTCCGCGTACTGCGCGCGGAACACGTCCGGCACGTAGTTGAACATGAACCGCTTGCCCTCGCTGTTGCGCAGGACGCCGCCGTCACCGCGGACCGACTCGGTGACCAGGATGCCCTTGACCGACGGCGGCCAGATCATGCCGGTCGGGTGCAGCTGCACGAACTCCATGTTCAGCAGGCTGGCCCCGGCCAGCAGGGCGAGCGCGTGCCCGTCCCCGGTGTACTCCCAGGAGTTCGAGGTCACCTTGTAGGACTTGCCGATGCCGCCGGTGGCCAGCACCACGGCCGGCGCCTCGAACAGCAGGAACTGGCCGGTGCCGCGGACGTAGCCGAACGCGCCCGCGATCCGGCCGGCGTCCAGCATCAGCCGGGTGATCGTGGTCTCGGAGAACACCTTGATCATGGCCTCGGGGTCGCCGTGCTCGATCGCGTCCTGCTGCTGCAGCGCCACCACCCGCTGCTGCAGGGTCCGGATGATCTCCAGGCCGGTCCGGTCCCCGACGTGCGCCAGCCGCGGGTACTCGTGCCCGCCGAAGTTCCGCTGGCTGATCTTGCCTTCCTTGGTCCGGTCGAACAGCGCGCCCCAGGCCTCCAGCTCCCAGACCCGGTCCGGCGCCTCCTTGGCGTGCAGTTCGGCCATCCGCCAGTTGTTCAGGAACTTGCCGCCGCGCATGGTGTCGCGGAAGTGGACCTGCCAGTTGTCGTTGGGGTTCGCGTTGCCCATGGAGGCGGCGCAGCCGCCTTCGGCCATGACCGTGTGCGCCTTGCCGAACAGCGACTTGGAGATGATCGCGGTCTTCTTGCCCGCCTGGCGGGCCTCGATCGCCGCCCGCAGGCCGGATCCGCCGGCCCCGATCACCACGACGTCGTAGGGGAGCCGTTCGATGTCCGTCATTGCCTTGCCTGCCTCAGTTGAAGATCCGCGGATCGCTGAACACCCCGGCGGCCACCAGGAAGATGTACAGGTCGGTCAGCATCAGCGTGCCGAGCGTGATCCAGGCGAGCTGCATGTGCCGCGCGTTCAGCTTCGAGATCTGGGTCCAGGCCCAGTACCTGGCCGGGTGCTTGGAGAAGTTCTTGAGCCTGCCGCCGGTGATGTGCCGGCAGGAATGGCAGGACAGCGTGTAGGCCCACAGGAAGACCACGTTGACCAGCATGATGAGGGTGCCCAGCCCGAGGCCGAAGTTGCCGTCCGGTCCGCGGAACGCCTGCGTCAGGTCGTAGGTGTTCAGGATCGAGATCAGCAGGACCATGAAGAAGAAGTAGCGGTGCAGGTTCTGCATGATCAGCGGGAACCGCGTCTCGCCGCTGTAGGTGGCGTGCGGCTCGCGGACCGCGCAGGCGGTGGGCGACTGCCAGAAGGCCCGGTAGTAGGCCCGCCGGTAGTAGTAGCAGGTCAGCCGGAACCCCAGCACGAACGGCAGCGACACGAACGCGTAGGGAATGATCGGCGGCACGGCCGGGATCCAGGTGCCCAGGCTGGACGAGCCGGGCACGCACTCGCCGCTGACGCAGGGTGAGTAGAACGGGGTCAGGTAGTGGTACTGCGGCACCCAGTACCAGTGACCCATGAAGACCCGGACGGTCGCGTACGCGACCCAGATGGTCAGCAGCGTCGCGGTGATGATCGGCGCGCGCCGCCAGTTGTCCTTGCGCAGCGTGCGGTCCGGGATCTGCGCCCGGGTTCTTTCCGGCGCCTGGCTTACCTGCGTCATCGGTGACGTCTCCGCCCTTGAGCTAAGTGGGGTGCTTCCGCGTCTGCCGGCTGCCCCCGCACCCGCCTCGCGCCATGCACTGAAACTTTATTCAAATGCATACCACCACTAGGCCGGGTGGCGTCGCCCACTGCGTGTGACTCTCACTACACCGGGTCTTGACGTTCGTCCGGGCCGCCCATCCCCGAGCGCTTCGCGCAGGAACTCCACCTGCAGCAGCAGCAGGTTCTCGGCCACTTCCTCCTGCGGTGTCATGTGCGTCACCCCGGACAGGGGCAGCACGAGGTGGCCCCGCCCCGCGGCCAGCAGCGCGGAGGACATCCGCAGCGTGTGCGCGACCACCACGTTGTCGTCGGCCAGCCCGTGGATGAACAGCAGCGGGCGGGCCAGCCGGGGCGCGTCGGCCAGCAGCGAGGACTGCGCGTACACCTGCGGCTGATCGTCGGGGTGGCCGAGGTAACGCTCGGTGTAACAGGTGTCGTACAGCCGCCAGTCGGTGACCGGGGCGCCCGCCACCGCCGCGTGGAACACATCCGGGCGGCGCAGCACGGCCAGCGCGGACAGGTAGCCGCCGAACGACCAGCCCCGGATCGCGACCCGGCTGGTGTCCAGGTCGGGATGGCGGACCGCGGCCGCCTGGAGGGCCTCGACCTGGTCCTCGAGCACCGGCCCGGCCAGGTCGTGCCAGACCTCCCGTTCCCACTCCGGGCCCCGGCCCGGAGTGCCACGGCCGTCGGCCACCAGCACCGCGAAGCCCTGCTCGGCGAGCCACTGGGAGGTGTGGAACGCGCCCTGCGCCGAGAGCACCCGCTGCGCGTGCGGGCCGCCGTACGGGTCGAGCAGGACCGGCAGCCGGCCCGTGCCCGGCTGGTGCCAGGACGGGAACAGCAGGGCGCTGCGGATCTCCCGGGGCCCCGCCGCGAACAGGTCCGGGTGCGGGACCGGCACGTTCGGCGCCTCGGCCAGCACGGCGATCTGGGCCGCTTCGGTGGGGGCCGGGCTGGCCCCCGGCGGGCAGGCCTGTCCCTCCGGTGCGGCCAGGCCCGGCCCCCGGCGGCAGGAGCGTCGGTCAGGACCCGGACCTCCGGTCCGGGGTGGGCCAGCGTGCGGCTGGTCATCACGGTGGTGCCGCCGGACCGGGTGCCCGCGTGCACGCCTCCCGGCGGGCTGATCTCTTCCAGGCCGCCCGCCCGGTACAGCCACAGCCCGATCGCGGTGGGATCAGCCGCGGAGGCGGTGAACAGCACCGCGCCGCCGTCCACGCTGAGGACCTCGCGGACCTGGATGGCTGGGCGGCGTCACCGCGGCCGTGGCGCCCCCGGCCAGCTCCTCCGGGGTGCCGACGAGCAGCCGCCGGGCTCCGCCGGCGTCCGCGACCCAGGCGATCCGCTCCGCGTCGCTCGTCGGCCGTCGCCGGTCCGGGCGGGCACCCCGGGCACGATGTCCAGCCACCGCGGGTCGGTGTCCTCGCGCAGCACCGTCGTCGCGCCGGTCGCCGGGTCCGCGGCGAGCAGCCGCATCACCCGCTGGTCGCGGCTCAGCACCACGATCAGCGGGTCGCCGGTCGTCCCAGCTCACGGTGACCAGGTACGGGAACGCGGCGCCCCCGGTGTCCACCGCAACCATGCGTCCGTCCAGCCCGGCCAGCAGCAGCGAGACCTCGGCGTTGGGGGTGCCCGGCCGAGGGATAGGCCACGGCGGCGGGCGGGCGATCCGGGTTCGCCGGGTCGGCGATGTGCCACCTCTGGACCGGGGTCTCGTCGACCCGGGCCACCAGCAGGCTGGCCCCGTCCGGCGCCCACCAGTACCCGCGGATCCGGCCCATCTCCTCGGCCGCGATGAACTCGGCCAGGCCGTAGGAGAGACCCGGGGTCCCCGCCGGGTCGGCCAGCGCGATGTCCCCGCCGCCGTCCGCCCCGATGACGCGCAGCGCGCCGCCGCAGACGTAGGCGACCCGGGTGCCGGTCGGGTCAGGCCGGGGATCGAGCGCGGGAGAACGGGCCCCGAGCTCGCGGACACCGGGCTCACGGGTACCGGGCTCGCGAGGGACCGGGCTCACGGGCGGCCGAGTCGGGCAGGCCGGCCACATACACCCGGCCGGCCAGGGTGAACGCGGCCACGCTCATAGCCCGGTCCGTGGCGAACCCGACGATTCCCCCCGCCTGCTCCCGGGTGCGCTCGCGGCGGGCCTTCTCCTGCGGGGAGAGGTCCTCGCCGGCCGGCTCCAGCGAAGCCGGATCGGCCAGCAGTTCCTCGTTGCCCGGTGTCCACGTGCAGTTGCCACAGGCAGGTCACCGGGTCGGCGCCGCCCTGGCTGCGCAGGAAGGCGACCCGGCTGCCGTCGGGCGCGACCTTGAACGAGCGGGGGACGCCGAGGGAGAACCGCCTGGTCCGGGCCTGCTGCCGCGGGAAGCTTTCCGTCATGGCCCCGATCCTGCCACCGTGGCCGGCCACCCGCGGCCGCCAACTAGTCTCGCTGCATGTGAGCACCCCCGAGACGGGGGGCGGGCTGCTGGTGGTGCACGCCCACCCCGACGACGAATCGATCGAGACCGGCGCCACCATGGCCAGGTATGCGGCCGCGGGCGTCCCGGTGACGCTGGTCACCTGCACCCTGGGGGAGCTGGGTGAGATCATCCCGGCTGACCTGGCTTACCTGGGCGCGGAGCGCGGTGACCTGCTCGGCAAGTACCGGATCGGGGAACTCGACGCCGCCTGCGCCGCGCTCGGCGTGCGGGATCACCGGTTCCTCGGGGGGCCGGGCCGCTGGCGCGACTCCGGCATGATGGGCCTGCCCAGCAACGACGACCCCGGATGCTTCTGGCAGGCGGACCTGGACGAGGCGGCCCTGGACCTGGTGGCCATTATCCGTGAGGTGCGCCCCCGGGTCATGGTCAGCTACGACGACCGCGGGTTCTACGGGCATCCTGACCACATCCAGGCGCACCGGGTGGCCTGGCGGGCCTTCCAGTTGGCCGGGGATCCCAGCCTGTCCATGCCTGGCCTCCCTGGGCCTGGCCTCCCTGGGCCTGGCGCTGAGCGTGATCCGTGGCCGGTGGCCAAGTTCTATGCCACGGCCGTGCCGCGCTCGGTGCTGGCCGCGGCGACCGACCTGTCCGGCCGCGACCGCGAGGCTGCGCCGCCCGAGTTCATCGCTGAGCCCGCCGCGGACACCGTGCCTTATGGGGCCAGCGGACGACCAGGTGAGCACGGAGATCGACGGGTCCGAGTACCTACGCCGCCAAGACGGCCGCGATGCGCGCCCACGCCACCCAGATCACGGTGCACGAACCCTTCTTCGCGCTGTCCAATTGGGTAGGCCAGCGCATCCTGGCCCGCGAGTACTACACGCTGCTGGCCGGCCCGCGGGGCCCGTCTGGCCCGGACGGCCGGGAGACCGACCTCTTCGCCGGGCTGGACTAGCCTCGGGTGGCCTCGGTGGTGGCCTCGGTGCTGGGCCTCGCGCTGTGGCCGCTGTGAGGCGGTGATCTCGCGCCGAGCCGTCCACAGCGCGGGCCGGGAGAGCTTGAGCCGACGTTTCACGCTGAACGTTCGCCCAGAACGGACAAAACACCCCCCGGGACGCACGTCGGGCGTGAAACGTCGCCCGCGACGTGATCAAAGTGACTGATGATTCTGTTCGGGGCCGGCTCGAGCGGACGCTCGTTCTGTTGGGTGCCGGGGGGTCGTCGGCCGGGCCGGACGGCCGCGAAACCGGCTTGTTCGCCGGCCTTGGCTAGCCGTCCGGCCCAGCCCGGCGTATAGCCTGCAATCCGTGGACAGCTTGCCCAATCCGCCCGCGCCCCGGGACGCCCAGGCGTTCGTCACCGGCGGCGCCTATGCGTTGTTGTTCCTGCTGGGTGCCCTGGAAGGGCTGATCGGCTGCTTCCAGTTCTCCCGCGCGGTGGGTTCCTTCCCGCTGGCCGCCCTGGTGCTGGCCGCCGCGATCGGAGTCACCTGCGTGCTGGGCGCGGTCGGGATGGAATCGGCGGCCGGCGCGCTGGTCCCGGCGCTGGGCTGGTTCGGCGTGTCCGTGGTGCTCAGCCTGCCCACGTCCGGCGGGAGCGTGCTCATCACCAATTCGCTCGCGGGCCAGGTGTACCTCTACGGCGGGTCGGTATGCGCGGCCGGCGGCGTCGTGGTGGCCTTCCTGCGCCGGGCCCGGACCGGGCCGCCCCGGACGGGCACGCACCGGACTGGCCTGCCCCGGCGCCCGAGCATCAGTTCATGACCGCAGTTGACGGCGCCGATTTCCGGCGCGTCGCCGGCCAGTTCGCCAGCGGCATCATGGTCGTGTCGACCCGCCTCGACGGCGTGGACCACGCCATGACCGTGACCGCCTTCGCGTCAGTATCCCTGGAACCGCAGCGGGTCCTGTTCTGCGCCGAGAAGATCGCCCGCTTCCACGACACGGTGCTGGCCGCCGGGATCTGGGCGGTGTCCGTGCTCGATGAGGATGCCGAGAAGACCGCCCGGTGGCTGGCGACCCGCGGGCGCCCGCTGGACGGCCAGCTGGCCGGGATCGCGCACCATCCCGGCCCGCAGACCGGGTCACCGGTGCTGGACGACGCGCTCGGCGCGATCGAGTGCCGCACCACGGCGGTGCACGACGGCGGCGACCACGCCATCGTGGTCGGCGAGGTCATCGGGGTCAGCGAGCCGCAGCCGGGCCGCCGCCCGCTGATCCACTACGGCGGCCGGTACCGCACGCTGAAGGGCGACTGACCAGGCCGCCTTCCTGCTGGCTGGCTGGCCGCCTGACGGCCCGGCTACTCGCGGATGGCCGCCTCGAGCTGGTCCAGCCCCCAGTCCAGGTCCGGCTCGCTGATCATCAGGGGCGGCGCCAGCCGGATCGCGGTACCGTGCGTGTCCTTGGCCAGGACGCCGTGCGCCGCGAGCCGCTCGCAGGCGACGCGGCCCGGCAGCGAGGTGAACTCGACCCCGGCCCACAGGCCGCGGCCACGTACCCGGCGGACCACGTCCCTGGGCAGGGCGGACAGCCGGTCGTGCAGGTGGGTGCCCAGTTTCGCGGACCGTTCCTGGTACTCGCCGGTGGCCAGCAGCGCGATCACCTCACGCCCTACGGCGCAGGCCAGCGGGTTCCCGCCGAAGGTCGAGCCGTGCTGCCCGGGCTGGAAGACGCCGAGCACCGCCCGGGACGACACGACCGCGGAGACCGGCACGATCCCGCCGCCGAGCGCCTTGCCGAGCAGGTACATGTCGGGCCGCACCCCCTCGTGCTCGCAGGCGAAGGTGGCGCCGGTCCGGCCGAGCCCGGACTGGATCTCATCGGCGATCATCAGGGCCCCGTGCGCCGTGCACAGTTCCCGGACGGCGGCCAGGTAGCCCGGCGGCGGCACCACCACGCCGGCCTCACCCTGGATCGGCTCGATCAGGACGCCGACCACGTTGGGGTCCATGGCGGCGGCCAGTGCGTCGGCGTCCCCGTAGGGCACGACACGGAACCCGGGGGTGTACGGCCCGAACGAGGCCCGCGCGTCCGGGTCGGTGGAGAAGCTGACGATCGTCGTGGTCCGGCCGTGGAAGTTGCCGTCGAACGCCACGATGACCGCTTCGTCGGCGGGCACGCCCTTGACCTCGTAACCCCACTTGCGTGCGGTCTTGATCGCCGTTTCCACCGCCTCCGCGCCGGTGTTCATCGGCAGCACCATCTCCATGCCGGCCAGGTCCGCGAGCTCGGCGCAGAACAGGCCGAACTGGTCGTGGTCGAAGGCCCGGCTGACCAGCGTGACCCGGTCCAGCTGCCGCTGCGCGGCCGCGATCAGGGCGGGGTGGCGGTGGCCGAAGTTGAGCGCGGAGTACGCCGCCAGCATGTCGAGGTAGCGGCGCCCCTCCGCATCGGTGACCCAGGCGCCCTCGGCCTCGGCGATCACGATGGGCAGCGGGTGATAGTTGTGGGCGCTGTGCGCCTGCGACAGGGCGCGCAGGTCTTCGGTGGTCTCGGTCACGGTACTTCCCCCTCTCATGGCCGGAGTTCCAGTGTGCAGCACTTGGGGCCGCCCCCGGCTTTGCGGAATTCGGACATGTCCACCGGCACCGGCTCGAAGCCGCGCGCCGCGAGCTGGGTGGCCAGCGCCATCGCCTGGGCCGGCAGGACCACGTGCTGCCCGTCGCTGACCGCGTTCAGCCCGAGTACCGCGGCGTCCTCGTCAGTGGCTTCGATGAGCTCGGCGAAGCAGGCGGCGAGGGCGGCCCGGCCGGCGGCGTCGAACGCGGCCGGGTAGTAGGCGGCGGTGCTCGGCGTCGAGTACGCACAGGGCCGTATCCAGGTGGTAGAACCGGGGATCCACCAGGCGGAGGCTGACGACGGGCAGCCCGAACAGCTGCTCGAGGTCGTGCCGCATGTCGGGGTCGGTGCGGAAGCCGTGCCCGGCCAGGATCACCCGGCCCGCGTGCACGATGTCTCCCTCCCCCTCGTTGATGCGCTGGGGCTCGTGCACCACGGGGAAGCCGCGCTCACGGAACCAGTCCAGGTAGGCGGGCCCTTCCGCGGCGCGCTCCGGATGCCGGAAGCGGGCGCCCAGCACGGTGCCGCCGATCACCGTGGCGCCGTTGGCCGCGAAGACCATGTCCGGCAGGCCGGGCCGGGGATCGATGAGCTGGACCGTGTGGCCGAGCGAGCGGTAGGTGTCCCGCAGCAGCTGCCACTGGAGCACGGCCCGCGCGGTATCGACGGGCTCCCCGCTAGCCATCCAGGGGTTGATGGAGTACTGCACCGTGAAGTGATCTGGCGGGCACATCAGGTAGGTCCGGAGCCGGGGCAGCCCGGATACCAGGGCTGCGGCCGGGGCGGTGGGGGCGGTGGGAAGCGTCTCGGTCATCGATCCTCCTCTCGGCGGCCTTTGGATCTGCTGCTTAAGCGTATGGTCTGCGTCGCGGTGAATAAGTGCGCAAGAGCTGCGAGTAGGTGATGATTCGTTGCGAAGTCTGAGAGAAGGCCGGGTAATCGTTGCGCGTTAACATGAATGAGCGCCGTTTTACATCGCTGTAACATTCAGCTGCCCGGCCGGACGGGAATCCCGGGGGCCGGCCGGTGCTGCGGGCGCCGTAGACGCAGGTAAATGAGGACGGCTCAGCGCGTGCGCACGATCCAGGTCTGGCCGGCTGGCGTGTCGGTCACCGTGACGCCGAGCGCGGCGAGCTGGTCGCGGAGCTGGTCCGCCGTAGGCCAGTCGGCCGCGGCGCGGGCGGCGGCACGCGCCTCCAGCAGTTCCGCCGCGGGTCAGGGAGCGGCCGCGGCGCGGGCTCCCGCCCGATGTCCCGCGCCAGGTCCAGGCCGAGCAGGTGATCAGCGTGGGCGAACGTCTCGAACTTGGCCCCGGGCGGGATCTCGCCGTCCTTCTCCAGGTTCCGCAGGACCCGCAGCGCCGCCGGGGTGTCCAGGTCGTCGTCGAAGGCCGCGGCGAAGTCGCTGACGTACTCCGCGCACATGGGCTTGCTCGGCGAGCGCGCCCACTCCGCCACCCGCTCCCGCCAGCGCCGCAGGGTCCGGTCCGCGGCCTCCAGTACCGCCCAGGTCAGGTTCAGCTGCTGCCGGTAGCGGTGCTCCAGGAACGCGAGCCGGAGTGCGAGCGGGTCCAGCCCGCGGGCGGTGAGATCGGCCAGCAGCACCACATTCCCGGTGGACTTGGCCATCTTGCGGCCCTCGAACAGCAGGTGCTCGCCGTGGACCCAGTGCTGGACGACTTCGTGGCCGGTGACCGAGTTGGACTGGGCCCGCTCGTCCTCGTGGTGCGGGAAGCGCAGGTCGATCCCGCCGGTGTGGATGTCGATGGTCTCGCCCAGGTAGTGCAGGGACATCGCGGAGCACTCGGTGTGCCAGCCCGGGAAGCCGGTACCCCAGGGCGCGGCATAGGTGAGTTCCCGGTCCGCGGGCGCGGCCTTCCAGAGGGCCCAGTCCGCGTGGAAGCGCTTGTCCGGGTCCACGCTCTGCTGGCCAGTACGGGCCCCGCTGCGGTGGCCGGGCCGCAGGTCGGTGAGCCGGTTGCCGGACAGCTCGCCGTAACTGGGGAAGGACCGGACATCGAAATACACCGAGCCGCTGGGGACCGGGTACGCGTGACCCATGTTGATCAGGCGGGCGATCAGGTCGATCATCATGCCGATGCACTCCGAGGCCCGCGGGAAGGAGTCGGCCGGGTGGATGTTCAGCGCGGCGCAGTCCGCGTGGAACACCTTCTCGTAGTGCCGGGCGACGTCCAGGGCGGCTCTTCCCCTCGGCCCGGGCCTGGGCCAGGACCTTGTCCTCACCCCCGGGATCGATCTCGCTGTCGTCTGCGAGGTGCCCCACGTCGGTGATGTTCTGGCAGCTCGTGACCAGCAGCCGGTGCCGCTCGGCGATGCGGCGGATCAGGTCGGCCAGCAGGTAGGAGCGCAGGTTGCCGACGTGCGCGGGACGGTACACCGTGGGCCCGCAGCTGTAGACGCTGAGTCGGCCCCGGCGGGCGGGCTCGATCGTCTCGACCTGCCTGGTCCGGGTGTCATAGAGGCGGAGCACACCGACAGCCTATGAGGGCCCCGGGCGGCTCCGGCGGTACCGGGGCCACCGGCGGGTGACGCCGTCCAGGGTGCGGCCGGTTGCGCCCGGGGCGCAGACCAGCGGCGCCTACGGCCGCAGGCCGCGGACCAGGTCGGCCGGGACGATCCGGACCGGGAACGGCTGCGTGGCCGTCCACGGCTCGTCGCCCGCCACGCAGGCCACTTCCCGGTAGGCCCCGCCGGCCAGCTCGAACACCATCAGCGTCGGCTTGTCGCGGACCGGGTCGATCAGCCAGAACGAGGGAGCGCCAAGCCGGGCGTAGACCGCCCTCTTCAGGTGGGCGTCGCGGAGCCGGCTGGTAGGTGAGATGACCTCGACGGCCAGTACCGGGGCCCGGGGCAGGTCGTCCTCGGTGAGGTCGGTATACCGGGCCACCAGGACGTCGGGCTGTACCTCGTTGAACTTATCCGGGCGCACCGCGAACGGAGCACCAGTAACCCGCAGGATCGGGGGGGCATGTCTGCGCAGGAGCGTGTACAGGAGCCGCCTCGGTAGCGCCCACCTGGGGCCGGGCTCGCCAGGAGCTCGACTCGCTGGGCTGTCACGACGTCATGGTCCCCTCCTTCCTAAGCCGGCAACCATGCCAGCGGGTACGACAGTCATGGCCCGCCGGGAACCGGCCGGGCGGGTAGCGGCGGGGCGCCGGCCGGCTGGGAGGCGCCTGGCGGGTGGGCCGGGTGCGAGGCTAGGGACAGCGGGGCGGCTTCAGGAGAGAGTAGCCAGGCGGCGGGCGGCCGCGGCCACCCGCTCGTCGGTGGCGGTGAGGGCCACCCGGATGTGCTGCGCCCGGCCGGGCCGTAGAACTCGCCGGGAGCCACCAGGATGCCCGCGCCCGCGAGCAGTTGCACGGACGCCCAGCAGTCATATCCCGGGCGGGAGGCCCACAGGTACAGGCCCGCCTCGGAGTGGGTGATGGCCCAGCCGGCCTTCTCCAGGGCGGTCCGCAGCTGGTCGCGCCGGGCCGCGTACACCGAGCGCTGGCGCTCCGCGTGAGCGTCGTCGCGAGCGCCGCGGTCAGCGCCGCCTGGACCGGGGTAGGCATCATCATCCCGGCGTGCTTACGGATCTCCAGCAGCTGCGCGACGAGCGCGGGGTCACCGGTGACGAAGCCCGCCCGGTAGCCGGCCAGGTTGGACCGCTTGGACACCGAATGGACCGCAAGCAGGCCGTCGAACGACCCGCCGCACACCGCGGGGTGCAGCACGGACACGGGCTCGGTGTCCCAGCCGAGGCCGAGGTAACACTCGTCGGAGGCGAGCACCGCGCCGCGCTCGCGCGCCCAGCGCACCATCTTGGCCAGGTGTTCCGCGGGCAGCACGCGCCCGGTCGGGTTGGCGGGCGAGTTCACCCAGACCAGCCGGGCGCCTTCCGGGCCCAGGGCGGTGAGGCCGTCCGAAGCCAGCCCGCGGGCGCCCGCGAGGCGGGCTCCGATGTCGTAGGTCGGGTAGGCCAGTTCCGGGTAGATGACCACGTCGCCGGGCACGGCGCCGAGCAGGCCCGGCAGCGAGGCGATGAACTCCTTCGTGCCGAGCAGTGGCAGCACCGCGTCCGGCTCGACCATCACCCCGTGGCCGCGGGCCAGCCAGCCGGCCGCCGCCTCGCGCAGCGCCCGGGTG
>CAVUKT010000026.1:0-87461 GCA_963742055.1 uncultured Actinomycetes bacterium | reverse complement strand
GAGGCTCAGCGCGACCAGGCCAGCGGCCGACACGCTGCAGCCGGTGACGATGACTGGCCGCCTGCCGAGCCGGTCGGCAGCCCATCCGGCCCTGCAGGAGCGCCACGGCATTCAGCACGGCGACGGTCAGGAACCCGATGCCCGTCCATACCGCCGATCGGTGCAAGACGTCGCGGACATACAGCGGCACGATGGCGCTGCGGACACCGACGGTGGCGAAACCATCGGCCAGGTTGGCCGTGGCCGCGGCGCGGGGGCCCGGCTGCGCAGCGCGCGGGCCATCCCGGCGAACCGCCGCGGCGGACGGGCATCGCTGGGGACCCGCCGGGGCGGGTCGCGCAACACCGCTGCGGCGATCACCGCCTGCACGATGAGTATGGCCGCCGTAGATGGGAATGGCGCGCGCAGGGACCAGGCGGCGAGGAGCCCGCCGACCGCGGGGCCACTGATTCCGCCGATCAGGAACCCGCCCGAGTACAGGCCGCTGGCCCGGCCCCGCTGGTCGTCGGGCACGCTGATCAGCAGCAGGGTCTGGGCGCTGACGCTGAACATCGCCGAGCCCAGGCCGCCGATCCCGCGCAGGATGATGAGCTGCACGAACGATCCCGACAACCCGGCGAGCACGCTGCTGGCCGCGACCACAGAGATACCGATGGCCATCACCCTGCGCTCGCCGAACCGGTCCACCAGGCGTCCGGCGGGCAGGGCCCCTGCCACCCTCAGCAGGGCGAACGCACTGACTACGCCGGTGGCTGAGGCGGTGCTCACCCCAAAGTGACTGGCGAACGCCGGGATGTCCGGGGCGACGATCCCGAACCCGAGCGCGACCGTGAAGGAGACCGCCGTGAGAATAGCCACCTCAACGGGCATGTCACGGAACGGTCCATGAGGGCGGCGGGGCACGGCACGGCAGTCTAGGCGCCGCGATGCCGTGCGTGGTCACTCGCAGCGCAGTGCGGCCGCCCTGGCGCTCCTGGCTAGCTGAGCTTCCTGAGCCCGTCCAGCACGCGGTCGAGAACCTCCGGGGGCGGCGGGAAATCCGCTCTCGCCCGCCAGCTGTGGTTCTTCCAGGCGCACATAATCGAGGAGAGTGAACTGCAGGGGCCGGTCATCCGGGAGCCGGCCCTGCGGCTAGCTGACTCAGGCCGTGCGATATCGCTGGCCCCTCTTTTACGCTGCGGCAGGGTCTCCCGCGGGCGGTCCGCGGCGGTGTACGGCCACGGCGCCCGGTGACCCCTATTCTCGTCCGGGACGGCAAGCTCCTCTGCTCGGTGTGGCGCGACCACGCCCGCGTGTTCGAGGGCGGCGTCACCACAGCCGGAATCCCATCTTGATCACGCGCTACCCGGTGCGCTCCGCGTCAAACGGTACCGGGCCGGACCCTCCGCCCGGCGACCGTTACCAGCAAGCGCCCGGCGTGTCGCTCCCCCGGGCCATGCACCAGCTCAGCGGCCTGCGGCCGGGGGCGTGCAGCGGTGAGTCCGGCCCGGCGGGATCGTCTAAACCAGGGGAACCGGCGTGGACGGCACACCGGCACGAAAGCCCGGGCGGGTAACCCGGCGAAAGGACCGGCATGACCATGTTCGCGAACACCAGGGCCTTCAGCGGCTTCGCCGTGGGTGACCTGCAGGCGGCACAGAAGTTCTACGGCGAGGTACTCGGCATCGCCACCTCGGAGCAGAACGGCCTGATGACCCTGCACCTGGCGGGCGGCCGGGACACGCTCGTCTACCCCAAGCCCGGTCACGTCCCGGCGGACTACACGATCCTCAACTTCCCGGTTGACGACATCGACTCCGCCGTGGACGAGCTGACCGCCCGGGGCGTGACGTTCGAGCGCTACGACGGCGCTGGCCCAGGACGGCAAGGGAATCAGCCGCGGCTACGGGCCAGACATCGCCTGGTTCCGGGACCCGGCCGGGAACATCCTGGCCGTCCTCAAGGAAGCCAGCCCAAGCTAGCCGGGCCCGCCTGGATGCCGCCAGCGGGCGCCTAAGGTGGCTGGCATGGAATTCCAGGATGTGATCCGGCGCCGGCGGATGGTGCGCGCCTACACAGACGAGCCCGTCGCCGAGGAGTCCGTTGAGCGGATCCTGGCCACCGCGAACAAGGCGCCGTCCGCGGGGTTCAGCCAGGGCTACGCGCTGATGACCTTGCAGGGCCCGGAGCAGCTGGGCCCGTTCTGGGAGCTGCTGTCGCGCTACCACGGTGATGAGGACAACGCCGGATCGTCCTTCGAGCTGGTCACCCGCGCGCCGCTGGTAGTTGTGCCGCTGTCGTGCAAGGACATCTACCTCGACCGTTACGCGCGCCAGGACAAGGGCTGGACGGACCGCGACGAGGCCCACTGGCCGGTGCCTTACTGGGATATCGACACCGGTTTTACTGCGCTGCTCATGCTGCTTGCCGCGGTTGACGAGGGCCTCGGCGCGCTGTTCTTCGGCATTCCCCCGGACCAGATCGGCGAGTTCCGCGAGCTCTACGGAGTGCCCGGTAACTACCTGCCGATCGGCGCGGTGGCCATCGGTCATCCGGATCCCGCGGCCGACAAGGGCGGCTCCGGCAAGGTGATCAAGCGCCGGAGCCTGGACGAGCTGGTCCACCGCGGCCGATGGGGCCACCGCTAGGCGGGCGCGCGCTGAACAGATGCTCGCCGGCCGCGCCCGGCAGCCAGCTCAGGTTCTTCTCGAAGTGCACCGTGGTCCCGTCACGGCCGTCGCCGGTCAGCTCGCAGATTGTCGACCACCGCATCGATGATCTTCAGGCCGCGGCCGTGCTCGGCGGTCACCGGGCACCGGCTCCGCCGAGGGCGGCCCCGGCGCGCGGCCGCGGGCACCGCGCCCCGCTCGCCCGTTGTTCACCACCTCGATGACGCACCGCCCGTCCCGGGCCGTGGCCAGCACCTCGTACTCCATCCCCGGCCCGGCGTGCAGGACGACGTTGGCGCAGGCCTCGCCGAGGGCCAGGGCGATGTCGGTCCGGGTGTCCGCGGTCACGCCGAGGGTCTCCAGGCAGCCGTCGAGGACCTGACGGCTGACCGGCACGCTCGCGGCGTCGCGGGGCAGGAACAGCACCATCTTGATCTCCACGTCATCCACCTCCGGGGGCAGGGGCACCGGCCTTCGGCATGCTCCCCCCGCAGTTCCCCGGCTAGACGATCTCTAACTCACCCGGCACCCTGACCACCAGCGCGCCCGGGCGCAGCGTGACGGTGAGCGACCGGCCCGGGCTGATGACCTCCCCATCGACCTCCCGCGGCAGCTCGGCGTCGGCCTGGATCTCGACCCGGCGGGCCCGGTACCGTTCCAGGTTCCGGCCGTCACGGCGGCTGCCAGTGAGCACCCGCTGGGCGACCACGCACCAGCCGACCGGGCTCGCGGGGGCGAGGATCCCCACGTCGAGCACGTCGTCGTCCAGCCGGGCGTCCGGCAGCAGCGCGAAGCCGCCCGGCAGCAGCCCGACGTTGCCCACCACCACCGACCTGGCCAGCCGGATCAGCGGCGGCCCATCATCCAGCTGCACGGTGAACGTGCGCCGGTGCCCGGCCAGCCGGATCACCCCGCCGGCCGCGTACGCCAGTCCAGCCGAGGCGCCGTTTGAGCAGGTCGGGCGTGCTGTCCACGACCGCGGCGTCGAGCCCGATGCCGGCCATGGCGGCGAACGGCATCCCGTCGGCCTCGGCCAGATCGACCTGACGGTCCTGGCCGCCGAACCCGGTCGCGAGGGCAGCGTCCAGCCGCGCCGGTATCCGCAGCGCCCGGGCAGCCAGGTTGGCCGTACCGCGCGGCACAATGGCCAGCGGCACCCCGGTGCCGGCCAGAGCGTGCGCGCAGGCCCGGACGGTACCGTCGCCGCCTGCCGCCACGACCAGGCGGGCCCCGCCCGCGACCGCGCCGCGCGCCAGCCCGACGCCCCGGTCCTCGTGGCTGGTCACGGCGAACGAGGGTGCCCAGCCCGCCGCCCGCGCCGCCCGGCAGCACTCACGCCGGAACCGGCGCTGGTCCCGGATCCGGGTGCGGATTGATGATGATCACGGCGGCGGGCATAGCGCCGGATCAGGCTAGACCATGCCCCGCACCCAGCCGCTGGGCGGCACCCCCGCGAGGATCGCTCAGCTCACCGGGGACAGCGGCGGATCAGCATCTCCTCGTCCGCGGCTACGGCGAATGATTACCAGGTGGGCCGGAGGGGGCCGTGCGGCGCGATGCGGAGCAGGTCGTCCTGGAGCGCCCGCAGCCGCTGCTCGCCGAGAACGTCCGCCCACGGGCGCACGGTGTCCGCCATCGCCGCCTCGGCGGCCCGGGTGCAGGCCCAGCCCTTGCTGGTCAGCGTGATCAGCCGGGCCCGGGCGTCGTCCGGGTGGCGGCCGCGCTGCACGTAGCCCTTGGCGACGAGCTCGTCCACCAGCTGGGCCGCGGCCTGCCGGGTGACGTCGAGATGCTCGGCCAGCTCGGTGATGGTCGCCCCGTCCGGGGCGAGCCGGGTGAACGCGAAGCCGTGCGCGGGACGCACGTCGCCGAAACCGCGGGCCTGCACCCCGGCCGAGATGCCGTCCACCAGGGCCCGGCTCACCGACAAGAGCCCGACGGCCAGCGCCTCAGGGTCATGCTGCTGCATGCTCCCAGCTTGACAGATGTAGGCAAGTAGCTTGAACATATAAGCAAGCTACTTGCCTACATTCTGCCGAGGAGCACCACCTGCCGGTCATCCGCGCCGCCCAGTCCGTCGTGCACCAGATGCACGGCACCAGCTTCACGTCCTACGCCAGCCCCGCGCGTGGCAGCCGGGAACTATGCGCCTGGCGCATCGAGATTCCCGGCCGCACCGACGGCGTGCCCCATCACGTGTCCCGGGAGGAGGTGCTCTACGTGCTCAGCGGGACGCTCCGGGTCACCGTGGACGGAGAGGCCGCGGACGCCGCGGCGGGAGATGTGGTCCTGGTCCCCGCCGGCGCCCAGTTCGGGGCCAGCAACCAGACCGACGGCCCGGCCACCGCGTGGGTCACTACGACGGTCGGGTTCGCCGGCGTCCTCCCGGACGGATCCTGGTTCACTCCCCCGTGGACCCGCTGAGCAGCGTCGCTGACCGGGCCGGCAGACCGGGCCGCAGTCCGGACCCGGTCACTAGCCGGATCCGCCGGGTACCCTCACGATGAGTGGACGAGGCCAGCGCGGACCAGGTCAGCGCGGAGGTGGTGGGTGAGGCACCCGCCCCGCCGCGCCGTCTGGCGACCAGGCCGTACTCCCGGCTGATCTCCGGCGGCCTGCTCCTGGTCCTGGCCGTCCTGACCATCAACGTGCTGGTGCACGGCCCGCTGACCGGCCTGGACGAGCGGATCCGCGCGATCGTGCTGGCCCGGGCGGATTCGCCTGCGTGGCGCTGGCTGAGCGACACCCCGCACCGCCCCGCGCAACTGCTCACCGACCTGGGCATGTACACCGTGGCCGTGCCGGTACTCGCGGCGGTCGCGGTGGCCCTGGCCATCCGGCGGCACACGCTGCGCCCGCTGCTCATCGCCCTGACCGGCGTCGGGCTGCTGCTGGGTACGGTCATTCCCGCGAAGATCATTATTGGCCCGCCCGGACCGGGGCTCCCCGCGGTCCTCCCCGGCCAGCTGGGTGTCTTCCCGTCCGGGCACACCAGCACCGCGTGCATCTGCTTCTCGCTGGCCGTGCTGATGCTGGTGGCTGGCCGGCCGGCCCGGACCCGGCACCTGGCCCTGGCCGCCCTGGCCCTGCTCTGGCTGGGCGTCGGGGCCGCGCTCGTGTGGTGCGACTACCACTGGTTCACCGACGTGGTCGCGGCCTGGGCCCTGTCCGGGCTGCTCATCCAGCTCACCTTCTGGATCAACCGGGCAGGCAGGCCCCTGGACGGCCGCCCGCTGTAAACGGCGAGCCGGGCTGGCCGACGCCGGCTACCCGGCCCGGACTTAGCCCGGCTTAGATTTCTTCTGCTTCGGCGGCAGCGCTGCCACGTACCCGTGCGCCCGCTCGACCCAGCCTGCGGCGACATCCGGGGTGGCCCGCCAGACCCGGGGCAGGCTCAGGTAGCCCCCCATCGGCCGCCCGGCCGGCCGAACGGGCCACTGCCCGCGACCGCTGCCAGTTCCTCCCGCCAGGCGTCATCGAGTCGGACGCCCACGTCGGGCCCGAACAATCCGGCGAACATGTTCCCGTGCACGAACGCACCGAGGTTGCCGAACATCGGCTCGATCTCGATCCCCGGATCGTCCGGAGCACCGACCGGAAAAACTCTTTGTCTGCGTCCGACGCCTTCGGTATCTCCATACGCCCTCCCCCGCCCTCCACCGGGGAGGTACAGCGGCCCGGACCGCTCCAGGAGCGGGATCCACCGCGCCGCGAAGCAGGAGCCAGGGACTGGCACCGGGCCGAGACAGCCGAGCGGCCGGCGTGGCCGGGTCTCCGCGATGCCTCTGGAGGCACCGCACCCGGCCGGCCTGCTGCTGGGCTCACTATTACTACGGCTGGCCGCCTCATTTACCCGGGGCGGGCCGCCTCATTATTACGGCTGGTCCGCCGCAACACGGCCGGGTCAGCGCATGAGACCGGCCAGTATGTCGCGGTAGTGGTCGCTACCCGCTACGGCAGGCGTGCCGTTCCCGGCTCGGGAGTCCCCCGGACCGGCGGCCGGGATCCCCGGACGGGCCATGGCGGGACGTGAGATAGCGGGCCGGGGCAAGCCCGGCTTCGGGAGCGCCCGCCTTCTTGGCCAATCCTGGCTTTGCGCCCAAGCCTGGCCGCGCCGTGGTCGTCGGCTTCATCGTCGTGCGCGCCTTCGCCGCCGCGGCGGTTTTGGCTTGGCGGTTATTTGGGGCTTGGCGGTCATTTTGGGCTTAGCCGCCATCTTGGGCTTGGCCATCTTTGACTTCGTCATGGCCGCCGCCTTTGCTGAGGCCGATGGTCGTCGCCTTCTGGTGCCGGGGCGATCCGCCGTCTTCAGCTTCGTGGCGGGCCGGGCTGATGCGGCCGTCCTCGGCTTCGCGGCGGACCGGGCTGACGCGGCCGTCCTGGGCCGCGCGGTCGCCTTCGGCTTCGCCCACCGTCCGGCTCGCGGCCGTCCGGCTCGCGGCCGTCCGGCTCGCGGCCGTCCGGGTGGCGCTCGCCCGGGTCGCGGCCGCCCGGCTGGCGGTGCTCCGGCTGGCCGGTCGCTGACCGCTGGGCGCTGCCCCGGGTCGCCGCGGCCGTGGACATCCGCGCCGTGGTCCGGGCCCTGGCCGCCGTCCGCGGCTTAGCCGCGGTCGTAGACCTCACTGCCGTGCGGGACTTCGCCGTGGTTTTCGGCTTCGCCGCCGTCCGGGACTTCGCGCCGTCCGGCCTCCGGTGCTGCTCGGCTTCGCGGTGGCCTTTGGCTTGGCCGCTGACCTGGGCTTCGCTGCCGTCCGCGGCTTCACGGCCGTCCGGCTTCGCCCCGTCCGCGGCTTCGCGGCCGTCCGCGGCTTCGCCGCTGACCTGGGCTTCGCCGCCGTCCTGGCTTCTCCGTGCCCGCCCGTGGCGGCGGGCGCGGCCGAGACCGTCATCGCGGCGCCGGTCAGTGCCTTGGCCGCGGACGACATGGCCTTGGTCGCGATGTTCATGGCCTGCATGGCGGTGGACATCGTCTTGGTCGCGGTGTTCATCGCCTGCATGGCGGTGGACATCGTCTTGGCCGACGAGGTGGCCTTGGTGGCCGCCGCCGCCATCTGGGTCGCCGACGAGGCGACCTTCACGGCCGCGGAGGATACGGTCCTCGCGGCGGCTCCTGTGGTCCGCATGCTTCTCGCTCCCGTGGCCGCGCCGCGCATTGGCTGGGCGGCTGTTGCCTTCGCGTTGGTCCTGGTTTTCTGATTGCTGGCGGAATTCTTGGCCACACTGCTGGGAATCGCTCCGGTGCGCGTGGTCGCCGCCGATTTGCGGCTAACGGCCTTACGTGCCTGGGTTTGCACAGGCATTGATCTCCCCCCGTAATTGATCAATTACGGGAAGGTCTATTCCACGATTGGCGTGTTCTTACACCACCGCAGAGAAAGTGTTCATCGCCCCGCGTTCATGACACCGCAGAAAGGAACTGCGCCAGTTCGGTCGCGGTAGGGGCGGTGGCCGGCCCACGCCTGGTCACCGAGAACGCGGCCGCGGCATTGGCGTGCCGGGCGGCCTGCCGGGCGTCCGCCCCCGTGGCCAGGGCGGCGATGAAGGCTCCGGTGTGCGTATCGCCCGCCCCGTTGGAGTCGAGTTCGGTGACCTGGAAGCCGGGCACCGCGACGGTGTTCGTTGCGGAAAGAGCCAGCAGGCAGCCGTCCGGTCCGGTGCGGACCAGCACGCCCGCCCGGGGCGGCCGTGACGGGCGGCGCGATCCGCCAGCGCGCGCAGCGCATCGGCGGGGCCGGCCTCGCCGGTCAGCAGCAGCGCCTCGCGGGCGTTGCAGGTCAGCCAGTCCGCCCGGCGGAGCACCCGGTCCAGCGCGTCCGGCGGGATCGACGTGACCAGCGGGCCGGGATCGAACACCACCGTGACCGCTTCCGGCAGCCGGTCCAGCCAGCCGAGCAGCGCGCCGCGGTTGCTGGGGTGCACCAGCCCGTACCCGGACAGGTAGACCGCGTCGCCGGGCCGGGCGAGCACGCCCGCCAGGTCGGCCGCGGTCAGCGTGGCCTCGGCCCCGCGGCTGGTCACGAACGTCCGCTCGCCCGCGTCGTCCACCATGGTGACCACGAAGCCGGTGTCGGTGTCCGGCCTGGCCGGCTGGAGCACCTCGATGCCCTCCGCGGCCAGCCCGGCCCGGGCCAGGTCGGCGAACGGCCCGCTGCCATGCGCCCCCGCGTAGGCCACGGGCAGGCCCTGCCGGGCCGCCGCGGCCATCACGTTGAACCCGCCGCCCGGGGTCAGCTGGGTCCCGCTGGCCAGCACGTCGCCGCCGCGCTGCGGCAGCGCCGGCACGTCCAGCACGATGTCCACGACGACGTTGCCGAGGTGCAGCAGCCGCTGGATCGTCATGGGCTGGCTACGCCGAGCTGACCACGGGCTGGCCGACCACGGGCCCGGACCGCGAGCAGCCCGGCCGCCACCTCGTCCAGGTGCAGCCCGTTGACCGCGCTGACCGTGGCCCGGGCCTGCTCCGGGAAGGCCGCCACCCCGTGGCAGGCCCCGCCGATCGCGCCGGCCATCGCCGCGATCGTGTCGCAGTCCCCGCCCACCGACGCGGCCAGCCGGCAGGCCAGCCAGGGATCGTCCGGGGCGGCGGCCAGCATGGCGAACGCGGCGGGCACCGACTCCTGGGTGGCCAGGCTGGTGCCGACCAGCGTGTACACGGCGTCCAGCACCTCGTCCGCGGGGCGCCCGGCGGTCAGCCCGGCGGCCCAGCTGATCCGCGCCGCCACGTCGGCGGCGGCCACCCAGTGCCCGCGCCGCGCGGCCCGCGCCGGCCGCGGTCGACCGCGGCCTCGATCGCTTCCGGCACCGCCGCGCCCGCCACGCCCGCGCTGACCGCCGCGGCGACCGCCGCCGCCCCGGCCAGCGCCACCCCGGTGTTGTGCGTCACCCGGCTGGCCTCGACCACCCGCTCCACCAGCAGGTCCAGATCACCGGACGGGGTGGCCACGCCGACCGGGGCGATCCGCATGGCCGCGCCGTTGGTGGTGCCGCTACCGGCCGGTCTCGGCGAGGTGCGTCCCGGCCAGCAGCGCGGCCAGGGCCCGCTTGGTGGACGGGCCGAGCAGGCTCAGCGAGCCGCGGGCCCGCATCGACTCCTCCCAGGCGAGCAGCGCCGGGCGAACTCGGCCGCGTCGATCCGGCCGCCGCCCTCGATCAGCAGCCCGGCCAGCAGCAGCGCCTGCTCGGTGTCGTCGGTGACCGTGCCGGCGGGCAGCCCGGGGGCCAGCGGCTGGTCCGGCGGCGCCCGGCTGGAACCCGCTCCAGCAGCGGCCCGTACCTGGCCACGATCTCCGGCCGGGGCAGCGACTCGGTCGGCATGCCGAGCGCGTCGCCGATGGCCAGCCCGTACAGCGCGCCGGCCGCCCGGTCCTGGCGGTCGCCGTCCGCGCGGAGCCTGGCCCTGGGTCATCCGCCCAGGACGTCAGCCAGGCTGACCACCTCGACCAGCGGCGCGTAGAGCCGCAGGATGTCCAGCGCCTTGCGGTGGCTGTCGTCGGCCACTCCCGCGCACGCGTCGGCGACGACCTGGACCGCGACCCCCGCGTCGGCCGCGGCCAGCGCGGTGGACAGCACGCAGCAGTCGGTGGACACCCCGGCCAGCACCAGCCGTTCGCCGGGCCGACCCGGCCGGCCAGTTCCGGGCCCCACTTGCTGAACGTGGTCGCGTCCAGGGTCGGCCCGGCGCCCGGCGGCGAACTCGTCCACCAGCTGGTAGATCCGCGCGTCCGGCGGCTGCAGCGCGAACGGCCACGCCTCGTAGTAGTGCCGCCACGCCCCCGCCGGGCTCGGCGGGCGCGATGAACCGGGTGAACACCACGTCCGGGCCGGAACGCCGCCACCAGGTCGCGGACCGGCCCGACGATCTCGCCGAACCGCGGGGCCAGCCAGGCGCTGCCCGGCTCGGCGAACACCCGCTGCATGTCGATGACCGCCAGGCAGCCCGCGGGGTTGCTCACGACGTGCCCGTGGCCGCGGCCGGGGCGCAGCACGGGCCGGGACTCCTGGGCCCGGACCGGCGCGACGTCGAGCGCCCAGGCCGGCGACGAAGCCGAACACCAGCGCGACCAGCACGCCCAGGTTGGCGAACGCCCAGGCGCCGGTCTTGCCGCCCAGCCCGAGCGGGCCGAGCAGGTAGCCCTGCCAGGTCAGCCAGCTGGCGTAGGTGTTGGTGACCAGGCCCCAGCCGACCACGGTGCCGATCACGATGATGGCCAGCGGGGCCAGCCGGATGTCGCCGTAGCGGCCCCGCGGGTCATACAGCTCCGGCTCGGAGTAGTCCTTGCGGCGCAGCATGATGTCGGCCAGCATGATGCCGCACCAGGCGGCGATCGGCACGCCCAGCGTGATCAGGAAGCCCTCGAACTGGCCGAGGAAGTTGTGCGCCACGAACACCACGTAGATCGTGCCGAGCACCATCACCGTGCCGTCGATCAGCGCGGCGGCGTAGCGCGGGATGCGCAGGCCCGAGGGTGAGCAGGGCCAGCCCGGACGAGTAGATGTCCAGCACCGACCCGCCGACCAGGCCGAGCACCGCGACGATGGCGAACGGGACCAGGAACCAGGTGGGCAGCAGGGTGGTCAGCGCCCCGATCGGGTCGGCGCCGATCGCGCTGCTCAGCTTGGCCGAGGAGCCGGCCAGCAGCAGGCCGAAGACCAGCAGGAAGATCGGCGCGACGGAGGACCCGAACGTGGTCCAGCCGATCACGCCCCGGCTCGAGGACCGCCGCGGCAGGTAGCGCGAGTAGTCGGCGGCCGCGTTGACCCAGCCCAGCCCGAACCCGGTCATCACGAACACCAGGGCGCCGATGAACTTCTGCGGCGAGCCCGGCCGGGATCGCCGACACCGTGTGCCAGTGGATCTTGTCGGCGACCAGCGCGATGAACACCACGGTGAGGACGGCGGTGACCCAGGTGATCACCGACTGCATCCGCATGATCAGGTCGAAGCCCATCACCCCGCCGACCACGGTCAGCGCGCTGACCACGATCAGCGCGATGACCTTGACCACGGTGCCGCCGCCCCAGCCCAGCCGCTCGAACACGGTCGCCGTGGCCAGCGTGGCCAGGATGATCAGCACGGTCTCCCAGCCCACCGTGAGCAGCCAGGAGATGAGCGACGGGCAGCTTGTTGCCGCGGACCCCGAACGCCGCCCGGCCGAGCACCATGGTCGGCGCCGAGCCGCGCTTGCCGGCCACCGCGATGAACCCGCAGAGCAGGAACGAGACGATGATGCCGATCAGCCCGAGCGCGACCGCCTGCCAGAACGAGACGCCGAAGCCGAGCACGAACGCGCCGTAGCCCAGGCCGAGGACCGACACGTTGGCCGCGAACCAGGGCCAGAACAGGTCGCGCGGATGGCCCTTGCGCTCGGCATCGGAGATCACGTTGATCCCGTTCGCCTCGATCTGCAGCGGTTCAGTTCCGCGGCGGAGCACTGAGCGGTCGTCTGTCAGCCATGGCGAGCCCCTTCAGGCGAGGAATACCGGGGGTATCGGGGTGTTGGGGACGTCCGGGTGGCGGCGGCGCCACACGGCCAGGGCCAGGCGCCGGCCGCAGCGTCCCGGCGGCCAGCAGCAGCGCCGCGACGGCGGCCGCCCGTTTCGGGCCGCGCGGGCCAGCGGGGCGGGCCCCGCCGGCTGGGCATCGGCCGGCCTGGGCGGCCCGCCTGGGTGGCGAGCAACTGCTCGACGTTGCCGGCGAACTGCTCCACCAGGCGCTGGCCCACGTCGCCGATCGCGCCCGGGGCGTACTCGGCGACCGTGCCGCGGATCATCAGGTCCGCGCTGATCAGCACCCGGGTGGTGGCGCCGTGCGGATTCGACCCGCAGCGTCACGCTGGCGTCCGCCCTGCCCTGGCCGCTGCGCTCCCGCCCGGACGCGCGCAGCGTGGCGGTGCCTGCCGCCCGGTCGGCGGCGTCGAGGTGCACGGTGCCCGCGTAGACCGCGTGCACCGGGCCGATCCGCAGCCGCAGTTCCCCGGCGTAGGTGTTGTCCGCGACCTCGCCGATGAGGCGGCTGCCCGGCAGGCAGGCGGCCACCGTCCCGGCATCCAGCAGCGCGTCGAGTACCTCCGGGGCAGGCCGGCCGATACGGATCGCGCTGGTCAGCTGCACGCCGGTGTCCCTACCGGTCCATGACCGCTTTACGCTGGGCCCCGTCCACCGGGATGTGCGCGCCGTTGATGAAGCTGGCCCTCGGCGAGGCCAGGAAGGTGACCAGCGCGGCGACCTCGGCGGGCTCGCAGATCCGGCCGAACGGGATGGATTCGGTGGCCAGTTCGTGCGCCCGCTGCTGGGTCACCCCCTTGTCCCGGGCGAACGCCTTTTCCAGGCCGTCCCACCGGTCGGTGTTCACCGGGCCCGGGTTGACCGTGTTGATCCGCACCCCGTACCGCCCGTACTGCTCGGCGACCGACGAGGCGAAGTTGATGTCGGCCGCGTTGGCCACCCCGGCGGTCATCTCCCAGTAGCTCGGCTTGAGCCCGTCGTTGCCCACGACCAGGACGATCGACCCGGTGCCGCGTTCCCGCATCTGCCCGATGACCGCGCGGACGCTGCGCACGTAGCCCATGAACTTGAGGTTCAGGCTGGCCAGCCACTGGTCTTCGGTCAGGTCTTCCAGCAGGCCGCCGGGCGAGCTGCCCGCGCAGGTGACCAGGATGTCGATCGGGCCGAGCCGGTCCTCGGCGGCGGCCACGCAGCGCGGCACGTCCGGGGTGACGCTCATGTCCCCGGCCAGCGGCAGCACCCGGCGCCGGTGGCGGCCTGGATCTCCTTGGCCGTCACCTCCAGCGGCCCCGGCGTCCGGGCGGTAATGGCCACCTCGGCCCCTCGGCGGCGAGATGCTCGGCGACCTGCCGGCCGATCCCTTTGCTGGCCCCGGTGACGCAGGGCCACTTTTCCGTCGAGCTGAAGATCCACCGCAACCCCTTCCGCCGTGCACCGCCCGCCGGTACGGACCGCAGGCCCAGGCCAGCCTTAACGCCGTGGCGGTCACGCTGCCGCGGTAAAACCCATTAGGCCCCTAACGCGCCTGCGGAGCTGGGCATGCCCGGGCCAGGCTCTCCCGGTGGCGTGCTGGCAGGATGGTATACCAAACATCAGTTTGACGGAAGGCACGCGGCCTAGCTGTAGATAACGACATTCACCGAACGTACTCCTGCGCTGCAGGTTACCCGCCCCGGTGCCGGTGCGCCCGGGCCCCGTTCCCGCCCGCTTCGATCCCGTCTCCCTCCTCGCCCCAGCGCACGTTTCCCCTAAGGTGCGTGAAGGTGGGTGATTTATCCGGGTATGGGCGCACGTTGCGCGGGAAATGTCGGCGATCATGGCTCGCCGGGCCCTGAGGATCGGGAAAGTAAGGGCGGCGCGGTTGAGCTTGCCCATCTGGTTGCGGGGCAGCGCGGCCAGGGTGAACACCTGTTTCGGGCACTTGTAGGCGGCCAGCAACGTCCGGCGTGCGCCACCAGCTCGGTCTCGCTGACCGTGGCGCCGGGACGGGGCACCACCCAGGCCGTCATCTGCCCTTCCCGGCCGGGATGCCAGCGCGGCACCCGACTGACTGGACCGTGCCCGTCACGCACTATCCCACGCCGCCCGGTTCGCCTCCCGCTCGGCCCGCAACCGTTCCAGCAGGCCGCCGGCCGACGTGATCAGCTTTACCTTCCCGGCCGCACCGGTGCCCCGGGCCAGCAGCCCGCGGGCCAGTTTCGCGGCGGCCTTTCCGGGTTCATCCACGACCAGGTTCACCAGTCCCAGCTGCTGCGCCTCCGCGGCCTCCACCCACCGGCCGGTCATGGTCAGCTCGAGGGCGGCACCCCGGCCGATCAGGTCCGGCAGCAGCCAGGCCCCTACCGCCAGGTTCCGGCCCGCCGGCCCGACCCAGCGGAACCGCCCGCGCGGTCCGGCGATGCGCAGGTCCGCCGCCCCCGCGAGCTGCGCGCCGCCTCCGACAGCCGGCCCCTCGACCACCGCGATGACCGGGCCAGGCCGGGCCATCATCGCCTCGTAGCACTGGTAGAGCAGGTCAGAGACCTCGGCCCGTTCGCGGTCCGGCACCTTCAGGTCGGCGCCCGCGCAGAACGCAGTGGGGTCGGCACTCTCGAGCAGCAGCGGAACGGCGGGGTCAGCGCGGACGATGTCCAGCAGTGCGCGAGTCATGCCGGCGTCCAGCGCGTTGCGGCGCTCCGGGCGGGCCAGCCGCACCCTCAGGTACCCAGACGGGTCCGGCCCGGAAGCGACCGGCCCGGACGAGGCCGCACCCGGCCCGGACGGCCTGACCCCGGCGGACTCGGCACGACCGGCACCGTCTCGGCCAGGACAAGCGGATGCGGCATCGGCAACTCCCGGCAAAGCGCCATGGTCGGCGTCCCTGACATATGGTATACCAAATCGGAGTACTCCCCGGGAGGCCGGTTGAAGCCGCCCCGTTCAGCCATCGCACTCGCTGCGCCGAGCCAGATATCGTCGCGCCGCCGGCCGAGGCAGCCGCGGACGGCCACGTTCACGGATGGCCGGATGCCGTCGGCCGCCCGGGTGCAGGAAGCGGCCCGGGTGCAGGAACTTGCCACTTACGGAGGCGGCAGATGACCACGGCCAGGACGGGCACGCAGAACACAGGCATCCAGAGCACGGCCGCGCAGCGCACGGGCCCGCAGCGCACGGGCCCGCAACGCACAGGCCCGGACAGCACGGGTCTGGACAGCCGCCGGAGCGGGGGCAGCCAGCGGGGCCGGGCGGGGCACGGATCCGGGCCCCGCTACGTGAGCAAGACCGACATGGTGGCGGCGCTCATCCGGGAGCAGATCATCACCGGGGAACTGGCCGCTGGCGAGCAGTTGCGCCAGCGGGACCTGGCCCAGCGGTTTCAGGTCAGCCAGACGCCGGTGCGTGAGGCGATGGACGGCTGGAGTCCGAGGGCCTGGTGATCGGCGACACACACCGCGGGTTCACCGTGGTCGAGCCCGACGACGGCCCGGTCGAGGAGAACTTCCAGATCCGCGCCGCGCTGGAGTCGCTGGGCGCCTCGCTGGCCGCGCGCAAGATCGACACGGCAGGCCTGGCCCGGCTGGAAGAGCTGAACGACCAGATGCGCGCGCTTGGCCAGGCTGACCATGGGGAGGGCGAACCAGGGTACGCCGCCCTGAACCGGGAGTTCCATTTCACCGTGTATGAGTATGCGCGGAGCCCACTGCTGCTGTCCCTGATGCGGTTGCTGTGGGCATCGTTGCACGGCGGCCCGAAGGCCGCCCGGACCCACGCGGAGTCCGCCCCCCAGCACGACGTGATCCTGGCCGCGCTCCGGGCAGCTGATCCCGCGGCCGCCGCAGCCAGCACGTACCAGCACATCATGGGGAGCCCGGACCGCCAATGCTGACCATCCTGGCCCGCCCCCAGCCCGCCTGCCTCCCTGCCTCCGCGACCGGGGCCAGTCCTTCATGATCACGGTCAATTTCTGCCAATTCGCGCCTTTTATTGACCGTGATCATGAGGGGCGCTGACCAGGTGCACCGGTGGCCCGGACGATTGTCGCCGCGGCGGCGGCTGTTCGTGGCCGGGTCCGTCCTGGTGGCGGCCGCCGTCGTGGTGGCCGTCGTGGTCAGCGTGCTCGTGTCCGGCGGGGACGGTCAGCAGGCTCCCCCGGCGGCCGGCTCTCCCGCGCAGGACCGCCCCGGGCCGGTGCTGCTGGTCCCTGGGTACGGCGGGAGCCGCGGCTCGCTGTCCGCTCTGGCCCGCCGGATCCGGGCGGCCGGGCGGGTGGCGACCGTGCTGCACCTGCCGGGCAACGGCACCGGCAGCCTGGTCGCCGACGCCGCCGTGCTGAACGCCGCGGTCAACCGGGCGCTGCGCGGCGGTGCCCCCTCGGTGGACGTGATCGGATACTCGGCGGGCGGGGTCACCACCCTGCTGTGGGCCCGGGAAGACGGCGGCGGGCACAAGGCCCGGAGGGTGATTACCCTGGGCTCCCCGTTCCACGGCACCCAGCTAGCCGCTGCGGCCGAGGCGTTCGTGCCCGGCGCGTGCCCGGCCGCGTGCCAGCAGCTGGTGCCGGGCAGCAGCCTGCTCACCCGGCTGGGCGCGAGCGCCGTGCCGTCCCGGCCGCGCTGGCTGTCGCTGTGGAGTACCGACGACACGACGGTCACCCCACCGGACTCCGCGCGGCTGGCCGGGGCACTCAACGTGCCCATCCAGTCGGTGTGCCCGGGCGTGCAGGTCAGCCACTCACAGTTGCCGACCAACCCGGCCGTCACCGCGATGGTCCTGCAGGCGCTCGGCTCCGGCTCGGTCCGGGTTCCGGCAGCGTCCGACTGCGGTGGCCAATCCCGTGATGGATGATCTTGTGGTGGCAGCCCTGTGGCCGGCCCGGTGATGGCCTGCCGGTGAGGCCCGGCTGATCCCCAGGCCCGGCCGCGGTGATGGCCGGCCCGGTGCTTGGTGATTCCAGTAGGTGACCCGCGGCCCGCCTCCAGCTCCCGGGCCGCGGGTCACCGTGCCGCCCCCTCCCCCGGGGGACGCCGGCCGGTCGCCATCCACACTCGCTGGCCCCGGCGTGCTTCCTTATCCGTGTCTACACGGGGTTTCGGTCCCACCTCAATGGGGCTGCCATCCGTACATCCGGGTGCGATCACGCGCACCCTTGTGGTGGGTTAGGTGTCCTGCGGCACCATGGCGACCAGGAGCGACAGGCGCGCTGACAGGGCGGTGAACACCACGCTCACCTCGGCCGTCGAGGCGCCCCGGTTGTGGACCCGCTGGCGGAAGAGCTTTCGCGGGATTTCCACCTCGTGACGCTTCCACAGCTCCCGGGCCTCCGGGCCGGTGCCCAGCAGCCGCTCGACCAGGCCGGCGAACCGGGGGCTGGTGATGTTCCGCGCGTACTGGTAGCGCAGCTCAGCCAGGGCTGCCCGGCGCGCGGCCCGCACGTCGGACACGATGTGCCCCGCCTCCGGGCTGAACAGGTACAAGATCAGGTTCTGCTGATCGGGGGGTACCCGGTCGAAGTACTCCCCCACCCAGTAAGTCATGGCCGCGTTCCGGACGAGGATGGTCCACATCTCATCCGTGATCGCGGCCGGCGTGGGGTCGAGCCGCCGGACCAGGTCACGCAGCGGCAGGGGGACCACGGGCGGCGCGGCCGGGAATCCGGTCAGCCGGGACGGCATGGGCGGGTCGTGGCCCACGGCCAGCACGTGCAGGGCGGAGCGCTCCGCAATGCTCATGCGGAGCGCCGATGCGATCGATTCGACCAGGTGGACGCTCGGGTTATCGATCTCACCGCGCTCGAACGAAGCGTAGTAGCGCACACTAATGCCAATGAGGTCCGCGACATCCTGCTGGCGAAGGCTTCGCTCGTGCCCCTCACCGTCGGCTCGCAGCAGCCGCGACCGGCAGCTCAGCAGCAGATCGCTGAGTTCGCCCCGCCTTCTCCAGGCGGCCTCAGCGGCGTCCACCATGCCGGCATTCCCCGTCCCGGGCCGATTTGCGGCCAGGCACCCCCGCGTGATGGGAACTCACAGTTCCGCCCTGCCCCTCACCGCCGTGCTTTCCTGGACGACTATGAGTCGCTCCCAGCCTCGCGATGATCCTTTTTTCCCCTGGCCATCGAGACTGCCGGACCGGACCTTCCGTCACATTACCGGCCGGTCGTGTGATCTGGGAGGCAGGCCCCCGCTAACCCCGCGGAGACCGGGGGGAGCCACACGGTGAACTGGCAGCACTTCATGCGGTTCCTGGCCAGCATCAGGGGCCGGTGGGATCTGGCCATTCTGGCCAACCTGACCGAGGGCAGCAGCCGCCCTACCGAACTGCTGGATGCGATCAATGAACAGGCCCGTGACGGGCACCAGCTCACCTGGAAGGTCATGCGCGACCGGCTTCGCCACCTGGAGGAGGCGGGGTACGTAACCCGCCGCGAGGTGAAGCGGTTCCCGCGTGAGACCCATTACTGGGCCACCGAGTTCGCGCGCCGGCTCGTCGCCGAACTGGACACTCTGGACGCCTGGTACACAGCAAACGCCCCGGCCCCTCCTGCTAACACAAGCCCGCCGGATGGTCATTAGTGCGCCAAATGCTTATACGCACTTGAAAGTAATATCAGGACGAGCAGCAGCAGAACGTCCCCACCCCACTCATTCTGACTGGTGACATATTCGCCAGTGTTCACTACGTTTATCCAGGTGCGATACAGCGGGGGGACGCACCGGCCTTACTGTCCGCGGCGTGCCCGCCGTCTGTGCGCGATGGTTCACGTCCAGCCTTCGCCGCGCATGCCGGCCACCCCCTTCCTGGCGGAAGTTACCCGGCCTCCAGGACCCCAGATACCCGTGCGGGGCCCCAGATACATCTACCGAAGCGTAACAAATCGGCCTTAACGCCATTACCATGAGAAACCGTATAATTGCTTGCAGTCATCAGTGGCAGGTCGGGGAGCTGCCCGGCTGGTTAGTGGCATTCATCACGGCCGTGATCGGCGCGGACCTCATCGTAATCGGGACCTGTGCCGCGGTCACCCGGTTCCGCGGCGCGGATCTGGAGCTGGCCGCCGTCCTGCTGGCCTGCAACCTGCTGACGGTAGAGCTGACCCACCGCGCCGGCGAGCCCGCGGGCCTGGTCAAGGACGTGCACGCGATCTGGGAACTGCCGCTCGCCCTCCTGCTTCCTCCCCTGTACGGGCTCCTGGTGCCCATTCCCCGGATGGTCCTGGTGCAGTGGCGGGTCCGGGCCACGCTGGTGCACCGGCGCGTGTTCACGGCCGCGGCCGTGGGCCTGTCCTACGGCGCGGCCTCCGCGGCGTTCCACGGGATCGAACCGCTGATCGCCGGGTCGGTCCCGGGTGCCCAGGCCCGGGTGCTGGCCTGGGCCCTGGCCGCGGCCGCGTGCGGCGTGCTCAAGTCGGCGGTCAACAAGGTCCTGGTGATGACGGCGGTGAAGGGCGCCGATCCGGCCGCCAGCGTGCGCGCGCAGTTGTTCACCCGCGAGCCCCTGTTCCACGACGCCGCCGAGCTGTCTGTCGGCATCATGGTCGCCCGCGCGGTCACCGATAGCCCGTTCATGGCCCTGGCCGCCCTGCCTTTAGTCGCGCTGCTGCACCGTTCCTTGCGGCACGCCCAACTGGTGGACGCCTCCCGCATCGACGCCAAGACGGGCCTGCTCAACGCCGGCACCTGGCTGCGGGAAGCCCGGCTGGAGACCGCCCGCGCGGCCCGGACCCGGACACCGCTCGCCGTGGCGATCGCCGACATCGATCACTTCAAGAACGTCAACGACACCTTCGGGCACCTGACCGGGGACGCCGTACTGGCCGCCATCGCCAGCGCCCTGAGCGCGCTGCTGCGCGAGGGCGATCTGACCGGCCGGTTCGGCGGCGAAGAGTTCGCCATCCTGCTGCCCGGCACCGACGCCGCCGAAGCCCACCAGATCACGGAGCGGGTCCGCGAGAAGATTTCCCGGATCGCCACCCCGGTCAGCGACGGCCCGGGCGGCCACGCACCGGCGCGACGCCGCCGGGGCAGCGCCGGCGGCGAGGGCCCGGGGGACCACCGCACGGGCGGGAACGACGCGCTGCGGGTCACCATCTCGATCGGCGTCGCCGCCCTCGGATCCTCCCGGCTGGACCTCGAGGAGCTGCTGGCCGCCGCCGATCACGCCCTCTACCAGGCCAAGGAGACCGGGCGGAACCGGGTGTGCCTGCAGGCCGCCAGCCCGGGCTGACGCCTGGACTCCACCCCGCGGCTCAGCTGGTGATGTCCTTGGTGGCGAAGTGCGCCCACGACGCGGCCAGGAACACCACCACGTAGACGCCCTGCACGGCGAAGCCCCGCTCGATGTTCCGCCAGACGATGGGGTCGCGGAAGAAGTCGATCCAGGCCAGCCAGTACCGGGTGGGCAGGTAAGGATTGACCGCCGACGCGGCGTTCAGGGTGACCAGCACCTCGCTGGTGATCAGGGCGGCCAGCGCGCCCAGGGCCGCGCCGAGGGCGGAGTCCGTGACGGTGGACAGGAACAGCGCGATCGCGCCCACGCCCAGCATGGACACGGCGATGAAGGCGACCGCCCCGACCGTCCGCAGCGCGATGCTCCGTCGGGGTCAGCCCGCTGCCGGACAGCGAGGTCGCCGCGATGTTGGAGGTGGTCAGGCCGCCGGGCGTGGCCGCCACCGGCTGCGCGCCGAACAGGGCGATCCCGGTCAGGTAGGCGGTCACCGCGATCAGGATCACGGCCGACAGCGTGTACACGATGAGCGCGATCAGCTTGGCGGCCAGCAGCCGGGTCCGGCCGACCGGCCGGGCCAGCAGGTAGCGCAGGGTGCCTGACCCGGCCTCGCCCGCGATGGAGTCGCCGGCCACGACCGCGACCGCCACCGGCAGGAAGATGGGCAGCACGATCGCGAGTGCGGCGGCCGGGTAAAGCGATCCGCTGGACAGCACCGCGGACAGCAGGGCCGGTCCCTGGCCCGGGGGCGGCGCGAGGTGGGTCACCGCGACGAACACGGCGACCAGCACGGGCAGGCCGCACAGCAGGATGAGGCTCACCCAGCTGCGCGGGCGGCGTACCAGCTTCGCCAGCTCGACGCGGATCACCCGCGCTCCCCATCCAGAACGTCAACGCGGTCAGAACCCGAGCCGGTCACCGAGAGCACCACGTCTTCCAGCGACCGCCGCTCGGCGGCGATCTCGGTGACCCGCACGCCGTAGGCGACCAGCCGGGAGTTGAGCGCCGCGGTATCCGCGTCGGCGACCACCAGCCGGCCGGATTCGGCCCGCTCGATCTGGCCGTCCAGCACCTCACGGGCCCGGTCGGTGTCGGGGGTGTGCACGATCGAGCGCCCGGTGAGTGCGCGCAGCGTTTCCAGGTCGTCCTGCCGGACCAGCCGGCCCCGGTTCACGATGCCGACCCGGGTGCACAGCTGCTCGACCTCGCTGAGCTGGTGGCTGGACAGGAAGACGGTGGTGCCGGCCGCGTTGAGCTCGATCAGCAGGTCGCGGATTTCCCGGATACCCTGCGGGTCCAGCCCGTTGGTCGGCTCGTCCAGGATGAGCAGCTTCGGGGTGCGCAGCAGCGCGGCGGCCAGGCCGAGCCGCTGGCGCATGCCGAGGGAGTACCGCTTGACCGGGCGGTTGTCGATGCCGCCCAGGCCCACCCGGTCCAGGGTGGCGGCGATCCGGCTGCCCCGGGTCCGGCGGCGGCCCGATTTCCCCGCCGCGTCGATCAGGGCCAGGTTGGCCCGCCCGGACAAGTGCCCGTACGCGGACGGGCCCTCCACCAGTGCGCCGATCGAGGGCAGCACCTCGGCGGCCCGTTTCGGCACCGGCTGGCCCAGCACCGTGATCTCGCCGCTGGTCGCGTAGACCAGGCCGAGCAGCATCCGGACCACGGTGGTCTTCCCGGACCCGTTGGGGCCGAGGAAGCCGTACCGATCACCCTCGCGGACGTCCAGGTCGACCTGATCCACCACGAGCAGATGCCCGTAGCGCTTGGTCAGGCCGCGCGTAACGATCATCGATGGAACCTGAACCTGAAGTGCGACAAGTCGGTGACCAGGGCGCTGGCTGAGTTCTCCAGCACGGCCGGGGTCACCGCACCGGTGAACAGGAAGACCGCGTGATGGAACCCGGCCCTGACCATCAGAACGGACAGCAGCGGCGTCCGGATCAGCACGCCGGCCTGGGTTCCCGCCTGGCCCCCGGGGGTCCCGGGCAGCGCCACGCTGTCCGCCCCGGCCTGGATCGCGGAGTTGAGCGCGTCCGTCCCCACCCCCCTGGGCAGCGGCAGCAGCACGAAGCGGGAAAGCCCGCTGCCGTAGATCGCCACCCCCGGCGGGCTGCCCGGTGAGGGCCACGTGGCGCAGCCCGCCGAGCTGGGACGGGAACGGGTCGCCGTCGTTGTCCCCGTCGCCGTCGCCGTTCAGCACGCCATCCACGTCCGGCAGCCGGGTGGTGGTGAGGCCCACATTCGGCGCCGGATGCGGGGTGACGGCGTCCAGGTCCGGCTGGGTCCGGCTCAGCTCCAGGAACGTGCTGAGCAGCACGGCCTGGCCCGGCTGCCCGGCCGTGCCGCGGCCGGTGATCTGGACCTGGACGGGGAGCCCGCTGGCCGGGTCGGCCCAGATCTGCACCGATCCGACCGTGGTGCCCGACCCGGTGGGGACCAGCCGCAGGCCCGCCGCGTCCACCCCGGCGATCCGGCGGTCGGGCAGCCGTGAGATCCGGTCCGCGCGGCCCGCGGTGTCCAGCAGCCGCCGGGCCAGCGCGGGCGGCAGCAGGTCCGCGGCCCGCGGCAGCCGCACCGGCTCCGCGCCGGTGACCTGGGTGAGCAGGTTGGTCCCGTAGTTCCACAGGTAGGTCACCCCGCCGTCGGCGTAGGTGTCGCTCTCCCCCGTGCCGGTCACGTCGTCGGCCCGCCAGTACGCCGGGGAGCGGTACCAGACGTACTGGTCCGTGGTGCCATCCAGCAGCAGGCTCACGTTGTGCAGGTCAGGGAGTTCCGGCAGGCCCAGGTTCACGGTGCTTTCCGCGTAGCCCTGGTACGGCACGCCGGCCGAGGCCAGGATGCGGTCCCGCAGGGCTGGCGCGCTGATCGCGGAGGAGGGCACCGGGAAGGCTGCGATCACCGCCGGAAGTGCGCACAGCAACGCGGTCCCGGACGCCACGAGCGACCATCTGCGCCATCGACCCCGGCTCACCGGCAGCGCCGCATCTCCGCTTCGGCCACGGAACCAAAGTACGTCGGGACGCGGCCCAGCGCACCGATCCGGCCCTCCCGTAAGGTGCCCCTAAGGACAGCGCCGCGATGATCGCGCGGCCCAAGGACAGTGCGGCACAGAGCAGTACTCGAGGAGGCAGGCCCGTGATCCTGGTGACCGGAGCGACCGGAAGGGTCGGCTACCCCCTGCTGGAGGCGCTGGCCGACGCCCGGGCCGACGCCACGGCGATGGTGCGGGTGGAAGCCAAGGGCCTTGACCTGCCCGGCCCCGGGGAGAACCTGGTGGCCACGTTCGACGACCCGCCTCCCGCGGAGCAGTTGCAGGCCTTCGACCGGGTCTTCCTGCTGAGCCCGTCGGGCGAGACCCAGGCCGAGCTGGAGATCGTCTTCATCGACGCACTCGTGGCGGCGGGGCACCGGCCGCATGTGGTGAAGGTGGCCGCGGACGGCTTTCTCGATCCCGGCTGCGACGTGCGCTTCATGCGCAGCCACCGCGAGATCGCCCGGCACCTGGATGCGAGCGGCCTGCCGGTCAGCTACCTGGCCCCCTCGCCGTACATGGAGATGCTCCTGCCGTCCGCGCAGGCCATCCGCCAGCGAGGCCACGCTGTACGCCCCGGCCGGTCACGGCAAGGTGGGCTTCGTGGCCGCCGCGGACGTGGCCGACGCCGCCGCGCGGCTGCTGACCAGCCCGGCGCCTGAGGCCGGCGGCGACCCTCAGGTGTTCACGCTGACCGGACCCGAGTCCCTCACCTATTCGAACGTGGCCAGCCGGATCTCCGAGGTGTTCGCGCGCCAGGTGCGCTACTCCAGCCTGCCGGACGAGCAGGCCCGGGAGGAACTGCTGGGCTCCGGCCTGGCCCCCTGGGACGTCGAGGGAACGCTGGAGCTGTTCGCGTGGATCCGTGCGGGCGGGGCCGGACAGCTCACCTCGCATGTGCGGGAGGTGACCCGGCACGCTCCCCGGGGACTGACCGACTGGCTCGAAGGGTCCCGGGCCACCTTCCTGGAGCCCCCGGCTGGACGGTCCGGGCCCGACGTACTAGCCGGCTCCGCACGTGGATCAATGACCGGATGGGCCGAGGTGCGTGGGCGGCCGGTTCTGGGGCACCGGCCGCGGTCGCACCTGGTCACAAGTAAGTAACGTCACCGTCACAGAATCTTCTGTTCCTCACGTCCTGTGCCGGAGAATTAGGGCCTTCACCATGCGCTCGCCGGAGAGTTTGGCGAGGAGAAGCCAGGAGGGGATGCAGGCATGAGGAGATTCCTAGCCGTAGCCGCCGCAGCTGGCATGCTGGCCGGCGGGCTAGCTGCGGCCGCACCGGCCGTAGCCAGCACCGCGGCTCCGGCGGCCGCCAAGGCCCTGAAGTGGGGGAAATGCGCCGAGAGCTGACCTGCGCCAGGCCGGGGCCGCGTGCGCCATGCTGACCGTGCCGCTCAATTACAGCAACCCGACGGGGCCGACGATCAAGATCGCCGTATCCCGGATCAAGCACACGTCGAGCGCCGCCAAGTACCAGGGGGTCATCCTGACCAACCCGGGCGGCCCGGGCGGCAGCGGCCTCGACCTGAACACGTTCCTGATCGCCCAGCTCAAGGCCGAGGGCTCGGCCGCGGACAAGGCCGCGGTCGCGGACTATGACTGGATCGGGTTCGACCCGCGCGGCGTCGGCTCCAGCGTCCCGGCGATCACCTGCGCGCCGTACTACTTCAGCGGCGACCGGGAGAACTACAACCCGCGGACCAAGCAGATCCTGAATTACTGGCTGCAGCCGCAGCGCCCGGTACGACCAGCGGTGCGCTACGCACAGCGCCGCGCAGTCGGCCCTGCTGGACAACATGACCACGGTCGACACGGCCCGGGACATGGACAGCATCCGGCAGGCGCTGGGCCAGAGCCAGATCACCTACTACGGGTTCTCCTACGGCACCTACCTGGGCCAGGTCTACTCGACCCTGTTCCCCTCGCACGTCCGGCGGCTGATCATGGACAGCAACGTTGACCCGCGCAAGGTGTGGTACCAGGCCAACCTGGACCAGGACATCGCGTTCAACCGGAACATCAAGATCTGGTTCGGCTGGCTCGCCCAGCACCACTCGTTCTACCACCTGGGCCGGACCGAGAAGACGGTGGAAAACCGCTTCTACGCGGAAAAGGCCCGGCTGTTCAAGCACCCCATCAAGGGTGTAGTCGGCCCGGACGAATGGATCGACGTTTTCCTGGAGGCCGGGTATTACGAGGAGACCTGGCTCCAGCTGGGCAGCGCGTTCGCGGACTGGGCCCACGCGCACGGCGCGAAGGCCGGCGCCGCGATCGTGGACCTCTACCAGGAAACCGACACCCCCGGCAACGACAACGAATTCGCCGTCTATAACGCGGTGCAGTGCACGGACGTGCAGTGGCCGACGAGCTGGGCGGTGTGGAGCAAGGACAACCACCGGGTCAACAAGATCGCGCCGTTCGAGACCTGGGCGAACGCCTGGTTCAACGCCCCGTGCCTGCACTGGCCGGCGCCCGCCTCGAGCAACGACCCCGATGCAGATCAACGGCAACGGGATCAGCAGTGCCCTGCTGATCGACGAGACATTGGACGCGGCGACCCCGTTCGAGGGCAGCCTCGAGGTCCGCAAGCTGTTCCCGCACTCGGTGCTGCTGGCCGAGCCGGGCGGCACCACGCACGCCGACTCGCTCTTTGGTGACCTGTGCGTGGACAACACCATCGCCAACTACCTGGCCAGCGGCAAGTTGCCCGCCCGCAACCCGAACGCGAAGTGGGATAAGACCTGCAAGCCACTGCCGCGGCCGAACCCATCGGCCAGCAGCAGCAGCTCGCCCGGCGTGGCCAGGGCGCTCGTTCCCGCACTGCGCGGCTAGCCGGCCCATCAGCCGGGCCGCGACGGGCCTCCCAGCCACACCAGGCTGGGAGGCCCGTCGCGCAGCGGGTCAGTACCAGCCGTAGGCGAGCTCGTGGTCCCAGGCCACCCGCGGGCGCCCGTACCGGCCCTTGATGTAGCGCAGCCCCCAGCGGATCTGGGTGGTGGCGTTGGTGCGCCAGTGATTGCCGGCGCTGGCCATCTTGCTGCCCGGTACGGCCTGCGGGATGCCGTAGGCGCCGGAGTACGGGTTCTCGGCGTACTTGTTCCAGCCGCTTTCCCGGTTCCACAGCTTCTCCAGCGGCGCCCACTGCCGCTTGCCCCAGCCGAAGCGGGGCATCATCCGCCGGGCGGTGCGGTAGTTGGCCTGGCGCTGCGTCATCGAGGCCGCGTCCAGGGTGGCCATCGGCCGGGAGATGGCGGGGGCCACGGCCGAGGCGGCGGCCGGGCTGGGCCGCCGCTGAAGTGGACGGTGGCCGGGTGGGCCGCCGGAGCGGCGCTGAGGGTGATGACCGCGGCGGCGGTGGCGCTGCCCGCGGCGGCCAGGCTCAGGATGAGCTTCGGATACTTACGGAAAGACGTCCTGATTGAGGACAAAGGGAACCTTTGGTCGGCGCGACATCACGCGCTCGGCTGTCACCCGGGCACATGCCAGCTACCGGCGGATTCTCCAGGAAGGGCAGCGGCGTACGGACGTGACGCGGGGGCAGGGCGCCGGGCGGCTCAGGGGCGGCCATCTCGCACGCAGGGTGCTTGCGGGCTTAACCATGCCGCAAACAGGTCGCTAACGTGACCAAAACTACAAATAAGGACGATATGACATAGATCACACGCCACCCGGGCGGTCCGGGATCCCGGCCGCCCCCGGCCGTCATGGCCTGCGGCTAGGCCGCTACCAGGTGGCCAGCATCCCGCCGCTAGTACCAGCCGTAGGCCTGCTCGTGCGACCAGGCCGCGCACGGTGAGCCGTACACCGACCGGATGTACCCGAGGCCCCAGCGGATCTGGGTGGCCGCGCTGGTCTGCCAGTCCGGGCCGGCGCTGGCCATCTTGCTCCCGGGCAGGGCCTGCGGGATGCCGTAGGCGCCGGAGGAGGGATTGCTGGCGGAGGCGTTCCAGCCGCTTTCCGCGTTCCACAGCGGCTGCAAGCAACTGAACTGCGACGATGACCAGCCGTAGGAGCCGAGCATTCCCTCCGCGATCTGCTGCGGCGATCCTGATGCCGCGACGGGCTGGGCCGCGGCCGCCGACCTGGCGGGCGCCTGTTGTTTCCGCGCGGCCGCCGCCGCCGGGCCGCCGCAGCCCGGGCGGCGGCGGCCTTGGCCCGCGCCGCGTTCCGGGCCCGCTCGCGGGCGATCGCCTGACGCTGGGCGGCCTGCCGGGCCGCCGCCCCGCTCACCTTGAGCTGGTGTACCGAGGCGGCCATCACCTGGTCCGTCGCGGCGGACGTCGCGACGTTGCGTGAGCCGGCCGAAGCTGGCCGCGTCGGCCAGGCTGGCCGAGGCGGCCGGCGAGTTTCCCGGCCACGTGGCCACGGTGCCCGCGGCGATGGCCGCCAGGGCGAGCGCCGAGCCGGCGGCGATCAGCGTGATCTTGGGGGTCTGGCGGTGGAGCGACTCGTGGGCGTCTTGCGGCGAGCGTCTTGCGGTGGAGCGTCTTGCGGTGGAGCGCCTTGCGGGAGGGAGTCCGTCTGCTGAGGGACAACATGACCCTTTGGTCGGGCGCGTGCGCGCCGTCGGTTTCCACCCGGGCACAGACCGGCCACCGGGGTTGCGGGGCGGGTCAGCGGCGTCGGGATGCGGCGCGGGGACAGGGCGCCCGGCCGCTCAGAAGGCGGCGGTCATCACGTACGCGGGGTGCTTGCGGGACCCCACACATGCCGGAGACCACCATTCCTCGTGGCCGAAAAGTACCTTTTAGGCGTTATGAGAAAGATCACACAAAGTCACCGTTCCTCCGCGTTCACCCAGGTCGAGACCCCATTTCCGGGCGGCCAGGCGGGAGGCCCGCGGGCGCGGCGGCCGCTCAGCTGAGCGCCGGGATGATCTCCGCACCGTAGGCGGCCAGCGTCTCCCCGGGCTGGTCGTGCATCAGGTACACGGCGAACTGGTCCGCGCCGATCTCCGCCAGCTCGCGCAGCCGGTCCAGGTGCGCCGCGGCCGGCCCGAGCAGGCAGAAGCGGTCCACGATGGCGTCCGGCACGAAGTCGGTGGACGGGTTCCCGGCCCGCCCGTGATGGGCGTAGTCGTATCCCTCGCGGCCCTTGATGTAGTCGGTCAGCTCGTGCGGCACCGGGCCGTCCTCGCCGTACCGGGCGACCAGGTCGGCGACGTGGTTCCCGACCATCCCGCCGAACCAGCGCAGCTGATCCCGCTGGTGCGCCACGTCGGTGCCGACGTATGCGGGGGCGGCCACGCAGATCGTGATCGCCTCCGGGTCCCGGCCTGCCGCGCGGGCTGCGGCCCGCACCGACCCCACCGTCCAGCGGGCGATGTCCGGGTCGGCGGTCTGCAGGATGAAGCCGTCGGCCTGCTCGCCGACCAGGGCCAGCGCCTTCGGCCCGTAGGCGGCCATCCATATCTCCAGCGACCCGTCGCGGACCCACGGGATGCGGATCGGCGCGCCGTGCAGCATCACCTCGCGCCCCTCGGCCAGCTCCTTGATCACGTGCATCGCCTCGGACATGGTGGCCAGGGTGACCGGCCGCTGGCCGATGACCCGGCGGGCCGAGTCACCGCGGCCGATGCCGCACACGGTCCGGTTACCGAACATGTCGTTCAGCGTCGCGAACAAGGACGCGGTGACCGACCAGTCCCGGGTGCCCGGGTTCGTCACCATGGGGCCGACCATCAGGTGCGAGGTGGCCGCCAGGACCTGGGAGTAGATGACGAACGGCTCCTGCCACAGCACGTGCGAGTCGAAGGTCCAGCCGTAGCGGAAGCCCTCGCCCTCGGCCCGCTGCATGGTCTCGCACCACGCCGCTGGAACGGCGGGTCGGTCTGCAGGACCACCCCGAATTCCATCTGTGCCCCCGTCAGATCAGGTACTGGGACAGGTCACGGCGCAGGAACTGGCCGTGGCCGGTATGGCCGTGGTACTCGCCGCCGTCGATCACCACCTCACCCCGGGACAGCACGGTCCGCACCTGCCCGGTGATCTCGAAGCCCTCGTAGGCCGAGTAATCCACGTTCATGTGGTGCGTGCCCGCCGACAGGACCTGGGTGGCCCGCGGGTCGTAGAGGACGATGTCGGCGTCGGAGCCGGGCGCGATGATGCCCTTGCGCGGGTAGAGGCCGAACATCCGGGCCGGCGTGGTCGCGGCCACCTCGACCCAGCGCGCCAGCGACAGCTCCCCGGCCACGACTCCCTGGTGCAGCAGGTCCATCCGGTGCTCGACCCCGGGGATCCCGTTGGGGATCTTGGAGAAGTCGCCGCGGCCCAGTTCCTTCTGCTCCTTGAAGCAGAACGGGCAGTGGTCGGTGGACACCACGGACAGGTCGTTGGTGCGCAGCCCGCGCCACAGGGTGCCCTGGTGCTCGCGCGGCCGCAGCGGCGGCGACGCCACGTACTTGGCCCCCTCGAAATCCGGGCGGGCCAGGTCGTCCAGGGACAGGTACAGGTACTGCGGGCAGGTCTCGGCGAACACGTTCTGGCCGGTGTCCCGGGCTTCGGCGACCGCCTGGAGCGCCTGCGCCGCCGACAGGTGCACGATGTACAGCGGCGATCCGGTCACCCGGGCCAGGGTGATGGCCCGGTGGGTGGCTTCCGCCTCCAGTTCCGGCGGCCGGGTCAGCCCGTGCTGCACCGGATCGGTCTTCCCCGCGGCCAGCGCCTGGGCCACGAGCTGGTCGATCGCGATGCCGTTCTCCGCGTGCATCATGATCACGGCGCCGGTCTCGGCGGCCCTGGTCATGGCGCGGACGATCTCCCCGTCGGTCGCGTAGAACACGCCCGGGTAGGCCATGAACATCTTGAAGCTGTTCACGCCCGCCCCGATGCAGGACTCCATCTCCTTCAGCGTGGTGTCGTTGACGTCGGAGACGATCATGTGGAAGCCGTAGTCGATCACGCAGTGGCCGTCCGCCTTGGCGTGCCACTTGTCCAGCGTGGCCAGCAGCGAGGTGCCCTTGGCCTGGACCGCGAAGTCCACGATCGTGGTGGTGCCGCCCCAGGCGGCGGCCCGGGTCCCGGTCTCGAACGTGTCCACCGAGAAGGTGCCGCCGAACGGCATCTCCATGTGGGTGTGCACGTCGATACCGCCGGGCAGGACGTACAGCCCGTCGGCGTCGATGATCTGGCCGGCGGGCGCGGCCCAGGCCACCGCGGTCTCGCTGCCGGGGGCGGCCAGCGCGCTGATCCGCTCTCCCTCGACCAGCACGTCCGCCGGGCAGGCGCCCGTCGGCGACACCACCGTGCCGCCCTGGATGAGGAGGCTCATGGCGTCACCCCGTCCCGCGCGCCGGTTCACGGCGCACCCGTTCCCGCGCCAGCCGGTTCACGGCGCACCAGCGGTCCGTACTGGTCCGGGCGGCGGTCGCGGTAGAACTGCCACAGGTCCCGCACCTCGGCCAGCTGGTCCATGTCCAGGTCGCGGACGATCACCTCGTCGTCGGTATCCGACGCTGCCTCGCCGACCAGCTGGCCGCGCGGGTCCACGAAGTAGGTCTGGCCGTAGAACTCGTTGTCGCCCAGGGGTTCCACGCCGACCCGGTTGATCGCGCCGATGAAGTACTCGTTGGCCACCGCGGCGGCGGGCTGCTCCAGCCGCCACAGGTACTGCGACAGGCCGCGGCTGGTCGCCGACGGGTTGAACACGATCCTGGCCCCGGCCAGGCCGAGCGCCCGCCAGCCCTCCGGGAAGTGCCGGTCGTAGCAGATGTACACGCCGATCCGGCCGACCGCGGTGTCGAAGACCGGGTAGCCCAGGTTCCCGGGCCGGAAGTAGAACTTCTCCCAGAATCCCTTCACCTGCGGCAGGTGGGTCTTCCGGTACTTGCCCAGGTAGGTGCCGTCGGCGTCGATCACCGCCGCGGTGTTGTAGTACAGCCCCGGGTGCTCCTCCTCGTACATGGGCACGACCAGGACCGCCGAGTGCTGCCGGGCCAGCTCGCACATGAGCTCGGTGGTCGGGCCCGCCGGGGATGGCCTCGGTGTAGGAGTAGTAATCCGCGTCCTGCACCTGGCAGAAGTACGGCCCGTAGAACAGCTCCTGCAGGCAGACGACCTGGGCACCGGCGGACGCCGCCCGGCCGATCGCGTCGGCGGACGCACGGATCATGGAATCCTTGTCACCCGTCCACTGCTGCTGGACCAACGCGGCCCTGACGATCTCTGACACGGGTGCCTCCTTCTCTGGCACGCCAGGGACAGACCGAGGGATCAGTCCCACCGTGGATCCTCAGCCCCGGCCACAGGGCTGACCAGTCCGGCTAGGCAGCCGGGCGGCTCCATCGGCGCGGGCGGCCGTCGCTGGGCCCGGATCACGTGGATGACCGCGTTGATCAAGGCCAGGTGGGTGAACGCCTGCGGGAAGTTACCCAGATGGCGGCCGGTCCGCGGGTCGATCTCCTCGGCGTACAGGTCGAGCGAGCTGGCCAGCGAGAGCAGCCGCTCGCACAGCTGCCGGGCGCGGTCGGACTCGCCGATCTCGGAGAACGCCGAGACCAGCAGGAAGGAGCAGATCGTGAACGTGCCCTCGTCCCCGGGCAGGCCGTCGTCGGTCTCTTCGGGCCGGTACCGCACGACCAGGCCGTCCACGGTGAGCTCGTCCGCGATGGCCAGGATGGTGGCCCGGACGCGCGGGTCCTCGCGGGGCAGGAACCCGGTCATCGGCAGCAGCAGCAGCGAGGCGTCGAGCGTCTTCGTGTCGTAGTGCTGGGTGAACACGCCGCGCTCGTCCACCCCGTGGGCCAGGATGTCGTCCCGGATCTCGTCGGCCGCCTCGCCCCAGGTCTTGGCCAGCGCGGCCTCCCCCCGGGCCAGCGCGGCCTGGGTCCCGCGCTGCACCGCGGACCAGCACATCAGCTTGGAGAACGTGAAGTGCTTCGGCTCGCCGCGCACCTCCCAGATGCCCAGGTCGGGCTCGCGCCAGTACTTCAGCGCGCACTCCACCTGGCGGCGGACCACCCGCCACATCCGGTCATCCAGCCGCTGCCAGCTACCCAGCCGGATGTGGATGGCCTGCAGCATGGTGCCCCACACGTCGTGCTGGCGCTGGGTGTAGGCCTCGTTGCCCACCCGGACCGGCCGGGCCCCGTCGTACCCGCTGAGATGCTCGAGGACCTGCTCGCTCAGGTCCCGCTCGCCGTCCACCCCGTAGACCACCTGGACCTCGTCGTCGCGCTGGGCGAGATCGGCCAGGAACCAGAAGAAGTCGTCGGCTTCCCAGTCGAAGCCGAGCGCGTACAGGCTCCACAGGGTGAACGCGGAGTCGCGCAGCCAGCAGTAGCGGTAGTCCCAGTTGCGCTCGCCGTGCGGGACCTCCGGCAGCGACGTGGTCGCCGCCGCCACCATGGCGCCGCTGGGCGCGAACGTGAGCCCCTTGAGGGTGAGCGCGCTGCGCTGCAGGTAGCGGGTCCACGGGTGGTCCGGGAACCGGCCCCGGGCCAGCCAGTGCTGCCAGTGGTGCGCGGTCCAGAGCAGCCGCTGGCGCGCCTCGGCGTAGGTGAACGGCGGCGCGTGATCGGTCCAGGACAGGGCGCAGAAGTGGACTTCGCCCTCCTGCATCCGGGTCCGGGCCATGGCCCGGCCGCCCTCGAACCCGAGCCGCATGTCGGTGGTCAGGGTCAGCGGCACCCCGGGGGCCCCGCCGGCGGGATGGCAGACGCCCTGGGCGTACCCCCGGTCGCTGTAGGACCAGGTCCCCTGGATAGCGGCCGTAGTCGAAGACCGGCTCACACTCGAACGTGACCTGGACCTCGCCGGTGACGCAGCGGATGGTGCGCAGCAGCACGTGGTCCGCGTCGTAGTCGGTGGGCGTACGGCGGTGCGTGTGGGACAGCTCGTTCTCGTGGTGCCAGGGCCCCATGATCAGCGCGTCGCGCACCACCAGCCATCCGGTCGGGGTGGCCCAGCTGGTCTCCAGCACCATCGTCCCGGGCAGGTACCGGCGGGCCGCCGGGACGTCGATCCCCTCCGGTCCGAGCCGGAACCCGCCGGCCGAGCGGTCCAGGATCGCGCCGAACACGCTCGGTGAGTCGATCCGGGGCAGGCACAGCCACTCCACGTTCCCGCTCGGCGCGATCAGGGCGGTGGTCTCGCAATCGGACAGGAAGCCGTACTCACCGATCGGCGGGAACAGTGAATCCTCGGCGGTCACGTCCACCGGACCGGGAGTCGCCATGTCCAGGCCGTCCCAGTCCTCGCCCGCGATGCCCCTGGCCCCGCGGTCACCCAGCGCGCTCATCTGTTCGGTATACCCCAGCCGGGGCCAGGGACGACGCTCAAGCCGCAGATCAGCAGCTAGGGCCGCTGCCCGCGGAGGCGGGCCACGTAACGGTCTGCCGAGCGGCGGACGGCGGCGGCGCCGTCCGCGACCACGACCCGCCCCCACCAGCCGCCGTAGACCCGGTCGAAGGTGAACCGCTCCGCCCGCCGGGCGATCTCGAGCACGGTCGCCTCGTCCAGCGGGATGAGGTTGGGGTAGCTCCACATGAAGCTGACCCAGTCCCGGTCCGGGACGACGGTGATGGTGTCCCCGGTCAGCAGGGCGCCGCGGCCGCCGGAACCGGCCGGCCAGTGCAGCACGGCCGCCCCGTCGAAGTGACCGCCGATCCGGGCCAGGGTGACCCCGGGAACCGGCTCGGCCTCGTCGTCGAACAGCTCGATGCGCGGCGAGGGCCGCTGGATCCACTGCTGGTCGGCCCGCGGGATGAGGACGCGGGCGTCGAAGGCGTCGGCGAAGTCCACGTGCGCGGCGTAGAAGTGCGGGTGCGACATGCAGATCGCGTCGATGCCGCCCAGCTCGGTGATCCGGGCCCGGGCCGCGTCATCCAGCAGCGGGACGCAGTCCCACAGCACGTTGCCCTGCGGCGTGCACACCAGCAGGGCCCGCTGCCCGATGCCGACGGCCGGTTCCACCCCGATGCCGGCCAGGCCCGGTTCCTCCTCGCGCACCACCACCGCATGATCGCGGGCGATCTCGGCCATCGTGGTCCACTGCTGGCCGCCCCAGCCGACGTACTGGCGCTCGTCGTCACAGATCGGGCAGTTCCCCGGCGGCTCCGGTGTATCGGGCTGCTGGACGGCGCAGGTGCGGCAGATCCACGCGGGCATCAGCAATGCCTCCTCGTTTAGTGACAGCCTCCACAGTAGAGTGATCAAATGCACCGGATCATGATCACTGCCGCGGTGCTGGCGCTGGGCGCCGGACTGGCCGCGTGCGGCAGCACCACCAGCGGCAGCGGGTCCGGCAGCGGCACCAGCGCCAGCACGGGCGCAGCACGGCCAGCTGTACCAACGCCTCGATCCAGAAGGATCTGTACACCAAGGGCACGCTCACCGTCGCCACCGACAAGCCCGCCTACCCGCCGTGGTTCAGCAGCAACGACCCCGCGAACGGCAAGGGCTACGAGAGCGCCGTGGCCTACGCGGTGGCCGCCCAGCTCGGCTTCAAGAAGTCGCAGGTCACCTGGGCCTACGAGCCGTTCAACGACTCCTACGCGCCCGGCCCGAAGAAGTTCGACTTCGACATCAACGAGATCTCGGTGACCCCGGCGCGGGCTCAGGCGGTGACGTTCTCCACCAGCTACTACGACGTGGATCAGGCGCTGGTCGCGCTGAAGGGCACCCCGATCGTGACCAAGCACGCGCCGTCCGACCTGAAGGGGTACGTGTTCGGCGACCAGATCGGCACGACCAGCCTGGCCTTCATCAACAGCCAGATCCAGCCGACGCAGACCCCCAAGGTCTACGAGACGCTGAACGACGTGAAGCAGGGGCTGCAGACCCACCAGATCGCGGCGCTGGTGGCGGACACGCCCACCGCCCAGTACATCTCCTCCTCGGAAATCAAGAACTCGGTGCTGGTGGGACAGTTCCCGTCCAGCGGCGAGCACTTCGGCCTGCTCTTCCACAAGGGTAATCCGCTGGTGGGCGTGCGTGGACAAGGCCCTGGCCACGCTGCACCAGCAACGGCACGCTCGCCGCGCTGCAAAAGAAGTACCTGCAGGTGTACCTGAGCGTGCCCACGCTCAAGCCCTGATGGTCGGCCCGCCCCAGACTTCCTTCGGGGCGCCCCAGCGCAGGTCGCACCTGCTGAGCGGCGGCCGCGGGGCGGTGGCCGTGTCCACGGCCAGCACGATCGTCGTGCTGGCCGCGCTCGCCGCGCTGTTCTTCCTGGCCCCGGGCAGCGCCGCGGTCCGGCACACGTTCTTCAACCCGCAGTACATGTGGAAGTCCCTGATCGGGGACCCCCGGGCGGGCTACTACTCGGTGGGCGAGGCGCTCTGGCTGAACATCCGGATGTTCCTGGCCGCCGAGGTCCTGATCCTCATCCTGGCCCTGGTCATCGCCGTCATCCGGCAGTCGGACAGCCCGGTGATGTTCCCGCTGCGGATCGTCAGCACCATCTACGTGGACGTGTTCCGCGGCGTCCCGCTGATCCTGGTGATCTTCGCGATCGGGTTCGGGGTGCCCGCGCTCAACCTGACCTTCGTGTCCACCCAGTCCGCCCCGGTCTACGGGGTCGCCGCCCTGGTCCTGTCCTATTCGGCGTACGTGTCCGAGGTGTACCGGGCGGGCCTGAACTCGGTCCACCAGAGCCAGGTCGCGGCGGCCCGGTCGCTCGGCCTGTCGCATCCGGCGGCGCTGCGCTACGTGATCTTGCCGCAGGCGGTGCGCAACATCATCCCGCCGCTGCTGAACGACTTCATCAGCCTGCAGAAGGACACCGCGCTGGTCGGCATCCTCGGCGCGATCGAGGCCAACAAGGCCGCCGAGATCTTCAGCGACACCGTGTTCAACTACTCCAGCTACGTGGTGGCGGCCATCCTGTTCCTCATCCTCACCATCCCGCTGGCCCGGTTCACCGACCACCTGATCGCCCGGGACCGGCGCCGCCGCCTGGCCGGGGCGGCCCCGTGACCGCGGACCGCTCGCGCAGCCGAGACCCGGCCAGCCGCTGCGCCGTCCCGATCGAGGGTCTGCGTAAGTCGTTCGGGGCCAACCTGGTGCTGGACGGTATCGACCTCAGCGTGGCCTCGCACGAGGTGATCTGCCTCATCGGGGCGTCCGGTTCGGGCAAGTCGACGCTGCTGCGCTGCATCAACCTGCTGGAACCCATCGACGCCGGCCGGATCCTGCTCTGGGGGCAGGACATCACCCAGCCGGGCATCGACCAGAACTGGGTGCGCCGGAACGTGGGCATCGTGTTCCAGGCCTTCAACCTGTTCCCGCACATGACCGTGCTGCGCAACGTCACGCTCGCCCCGGTCAAGGCGCTCGGCGCGTCCCGGCGGGAGGCCGACGAGGAGGCCCGGGCGCTGCTGGAACGCTTCGGGCTGCTGGACAAGCAGGCCGACTACCCGGACCGGCTCTCCGGCGGGCAGCAGCAGCGGGTGGCGATCGTCCGGGCCCTGGCCATGCGGCCGCGGCTGATGCTGCTCGACGAGGTCACCAGCGCCCTGGACCCGGAACTGGTGGCCGAGGTTCTCGACGTCATCCGGGAACTGGCCGCCAGCGGCATGACCATGCTGATCGCCACGCACGAGATGGGCTTCGCCCGGGACATCGCCAACCGGGTGTGCTTCCTGTCCGGCGGCCAGATCGTGGAGCAGGGGCCGCCCGCGGAGTTGTTCACCAGCCCCCAGGACGAGCGCACCCAGCGGTTCCTCCGGAGAATCACGGACGCCGGGCGGCTGTAACCACGCGCCCCTTCCTACCGCCGGGATGCTCCCGCGTTAGTGCATCACCCAGCCGCCGTCCACCACCAGCAACTGCCCGGTGATGAAGGACGTCTGCGGCGCGGCCAGGAACAGGGCCGCGTTCGCGATGTCAGCCGGCTCGCCGCGCCGCTTGATGGCCTGCTGATCCAGGATGAACGCGTTGTAGGCCTCCAGGTTGGGGTGGATCGCCTCGGCGGCGGTAGGGAAGGCACCCGGGGCGATCGCGTTGACCGTGATCCCGTGTTCGCCGAGTTCCCGGGCCAGCGCCCGGGTCAGCCCGACCAGGGCGCCCTTGGACGCCACATAGGGCACGAGGAACGGGGTGCCGCCGAAAAACGTGATGCTGGACACGTTGATGATCCGGCCCGACCCGGCGGCCCGCATCGCGGGCAGCGCGGCCTGGGCGCAGACGAAGGCCGCATCCACGTTGACCCGCTGGACCGCCAGCCAGTCCCCGGTGGTGTAGTCCGCACCTCTTTCCTCGGGTAGATCGCGGCGTTGTTGATCAGCACGTCGAGCCCGCCCGGACGTGCGGCGAGGTCGGTGATCAACTGCCGGGCGGCGTCCAGATCGGCCAGGTCACACGGGGCGAAGAAGGCCCCGCCCGGCCCATCACGGCCGGCCGCGGCCGCGTTGATGGTGTCCGCCACCGCCTCCCCCGGGCTGCCCGGCAGGTCCACGAGGGCGACGTCCGCCCCCTCAGCCGCGAAGGCGGCGGCCATCCCCGAACCGAGCCCGCCGGCGGCTCCCGTGATCACGACCGTGCGGCCCGCGAAGCGCATTCAGGCCCTCCCGTTAACCGGTTGCTAAGACCTTCTTAGGATTGTGATCACGGTAGTCCCCCGTGCTGACCCCTCACCAGATCGAGCCAGCCGGACACGGGAAGACCAGACCCACAGCAACACCGGACACGCAGGGGGCCGCGCAACGATCATGAAGCGGCACGCGGGATCGTGGGCCGCCAGGGAGTTCCTGGCCCACCGCGGCCTGATCGCGCTGTCAGCCGGGGCCGCGATGGCCGAAGCCGCGCTGCTCTGCTGGCTCGCGCCCCCGGCCCGCTCACTCGCCGGGCAGCTCACGGCGGTGGCCCCGCTGGCCCTGTTCCACGACCTGCGCTGGATGTACGGATATGACCGTTCCTGGGCTGGGTTCGCGGTGCTGCTCGCCGCCGTCCTGGGCATCCGTTCCGCGCTGAACACCGCCCTGGCCCGGCTGGCCTGGCCCCGGTCCGTGGCCGCGCCCGGCCTGGCGGACATGTTCCGCTCGGCGACCGGCCTTACCGCCGTGGCCTGCCTGCTGCTGTCCCCGGTGGCGGCGATGGCGCTCGGGGTGGCCATCCTCCCGTTCTCCTGGCCCTTCCTGGCCACGGTCCCGGTCATGCTGCTCATCTCGCTGCCCCTGAGCCACGGCGGCATCCTCGGGTCCTGGTGGCGGACCCTGCCGCCGTCCCGGGCGATGTGCTGGCTGCTCGCCGACTTCGCCACGCTGTCCGTGGTGGCCGCGGCGATCGGGCGGCTGCCGGTAGCCGCGGCGATCCCGGTGTGCGGCCTGGCGGGCGTGGCCAATGCGCGGGCCTGGTTCGGCGTGACCAGGGCGGTCGTCCGCCGGGAAGTGCCCGCCGAAGTGCCCGCCGCGAGCTGGTCGCCGCGGTGGCCCGTCATCCGGCGCCACTGCTGCCGCTGTCGGTCCCGCTGGCGCCGGTGGCCATGGTGCTCGCGCTCGCCATGGTGGTCGGGCTGACCCGGCTGGCCTTCGTGATCGGCAACCCGCCGCACCACAGTAACCTGGCCGCCGTGGGCCCCGCGCCGGACGCGGCCGGCGTCCTGGGCAGGTCCGCCGCCTCCGGCGACCCCGGCAGTCAGGTCAGCAGGACCGCGAGCAGCGTGGCCCCCGGCCACGCCACGCGTGATCCGGTGCTGGAGATCCGGGGTTTCGGGTCGGCCTGCTGCGCCGCACCGAGGTCGCTGCGGCCGGTCGCCCCCGGGCCCTGGTCCAGCAGTTCTCCTACCGGGGCATGACCGCGTCGGGTCACCCGCTCCCCCAGGGCAGCGCGGCCAGCGACCTGCCCCTGCCCGAACTGGGCCGCCGCATCGCCGCCCAGGTCCGGCGGCTGCATCAGGAGACCGGCCGGCCAGTGGACATCATCGCGGAGAGCGAGGGAACCCTCGGGGTGGACGCGATGCTGGCCACCCACCATGGCCTGCCGCTCGGCTCCGTGGTCATGATGAGCCCGATCGTCGCGCCCGGGCAGGTGACCTACCCGGGCGGCGGCGGCCGGGCCCTGGTCCCCGCGGACGAACTGCGCGCGATGGTCTGGTTCGTGGGGGGCCTGTCCCCCTTCGGGCCCTCCGGGGCGCAACGGCTGATCGACTCGGTCGACGAGGTGGGAGCCCGGTTCGCGGCCTCGGCCGCCCGGCATCACCCGCTGCGCTGGCTGCTGCTGGTGCCGCTGGCCGACGCGGTCACGCTGCCCGTCTGCCCGCTGCCGCACGATGTCCGGGTCGTCCCGGCGCTGCACGGCGACCTGCTCGGCAGCCCGGGGGTCACCGCCATGGTGCGCGGCTTCCTGGCCCATCAGCGGGTCCCGGAGCCAGATGGGTACCAGGCCACCGCCGAGATCGTCGCCGCGGCCGCCGCGGCCTGGCGGATGCCGGTGACCACGGCGCCCACCCACGCGTGCGGCCACTGAGCTAACGCCAGCGCTCAGTTAGGCACGACGGGGAGGAGCCCGATGCTGTGGCGACCCCGCCGGGAGGTACCAGAGCGGAGGCTGGTCCGGGTGCGGGCACCGGGGGAGAGTGCCCGCGGCCAGGATCTCAGCGGCCGCGTCCTGGAGCCTCCCGGCAGGGGAGCCGTTCAGCGGGCGGCCCCGGAAAGCCCGCGCGACGGCGAGGTCGTCAGGCACGCCGCGCACCTCCAGAGCGACACCCGGGCAGGAACGCTGTGAAACTACCGCAAACCACGCAGCGTTGACCGGGCAATCAGGAGATCTCGGTGGCGGCCGGATGCAGGAAGGCACGGGGTCAGGAGGCCGGGTCGCGGGACGCCCCGGGTGGCGCCTCGGCCTCGAGTTCCCTCTTGGCCTGCTCCAGTTCCTGCCGGGCCGCCGGGTCGGGGGCCGGGTACTTCGGGTCGATGTCGATCAGCGTGTGCGCGATGACCGCAGCCGCGCAGACGCGGGTGAACCACTTGTGGTCGGCGGGCAGCACGTACCAGGGTGCCCATTCCGTGCTGGTGTGGCTGAGCATCGCGGAGTAGGCCTGCTGGTATTTGTCCCAGTACTGGCGTTCGCGGACGTCGCTGGCGGAGAACTTCCAGTTCTTCTCCGGCCGGTCGATCCGGCGCAGGAAACGGGTCCGCTGCTCTTCCCTGGACACGTTGAGGAACATCTTGACCACCCGGATGCCGTTATCGGCCAGGTAGCGTTCCCAGTCGTTGATCTCCCGGTAGCGGCGGGCCCAGATGTTGCCGGTGCGGCCTCTCCGGCGGCAGTCTGCTCGCTGTCGAGGATCTCCCGGTGCACCCGGACGACGAGCACCTCCTCGTAGTGGGAGCGGTTGAAGATGCCGATCTCGCCGCGGGCGGGCAGCTCCCGGGCATGCCGCCACAGGTAGTCGTGCCGGAGTTCCACGGGGGATGGCTGCTTGAAGCTGGACACCCTGACGCCCTGCGGGTTCACCCCGCTCATCACGTGCCGGATCGTGCTGTCCTTGCCGGCCGCGTCGAGGGCCTGCAGCACGACCAGCACGCCGTAGGTGTCCTGCGCGGCCAGCCGGTCCTGGTATTCGGCCAGCAGCTCCACGCCCTGGCGCAGCATGTCCTGGCCGTCCTTCTTCTTGCGGATACCGAACCGTGCTCCGGGATCGAAGTCCCGGGCCAGGTCGACACTCGATCCGGGCTTCACCCGCAGCGGGCCGACCAGGCCCTCGATCCAGCCAGCGTGCTCGTCGGTCATCCGCGATCCTTCCGGTCGTGGGCCGTTCGGTCCGGGCCGGCGGCTCAGTAGATCGTGCCCGGGCTCAGGTAGATCATGGTCAATGTGGCGGATCCGATCCAGGTCCGGGGCAAGGTGATCCCGGCCGACGAGCTGTCCTGGCGGTTCTCCCGGTCATCCGGGCCCGGCGGGCAGTCCGTCAACACCAGCGACAGCCGGGTGGAGTTGTCGTATGACCTGGCGGCCTCGTCGGCGCTGGGCCCGGTGCTCAAGGAGCGCGCGCTGATCGCGCTGGCCGACCGGCTGGTCAACGGGGTCCTCACCGATCAGCGCGTCCGAGCATCGCTCCCAGCTGCGCAACCGCGAGGCGGCCACCCGCCGGCTGGCCAGCGTGCTGACCGCTGCGACCGCCCCGCCTCCCGCGGCCCGGCGGCCGACCAAGCCGACCCGTGGTTCGCAGGAACGCCGGCTCGCGGCCAAGCAGCGCCGCTCCCAGATCAAGCGGCTCCGCCGCTCCACCGACGAGTGATCAGGTCCGGCCCGTTCAGCTCCGGCGCAGGCCGGTCACGGTCACGGCGAGCCCGCAGAGCGCGATCAGCGGCCCGATCAAGACCCACAACATGACGCCCGTCATCACGCTGCCCTTGATGAAACCCAGGCCTTGCAGCGTCCAGACGACGCCCGCGATGGCGATGAGCATGCCCGCCAGCGTGAGAAGGATCCTCCACACGTGATCGGCCCCCTCTGCTGAGCACTGCCCGCTCAGTGCCGCCGTCGCTTCAGCGCCGCCTGCCCGGCACTGCCCTCGACTCACCTGGCGGCGGGCAGCGTCACCCAGGCCCAGGATCTTCTCTCGGTAAATAATTGTGGGCTAAAGTCAGCCGAAACGTAAATGAGCCGCAGGTTTCAGGTTGGTGTAGGGCGGACCGGCGCCGCAGCGCCGCGAGCGTTGTGCCGCAGACCTGCACCCGGGTCGCGAGCCCTGTGGCCTGGCGCCGAACGCCGGACCTCACGCCGGTCATGATCACCGGGTCGGCTACGCTGGTCACGACCGCCTCAGACGCGCCGCCCTTACGGCGCTGGCCGTCCCGGATCAGGAGTCACGGCCGGGAACGACGTAGGGCCGCCGCATATGCGTGCCGGTCAGCCCGGCGCGGTGACCGCCGGTCCGGCAGGCGGCCAGGCTGCGGCCGGGCATCGCGCCCGCCATTCCGGGGGCCGTTCGTGGTAGCGAATCGGAGGAAAGAGCATGTTGCGGGGTTTCAAGAACTTTCTCCTGCGCGGCGACGTCATCGTCATCGCGGTCGGGCTGGTCGTCGCACTGGCCTTCAGCGGCCTGATCTCGGCGTTCACCACCGACATCATCAACCCCATCGTGGCCCGCTTCCAGGGCGGCAGCTCGGAGGGCCTGGGCGTCCAGCTCGGCAGCCCCGGCAACGCCAAGACCTTCGTGGACTTCGGCTCCCTCATCTCCGCGATCATTTATTTCATCATTTTCATCGCCGTGGTCTACTTCCTCATCGTGGTGCCCTATAAGCACGTCCAGGCCCGCCGCGGTCAGGTGGTGTTCGGCGACCCTGCGCCGGTAAAGACCTGCCCGGCCTGCCTGTCCAGCGATCTGCCCGCCGCCGCCAGAAGTGCAAGTACTGCGGCACCGAGCAGCCGCCGGCCTGACCGGCCGGCCTGAGCCGGGCTCCGCGCCGGCCCACCGCGGGGGCCCGCGGCTCACTTCGCATCCGCGTAGCAGTTGACCACGGCGGTGGTTACCGGGAACCGGACCGGGGTCGCCCCGAACAGCAGGCGGCCCGCTTCGTGGGCCGCGTCGCCGATGGCCGCGACCACCTCCGGGGCCGCAGGCCCGCGGGCAGTGCACGATCACCTCGTCGTGCTGGAAGAAGACCAGCCCGGGGCCATCCATGCGGTCCGGACGGACCGGCCAGCGCGGCCAGCCGGCGGCGCAGGCCGGCCAGCAGGACCAGGGCCCAGTCGGCCGCGCTGGCCTGCACCACGAAGTTCCGGGTGAACCGGCCGCGGGCCCGCAGCGAGCGCCGGGCCCGCTGGTCACCCGTGCCTGGCTCGTCGGCCGAGGCGGTGAGGCCCCGCCACTCGGCGGACGGCGGCGGGCACGACCGGCCGAGCCGGGACCGGACCACCCGGCCCTCCTCCCCCGCGCGGGCGGCGGCTTCCACGTAGGCGTCGGCCCGGGGGAAGCGCCGCCGGAGCACGGCCAGCAGTTGGGCGGCCTCGCCGCCGGCCCCGCCGTACATCGCGGACAGCAGCGCCACCTTGGCCTTGGCCCGGTCGCCGCCGAACGCGCCGGCCAGCGCCTGGTACAGGTCGCCGGACCCGGCCGCCTCCGCGAACGCGTGATCGCCGGCCAGCGCGGCGAGCACCCGCGGCTCCAGTTGCGCCGCGTCCGCGACCACCAGCACCCAGCCGGGATCCGCAACGACCGCCCGGCGCACCACCCGCGGAATCTGCAGCGCGCCGCCGCCACGGCTGGCCCACCGGCCCGAGACCACTCCCCCGACCACGTACTCCGGGTGAAACCGGCCGCCGCGCACCCACTCATCCAGCCAGGCCCAGCCGTGCGCCGTGTGCAGCCGGGCCAGCTCCTTGTATTCGAGCAGCAACGGAACCGCGGGATGGTCGATGCCCCGCAGCACGCCAGAGCGGGTGGACTGGACCGGGACGCCGTCGGTCGCGAACGCCTTAGCAGCTGCGCCGGGGAGTCGGGGTTGACCGGCCGGCCGCCGAACGCGGCGGAGACCTGGGCCGCCAGGTCGGCCAGCCGGGGCGGCCGGAAGCCCGGCCCTGGCCGCCGCCGAGCAGGCCGGCCAGCAGCGCGTCGTGCACGTCCGCCCGCCACGGCATGCCGCGGGCGCTCATCTCGGCTGCGGCCAGGCCGCCCGCGGACTCCACCGCGGCCAGCAGGCCGAACCTGGCCGGGTGGGTATCCGCGGCGATCCGGCGCAACTGGTCCGCGTGCACGCCGACCAGGGTCCGGAGGACCTGCGCGCGCCTCGGCGACTCCTGGCTGCCGGGCCGAGGCCGAACAGGGTCGGCCTGCCGGCCCGCGGCGGAGGCCGCCGGCCGGGCCCGCGGCGCGGCCGGCCCGCGGCCGGGCAGGCCCGGGCCGGGAGGCCCGTGGCGCTCAGGCCGCGCCCTCGCGGGCGCGCAGCAGGGCCTCGGTGAGGGCGGCGTCGTGGCAGCGGTCAACCCGGACCCCGGCGCGCAGCAGGGACGGGTAGATCGCGGACGTGTCAGCCCAGACCCAGCGCACATGTTCGTCACCTGGCCGGGCGCGCTCGTACTCCGCCACCGCAGCCGGGAAATCGTTGACCAGGGCGGGCGCGGCGTAGCCGCTGCCGTCCTCGGCGAGTTCCTGCAGGAGGGCCGTGCGCCCGGGCCCGGCAGCCACCGCAACCCGCACGGCTCAGATTCTCCGCCGGCCTGCCGACAATCCGGCGGCGGTCGCAATTCCTGGTGTCTGGTCCCGGCCCGGTCCCTGGGCAGGCCGGGCCGGGCCCAGACGTCTGCACCCTCAGCCTGAGGGTGGTCCCTGGTGCCCACCGACCGGGCCGGAGAACCTCGCGGGTGTCACAGCAGCATGCAATCGCCCGAGACCTTAGCGATGGCTGAGAACATGCTCAGGAATGCCTGTCGAGGAACGGCGGTGAACCCGGCCGCCAGGGCCACCGCGATGCGCTGAGCCGCGGTGGCGCGAGGCCGGTCGGCCGCCGCCGATGGCCGATGTGCCGCACCCGATGAGCCCGGCTGCAGGTCAGCCGCCAGGTCGGACGCCGTCGGCTCGCGGGCCGACGTGCCAGGCTGCCGGCACGACGGCGCTCATGCCGCGAACTCCCGCTCGCTGAGGGCACCGGGCCAGCCACCGGTGTGATCAGGCCCGATTCAGCATGAGGGTACTCCGCTAGCTCACCCGTTCCGTGGCGGTTCCGCCGCTTCCGAGACGGGCCTGCTGCCGGCTGCGCGCCACGGCACCTCCGGCCGTCGCCCAGCTGGCCAGGCGGGCCGCGGCCTGGCCCGGCAGCTCACCGGCGGCCCATCCAGCCAGTTCCGCGGCCATGGTGTCGGTGATGCTGCCCCGGCTGGCCGGATCAGCCGGGGGGTCCGGACGCCGCGGCCGGTCCTCCGGGGACCTCATCGGCGGAGTGCGTGGCCGCTGGCGGTTCCTGCCCCGGGCTGGACGGCGACGAGTCGCCCGGAGCGGAGGCCGGGGAGCCGCCCGGCGCGGATGGCGAGTCGCCCAGCGCGGATGGCGGGTCGCCCGGAGCCGGCGGGGGCCAGCTGCGGCCCGGCCGGCGCGGAGCCGTGCCGGGGGCCCGGCACCGGACCGTCGCCCCGGCCGGGGTCCCGGGCCGCCGGGCATCCCGGATGTCTTCTCCGGGGAACTCATCGCCGCCAGCGCACCTCCCCGGCGCGCACGTCCGCCGTCCCGCACCTCCCCGGCCGTACGTCCCCGCCGGCCGTCCCCGCCGGCACGTCGTCGTCCCGCACCTCGCCGTCCGGTACGTCCCCGGCCTGGCGCGTCCCCGGCCCGCAGGTCCCCGCCGCGCCGGTCCCCGTGCCGCCGGCCTCAGCTCGCCGTCCTCAGCCCGCGCGTCCCCGGCTCGCGCGTCACCGGTCGCGTCCGTCCCCGACTCGGCCCGTCCGCGCGGCTCGCCGCGTCGCCCGGCTCGCGGCCAGCCACGTCCCGGCTCGCCCGTCGGCGGCGGCCGTCCCCGGCCTCGTCACCACGGGTGTCCCGGCCGGCCACGGCACGGTACGGCCCGGTCGCGCGCCGGCCGCGCCGTACCCGGCGCGCCAGGTCCGCCCGGCCGCGTCGTGGCCGCCGGTCGGCGGTGCCCGTACCCGCCGCCGGGCCGTACCCGCCCGCCGGCCCGTACGGCCGCTGGGAGAGCCCGCGGGGTCGTACGGCTCCCCCGGGTAAGGAACCCCGTAGGGGGCGCCCCCGGCGTAGGGCACGCCATACGGCGCCAGCCGTCCGCACGCCGACACGGCCCGGGCTCGTCCGGCGCCGCGAAGTCGTCCGCCGACCGGAATTCGTCGGACAGCCCCAGCTCGCTAGGCGGCTTCAGGTCATCGGGCCGCCCGGGCCGCTCAGCGTCTGCAGCAGCCCTCCCGCGGCCGGGCCCAGGTCAAGAGGCAGTTCCGGCTCGCCCGGCTGAACGCGGACCGGCGCTGAACCGGGCCAGCCCCGTTCAGCTGCTCCCGGCTCTCGCTGAACTCCGGCGGCCAGCCCTGCACGGGGATCCGCCCGCGCACATCGTCGAGCAGGCTCTGGTCGTACCCGCGATCCGGCCCGGCCGGGCGGTCGGCTGCGAACCCGGGCCGCCCGGCGCCCGGTAGCCGGGATCGGCGGACCCGGCCGGGCCCTCGGCCGCGAAGCCGATGCTCGTCTGCAGCAACGCGGCGAGCCGCTCGGCGTCCTCGGCGTCCACGCCGAAGACGACCCGGGGCCGCCCCCACGGCTCCTCGATCGAGTAGCCGACGTAGCTCGAGACCGGCGGCAGCGGCTCCGCCTCCAGGCCCTGCGTGGTACGCCACCGCTCCCACGCCCGCTCCAACATTGTCGCGGCGCGTTGCGCGCGAGATACCAGCCTTGGATCAGGCATTGTGCGATCCTCCCCTAAGAAGCGGTGCCGCGCCGGGCCCCGCAGGTCCCCGGCGGGCGGCGGCATCGCGGCCCGCCACGGAACGTGCCCCCGCACGCGCCGCGGCACCGGGTCCGCAGATGCCGAGCGTGCCGCCCACCCCCCCTGGCTGACGGCCGTGCTGGCTAGCGGCAGTGCTGGGCCGAATCGGTCCGCTCGCAGCACTGCTTGCTATCAGCAGGGACCAGTATGGCGGACCTGGCCGCCGAGCAAGGGCAGTTACAAAAAGTTAGACCGTGGCTACGCTTAGTAGCCACGGTCCAGCCACTTGCCCCCGGGAAGAATGTGGTTCCCCGTCTGGGAGATGACCCAGGATCGACCCCGGCAGTTCTCTCGAACTCCGCGAGCGACCTGCGCGTTTGCCGCTCGCCGGCCCGGCTGTCCGCCGGGGCCGACCCCCCCTCATGTACTGCTGTACTTCGTGTACTGCCGTGTAATGCTGTCCTGCGTGCGTAGTGCTTGCTCTTGCGGGCCTACTCCGAGCGCTGCTGCGGAATACCCGCCAGGAGCGCGCGGACCTCGGTCTCCCGGTACCGGCGGTGCCCACCCAGCGTCCGGATGGAGGTCAGCTTTCCCGGCCTTCGCCCAGCGGGTCACCGTCTTGGGGTCAACGCGGAACATTGTCGCGACCTCTGCCGGTGTCAACAGCGGCTCAGCCTCGGGTGTACGTGCAGACATGTCTACGGCCTCTCCTCTTGGACCAGATTGCGATCCTGCGGTTGTTGCTTTGCCTGGCTCCTGGTGGAGCCTGCCGTGGATGTCCTATATGGCCCACTGAGACCATATTGCCATCACCAGCGGTGACAAGTCGACCACCAGGAGCAAAGATTCTGTGACAGGTCGCCCCCGTTGCTCCACTGTTATGCGTCACGCTGCGTGATTCTAGCGACACGTATCGTTGCAACGGGTGGAATCTGGAAAGTCGTCCTCTGATAGTTCAGTTGGCGGCTTCGAGTGACTCCAGGCCCTGCCACCTGCTGCGCAGCCGCTGATACAGCACGCTGGCCAGGTCCTGCTGGCCTTCCCGGCTGGCGCTGATGGCCGCCGACACCTCCGCGACCGACTGATCCGCCCGCAGCGAATCGTCGTCGAGAAGGTGCACCAGACCGCCGTAATCCAGCTCGACGACCGAATGCGGATGGAACTCTTCCAGCCAGCGGCCGATCTGCGCGATCTCCACCGTGGCGCTCCACGGGCCCAGGCCATCCCGGCTGCTGGACTCGCCGGCGCCGTCCCCGCCGCCGCCCGGCGCCGGGCGGGCTCGTTAAGGCGTCGCCGCTGGTGCGCCGGAGCGCGTTCAGCGCCCGGGCGATCCGCCGCCGGGCCTGCGACATGGCGGTGGCGTAGATGAGCGTCCGGGTCGCCGCCGCGGTGGCCGGGCCGCGGCCCTCCGCCATCATCCGCCCCGCCCAGCACGAGCCACCGCTCCTCGGGGGCGAACGGCACGAACCACCCGGGCGGGACGGCCCACGTGCAGGACTGGATGAACACCCGCAGCGATGACGCCTGGCCCTGCCAGCAGGCGAAGTCACGCAACGCCTCATCGGCCTGGCCCGCCGCGAACGCGCTGGCCAGCAGCGGCCGGGCGGTGGAGCGCAGCCGGGCCAGCTCGAGCCAGGACCGCAGCCGCGTCTGCCACGGGCAGATGTAGGTGACGCCGTCGGCCCAGCGGACGTAGGCATGACCGCTCTCCCGCTGCGGGGCGGCGATCGGCGGCGTGGCGATCAGCCTGCCGAGCGCCTCGGCCTGCTCGGCGTCCAGCGCGGCCGCCCGCCGGGGCCGCTGCGCGGAGGCGGCGTACTCAGACCAGTACTGGCCCTCGGCGTCGCTGAACGCGGAGAGCGGTTCGTAGACGCGCAGATAAGCCGCGTAGGGTCGCACGTTCGAATCGTGGCACGGCCGCGTAGCCGGGGTACATGTCCTGCGGATAACGAGATCGTCACTGGTCGCGCCGCAGCGATAGTGTCGGATCCGGGCCGGCCCCACCCCAGGTCGGCTGACCGGCTGTTTAGCCCAGGTCACACGGACCCACCAGAACGCGAAGGGTGTCACTACCGTGACGAACGTGTTCCCCTCTCCCGCCGCCCTCACCGCCAGTGCCGACCCCGGGCACGAGCAGGTCGTCTTCTGCCAGGACCGGCAGAGCGGCCTGCGGGCGATCATCGCGATCTACTCGACCGCGCTCGGCCCCGCGCTCGGCGGGACCCGCTTCTACCCCTATCCGGACGAGGACGCGGCCCTGTCCGACGTGCTCAACCTGTCCCGCGCGATGGCCTACAAGAACGCGCTGGCGGGCCTGGACCACGGCGGCGGCAAAGCCGTGATCATCGGCGATCCCGCCACGCTCAAGTCCGAAGCGCTGCTCCGCGCGTACGGCCGCTTCATCGAGTCGCTGAGCGGGCGCTACATCACCGCGTGCGACATCGGCACCTACAGCGAGGACATGGACATCATCGCCCGCGAGTGCCGGCTACGTGACCGGGCGCACGGTGCCCAACGGCGGCGCGGGCGACTCTTCCGTGCTGACCGCGTTCGGGGTCTTCCAGGGCATGCGGGCGGCCGCTGAGCACCGATGGGGCCGCCCCAGCCTGGAAGGCCGCCTGGTCGGCGTGGAGGGCGTGGGCAAGGTCGGGCGGCGGCTGGTCGACTCTCCTGGTCGAGGCCGGGGCGGCCGCCGTCGTGTGCGACGTGGATCCGGGCGCGGTCAGCCGGGTGCGTGGCCGCACATCCGGGCGTCCAGGTGGCGGCCAGCCGGGCCGACCTGCTCGCCCGCGAACTGGACGTCTACGCGCCCTGCGCGCTCGGCGGCGCGCTGGACGACGACACCGTGGCGAGCCTGCGGGCCAGCATCGTCTGCGGCGGGGCGAACAATCAGCTGGCCCACCCGGGCATCGAGAAACTGCTGGCCGACCGGGGCGTCCTGTACGCCCCCGACTACGTGGTCAACGCCGGGCGGCGTGATCCAGGTCGCCGATGAGCGGGCGGGTTCAACTTCGAGCGGGCCCAGGCCCGGGCGGAGCAGATCTTCGGCACGACCAGGCAGATCTTCGCGCTCGCGGGCACCGAGGGCGTGCCGCCCGCGGTCGCGGCCGACCGCCTGGCGGAACGCAGGATGTCCGAGGTAGGCAGGCTGCGGGGGATCTGGCTGGGTGGCTGAGGCTCCACCCTGGCCGGCCCCGCCAGGCGGCCGCAGGGCAGGAATTGATGCGGGTCAATCCGCCCTGCTCGTATCCTGCAGAGGCGCTTACGGCGCAAAGCAGGTACGGTTGGATCTGTACGCAAGCTGGAAGCGCGTCGCACTTCAAGCGGTGGAGCGGCGACGAGCGGTCTCGCATGCGTAAACCCGCAAGTCATCAGCGCAGGGAGCAGGAGCCCGAGAGTGGCTCCGCATGTTCGAGGGGGTCGAGCCAATGGGGCGCGGCCGAGCCAAGGCCAAGCAGGTAAAGGTGGCACGCCAGCTGAAGTACAACAGCGGCGGCACGGACCTTGACCGGCTGCGGACTGAGCTGGGTGTCGGCAGGGACGATGAGGGCGGGACGGCGGCGACGCCTACGCAGACCTCGGCGGGCGTTACACCGATGACGCCGACGATGCCGATGACGACGATGAAGACGACGACGATGACCTCGGCGGTAACGGGTCACACATGAGCAGGTCGGAGCGGGCCTGACCAGAGCCGGGCGTTAGCCTTCCGAGCGGATGGGCGTCCGGCCTGCGCGCGTGGCTCAGGTCAGTGCTGCCCGGTGAGCCGGGCGGTTCCTGAGCCGGGCACGATCTCGCCGAGCACCCACGCCGGGACGTCGCGGCTGGCCAGCGTGCCGAGGGCCCGGTCGGTGTCGGCCGCGGGCCACCACGGCCGCCATGCCGACGCCCATGTTGAACACCCGCTCCATCTCCTCCGGCGGCACCCCGCCACGCTCCGCGAGCAGGCCGAACACGGGCTGGGGCCGCCAGGTTCCCCGGTCCAGGACGCGCATCGGTGCCCGCGGGCAGCACCCGGGCCAGGTTGGCGGCCAGCCCGCCGCCGGTGATGTGGGCGTAGGCGTGCACGTCACAGTCGCGGGCCAGGGCCAGGCAGTCCCGGGCGTAGATGCGGGTGGGGGTGAGCAGTTCGGCGCCCAGCGGGCCGCCGAGCTCGCGGAACTCAGCCGCCAGGTCCAGCCCGGCCCGGTCCAGCACCTGCCGGACCAGCGAGAAGCCGTTGGAGTGCAGCCCGGAGGACCCCAGGGCCAGCACCACGTCGCCGGGCTGCACCCGGTGCGGGCCGAGCAGGTCGTCGTGGTCCACGACGCCGGTGGCCGCGCCGGCCAGGTCGAAGTCGTCCGGCCCGAAATGGCCGGGATGCTCGGCCGTCTCCCCGCCGATCAGGGCGCAGCCCGCCTGCACGCACCCTTCGGCCACGCCGGCCAGGATGGCCGCCGCGCGTTCCGGCTGGAGGGCGCCGAAGACCATGTAGTCGGTCATGAACAGCGGCTCCGCCCCGCACACCACCAGGTCGTCCACCACCATCCCGACCAGGTCGATGCCGACCGTGTCGTAGCGGCCCAGCCTGCTGGCGATCAGCACCTTGGTGCCCACGCCGTCGGTGGAGGTGGCCAGCAGCGGCCGCCGCATGGTGGTCAGCCGGGTCGCGTCGAACAGCCCGGCGAACCCGCCCAGGCCGCCGATCACCTCCGGGCCGCGCGGTCCGGGCGATCGACGCGCGCATCAGGTCCACGGCGCGCTCGCCCGCGCCGATGTCGACGCCCGCGTCCCGGTAGGTGCTCACCGCGGGTCCCGGCTGGTGTCATCACGACAGGACCGGGGGGATGACTTCCAGCAGATGCTTGCCCCGCTCGGCCTCGGCGACCGGGATCGGGTACTGGCCGTCGAAGCAGGCCCGGCACAGCCGCCCGGCCGGGATCGTCGTCGCCTCGGTGAGCCCCTCCAGCGAGATGAAGCCGAGCGAGTCGGCCCCGATCTCGTCGCGGATCTCCTCCACCGAGGAACTGCCCGCGATCAGCTCGGCCCGGGTCGCGAAGTCGATCCCGTAGAAGCACGGCCAGGCCACCGGCGGGCTGGAGATGCGCACGTGCACCTCGGCGGCGCCCGCCTCGCGCAGCATGGCCACGATGGCCTGCTGGGTGTTGCCGCGCACGATCGAGTCGTCCACCACGACCACCCGCTGCCCGGCGATGACCCCCCGGAGCGGGTTCAGCTTGAGCCGGATGCCGCGCTGCCGGATCGTCTGGCTGGGCTGGATGAACGTCCGTCCCACGTAGGAGTTCTTGACCAGCCCCTGGCCGTACGGGATGCCGCTGGCCTGCGCGTACCCGATGGCCGCCGGGGTGCCCGACTCCGGCACCGGGATGACCAGGTCCGCCTCGACCGGGTGCTCGGCGGCCAGCATCCGGCCGACCTGGACCCGGGTGGCCTGGACGCTGCGCCCCGCGATGGCCGTGTCCGGCCGGGCCAGGTAGACGTACTCGAACAGGCAGCCCGCCGGGTGCGGCCGGGCGAAGCGCCGTGACCTGACCCCGCGCTCGTCGATGGTGACCAGCTCGCCCGGCTCGATCTCCCGGACGAACGAGGCGCCCACGATGTCCAGCGCCGCCGTCTCGCTGGCCACCACCCAGCCGTCGGCCAGCTGGCCCAGCACCAGGGGGCGGAAGCCCTGCGGGTCACGGGCCGCGTACAGGGTGTGCTCGTCCATGAAGACCAGCGAGTAGGCCCCGCGCACCAGCGGCAGGGCGGCCAGGGCACGCTTCCTCGACGCTGGCCATCCGCGGGTCGGCGAACAGCGCGGTGAGCACGTCCGTGTCCGTGGTGGCCCGCTGGCCCGGCCAGCGCCGCGCGCGCGCGCTCACCGTTGGCGCCGCTGGCGATGGCCGCGAGTTCCAGGGTGTTGATCAGGTTGCCGTTGTGGCCGAGGGCCAGGCTGGCGACCGGGGTGGACCGGAAGGTGGGCTGGGCGTTCTCCCAGGTCGAGGCGCCGCTGGTCGAGTAGCGGCAGTGCCCGACCGCGATGTAGCCGCGCAGCGTGGACAGCGCGGCCTCGTCGAACACCTGGGCCACCAGGCCCATGTCCTTGTAGACCACGATCCGGTCGCCGTCACTGACCGCGATACCCGCCGACTCCTGGCCCCGGTGCTGCAGGGCGTACAGGCCGAAGTAGGCGAGCTTGGCGACTTCCTCACCGGGGGACCACACGCCGAAGACTCCGCATGCGTCCCGAGGAGGCCGGTCTCCGGGATCCACATCGTCCGTCAGTCGGCCATCGGGGTTGACCACCCGGTCAGTCTAATGACGCGGAGGCGCTGGTCGTGCCGCGCAGCAGCGGCAAATACTCCGAGAGGTCCGCCCGCGGCCCGCTCGCGCTGACCCGCCCGGCCTCCCGCGCCTGCGCCCAGGACAGCCGGCCCAGGGCCAGCCTGACCCAGGTCACCGGGTCGGTCTCCACCACGTTCGGCGGGGTGCCCCGGGTGTGCCGCGGCCCGGCGACGGCCTGGACCGCGGCGTACGGCGGGACCCGGACCTCCACCGCGCGGCCGGGCGCGTCGGCGGCCAGCAGGCCGAGCAGGTAGGTCACGGCGGCCCGCAGGGCTTCCCGCTGCGGCTCCGCGTCCGCCTCCAGCGCCTCCAGCACCGCGAAGGCCAGGGCCCGGCCGAGCACCGCGGGCTCGGCCGGACCCGGTCCAGGGCTCCTGGCCCAGCGCGGACCGCTGGGCGTCCAGGGCGGCGCGCAGTCGCTGGGGATCGGGGCGGCGGGGGGGCATCAGCGCCTAACGTACCGTGACTCTCGGCACCATGATCCGGGACACCGGGTAGACACCCGGGCCCGCTGGGTGACGACATATATCATGATTTGAGCGATTTCCTCATATGGCTGGCCTAACCGGCCGGAAGCAAGTAATCGTCATGCCTATGGCAGGGATTCACGGTCCTGGGCGACGGGGCAAGGGCAGATCGCGGGCCACCGCTGCTGTCCTGATCAGCGCGACGGTCGTGCTGGCGGTGCTGGTCGGGGTGGGCGTGGTGGCGTTCCTGCACTCCGGGAGCAGCAACACCGCGCAAGGGGGGCAGGCCGGGCTGTCCAACAAGATCACCAGCCAGCAGACGGTGGGCCTGGCCAACCTGGGCCGCACCGGCCAGGCGGGCTCCTCCGGCTCCTCCTCGACGCTGCTGTCCGGCGGGGCGGGCGGTCTCGTCTTCACCCCGAGCAGCGGCGGCGAGAGCGTCCAGCCCAGCCAGCAGTGGCAGGCCGACGAGATGGGCTCCGGCGGGTTCGTCCTGCTCTTCGCCGGCAGCGGCCGGTGCCTGACCGCGGTCGGCAGCGGCGCCCAGGCCACCGCCCAGCTGGGCCGCTGCGACACCGCGCTCAACCAGCGCTGGTATCACCCCTTCCAGCACACCGACTCGCAGGGCCGCGACTACTGGCAGCTCCGGAGCGCCTCCAGCGGGCGCTGCCTGGGGCTGAGCAACGCCTCGTCGGGCGGGTCCGTGGTGCCGGAACTGCAGAAGTGCTCCGCGGCCAAGCCGTGGCCCCAGCTCATCATGTTCTGGTCAGCGTTCTAATTCTCCGCAACGAAAACCCGCTCGGCCTGCGGCTTGCCTGACCCAGGCAGCTGAACCGCCGGGCTAGCCGAAGAGGCCGGGCAGCGTGCCCCGGTGCGCCGCGGCGATCTCGTCCACCGGGATGTCGAAGCTGCCCTGCACGACCAGGCTGTCGCCGCCGGTCACCCCGAGTTCACTGCGCGGGCACCCCGTGCCGGGCGGCCAGCGCGGCGAAGGCCTGCTCGGAGCCCGGCCGGACCGCGACCACGGCGCGGGCCGCCGACTCGCTGAACAGCTGGGTGAACAGGTCGCCCGGCAGCGTTACCTGGCAGCCGAGCCCCTGATCCAGGCAGCACTCGGCCAGCGCGATGGCCAGGCCGCCCTCGGACAGGTCGTGGGCCGCCTCCAGCAGGCCGTCCGCGGCCGCCGCGGTGAGCACCCCGGCCAGGGCCCGCTCGGCCGCCAGATCCACCTCAGGCGGCCGCCCGCCGCAGTGGCGCGTGGGTCACCTGCGCCCACGCCGAGCCGCCGAACTCGGCCGCGGTCCGGCCGAGCAGGACGATCGCCGCCCCCTCGGTGCGCGGCCCGATCGCCACCCGCCGGGTCACGTCGGCGTGCACCCCGAGCACCCCGACCACCGGCGTGGGATGGATGGGCGTCTCGCCGGTCTGGTTGTAGAAGCTCACGTTGCCGCCGGTGACCGGCACCCCGAGGGCGGCGCACCCGTCGGCCAGGCCGCGGACCGCCTCGCTGAACTGCCACATGACGCCGGGGTCCTCCGGCGAGCCGAAGTTCAGGCAGTTGGTCACCGCGAGCGGCACCGCGCCGGTGGCCGCCACGTTGCGGTACGCCTCGGCCAGCGCCAGCTGCGCGCCCGCGTACGGGTCCAGCAGCCCGAACCGGCCGTTCCCGTCCGTGGCCAGCGCGATCCCGAGGCCGGTCTGCTCGTCGATCCGGATCACCCCGGCGTCCTGCGGCATCGCGAGCACCGTGTTGCCCCGCACATGCCGGTCGTACTGCTCGGTGACCCAGCTCTTGTCGGCCAGCCCCGGCGAGGCCAGCAGGGACAGCAACGTGGCCCGCAGCTCCGGGCCGCCCTCCGGGCGGGCCAGCGCGGCCGGGTCGTCGGCCAGCAGCGCGTCCTGGCCCGCCGGGCGCTGGATGGGCCGCTGGTAGACCGGTCCCTCGTCGGCCGCGCTGGCCGGCGGGATGTCCACCACCTGCTCACCGCGCCAGGTCATCCGCAGCCGGCCGGTGCCGGTGACCTCGCCGATCACCGTGGCCAGCACGCCCCAGCGGGCGCAGACCGCCATGAACTGATCTACGTGGGCCGGCTCGACCACGGCCATCATGCGTTCCTGCGACTCGCTCATCAGGATCTCGGCCGGGCCGAGCGCCGGGTCGCGGAGCGGCACCGCGTCGAGATCGACGTCCATGCCGGTGCCGCCGCCCGCGGCCAGCTCGGCGGTGGCGCACGAGACGCCGGCCGCGCCCAGGTCCTGGATGCCGGTGACCAGGCCGGCCGCGTACAGCTCCAGGCAGCACTCGATCAGCAGCTTCTCCATGAACGGGTCGCCGACCTGGACGCTGGGCCGCTTCGCCGAATCGGCTGCCGCCGAACGTGGCACTGGCCAGCACCGACGCGCCGCCGATGCCATCCGGGCCGGTCCGGGAGCCGAACAGGATCACCTGGTTCCCGGTCCCGCGGGCCGCGGCCAGCTTGAGGTCCTGGTGCCGCATCACCCCCACGCACAGCGCGTTGACCAGCGGATTCCCGCTGTAGCAGGGGTCGAAGGCGAGTTCACCGCCGATGTTGGGCAGGCCCAGGCAGTTGCCGTAGAACGAGATGCCGGCCACCACCCCGGGCAGCACCCGGTGGGTATCCGGCGCCTCCGCGGGCCCGAACCGCAGCGAGTCCATCACCGCCACCGGGCGGGCCCCCATGGCCAGGATGTCGCGCACGATCCCGCCCACGCCGGTCGCCGCGCCCTGGAACGGCTCCACGTACGAGGGGTGGTTGTGCGACTCGACCTTGAACGTGACCGCGTACCCCTGGCCGATGTCCACCACGCCCGCGTTCTGGCCGATCCCGGCGAGCAGGGCCGGGCGACGGCGGCGCGGATTCCGCGAACCGGCGCAGGTGGACCTTGGACGACTTGTAGGAGCAGTGCTCGCTCCACATGACCGAGTAGATGGCCAGCTCCGCGTCGGTCGGCCGGCGGCCCAGCAGCTCGCCGATCCGCTCGTACTCCGCACTGGTCAGGCCGAGCTCGGCGTACGGCTGGGCTGGCCGGGCGTGGCCGCGGCCCGGCTCACGGTGTCCGCGGTCGCCGCTCACTCCGGGCCGCGCCATCGGCCCGCGAGCACGGAGGTGAAGAAGCCGAGACCGTCGGTGCCGGGCCCGGTGAGCGCGTCGATGGCGTGCTCCGGGTGCGGCATCAGCCCGACCACGTTGCCCGCCTCGCTGCGCACCCCGGCGATGTCTCCCACCGAGCCGTTGGGGTTGCCGCCTGCGTAACGCGCGACGACCTGGCCGGCCGAGGTCAGCCGGGCCAGCGTGGCCGGATCCGCCACGTAGGCCCCCTCGCCGCTCTTCAGCACCAGCTCGATCTCCTGGTCCTGGGCGTAGTCAGAGGTCCAGGGGGTCTGGGTGTCCTCGATGCGCACCCGCACCACCCGGTCGATGAACCGCAGGCCCGCGTTGCGGGTCAGCGCGCCCGGGCAGCAGGTGCGCCTCGCAGAGGATCTGGAAGCCGTTGCAGATGCCCAGGACCGGCAGCCCGGCCCGGGCCGCCGAGATGAGCTCGCCCATCACCGGCGCGAACCGCGCGATGGCCCCGCAGCGCAGGTAGTCGCCGTAGGAGAAGCCGCCGGGCAGGATGACCGCGGCCAGGCCGCGCAGGTCACGGTCGCCGTGCCAGAGCGGGACCGGCTCGGCGCCCGCCCGGGCCACGGCCCGTGCGGCATCGGCGTCATCCAGCGATCCAGGGAAAGTGATGACACCCACGCGGGCTGTCATGAATATCCTCGCAGCGGGGAGAGCGGGGTGGTCCTGCCTGCAGGTTACCGTGCCTGCCCCAGTAAGCGGGCCCAGCGCTGCGGGCCACGCCGGGCGGATGGCCAGCGCGTGGCCGGGTCGCGGCGGGGCTCAGCCGGCGTTCCGGAGCTGGCTCTCGCTCCCGAACCGGCCTTCCAGCATGGGCGCGTCGTTCCGCCACGCCATCCGCTTCTCCAGGGACACCACGGTGCCCAGGCCGGGCCCGCTGCTCAGCGTCACATCGTCCACGCAGGCCCGCATGATGGCCAGGCCGCGGCCCGACTCGGGCAGCATGGCGATCATCTGGTCCTCGGTCAGCGGCCGGCCCGGCCGGCCGCCGTCGCCCGCCGGGGCGCGGCGTCCGCCGGCGCGCGGTGCCCGCGACCCGGCGGCGGAAGCGGGCCGGCGCGTGCACGGCGTCCCACATGGGCCGGCGCGGGGCCGGCACCAGCAGCGAGTCGAGGCCGCGCTCGTCGTTCAGCACCTGGATCAGGCAGCCACGCTGGCCGATCCGGGCCACGATCTCGTACCTGGGACCGGGTGCGCCGTGCTTGAGCACGTTGGTGCAGGCCTCGGTCACCGCGAGGAGGAGGTCGCTGACCCCTTCCTCATCGGCCCCGAGCCGGCGTAGGGTGTCGCCCAGGACCCTGCGCATGACGGGCACGCTGAGTGCCTCATGCGGAAACACCAGGCAGAACTCAACGTCCACAATCGACTCCTCGGCGCGTCTCATGTGAGCCCGCATCCGCCCCTCAGGTTCCCTCATCCCGTGTTGGCGCTGGCCACTTGTGACCTTTCCCGGCCCTGGCGCGGATAATCGTGAACTCCTGGTGTTATGTAGTTGTGCTCGAGGGTCTGGTCGACTGCCCAACCGGTCAGGTCAGCTCTCGTGCAGCGTGAACTCCTCGATCACCTGGTTGGCCAGCAGTTCCCCGGCCAGTTCGGCCACCCGGGCCAGGGTGGCCTCGTCCATCGGGCCCGCTCAGTTCCACCTCGAACCGCTTGCCCTGCCGGACCCCGAGCACCTGGCTGAAGCCGAGCCGGTGGGCGGCGCTGGTGATCGCCTCCCCCTGCGGATCGTGGATCTCCTTGCGGAGCATCACGTCGACGACGATTCGGGCCACTGGTTCCCGCCTCTCTCATGGACTGCGCTCGGTTGGCTGATTGGGGCTGCGTCGACAGCTGACCAACACCAGGGTTTCCCGGGCCGGAGCCCGGTCTGCCACGATGGCCCTAGTGAACCCCACCACCATGGGGGCTAGTGAACCCCACCACCAGAGGGAGTGCACGTGACCGTCGACGCTGACGGTGCGGTCACCGCACCGGGAGCCCCGGCAGGCCTGGACCGGCCGCCGGGGCCGCGCATCGAAACCGTCCAGCTGCTCACGCCGGAAGGCGAGCGGATCGAGCATCCGGACTACCCGCTGGACCTGAGCGCCAGCGAGGTGAAAGACCTCTACCGGGACCTCGTCCTGGTCCGCCGGATCGACACCGAGGCCATCGCCCTGCAGCGGCAGGGTGAGCTCGGGATCTGGGCCTCCCTGCTCGGGCAGGAAGCGGCCCAGGTCGGCTCGGGCCGGGCGCTCGGGCCGCGGGACATGGCCTTCCCCACCTACCGCGAGCACGGCGTGGCCTGGTGCCGCGGGCTCGACCCGACCCGGCTGCTGGAGCTGTTCCGCGGGGTCAGCAACGGCGGCTGGGACCCGGCCGCGCACAAGTTCCACCTGTACACGATCGTGATCGGCGCCCAGACGCTGCACGCCACCGGCTACGCGATGGGCATCCAGCGGGACGGCGCGGTGGGCGAGGACGGCGAGGCGGTCATCGTCTACTTCGGGGACGGCGCCACCAGCCAGGGCGACGTCAACGAGGCGTTCATCTGGGCGTCGGTGTTCAACGCGCCGGTCGTGTTCTTCTGCCAGAACAACCAGTGGGCCATCTCCGAGCCGCTGGAGCGGCAGAGCCGCATCCCGCTGTACCAGCGGGCCAGCGGGTTCGGCTTCCCCGGCCTGCGGGTGGACGGCAACGACGTGCTGGCCTGCCTCGCGGTGACCAGGAAGGCCATGCAGGCCGCCCGGGAAGGCCAGGGCCCCACCCTGATCGAGGCGTTCACCTACCGGATGGGCGCGCACACCACCACCGACGACCCGACCCGCTACCGGCTGGCCAGCGAGCTGGAAGCGTGGAAGCTGAAGGACCCGATCGAGCGGGTCAAGGCGTACCTGGTGCGCACCGGCTCGGCCGACGCCGCGTTCTTCGAGACGGTGGACGCCGAGGCCGACCAGCTCGGCGGCCGGGTCCGCCAGGCCTGCCTGGAGATGCCCGACCCGCAGCCGCTGGCCATCTTCGAGAACGTCTACGCCGGGCCGAACACGCTGCTGGACGCCGAGCGCGAGCAGTACGCGGCCTACCTCGACTCGTTCGACCGGCGGAGGAGGCCCGATGACGGTCATGACGCTGTCCAAGGCGCTCAACGCGGGCCTGCGCAAGGCGCTCGAGGACGATCCCCGGGTGCTCATCATGGGCGAGGACGTGGGCAAGCTGGGCGGCGTGTTCCGGGTCACCGACGGGCTGCAGAAGGACTTCGGCGAGAGCCGGGTGGTCGACACCCCGCTGGCCGAGTCCGGCATCATCGGCACCGCGATCGGGCTCGCCCTGCGCGGCTACCGGCCGGTCTGCGAGATCCAGTTCGACGGGTTCGTGTTCCCGGCCTTCGACCAGATCGTCAGCCAGCTGGCCAAGATGCGGCTGCGCTCGCTGGGCCACGTGACCATGCCGGTCACGATCCGGATCCCGTGCGGCGGCGGGATCGGCGCGGTCGAGCACCACAGCGAGTCCCCGGAGGCGCTGTTCGCGCACACCGCGGGGCTGCGCGTGGTGGCCTGCGCCAACTCCACCGACGCCTACGCGATGATCCAGCAGTCGATCCGCTGCGACGACCCGGTCATCTTCTTCGAGCCGAAGCGCCGCTACTGGGACAAGGCCGAGGTGGACCCGGCCGCCGAACTGGGCGACGCGCTGGCGCTGGACCGGGCCCGGATCGTGCTGGACGGCACCGACGTGACCCTGCTGTGTTACGGGCCGATGGTCCGGACCTGCGTGGAGTCGGCCGTGGCCGCCCGGGCCGAGGGACGCTCGGTGGAGGTCATCGACCTGCGCTCGCTGTCCCCGCTGGACCTGCAGACCATCTGCGACTCGGTGCGGCGCACCGGCCGGTGCGTGGTGGCCCACGAGGCGCCGGTCACCGGCGGCCTGGGCGCGGAGATCGCGGCCCGGATCACCGAGGAGTGCTTCTACCAGCTGGAATCGCCGGTGCTGCGGGTGGGCGGCTTCTCCACCCCGTACCCGCCGTCGCGGCTGGAGGACCACTACCTGCCCGACCTGGACCGGGTGCTGGACGCCGTCGACCGCACCTTCGCCGTCTGAGAGGGGCTGGTCATGACCGAGTCTGTGACCACAGGACCTGACGACCACGGGACCTGCAACCACGGTGCGCCGTGAGTTCCGCCTCCCGGACGTGGGCGAAGGGCTGACCGAGGCGGACATCGTCAGCTGGCGGGTGCAGCCGGGCGACACGGTGATCGTGAACCAGATCATCGTGGACATCGAGACGGCCAAGGCCGTCGTCGAGCTGCCCAGCCCGTACGCGGGCGTGGTGGCCGCGCTGCTGGTGCCCGAGGGGCAGACCGTGGACGTGGGCACGCCCATCATCGCGGTGGACGTGCCCGGCCCGGCGGGCGGCGGGCCGGGCCGGCTGCCCGGCGCACCGGCCGGGACCGCGGCCGGCGCCGGCCGCCGGCCCGCGCGGCGGCGCCGTCGACCCGGCCGCCATCGCGGCCGCGGGACCGCATCCCTCCTCCGAAGACCTGGTGCCGCCGGTCCCCCCGCCCGCGGAGCGGCAGGCCGTCCTGGTCGGCTACGGGGTCAAGGCCGGCGCGACCACCCGGCGCCCGCGTAAGGGAGCCTCCCCTCCGGCCGTGGCCCCGGTGGCCCGGCCGGAGGCACCGGCGGGAAGTGGTTCCGTTGCGGAGGCTGTGACGCCAGCCCGCGCGAACGGTGCGGCGGGCGGCCACCCGAGCGTGCTGGCGAAGCCGCCGGTCCGCAAGCTGGCCCGGGAGCTGGGCGTGGACCTGGCCGGGCTGGCCGGCACCGGGCCGGGCGGGTCCATCAGCCGCGACGACGTGCAGCAGGCCGCCGGTGCGCAGGTCCGCCCGCGGTGGCCGCCGAGGTCCAGGCGGCCTCGCCGGGTCCCCGGGAGGAGCGGATTCCGATCCGGGGCGTCCGCAAGCACACCGCGGCCGCGGTCGCCGAGAGCGCGCGGCGGGCCCCGCACGTGACCGAGTTCCTGCAGGTCGACGTCAGCGCCACGGTCGACGCGGTCCGGCGGCTGCGGGAGCTGCCGGAGTTCACCGGGGTCCGGGTGTCGCCGCTGCTGCTGGTGGCCCGGGCGCTGCTGGTCGCGGTGGCCCGGCACCCGATGATCAATTCGTCCTGGGACGAGGACGCGCAGGAGATCGTGGTCAAGCACTACGTGAACCTGGGCATCGCCGCCGCGACCGAGCGCGGGCTGATCGTGCCGAACATCAAGGGCGCGGACGCGGCTGAGCCTGCCCGCGCTGGCCCGCGCGCTGGCCGGCCTGGCGGACACGGCCCGGGCCGGCCGGGCGTCACCGGCGGACCTGTCCGGCGGGACGATCACCATCACCAACGTCGGGGTGTTCGGGGTGGACGCGGGCACCCCGATCATCACCCCGCCAGAAGCGGCCATCCTGGCCTTCGGGCAGATCAAGGACGCGCCGTGGGTGGTGGACGGCCAGCTCGCGGTGCGCAAGGTGACGACCCTGTCGCTCTCGTTCGACCATCGCATCGTGGACGGCGACCTGGGCTCGGCCGTGCTGCGCGATATCGGGGCGATGCTGCACGACCCGACCGTCATGCTGGCCTGGGGTTAAGCACCCGAGGCTGACCTGCCACCAGAAAGGACCGCGATGTTCCGGCACGTTGTGCTGTTCACGTTCAAGCCGCAGACCACCACGGAGCAGCAGGAGGAGCTGGCCCGCCAGCTGCGCACGCTGCCCGGGTCCATCGGGGAGATCCGGGACTACCACGTCGGCCTGGACGCGGGGCTGAACCCGGGCAACTACCAGTTCGCGGTGGTGGCGGACTTCGACAACGTCGAGGACTACCTGGTCTACCGGGACCACCCGGTGCACCGGAAGATCATCGAGACGTACGTGCAGCCGATCGTGGCCACCGCGCGCCGTCCAGTACGAGCTCGACGGCCGCTGCGTAGCTGCGGCCGTCCGGGCAGCTCAGAAGGCGTCTTCGGGGAGCTCCATCAGGTCCAGCGTGGTCGTCTCGGCGATCTGGCGCTCCACCGTCAGCCGGGGCAGCACCGTCTCCGCGAAGAACCGCGCGGTGGCCACCTTGCCCTGGTAGAAGGCCTCGTCGCGGCCCGCTCCCTGGTCCAGGGCGCGGAGCGCGACCTCGGCCTGCCGGGCGAGCAGCCAGCCGATGAGCAGGTCGCCGAGGGCCATCAGCAGCCGGGTGCTGTTCAGCCCGGCCTTGTAGACCTCGGTGGGCTGCTCCAGCGAGGCGAGCGCGTACCCGGACATGGACGCGACCATGGCCTCGACGTCGGCGACCGCCGCGGACAGCGCGGCGCGCTCGGTCTTGAGCCGCCCGTTGCCGGCCTCGCCGGCCGCGAACTCCTTGATCTCGCCGAGCACGGCGCCCAGCGCGACGCCCTGGTCCCGCAGGGTCTTGCGGAAGAACAGGTCCATGCCCTGGATCGCGGTGGTGCCCTCGTACAGGCTGTCGATCTTGGCGTCCCGGATGTACTGCTCGACCGGGAAGTCCTGGATGAAGCCCGAGCCGCCGAAGGTCTGCAGGGACAGCGTCAGCAGCTCGTAGGCGCGCTCCGAGCCGACGCCCTTGACGATGGGCAGCAGCAGGTCGTTGACCCGGACCGCGAGGTCACCCGCGGTCCCCGGCTCGGTGCCGCCCTCGGCCTTGGCGATCTGGACCGCGTCCTGCCAGGAGGCGGTGTAGAGCACCAGCGCCCGCATGCCCTCGGCGTACGCCTTCTGCATCATCAGCATCCGGCGGACGTCGGGGTGGTGGATGATCGTGACCCGGGGCGCGGTCTTGTCCGTCATCTGGGTCATGTCCGCGCCCTGGACCCGCTGCCGGGCGTACTCCAGCGCGTTCAGGTAGCCGGTGGACAGCGTGGCGATGGCCTTGGTGCCGACCATCATCCGGGCGTGCTCGATGATCAGGAACATCTGGCGGATGCCGTCGTGCACGCCGCCGACCAGGGTGCCGACCGCCGGGCTCTCGCCGCCGAAGGTGAGCTCGCAGGTGGTGGAGGCCTTCAGGCCCATCTTGTGCTCGACCCCGGTGACCCGGACGCCGTTGCGCTCGCCCAGCTCGCCGTCCGGGCCGACCAGGAACTTGGGCACCAGGAACATGGACAGGCCCTTGGTGCCCGGCCCGGCGCCCTCGGGGCGGGCCAGCACCAGGTGGAAGATGTTCTCGGCCATGTCGTGCTCGGCGCTGGTGATGAACCGCTTGACGCCCTCGATGTGCCAGGTGCCGTCGGGCTGCTCGATCGCCTTGGTCCGGCCGGCCCCCACGTCCGAGCCGGCTTCCGGCTCGGTCAGCACCATGGTGCTGCCCCACTTGCGGTCGATGGCCTGCTGCGCGAACTGCTGCTGCTCCGGGGTGCCGATGGCCCACAGCACCTGGGCGAAGTTGGGGCCGCCGGAGTACATCCAGACCGCGGGGTTGGCGCCCAGGATCAGCTCGGCCACCGACCAGGCCAGCGTGCGCGGCGCGGCGATCCCGCCGAGCTCGGCCGGCAGGTCCAGGCGGAACCACTCGGCGTCCATGAACGCGGCGAAGGACTTCTTGAAGCCCTCCGGCATCGCCACCGACGCGGTCGCCGGGTCGAACACCGGGGGGTGGCGGTCCGCGTCCGCGAAGGACTCGGCGATCGGCCCGGTGGCCAGCCGGTTCACCTCGTCGAGGATGCCGCGGGCGGTCTCCTCGTCCACGTCCGGGTAGGGCTCACGGCCCAGCAGGTCCTGGCGGCGCAGCACCTCGAACAGGTTGAACTCGAGGTCGCGCAGGTTGCTCTTGTAGTGGCCCATGGCCGCCCCCATGTGAAAGCTACCGACGAGTAACAAGAACCATAATACCCGTTAGTAACCAGGATGGCCATCGGGTCGGATCAGCTCGATCGGACGGGTCAGCTAGAGAATGTTCACCGCGCGGGCGATCACCAGCGCGCCCAGCGACAGCGACACCGCCGACTGGACCAGCATGGTGAGCTTGGCCCAGCGGGCCAGCGGCATCACGTCGGTCGGGCTGAACGCGGTCGCGTTGGTGAACGACAGGTAGAGGTAGTCCACGAAGATGCGGCTCCCAGTCCGGCGGGCGTCAGGTCATCCACGGTCATCTGCGGGAACAGGAAGTCCAGGTACTGGAACGTGCCGTGGGCGCGATGCACCGGGCCGCCCCGGTCGAACTCCCAGTACCAGAGGGCGAACGCGATCACGTTGGTGGCCCAGATGGCCGCGCCGGAGGCCAGCAGCGGCCCAGCGTGGCTGGTCGCCGGGCTGATCGGTCAGGATCTCCCGGATCAGCAGCACCGCCGACGCGGCGTTGGCCGCGGTGATCACCAGGATCAGCACGATGCTGACCCAGCGGACGAAGACGCCCCGCCGCTCGATCCGCACCGGGTTGGCGATGGCCAGGCCGAGCAGCAGCCCGCCCTCCAGGACCGGCAGCAGCAGCATCGGGAGCGGGCGCATCGACAGCTGATCCGGCAGCAGGAGCTGCAGGACGATCGCGGCGATGATGCTGATGGAGACCGGCCAGCGCAGCTCGCCCCGGGTGCTGCGCCGCCAGGCGGGCAGGTTGCGCACGTCGCCCGCGGCCTCGTGCTCGGCGTGCTCGGCCCTGGTCACCAGCGCGTACCAGACCGGGTTGCGGACCCGGCCGGGGTGCGGCGGGCGGAGCATGCGGTTGCTCCCGACCGGGCGCCGCGGCGCGGCGGCCGTCAGCGGCTCCCGGCGGCGCACCAGCAGGCCCGGGCGGTCCGCCGGCCCGCCCGGGCGGGGGCCCGCCCGGCCCGGCCGGGCCCAGCTGCGCGGACGGGCTTCCCGGCTCGCCGGTCCCGGCGGGCGGCTCTGGCTCCATCTACCCATTGTTGACCTGGTCCGGCCGTGCTTTGGCGTACTTACCCCGGATTCCCGCTGGCCGGATCTCGCTTTACTGTCTCGCGCTTTTTAGGGTGGCGGCACGGGCATCACTCCCACAGCGAGGTGAAGCATGGCGCTCGGTGTCAGCGAAGAGCATCTGGAGCTGGCCGCGTCGGTACGCGGCTGGGCTGAGCGGCACGGCGGCCCCGACGTGGCGGCGGACAGTTACCCCGGGGTGCTGCGGGCCGGCCTGGCCGCACAGGGCCTGCTCGGCCTGCACCTGCCGGAGGAGTACGGCGGCCAGGGCTACGGCCTCAGCGAGCAGGCGGTGGCCCTGGAGGAGCTGGGCCGCGCCCTGGTCCCGGGAGGCTTCCTGCCCACGGTGCTGGCCAGCGCACTGCTGGCCAGGGCGGGTAACCCCACGGGAAACACCGACACTCGGCAAGCTCCTGGCCGGCCTGGCGGACGGATCACGGACCGGGGCCGTCTCGCTGGCCACCGGGCTGACCGGCACGGTCAGCGACGACGTGCTGACCCTCGACGGCGAGTCGGCCCCGGTCCTCGGCGGCAGGCCTGGCCGACCTGGTGATCCTGCCCGTCCTGACCGGAGACCGGGGAGGACGAGCGGTGGGCCGTGGTCGACGCCGCGGACCTGACCATCACCGGGCTGGACAGCCTGGACCAGACCCGCCCGCTGGCCACGGTCCGCGCCAGCCGGGTCCGGGTGCCCGCCGGGCGGATCCTGCCCGGCCTGACCCGCACCCAGGTCACGTCGCTGACCGCCGCGCTGTTCGCGGCCGAAGCGTGCGGCATCGCCGACTGGGCGGTGCAGACGGCGGCGGACTACGCCCGGATCCGGCACCAGTTCGGCCGGCCGATCGGCCAGTTCCAGGCGGTCAAGCACCGGTGCGCCCGGATGCTCACCGCGGCCGAGCAGGCCGCCGCGGCCAGCTGGGACGCGGTGGCCGCGTGCGACGCCCGCGACGACGACCGGGAACGCGGCACCGGCACCCGGTGAATTCGCCGCCGCGGTGGCCGCGGTCGTGGCCCTCGACGCGGCGGTCAGCTGCACCCACGAGTGCATCCAGGTCCTCGGCGGGATCGGCTACACCTGGGAGCACCCGGCCCACCGCTACTACCGGCGCGCGCTGTCGCTGCGCGCGCTGCTCGGCCCGTCCGCGCAGTGGGCCCGCCGGGTCGCGGAGCTGGCCCTCGACGGCGCCCGCAGGCCCGTCCGGGTCGACCTGCCCGCAGACGCCGAGCCGCTGCGCACCGGGATCCGGGCGGAGCTGGCCGCGATCGCGGCGCTGGAGCCCCCGGCGCGCACTGCCGCGGCTGGCGGCCGGCGGCTGGGTGGTCCCGCACCTGCCCGCGCCCTGGGGCCGGGCGGCCGGGCCGCTGGAGCAGCTGGTCATCGCGGAGGAGATGAAGCAGGCCGGGCTGCGCGCCCCGGCCCTGCTGATCGGCGCCTGGGTGGTACCGGCCCTCGTCGGCTACGGCACCCCGGCCCAGCAGGAGCGTTTCCTGCCCGCCACGCTGCGCGGCGAGATCACCTGGTGCCAGCTGTTCAGCGAGCCCGGCGCCGGGTCGGACCTGGCCGGGCTGACCACCCGGGCGGAGCGGGTGACCGGAGACGGGCGAGGGAAGCGGGGGCTGGCGCCTGACCGGCCAGAAGGTCTGGACCTCGCTGGCCAGGGAGGCGGACTGGGCCATCTGCGTGGCCCGCACGGACCCGTCCACCCGGCGCCACGCGGGCATCACCTACTTCCTGGTGGACATGAAATCACCGGGGGTCAGCGTGCGCCCGCTGCGCGAGATGACCGGGGACGCCCTGTTCAACGAGGTCTTCCTGGATGGCGTGGAGGTGCCGGACGACCTGGTGGTGGGCGAGGTCGGCGACGGCTGGCGGGTGGCCAGGACCACGCTGGCCAACGAGCGCGTGTCGCTGTCACGGACCTGGACGTTCGGCTGCGGCACGCCGGAACTGCTGGACGTGCTGCGCGGGCTGGGCGAGCCGGCCCGGCAGGCCTGGCTCGAGCAGGCCGGACGGCTGGTGGCCGAGGGGCACGCCCTCGACGTCCTCGGCATGCGGGTCACGCTGAAGCAGCTGTCCGGAACCGAGCCGGGGGCGACCGGCAGCGTACGCAAGCTGCTGGGCATGCGGCACGCGCAGCAGGTCGCGGAGCTGTGCTGGTCCATGCAGGGTCCGGCGGGGGCGCTCGGGTTCCCGGCCGGCGGCACGGGCGGCCGGCACCCGGCCGGATCACCGGTCGGCGGGCTCCCACTGGGCCCGGCAGGTCCTGCTGACCAGGGCGCTGACCATCGGCGGGGGGACCACCGACATCCAGCTGAACATCATCGGCGAGCGGATGCTCGGCCTGCCCCGCGACCCGGAGCCACCGGCCGGATAACCCTCCAGATAGGCGATATGACCGGCAACCCACGGGACACGCCCTGGGTCCCGGCCAATCCCTGGCCGCCGCGCTAGCCTACTGAGAGCCGGCATCTGGGGGGCCGATGGCCGACAGCGACGACGACGCGATGGGCGGATACCGTGAACCTGGCTGGATGGCCGGTTCCGGTTCTCGGCCTGCGCCGGGCGGGCCGCGGCCGGCAGGCCAGGCGGGCCGACCCGGCCGCACCAGGCCGACCCGGTGACCGGGTCCGGCAGCCAGCCCGGTCGGCAGCCGGTGACCAGGCCTGGCCAGTCCAGCGGCTGGCGAGCCCGTGGTGGCCAGCGCCCGCGGTGGCCGCAGCCTCGCGGGCGGCGGCGGCCCGGGCCGTCGGCCGCGCAGCAGCGGCTGATGACGCGGATCGCGGCGGGCCGGAAGGCCAGGCGGCGCCGCCTCGTGCTCACGATGAGCGCGGCCATGTCCGCGGTGGTGCTCTTCGTCGCCGGGACGGCCTGGGGCTTCACCAGCTACATCAACGACACCATCGGCCGGGTCAACGCCGGCACCGCGGGCACCCCGGCGAGCGGGCCGCTGAACGTGCTGCTGGCCGGGGTGGACCAGCGCTCCGGGCTGACCCGCCACCAGGAACTCGCGCTGCACGTGGGCAACGACGTCAGCTCCAACTCGGACACGATGATGCTGATCCACGTGTCCGGCGACCGGAGCCGGGTCACGGTGATCAGCATCCCCCGTGACTCGTGGGTGAACATCCCCGGGCACGGCTTCAACAAGATCAACGCGGCGTACGGCCTGGGCGGCCCGAAGCTGGTGGTGCAGACCGTGGAGGCGAACACCGGGCTGACCATCAACGACTTCGTGCAGGTCAACTTCCTCGGCTTCGTCAAGGTCATCGACGCCCTGGGCGGCGTGAACATCTGCCTGCCGTTCGCGGTGGACGACCCCTACAGCGGCCTGCACCTGTCCAAGGGGCTGCACCACGTGAGCGGGATCACCGCGCTGGAGTACGCCCGGGACCGCCACTCGTTCGCCGCCTCGGACCTGGCCCGGATCCAGGACCAGCAACGCCTGCTGTCCTCGATGCTGACCGAGGCGATCAGCTCCGGGACGCTGGCCAACCCGGTCAAGCTGGACCGGTTCCTGCATGCCGCACTGGCCGCGATCAAGGTGGACCAGGGGCTCAACGTGGCCGCGCTCGCCGACCAGATGCGCGGCGTCTCCCCCAGCGACGTCCGGTTCATGACCGTGCCGCTGTCCAACTACAACTACCAGACCCCCAGCGGGGAACTGGCGGTGCTGTGGAACACCAAGGAGTCGCAGGCCCTGTTCAACGAGCTGAAGCACGACCAGCCGGCCACGAAGCCGACGGCCCGGCACGCCCGGCCGGCCAGCCCGAAGCTGCGGCGCAGCCAGGTGCCGGTCCAGGTGTGGAACGGGACGCTGATCGGCGGCCTGTCCGCCAGCACCGGCACCGACCTGTCCCAGCTGGGCTTCCCGGTGAAGTCCGGGCTGACCTGGCCGGTCCATGACATCAGCCAGACCGTGATCCAGTACCCGCCCGGGGACGTGGCCGGGGCCCGGCTGGTCCGGAAGGTCATGCCGGGTGCCGCGCTGCAGCAGGTCAAGGGGCTGGCCAAGGTGCGGGTCCTGCTGGGCGCGAGCGGCTACTCGGTGACGACCGGGACGGCCACGCCCAACCCCGCCGCCACCTCGACCGGCGTCCCCTCCGCCACCGCGGCCCAGGACGCCTGCCACTGACCCCGGGCGCCGCTAGCTGAGCCAGGCGGCGCTGACCTCGGCGGGCGCTCGAGCGTGCCGCCCGAGCGTGCCGCCAGAGGCGGCCGCCGCTAGGCTGCCCGGGCGGACGATGCCCTCCGGAGGCGTGCCTCCGCAGGCGTGCTCCCGGACGGCGTGCTCTCGGGAGGCGTGCTGCCGGACGGCGTGCCGCCGGGAGGCGTGCTGCCGTCCGGGTCACCGAGCCCCTGGGACGCCTCCTGCCGGGACAGCGCATCCACCAGCCGGTCGATCTTGCCCTTGCTGTCCGGGGTGCCGCGCCCGGTGCGCTCGGCGTACACGGTCGCGCCCAGGTCCCGGAACATCGCGTCGGCCCGGCGCTTGGCCTGGGCCTGGTCCAGCTTGACCTTGCCCTCGCGCGCGGTTTCCTGTGCCATCTGGGCGAGTTGCGTACTCTGCGCCCTGACCTTGTCCATCAGTCCCATGACCGCCTCCGCCGAAATTCCCGCAGGTTGACGCTCTCCACCGAGCAGGATATGCCGGCCGCTCGCGGCCCTCCGGCGGTGACCAAGGAGTGACCGCCGACTACTACTGCGGAGAGTAGTCGAACGGTCATGAATTGTCGGGATGGACCAGGCCAATTCGGTTGTTCTCGCCGCACTGGCGGACATGCCGACATTACAATCCTGTGAAGCCCCGCCCGGTTCGTTTCGTTCGCGCCTTACGTCCGGGTACCCGTCAGCGGCTTCCGGATGGAGAAAAGGGTCGACGATGGCTGGAGTCATCGAACGCAGGGGGGGTACCAGGGCAGCACCGCGGCATCGCAAGCGCCGGGCGCTCCTGCCCCAGCCGTCCCGCGACTCGGTGCCCCCGGTACTCCCGACTCCCCCGCTGGACAGCGAGAAGTACTCCTACGTGCGGCGGCACATCTGGGTGCTCACCCTGTGCATGGCGCTCAGCTTCCCGCCGCTGGTGTACAGCCAGATCAGGATGGTCGAGAACTCTCGCTGGTTCGTCGTCTACGCGCCGTTCGCGGTGTTCGGGGTGTTCTGCTTCCTGCTGTCCCTGATCGTCGACGGGATGAGCCGCAGCTTCGACCTGGACGAGCACAAGCGCATCGTGGCCGCCTGGGCGCCGCGGCGCTACCCGTCGGTGGACGTCTTCCTGCCGGTCTGCGGCGAGCCCGTCGAGGTACTCCGCAACGCCTGGTCCCACGTGGCCGTGATGCGCGATCACTACCCAGGCCAGGTCACCCCCTACGTGCTCGACGACTCGGCCAGCCCGGCGCTGAAGGCCATGGCCCGCCAGTTCGGCTTCGCGTACGCGACCCGTCCGGACCGGGGCTGGTTCAAGAAGGCCGGCAACCTGCGCTTCGGGTTCCAGATCTCCGAGGGCGAGTACATCCTGCTGCTCGACGCGGACTTCGCCCCGCGCCCGGACGTGCTCGATGAAACCCTGCCCTACCTGGACGCCTTTCCCGACGTAGGAATCGTCCAGACGCCGCAGTTCTTTCACGTCCTCGATCAGCAGACCTGGGTGGAGCGCGGCGCCGGCGCCATTCAGGAGCTCTTTTACCGGTCCATTCAGACCGCCCGGGCCAAGAAAGGCGGGGCGATCTGCGTGGGGAGCTGCGCGGTCTACCGGCGGGCGGCCCTGGAGCCCAACGGCGGGATGTCCCTCGCGGAGCACTCCGAGGACCTGTGGACCGGCTTCGACCTGCACCGGCTGGGCTGGCGGCTGCGCTACCTGCCGGTCGCGCTGTCCACCGGCAACTGCCCCGACAACATCCTCGCGTTCGTGAACCAGCAGTACCGCTGGTGCTCGGGCACCATGAGCCTGCTGAAGGCACCGGGTCTTCTGGAAGACCAAGCTGCCGCTGTACACCCGGCTGTGCTACCTGACCGGCTTCATCGGTTACGTGTACACGGCGGTGTTCACGTTCGTGGCCCCGGCCCTGGCCGTCGGGATGATGCTGTTCGTCCCGGGCAGCCTGCTGCTGCGCAACCTGATCTTCGTAGCGCCGGTCCTGTTCTACGCCGGGGTCATCTACCCGATGTGGCATCGCGCCCCCTACCGGCTGGAGGCCTGGTCGGTCCGGGTCATCTCGGGCTGGGCTCATGTGTTCGCGCTCTGGGACATGCTGCGCGGGCGGCTGCGCGGCTGGCAGCCGTCCGGCACCGGCGGGATCCGGCAGGACGGCAGGCGGCGCTTCTGGATCGGCCTGGTCCTGTGGAGCGGCGGGTCCGCGGTGCTGTGGGCCGGCCTGGCCCTGTGGCGCATGATGACCATGGATCCGTACAACTTCTTCCTGCTCTTCATCCTCGGCGTTTTCCAGCTCGTGGTGGTGGGCCGGATCCTCATCCAGCCGAGAGCGGGGTACGTCTCGTGAGGGTCACCCGCGGCGCCCTGGTCGGCCTGGCCGGGCTCGTCCTCGCCCTCAGCGGCTGCGGGCTGCTCAGCCCGCCCACCACCGCGACCACCAGCGGCCAGAACGCCGCGGCCAGTCCCGACGCCGAGCGCGCAGGCCAGCGCCCCGCCGTACAACGTCTCCGGGCTGCTCCACCCGGCCACCGGGAAGTACTTCGGGATCGAGGCCGACGGCGCGCCCGACTCGCTGGCCCCGGTCCAGGCCTTCGCGGCCAACACCGGCCGCAAGCCCAACCTGATCGGCCAGTACGTGGCCTGGGGCAAGCCGTTCGACGCCCAGGCCGTGACCAACGCCTGGTCCTACGGCGCGCTGTACTACATGGCCTGGGAGCCGTTCGGGGTGAGCGTGCAGTCCATCGCCGCGGGTCACAGCGACGGCTACCTCACCCGCTTCGCCAAGGCCGTCCGCGCGCTGAACCTCCCGGTCGCGATCAGCTTCGGCCACGAGATGAACGGCAACTGGTACCCGTGGGGGACCAGCCAGACCACCGCGGCCCAGTTCGTGGCGGCCTGGCGGCACATCCATGACCTGTTCGCCCGGGCCGGGGCCACGAACGTGATCTGGGTGTGGAACCCCAACATCATCAACCCGGTGCCCCAGGTCCCGCTCCGGCCGTACTGGCCGGGCCGGGCCTACGTCAACTGGGTGGGGCTGACCGGGTACTTCGCGACGACCGGGGCGCAGACCTTCGCCACGCTGTACCAGCCCACGATGACCGAGATCAGGCACTTCACCGGCAAGCCGTTCATCATCGCCGAGACGGCCATCGAGACCGGCCCGGCCGTGGCGTCGTGCGCACAGCAACTGGTCGACACGCGTGACCCAGCATCCGGACGTGCTCGGTTTCGTCTGGTTCGACTACAACAAGCAGGGTGTCGACTGGCGAGTCGAATCACGCCCGGTCGTGCGCGCCGCTGTCGCGGGTGACATCGCAGGGCTGACTCTCGTCAACCCGCGGAAATGAGCAGGCGGCCGCACAACCCGGCGCCTCCCGGACGTCCCGGCCCGGTCCGCCGGGACCGTCCCCCCGCGCCGGACCAGCGCTCCAGCGAGCGCCCGCCGGTCTGGCCGGACGTGGTCGACACCGTGATGCTGGCCAAGTTCACCCGGCAGTCCGGCGCGCAACTGCCGGACCGGGCGGAACCTTCCGCTCCCCCGGAGCCCCGGGCGAGAGCACCCGGGTGCTCCGGCTGCCGGGCGGCAAGCACGGCTCGGGCCCGATGCGGTTCGCCACCTCGAGCCGGCGCCGGACCTGGGTGAGCCGCGCCGTCCTGCTCGCCATCATGTGCGTGCAGGCGGCCCTGACGCTGCGGATGAGCAACACGGCGTTCGAGGACGAGGCCCTGTACCTCTACACCGGCCACCTGGAACTCGCCCACCTGCTGCACGGCGCGGCGCTGCAGGGCAACTACGCCTCGTACTTCTCCGGCGCCCCGGTCCTGTATCCCGTGCTCGGCGCGCTGGCCGATGACGTCGGCGGCCTGGCCGCCGCCCGGACGGTCAGCCTGATCGCGATGCTGGCCACCACCGGCCTGCTGTACTCGCTGACCCGGCGCCTGTTCAACGAGCGGGTCGGCCTCTGCGCGGCGGTGATCTTCTCGGTCACCGAGTCGGCCCTCTTCCTCGGGCACCTGGCCACCTACGACGCCCCGTCGCTCTTCCTGCTCGCGCTGGCGACCTGGATCGTCGTCCGGACCGCGTCGTTCCGCTGGCCCGGGTACCTGCTGGCCGCCCCGCCGATCGCGCTCGCGGTCGGCCACCAAGTACGCGGCGGGGCTGTTCGTGCCGACCATCGTGGTGCTCAGCGCGCTCGCCGCGTGGCCGTACCGCGGGCGCAAGGCGCTGATAGCGCCGGCTGGGCCTGGGCGCGGCGGTCGCCGCGCTGCTCGGCGGGGCCCTGTACCTGGCCGGGCCGGCCTACCTGACCGGCGTCAGGTTCACCACCACGGCCCGGTTCCAGGGCACCACCGCCACCTCGCTCCTGCTCCGGGACAGCCTGGTGTGGGGCGGGCTGCCGTTCGCGCTGGCCCTGATCGGCACGGTGGCTTACGGGATCCGGGCCCGGACCGAGCCGGGCGAGACGATCGCGGATGCCGGCGGGCCGGGCCTGGCGGATCACCCTCGGCATCGTCCTGACCGGGACCGCGCTGCTGGCGCCCGCGGACCAGATCCACATCCACACCCTGACCTCGCTGCAGAAGCACATCGGCTTCGGGCTGTTCTTCGCCGCGCCTTTCGCCGGCATCGGCCTGACCCGCATCATCGGTGACCATTTCCGCCGCGCCCAGGTGGGCATCGCGATCTGGGGAGCGGCGCTGGTCATCGGGATGACCCAGGCCAACGACCTGTTCGACGGCTGGCCGGATTCCAGCGCTTTTGTCCCGGTACTGGCCCACTACCTCCAGCCCGGGGCGCACTACCTGGTCGAGGTGGACGAGGTACCGATCTACTACTTGCGCCATCACGCCGATGCGCAGCCCGATCAGTTCACCTCGACCTATTTCATCGGGTACAGCCGACCAGGGCCAGTACCTGACCGGGACAGGCCGGCTTCGTCGCCGCGATCAAGGCCGGCTACTTCAAGGTGGTCGCCTTCGACGGCCAGGTCACCCCAGCCCTGGACGATGTCCTGGCCAGCACCCTGCGGGCCGACCCTGACTACCGGCTCGCCGCCGCGATCCCGGCGAACGGGCACACCGTCACCTACTACGTCTGGGTCCGGCGCTAGGCCGTCGCTGGCCATTACCCCGGCAGGTTCGCCTCGATCGCGGCGACCAGGGCCGGGTCCTCGGGGTCGGTGCGCGGCCGGAACCGCGCGATGACCGCCCCGTCCGGGCCGACCAGGAACTTCTCGAAGTTCCACTGGATGTCGCCCGCTTCGCCGTCCGCGTCGGGCACCGCGGTGAGTTCCTCGTACACCGGATGCCGTCCCGGCCCGTTGACCTCGATCTTCTCGAACAGCGGGAAGCTCACCCCGTACGTGGCCGAGCAGAACTCCTGGATCTCCCCGGCGGTTCCGGGCTCCTGGCCGCCGAACTGGTTGCAGGGGAAACCGACGACGGAGAACCCGCGGTCGCCGTACCGCTCGTGCAGCCGCTCCAGCCCCTCGTACTGCGGTGTGAGACCGCACTTGGATGCGACGTTGACCACGAGCAGGGTGCGGCCCGACAGGTCGCCGAGTGAGGCGGGCTGACCTGCCAGGGTGCTGAGCGGGATGTCGTGCACGGTCACGGTGTTGTTCCTTCGCTGCTAGCCGGGAGTGCGAGGTCCTGATACAAATCCACCAACAGCACCCGCGCCCGGCTCATGCCCGCCCCGGCATGACGAGGTGCACGGGGAAAGAGGTGCACGGGTGAAACCAGCCCCGGATGCCCAGGACCCGCTCGCCCGGCTCGACCACCTGGTCGGGGCGGCTCCCGAGCCGGAGAACACGGTCCTGACCGATGACGCGCGGCTCGTGCGCTGGGCCGGTCCCTCATTCCTGCTCTTCTCGCTGATCCTGCTGCCCTGGATCGGGTACATCGCCGTCTCGCTGCCGTCCCGCCAGCTGTCCCCGAACTACGACATCGCCTGGGCCGGCTTCGACGTCTTCCTGCTCGCCGGGCTGGCGAGCACGGCCTACTTCGCGCTGCGCCGGTCGAGGTACCTGTCCACCGCGGCCGCGGCCACCGCCACCCTGCTCGTCGTGGACGCGTGGTTCGACTGCATGACGACCCCGGCGGACCAGCGCTGGCAGTCGTTCGTGCTGTGCGGGCTGGTCGAGCTTCCGCTGGCCGCCCTGTGCCTGTGGCTCAGCTACCACACGCACCAGATCGCCGAGCGCCGGATCCGGCTGCTGCTCCGGCAGCGGCAGCGGCTACGCCTGCATCTGCGATCGCGGCGGCGGTCGCGCGTGCCGTAATTCCCGGCCCTATGCATGAAGAGCCCACCGGGGGGCACTTGAGGGCCGGTTCTTCCGGTTTCCGAGAGCGGAGACAGTGATGTCGTCATCATCGGCGCGCGTGTCCATGAAGGCCCGGCGGGCCTCGGACAGCCGCGCGGCCCAGCTGCTGGCCCGCGCGGGCCTGACCGCCCGCGGCGTTATCTACATCCTCATCGGCATCGTCGCCATCCTGGTCGCGATCGGCCAGGGCGGCGCACCAGGCTGACCAGCAGGGCGCCCTGCAGCTGCTGGCGGCCCAGCCGTTTGGCCTGGTCCTGCTGTGGCTGCTCGCCATCGGCTTCGTCGGCTACGCCCTGTGGCGCTTCAGCGAGGCCGCGTTCGGCGTCCCCGGCGAGGGCACCGGCGCGGGCCCGCGGCTCAAGTCGCTGGTGCGGGGGCTGGTCTACGCCAGCTTCGCGGTGCTCACCTTCAAGGTCATCATGGGCAAGAAGTCCAACCAGGCGGGCCAGGAGAAGGACTTCACCGCCAGCGTCATGCACCACACCGGCGGCCGCTTCGCGGTCGGGATCGTCGGGCTGATCATCGTGATCGTCGGCCTGGCGCTGGTGGTCGAGGGGGCCAGGCACAAGTTCATGAAGCACCTGCGGACCGGGGAGATGAGCCCGCAGACCCGGAAGATGGTGAAGCGGCTGGGCACGATCGGGACCATCGCCCGGGGGCTGGTGTTCGCGCTGGCCGGGGTGCTGGTCATCGACGCGGCCATCACCTTCAACGCGTCCAAGGCGGGCGGCCTGGACACGTCCCTGCACACCCTGCGCAACGCGCCGTTCGGTGAGTTCCTGCTGATCATCGCGGCGCTCGGCCTGATCGCGTTCGGTATCTACGGGCTGGCCGAGGCCCGCTGGCGCCGGGTCTGACCGGCGCCGTCCCGAGCAGACCCGGCCGGCCGGCGCCGGACCGGCCGGTCCGGGCCCGGCGGCCGTGACTGCCTCCCTAGAACGGAACCTCGGTATTCATCAGTTCACCGAGGGTGACACTGGCCGGACGCCGGGCCACGGCGCGGCAGAAATCGATGGCATCCAGGGTCATGGCCGGGCCGTTCTCGCCGGCTGACCAGGTGCCGCCCGCGGGGCCGGTCAGGGTCAGCACGAAGTCCTTACCGTGACGGTCAGACCACTCGGCGACGAGGTCGGCGACGATCACGCCGTCGTGATCCGCGGTCAGGTGCAGCGGCGTCCCGGTGGCCCGGGAGATGTCGAGGCGGTGCATCCACGGGTCGCGCGTCAGGATGATGTCGATGAGGTAGCCGAAGGTCCACGGCTCCTGGGTGCCGTTGACGTCGTTGAGCTGGGGCATGGCGCGATGGCGGACGAATGACGGCGCGCGGCGCCGCCCGGTCACGGCCTTCGGGGCGCGGGCCCGGTAGCGCCCGGTGATCCGGTCGGGGGCCCAGCCGGCCCGCTCGTCAACCTGTAGCTGGGTGAGGGCGTCGATATAGAGGCCGCCGGCCTGGCCCACGGCGCGGCGGGCCAGCCGCTGCTGGCGGAGGTTCTCCCGCATCGAGGCGGCCATCTCGGCCATCCCGAGCATGTGCGCGGCCATCTGCCGCACATCCCAGGCCGGGCAGTCCGTCGAGCGGTCCAGTGTCCCGGCTCCAGGGCGGAGAACACGGCGGCGCATCGGTCGTACTCGGTGGCGGCCAGGCGCAGGGCCAGCGGCCGGGCCAGGGCGGGTTTGCGTGGGTTCATGATGTCTTCTCCCGGGGCTGGTCGATGCGGGGCAGGTCAAGGTCGTCCGCGAACATGGAGATCACCCGGGGGATCAGGCGGCGCCACCGCTGCCCGCCCGGGTCGTTGGCGAGCTGCTGGGAGATCAGGCCCGAGATGAGCGCGGTGAACAGGTCAGCGTCCTGATCGGAGGTGATCCCCAGGTTGCTGAGTTCCTTCTGCATCAGCCCGTAGACCTCCAGGGCCGGCGCATAGGCCTCAGGGCTGGGCTGGAAGCCGGGTATGACGCTGACGTCCATCAGCTGGTGCCGGGCCAGGTCGGCGACGGCGAAGTCGAAGTAGCCCTCGGCGATGGCGGTCAGCCGCGCGCGAGGCTCGGCCGGCAGGTCCCCCACCGCGTCCTTGGCGTAGTCCAGGAAGGTACGCCAGGCCTGCTCGAACATCCCGTCGTAGATGGCGTTCTTCGAGGCGAAGTGGGAGTACAGCGAGGGCTGCTGCATGCCCACCCGGGTGGCGATGTCACGCAGGGTCAGCCCGGCGAGGCTGTGTCTCGTGCGCGGCATCCCAGGCGGCCGCCAGGATCTCCTGCCGGGTCGCCTCACGCCGTTCGGCTTTCCTATCGCGATTAGGCGAAACTATCACGATTAGATAGTTCACCGGGAAGAGATGCCCTGTCAAGCGGCAGCAGCCCGGCCCCCGGACGGCCGGGCTGCACGGCACCACCCACTGGGCCGCGTAGACGGCCAGCAGCAGCAGCAGCACGAGAACGCCTGGAGCGGGCCAGCGTGAGCGTGTCCCCGGCACCCGGCAGGCGTTAGATATAATGCGGGCTATTGTCAGCCGGTAATGAGCAGGAGTGAGCGTGCCGATCTCATCAGTGGGACCTTTCCCATTGAATGAGGTCACCGAGGGCGACTGCCGGAAACTGATCCTCGATCTGCCGGATAATTGCATCGATATCGCGGTGACCAGCCCGCCGTACTGGGGCCAGCGCATGTCCGAGGGCAATGGCGTCGAATCCGATCCCCGCGCTTACATCGCCGAACTCACCGCGATTTTCAGCTCGCTGCTGCCCAAGCTGAAGCCGGACGGCCTGCTCTGGCTCAACGTCGGCGACGCGTACAACACGCCGGTGAACTGGCGCAGCGAGGACCACTCCTACAGCACCCTCGGACCCGGCGGGACCGGCCTCGACCCCGCCAACTCCGCCTACGTCAAGCCCCGGCACCGCCGGAAAGCATTCCTGGACTCCAATGAGCCGTGGCTCCGGTACGGGAATCTCCTCGCCCTCCCCTACCGTCTCGTCATCGCGATGTGCGACGCGGGCTGGCTATTCCGCGGCGAGGTGATCTGGCGTAAGCGCAATCCGATGCCGGAGGGGAAGTGCCGCCGCCCGCACCGGCAGCACGAAACCATCTACCTGTTCGCCCGCGAGGAGCAGCATCCGTTTCGTACCGCGCCTCCGGTCGGCTCCATCTGGGAAATCAGCAACGAAAAGCTCACCGGGCTGAGGCATTTTTCCCGGTTCCCGGAGGAACTGCCGCGCCGGTGCATCCAGGCCTACGGGACCCTGGGGAACGACGTCATCGTGCTCGACCCGTTCAGCGGGTCCGGTACCACGGGCGTGGCCGCCCGCCTGCTCGGCTGCTCGTTACCTCGGCTTCGAGATCGACCAGGCGCAGGTGCTGGCGGCCAACGAGCGCCTCGCCCGGGCCGTCCCCGGCGCCAGCGGTTGAGGGGAGCAGCCGGGATGCCGGTCCTTCCCGCGCTCATCGTGGTCAGCGGGCCCATGGGGTCGGGAACCCGGCCGCGTGGTCCCGCGCTTATCGTGCACCGAAATCCCCCGGTTCAGAGTGGTATCCGTCACACTCCACCGGCTGGTCGCCGCAGCGGCACTGGACGGCTAGCCGCCAGAGCTCTTCTCGTACCGGGAGTGCAACATCACCAGCCCGCTGACCGGCAGGGCCACCAGGCAGGCGAACACCAGCGCGACGATCAGGCCGAAAACGGCAGGCTGCCCGGACTCCATCGCCGATGCGGCCACCACCATGCCCGGCAGCATGACCGTCGCGCTGGCCCACGACCTGATTACTTTCCTGTCCATCGATATCGGCACGGCCGGGTGAGCCGGTGCCTTCGACATCTGGGCCCGGATGGATCAGCCAGCAAGGCGTTAATGATGAAGTACAGGCACATAAACAGTGCTGCGGAAGACCACCGACGGCGGCGCCAACTGGCACAACATCAAGCAAGGCCTGATCGAGGACTCGGACGTGTTCTCCATCATCATCGATCCCACAGCTCCCAGCGTTGTCTACACCAGCGCCTGTTCCGGGATCTACCGCAGCGACACCGGCGGCGAGCTCTATAAGAAGATCCAGGGCATCCCTATGACGGCACGCAGAACGCGCGTCCTGATGCTCGATCCCACCAATCACAACACCGTCTACGCGGGTACCACCGAAGGCTTGTATAAGACTCTCGATGGGGGGAAGACCTTTAGCCGCATGACCGGCCCGGACGTGATCGTCAACGACGTATATGTGGATCCAAAGAATCCGCAGCATGTGCTCTTGGCCACCGACCGCAGCGGGGTCCTGGAGAGTGACGACGCAGCGGCAACCTTTAAAAGCAGCCAATGCCGGCTTCTCCCAGCGCCAGGTTGCCAGCCTGCTGGTGGATGCGAAAACCCCGCAGACTATTCTGGCCGGCGTGGTGAACGACAAGAGCTACGGTGGTGTATTCATCGCTCATGACGGCGGCGCCAGCTGGATCCAGCAGAGCAATGGGCTCCAGGGCCGGGATGTGTTTAGCCTGTCCCAGTCTGCCGACGGCGTCATCCTGGCCGGCACCAACTCCGGTATCTTTCGTTGGGACGGCGCCAGCTGGCAGCCGGATGGAAAGATCGTAAAGAGTGAGACCAAGACCTCCTACGTAGTCAAAAAGGGCAAGCGCCCAAAGTGGAAAAAACCGTCGTGGTGCCTGACGGCCAGATCGACGTGCGGGTCAGTGAGGTCGACGCTTCCGGAAGCACCTGGTACGCCGCAACCGCGCAGGAATTTACGCGAGCGCGGACCAGGGTGCTACCTGGGTAGGTGGGCCGGTACTGGGCAAGAGGCGTTCCGTGCGGTAGCCGCTGCGGGACCGATGGTCGTGGCGGCAGAGCGGACCGCGCTCTCGATATCGCAGGACGCCGGCAAGACCTGGCAGCCGCTGGCCATGCCGCAGAAGCTCACCTGGCTGCAGTCCATCGCCACAGCGGCGAATGGCAGCCTGTGGCTCGGCGGCCGTCAGGGGGTTTTCTATAGCGAGGATCAGGGGCAGAACTGGACGGAAATGTCGACGCTCCCGATCTCCGACATCAGCGGACTTGACCTACGACCCGGAATTGAAATGCGTCGTCGTCACCTCCTGGGCCTCCACCTGGGTGCTGGGCATTAACCCCACAGACCGTACCTGGAAGTTCTGGGATGCCGGCTGGAGGGTACGGCACGCGCGCTCGTCCGACGGCCGTTTGCTGGCCGCGACCATGTACAACGGTGTGGTCATAGAGCCGCAGAAGGCGCCGGCCAAGGTGGCCGTTGCCCAGACTCCGTAAGACCCTTCGAGGCATGACCCGGCTACGCGGCTTTCAATGGCGGGACCTGGCCGCGCTGCACCAGCTCGACGGAGTCTGTTTTCCGCCGGCGATCGCGTACTCCCGGGCCGAATTGCATTATTTCCTGACCCATCCCAACTGCTCCTGTTGGATCGCCGAGCAGCCTGAAAATAAGCTGGGCGGCTTCGTCATCGTGGAGCGCACCCGCCGCGGCGGGCGCCTGTCCGGCCACATCGTCACCCTGGATGTTGACCCGGGCGAACGCCGTCGTGGCTTGGGCACACTGCTGCTCAACACCGTGGAAGACCAGATGAAGCAGGAGGGCGTTGCCGTGATGAGCCTGGAAGTGGCGGAGAATAATGAGCCGGCGCGTCACTTCTATCGCAGCCTGGGCTTTGTCGCCAGCGGACGTATCGCGAAATATTATGGGGGGAGGGTCGATGCAGAGGTTATGGAGAAAGTGATTTCGTCGCGTGCTCTCTAGTGCAGAAGTTTCCAGCATACGGCGACGCCGATCGCCAACACTGCCTGAAAGGCGAAGGCAAAAATCACGCCGCGCACGCAGCCCAGCCTCTGAGCCTGCTCAGTTAACTCATCAAGTTCAGCGGCATGCAGGGAAACGATCGCCTTGCGTACAACGTGCAGTTCCTTCCTCATCGACTGGTCAGCTAACATCGGAAAAGCCTGGATACCCATGGTGGTTTCCCCTTTCAGCTACTGAGTGTAGTGGCAAGATAGCGTCATTGATCAGCAGTTATCTACAACTTTGGTCGGGTAATATGCGGCGTCGTTCCTAAACGGTACTATCGTAGTTCCACATTGGTAGTATCAAAGGCCGCTATCGACGCACTTCCATGGGAATCCTTCCGCAATTTCATTACTAACGTAAGGATTGAGTAGAGGAGAAGTGTAGACGATAGATTGCTTACGCGAATGTCTAGCCCTGAACTCAGCCCAGGACGCAGTCCCATCAGCGCGTACGCGTTTGGCAGATCCGACACGACGCTTTTTTGCATCTCCAACTCACCACAAAAACGTCATCCTGAGCGGAGCGCCCCACAGAATTATCGCGTGACACAGCGCTTGTTGGCGCGGAGTCGAAGGACCCCGACGGTGCTTATCTTGCTCATGCTGTTTGGAGCTTTTCAACCACCGAGGCCCGCACCTGGCGGTGGTCCGGCTTTTCCCGCAGCTTGTTGACTGCGGGTCCTGCAATCACAGGTCATCCTTGCGCAAGCGTGATGACGGTAATCTCAGGGGGGCAGCGGAAGCGGAATGGCAGGAGCACTGCGCCGATGCCTCGATTGACGCTGAGCTGTAATCCGTCATCGAACCTGAAGAGCCCGTGTATGTATCGTCTCCCAAGTTCAGGGAGAAGAAGCGGCGGCAGAAAAGGAACGCAGATTTGCCCCCCGTGCGTATGTCCGGAGAGAACCAGGCCAATTTTGTGTCCTAGCGCGTAGTCTGCGAAATCAGGTTCGTGGGCCAGCAGGATAACGGGTTCGTTGCTTCTGCCGGCGGGGAGCGCGGCGGCTAGATTGGGCCGCTGTTCCAGGGCATCCTCGATTCCGGCAAGCCACAGGCGCCGGCCGCCGCGCTCCAGGGGCACCGAGCTATTTGCCAATACCGGGATGCCGTGCGTCACCAGCGCATCGGTCACCGCCGGTGCACTGTTGGCGGCGTCGTGGTTGCCGAGAATGGCGTAGCGGAGCGGGCATTGAATCTCACTGAGCAGTTCAGCGCACTGGTAACTCATCCTGATGGCGAAATGCCGTCCTAATGGCCCCTTGCTGACGAAATCTCCGGTCAGCACGACCACGTCGGGGGTCAGCGCGTTCACCCTGCGAACAATCTCCCTCAGGAAAAATGCTTCGGTGTATTCCTCAAAATGAAAATCGCTGATCTGTACGATTCTCATGCCGGCGAACGCGTCCGGCAGTCCTGAGAGTGGGATCGAGCGCTGGATGATTTCAATTTCATGGCGCGCAATTTCACCGGCGTAGAGAGCCATGCCGGCGGCAGAGCCAGCGGCCAACCGCCAGAAAGTTTCTACGTGTGAGTAGTGTTTTTTGCTCGGCGGCGGTGACGACCAGGGTAGGTTCCATCAGGGCAAGAACACCGGGGTGAGGGTCACACTCCAAGTGTAAGTGGTAGCCGCGGACCTTTCACCTTGAGATCAATCAGCGCGGAGGGCGGAAGATGCTGCGTAACGCGGGATAAATGCGGCGGTAGCGGAGGTAGCTCTCCCGCATCACGTGCGCGGCGTCCTGGTCCGTAGGAGTGCGCTTGGCCACCCGCACCACGGCATCGCAGGCGGCATCCACCGAAGGCCAGACGCCGGCGCCCACTCCGGCGAGTAGCGCTGCTCCGTAGGCGGCGCCTTCTTCAGCCTGCACTGTCTCGACGGCCTGGCCGTAAACATCTGCCTGGATCTGCCGCCACAGGGGTGAGCGTGCACCGCCCCCCCCGACGCGAATCGCCCGCACGGGGATCCCTAGCTCTTTGAAGATGGTCAACGTGTCTTTGAGGCTAAACGCGACCCCCTCGAGAATGGCCCGGATGACGTGCCCGCGCGTATGGTCCGCGGCCACCCCTACCAGGGCAGCCCGTACGTCCGGGTCCGGGTAAGGAGTGCGTTCTCCCATAAGATAAGGAGCCCACAGCACTCCTCCGGCACCCGCGGGTATCTTGGCAGCTTCGGCGCTCAGCTCGTCATAAGGCTCGCCATCGCCCGAGCTCCCAAAGTTGTCGCGAAACCAGCGCAGCGACAGGCCGGCAGCCTGGGTAACTCCCATCACGTGCCAGCGTCCGGGAATGGCGTGGCAGAAAGTATGCAGCCGGCCTAAGGGGTCGGTGACCGGCGCGTCGGAGGCCGCGAACACTACCCCTGAAGTGCCGATGGTCGCGCTCACGTCGCCCGGACGGACAATGCCCATCCCGGTTGCGCCTGCAGCCTGATCGCCCGCGCCCGCCACCACGGGCGTGCCCGCCTTCAGGCCTGTGCTGACGGCCGCCGCCTCGGTTATCTGGCCTACGATCTGCTGCGATTCATAGAGCGCCGGCAGGCAGTCCGGGCTGAGCCCAACCGCGTCCAGCATGGCCTCGGACCAACGCCGGTGGGTCACGTCGAGCAGCAGCGTGCCCGATGCGTCGGCGACGTCGATCGCCCGCACCCCGGTGAGGCAGAGGCGCACGTAATCCTTGGGCAGCAGAAAGCTGTGAAACCGTTTCCAGATATCCGGTTCATGGGTCCGCACCCATAGCAGCTTGGTGAGCGTGAAGTTGGTAAGCGCGGGGTTGGCGGTCAACTCCACCAGCCGTTGCGGACCGATGATCTCGTTAAGATAGCGGCACTCCGCCGCGGTACGTTGATCGCACCATATGAGCGCAGGCCGCAGAACCTGGTTGTTGCTGTCCAGCAGCACCGCGCCGTGCATTTGCCCGCTGAGGCCGATGCAGCCAATCTCCGCCGCGGGGATCGAGGATTCCCGCAGCAGTTTCCGCACAGCGCCCTGGCAGGCCTTCCACCAGTCCTGCGGCTCCTGTTCTGCCCACCCGCTCCGCGGCGAAGCAAACGGCACATGTTCGTGGATAGCGGACGCGATCACCGCACCCGATTCGTCGATAAGGAGGGCCCGCGTCCCTCCTGTGCCCACATCGATGCCTAGCAGCTTGATGGCTCTCTCCTCCGGTCCCGCACCAGTGTAGCGCGCAGAACCAGATCATCGATCAGTTATGCTGCCCACCAAAATCGAATTCCAGATATGCTGGTTGCGGTGTCATCGGGCCCCTATCTCTTCCTCACAAAGGAGCCACGACCATGCATACATCGTTGCCGGATAGTGCTTTAGGAAAAGGCGCTACCTTCCCCATGGGATGGGCGATTTTTCTCATCATTGTTGGATTCTTTGCCTTGGCTTTGCCGTTTGAGGCAGGGATTGCAATCGCCATTGTCGTCGCGATATTGGTCATTCTGGCCGGCATCGCTCATCTCGCAGGTACCTTTGCCGCACGCACTACGGGCGGCTTCTTCTGGCGTCTGCTGGTAGGCTGCGCTTATCTGATTGCCGGCGTCTATCTGCTGGTCAATCCCAAGTTGAGCCTGGTCTCGCTCACCCTGGCTTTGGCGGTGCTCTTCTTCGTGGAAGGTATCTTTCACCTGGTAGCGTATTTTCAGATTCGCTCCGCACCCGGTTCTGGTTGGATTCTCTTTGACGGTATCGTTACCCTTATATTGGCGGTCATGATCTGGCGAAGCTGGCCGGCCAGCGCAGTCTGGGCGCTGGGCACAATCGTCGGTATTAATCTTTTGATGAGCGGCTTTACCCGCCTGATGTACTCTCGCGCGGTGCGGGCCAACCCCTAGCAACCTAACCTCCGGACCGGTCATGACCCTTACAGATACTGAGAAAGCCGCGGCCGCGCGCAAGAGCCTGGAATACGTCAAGGATGGAATGGTCGTCGGGCTCGGCACCGGCTCGACCGCAACCTTTGCCATCGAGTTTCTGGGCCAGCAAGTCCGCGACGGTTTGAAGATTCGCGGGATTCCTACCTCCCGCGCCAGCGGCGAGCTGGCTCGCTCGCTGAGCATCCCATTGACCAGCTTCGATGAAGTGGATTACACCGATGTGACTATCGACGGAGCCGACGAGGTTGCGCCTGGTCTGGCATTGATCAAGGGCGGAGGGGGCGCGCTGCTGCACGAGAAGATCGTCGCCTCCTCGTCGCGCTTTCTGGTAATCGTTGCCGATGAACACAAGCTGGTCGAGCGGCTCGGCCGTTTTCCGCTTCCCGTTGAGGTGATCCCGTTTGCCGCCTCGCCCATCAAGCGACAGCTGGAGAAGCTAGGTGCGAACCCGGTGCTGCGTTCCGGTCACGACGGTTCGCCCTTTATCACCGACGAGGGCAACTTCATCTTCGACTGCCATTACGGCGAGATCATGGATCCGGCCGCCCTGGCTCACACCCTCAAGAGCATAACGGGCGTAGTGGAGCACGGAATATTTCTCGGCTTGGCCTCGGTAGCGGTCGTCGCGGGCCCAGGAGGCGCACGCATCATCAAATCCTAGTGGCCCGCGTCCGGACTCACCGGAACCGGGTGACCTCTGCTTGGGACTCGCTCCTCTACCTGAATACGAAAGCATCCTGTCCAAAGGCCCGGAGGGCCGGCTACAATAATTTCAGCCGGCCCGGAACCGCTAGCGTCTGGACGGCCGCGCGTCCTTTCAGTATCAGCCGAACGCATGAAGTTCCGACAAGCCAAGGAAATCGGGAAGCGCTGGGGAATTAACTAAGATGCCAGTCCTGAGCGCGGCACCCTCCCCCCTACGGCTGTGTCGAAATCTGGGTCGTATCGTGGAAGCGCTTCATGTCGATCCCGGCCATGTTGCCTCCGGGGTCATACACAAAAATATCGGCAAACTTCGCGTCCCATATAACTTCATTCGCACGGTAGGAGGACCGCGCGTTCACCACCTGGGAAAAAGTCTCGTCCATCCCGGTCAGTAGAATCAGGAACTCCGCGCCCGTCGTGCACAACTCTTCTTCGGTTACGCCGAACAACGGACTATCTTTGTCGATTGTGTGCACGATCGTCCAGGACAGAGGAAAAAAGACGACGCTTTCGCGCTCCAGGCTGAGAGGGTAGTAGCGTCGCACCACGGTTCCGCTTGCATTCTTCTCAAACCGCGAAACCAGAAGCCGGGCATGCAGATCGATGATCTGGTTATTGCGCGTATTAATAATGCGGAACTGGAAGGAGCGGAGATTGCCCATCCACGACATCACCGCATTCTGGCTAAAGAGAATATCGGCGACTGGCCGGGAAAAACGCGCGAAGACCAGCCCGGTAACCACCGCCAGGCCCAGCAGGCTCACCACCGACTCGAGCGCAACCAAAATATTGGTGGGTAAACCCACCGGCACAACACTTCCGTAGCCGATGGTCGCCGAAGTGTGAATGCTGAAGAAGAAGGCTTTCAGGAAAGGGGAATAAATGCCGATATTGAGGGTGGTGACCAGGCCGCCCGGCCCGCACGCGTCATAGGCCAAAGCAAAAAACCCATTGAGTGCCAGGTATGCGATTGCGACGAAAAGAAAAAATCGACTCCAGGTTGTGCTCACCAGGTTGGAGTAGGCCAGAAACGCGTGCAGCCCCCGGCCTCGCTTCTGCACATTGAAGCTGCCGTCCCGATTGAG
>CAVUKT010000025.1:0-8541 GCA_963742055.1 uncultured Actinomycetes bacterium | reverse complement strand
CGCGGGCCCAGCCACCGAACTGGTGCGCCTGGCCGCGCCGAGCTTGCCCAGGACGTGGCCCACGTGCCTTTGACCGTGTCCAGGGTGACCGCCAATTCGCGGGCACTGGCCTGGTTGACCGGCCCGCCGCCAGTATCCGCAGCACCTCCAGCTGGAGGCCGGTCAGCGGTCAATGATGCCGGAGGGCCGGGATCAGGCGCGCGGCCCGGCGGCGAAGGCACGCTGAGCGGCCAGGTAGCCGAACGGGACGCCCGGGACCGCCGCGGAAGATTCCACCCGGCATATCCACTTTCAGGTGACGCCATGCCGCGTGCTGCCCCATAGCGTGCAGATCACGGAACCTGACGGAAGGACGGTACAGATGAGCGACACGGCGCGGTCATCGCGCTACGAGACCCGCGTCAAGGGGGTCCTGGACTCGCGCTGGACGGCCTGGTCGAGGGCCGGCGATCGGCAGTGACGACAGCCAGACGGTCATCTCCGGCCCGGTCGCGGATCAGGCCGCCCTGCACGGGCTGCTCAACCGGGTCGCGACCTCGGCCTGGTCCTGATTTCGGTACGCCGGCTCGGTCCCGATTAACCAGAGTGACCCCGCGAGGAGGACACGACCCATCCAGCCATGCTGGCAGCCCACCGCCAGCCACATCCGGCAGCCGGCGACGAGACCGGTGACGGGCGGCGGGCCGGAAAACGGGAATGCCTGCACCGGCCGCGGTGCCCGGATGCTCTGGCGCCAGGTCGCAGCGCGGCCAAGGTCGTCGCAGACCATCCCGGGCAGGGGTGGAGCCTGCTGTGCAACGGCGTGGTGCTGTTTGACGACGGCAGGGCCTGCTTCCCGGCGGCCAGGCGTGGCTCCGGCCACCGCCGGCCAGTCCGGACGGCGGCATCAAGGCGTCCCGGGACAACGCTGCGGTTCCGGAAACTGAGGCGCCCTGCTGGCGACCAGGAGCCGCCAGCGGACGCTCTCGCTGCTCGCCGCGATCGTGCTGAACTGTGCGTTCGGTCTCGTCCTCGCCGTCACATAGCACACCTTCATGGTCTCTGAGGCGACCGGCAGTCTGCGCGCGCTCTCGCGCTCACAGCAGGCTCAGCTCGCGGGCCCGGGCGACGGCCTCGGTGCGGTTGGCCGCGCCGAGCTTGCCCAGGACGTGGCCCACATGCTTCTTGACGGTGTCCAGGGTGACCACCAGTTCGCGGGCGATGGCCTGGTTCGACCGGCCCGCCGCCAGCATTTCCAGCACCTCGAGCTCGCGGCTGGTCAGCGGGTCGACGATGCCGGAAGGGACGGGATCGCGCGCTGGCCGCCCGGGGCCGAAGGCCCGCTGGAGCCGGGCCAGGTAGCCGAGCGGGACCCCGGCGGCTGCCTGGCCGGCGCGCTGGGCCGCGATCAGCCGGCCGAGCAGCGCGGCCATCGGCGGGCCCTCGTCGGCGAAGACCCGTACGTGGCCCTGCGGGCAGGCCAGCAGGAGCGCCCCGGCCAGGGCCGTGACCGCGCCTGCTTCATCGCCGCTGGCCGCCAGCGCCAGCGCCCGCAGCGCGCCGATCTCGATGAGGCTGCCGGTACGGTCCTGGGCGGCCGCCGCGGCGTGCAGCCGGTCCAGCAGCGCCAGCGCCTGGCCGGGCCGGTCCTGGGCGAGCAGGATCCGGGCCAGCACCAGGTGCCCGGACTCGCGTGCGTAGTCCGGCTCGTCGTCCGGGCCGAGGCCGTTGTCCTGCGCGAAACGGGCCGCGGCGGCCAGGTCGCCCTGGGCCAGCAGCAGCCGGGCCCGCCGGGCGGGGACCGGGTTGAGCAGGCCGGCCGGCCCTGGTGAGGCCTGGTCGGCCTCGGTGATCGCCTCCAGCGCCCCGGCCGGATCACCGGTGGCCTGCCGGATCATCGCCAGCGTGGCCAGGCCGTCGGCCAGCGGAACGCTGTAGACGAACTGGCGGCACAGCGCGATGCCCTCGGTCGCGTGCCGCAGGGCGACGTCGAGTTCGTCCCGCTGGTAGGCGATCTCGGCCAGGCCCACATAGCCCGGTCCGGCGGCTGGCGCCGGCCGGCCGGACGTGACCAGGGTGTCCAGGGCCCGCTCGCAGGTCAGCACGGCCGCGTCCAGGCGGCCCTGGGCGCGCTGGATCAGCACCAGCGAGTAGTAGCCCCACGCGGTCATCGTGAGCTGGCCGGTCTCGCGCCACCCGGTGACGCTGGACGCGAAGGCGCGTTCGGCCTCGGTCGAGCCGGCCGCGCAGCCATTCGGCCACGGCCAGGAATCCGTGCGCGTTGGCGCTCAGCAGCCGTTCTCCGGGCTTGCTCTCGGCCAGGGCCTGCGCGGCGAACGCGGCCGTGGCCTCGGCGTCGCCATGGAACTGGGCGAGATAGCTGCGAACGAGCGTGGTCAGGGCCGGGACATTGATCAGGAAGCTGGCCGCCGCGCCGCCGGCTGGCTCGAACGGCTCATCGGCCCAGCCGGGGGGCGCGCACTCAACCGCGTCCAGGAGCGGTTCCACGACCTCGAAGTGGCCGCTGGTGGCGGCCATGATGGCCTGCGCCAGCAACAGCCGGGGGCGGGACCTGACCACCTCGGCGGGGAGCACCGACAGCCACCGGTCGATGGTCGCGGCCTCGCCGCGGATGTAGTAGACCAGGTCGAAGTGCTGCTCGATGATCCGGGCCGCCCAGAGCATCTCCCCGGCCGCGGCCGCGTGGCCGATGGCGTCATCGGCCAGCCCGTGCTGCTCGTACCAGGCCGCGGCGTTGCGGTGCAGCTGCGCTGTGCGGCCGGGCTGCTCTTGCTGCAGGCGGGCGCGGAGCAGGTCGGCGAACAGGTGGTGATAGCGCCACCAGCCGCGCGCCTCATCCAGCGGGATCAGGAACAGCCCGGCCCGTTCGGCCTGCTCCAGCAGCGCCTGGCTGCCCTCGCGGCCGGTGACGGCGTCGCACAACGGGCCGCTGAGCCGGTCCAGCACCGAGGTCTCGAGCAGGAACGTCCGCAGCTGCTCGTCCTGCCGCTCGAGCACCTCCTCGGCCAGGTAGTCCAGGACATACCGGTGGCTGCCGGAGAACGCGGCCACGAACCCGGCGGCATCGTCATATCCGCGCAGTGACAGCGCGGCCAGCTGCCAGCCCGGCCGCCCAGCCCTCGGTCCGGGCCGCCAGCGCCGCCACCGAACCATCCGGGCAGAGCCGACGCCGCGTGCCGGAGCAACTCCCCGGCCTCCGCGGGCGTGAACCGCAGCTCGGCCGCGCGCATCTCGGACAGCAGGCCGCGAGCCCGCAGCCGCGCCAGCGCCAGCGGCGGATCGCTGCGGCTGGCCAGCACCACGCATATCCCGGCCGGCCGGTGCTCGACCAGGAACGAGAGCGACTCGTGCACCTGCTGCGCGCTGATCACATGGTAATCGTCGAGGACGAGCAGGGCCTCCTCCCCAGCCAGATCGTTGATCAACGCCGTGACCAGGCCCTGGAACGACGTCGGCGCGGGCGGGCCGAGCAACGGACCAGCCGTTCGCCGGTCCCGGACGAGCCCGGTCCAGCGCCGCCACCGCGTGGCGCCAGAACCGGGCCGGGTCGTTGTCCCCCGCGTCCAGCGAGAGCCAGGCGACCGGGTGCTCGCCGCACCGGGCCCAGTCCGCGAGCAAGACCGTCTTGCCGTATCCAGCCGGAGCGGCGGCCAGGATGAGCCCCCGTGCCAGGCCCTCATCGAGCCGTGCCGTCAGCCGCGGCCGTAGCACCTGGCCGGGGCGCGGCCCAGGCAGGTGCAGCTTGGTGGCGAGCAGGACATCAGGCCCCCGGGCTGTCACTGGCGACTCAACCATCACTGACCTGCACGCTGTGCGCCTCCGCGATCCTTCCATATCTCTGCTGGAAGGAACCTTCGCGAGCGGCCTGCCGCTCCCCAGGGAACGGCTCAGCCATTCCGTTGCCCTGGCCGGCTTGCCGCCCACCAGTTTCCTCTGACCTTCGGCCGCAATCAACCCTTCGCCAGCCGGGCCATGGCACCGATGAGCAGGAACGCCAGCCACTGTCGGCCTCCGATCAGGTGCCGCTGACTGATAGCGGCCGGGACCTGGACAACTACCTGTTCCCTATCGCCCAGCGGCTTGGCCCGTAGCGTGGCGCAGCCACTTCGGCCGCAAGACCCACGGGGCGTCATGGCTCGCAGTGAGCCCGGCCCAGTCAGAACCGGCCGCGGCCTCCCTGCTGTTCTCCACCCGGATGGCAAGGTCCTCTGACCCGATTCCGCGAATAGCGCTGTGAGCTGATCCCTGCCCCCGTAAATGATCTTGGTGTGCCGGGATTCCCTGTTGCGGCATGCTGATGGCCCGGGAGCCGCGCCGGGTTCGCGATCTGCGGGCCTTTCTTCGGGCCGGGCTGGCGGGCCGTGGATAAGGATGGGGAGCCGGGGCTCAGGGTGTGCAGGTCAGGCGGGGGTCGGCAGGTCCCGTAGCCGGGCCAGGACCTCAGGGAGCAGGCTGTGGCCGGGCGGCAGCCGCAGGATCAGGTGGCGGGCGTGGCGGATCAGCCGGCCGGGGACGGCGATCAGCCGCCACCGCAAGGTGGCGATCATGGCCTTGCCGCCGCGCACGCCGTGCCCGGCCAGGATGTCCTGGCCGGCGGTGATGGCGGTGAGCTGGTGCAGCCAGGCGGCCATGGTCGCGGCGAGCAGCGCGCCCCACATCCACGCCAGGTTCACCTGGGGGTATCCGGAGGGCAGGTGCCGCAGCGCGGCACCGAGCTTGCTGTCGCGGAAGATGTTCTCCACCGTGGTGCGGTGCCGGTACCAATGCTCTGCCGCTATCGCCTTGTCCGGGTCGGATACGTCCAGGTTGGTCACGATGAAGGAGTAGGCGTAGATCGCCCCGGCGCTGGCCAGCTCGGGGATCGGCAGGGCGCGCTGGTCCGGGTGCAGGGTGCGGCGGCGGCGGGACCGCGGGTCGGCGGAGACCTGCTCCGGGGCCAGCAGGACCCGGCGGACCAGCAGCCGGGTGCTGGCCGGCCACCAGTCCGGGCAGTACTCCGCGACGGCGACCTGCGCGCCGTCCATGTCAATGGCGTCATGCCAGCCGTCCTCGGCGATCCCGGCCAGCAGCCGCCACAGCGGCGCGATCCGCTTGGCGCCGATCGCGAAGCTGATGTGCGCGTCGTGGGCGGCGCGGGCCAGCTGCCCGGCGAAGTAGCCGGCGTCGGCGCGCATCGCCACCCGGCCCGAAGCCCGCGCCGCCGCGGGCAGGGCGGCCAGCGCACGGCGCAGCAGATCCGGCGCGGTCGCGCGCGGATCGTCGGTGCCGTCGCCCAGGTCGGCGGCCAGCACGATCTCGGCTTCGGCCCAGGCCGCCACGTGCGGCAGGCCCACCCGCTGGCCCTGATGGTTATACGCCACGCCGCGCTTCTTCCGGCCGTAGACCTCCACGTCGGTGGTGTCCAGGTCGATGGTGACCGGCCCATCCGTCAGCGCCGCGGCCCGCTCCCCGCCCACCAGCGAAAGCATCCGGCTGGTGACCACGGCCAGGCCATGCTCCACCGCCTGCCACTGCGCCGGCGTGATCCGCCGGGCCAGCCCGGCCGCGGTCGTGGACGCCAGCCCCGGCACCGGGGTGATCAGCTGGCCCGCCGCATCAGCGCGCTGGCGGTCCAGCCCGGCCAAGAAGTCCTCCCCGGCCAGCTGCGCCGCCGCGATCCCGGCCAGCAGCTCCCCGGCCCCGAACCCGCGGTCCCGCTGCTTGATCGGGCCGACCGCGGCATCCAGCGCCCCGGTCACGTCCAGCCGGTCACACAACTCGCTGATCGCGGCCATCCCCGCGTTCGGCGTCAGCGACGCATCCGGCGCGCCGGCCCGCACCCGCTGACGCCGCCTGCCACCAGCACGTATCCTGCTCACCAGATAGGTGTCCTCTCCGCTGGGCTGGTCATCACTTGGCAGCGATCATCATCCCAGGCCAGAGCGGCACCTATCGGCATCTACACGAGCGTTTCACCGGCTTACTCGTGGAATCGGGTCAGAACGGTGATCTGCACGACGAACGCAATCGAGTCGATCAACGCGCGGCTGCGGCGGGCGGTGAACGCTCGCGGCCACTTCCCCGCTGAGCAGGCCGCCCTGAAGTGCCTGTACCTGGCGATCATGAGCCTGGACCCGACCGGGAAGGGCCGCAAGCGCTGGACCAACCGGTGGAAGGCCGCCCTGAACGCCTTCGACATCACCTTCGACGGCCGCCTCAGCGCGGGACGCAAGTAACAACAGAGGAAGAAGTTACGCTGAGTAGGCCCGGGGCGCGGTGCCGGGATTGCTCCCGGCCCGTTTCCCCGGACCTCTCGCCGAACCCGCCGTGCGCCTCTCAACGCAACGGGCTCTCCACGGTTCCTGCCGTCAGGCTGGTTCAGCCGCCCAGGGGCTGGGGATCTTGGTGCCGCGGTAGCGGTACCGGGTGACCGGGATCGCCGCTATCCGCCGCAGCTCGATCTCGCCCGCCGTGATCGGCAGCCACCGCCCGGTGGGGTGGTGAACTGCCGGCGGACGTCTTTCCATCTCCAGCGGTGCCGTGTCCTCAGCATGCGGATCACCCGCCACCAGGCGAAGTTGTCCAGCATGGCGAAGGCGTTCTTGGCGACCGCGTGCCGGAAGTAGTTAGCCCAGCCGTGCATGACCTGGTTCAGCCTGGTCAGCACGTATCCCAGGTCCAGCTGTGATGTCCTGCGGGTCAGGGCACGGATCTTCGCCTTCAGCGACCGGATCGGCCGGTCGTCGATGAAGGTGTAGACGTACCACTTGGCTCGTTCCCCGCTTGCGGCGCCACTGGATGCGGAACCCCAGGAAGGGGAACCCCTCGCTCAGGTGCACCACGCGGGTCTTGGCCTCCGAGAGGCGGAGCCCCAGCGTGGCGAGCACGCCGGCGATCTCCTCGCGCAGCGCCTCGGCGTCCTGCTCTGGTGCCGTCGACCAGCACGGCGAAATCGTCCGCATAGCGGACAATCCGCCAGTTCGGCAGTCCCTTGCGGCGGCGGGCCGCGCGCCTGCTCGTCGGTGGACATCGCCCCGCCTGCCTTCCACGGCGCCATCAGGTGCTCATCGAGCGCGCGTCATGGCTATGTTGAAGATCAGCGGGGACAAGATGCCGCCTTGCGGCGTGCCGGTGAGGGTGTCGCGGTGCTCGCCGAGCTCGGTGAGCACCCCGGCCTTGAGGAACGCCTTCACCAGCGCCAGCACGCGCTTGTCCTTGACCCTGGCCCGCACCCGCTCCATCACGAGCGGAGTGCGAGATGTTGTCGAAGGCCGCCTCGATGTCCGCGTCCAGCACCCACCGGTATCCCCGGGTGCCGTAGAAGTGGATCTCGGCGATCGCGTCCTGGGCGCGCCGCTTCGGCCGGAACCCGTACGAGCACGGCTCGAAGTCCGCCTCGAAGATCGGCTCCAGCACCAGCTTCAGCGCGGCCTGGACAACCCTGTCCGCGATGCGAGGTATGCCCAGCTTGCGGAGCTTCCCCGACCCGCCCGGCTTGGGAATCATGCGTTCCCGCACCGGCAGCGGCCGGAACGAGCCGTCCTTCAGGGCGGCCCGCAGGTCATCCAGGAACCCGGGCACGCCCACGTCTTCCTCGACCCAGGCGGCGGTCACGCCGTCCACGCCGGGAGTGTTCGCGCCCTGGTTACCCGCGACCCGGTCGAACGCCACGATCAGCGTCGCCGGGTCATGCACGAAGTTGAACAGGTCATCAAACCGGCGGCCAGGATCAGCCGCCGCCCAACGGTGAAGCTTGGCCTGCATCCCCGCTACCCGCGACCACGACCCCTCCGGGGCCGGGTCGCGGGCGCTGCCATTCGGCGGCGCGTCTTGCGGCATTGCAGCCTCCTTCCCTTCTCGAAACCGCTGCCGCCCTTCCCCATGTGACCGGCTCTCCCGGCCCCGGACTACTACGGCGGCTCCGCCCCGCCCGGCCCGTTCAGCGGTCGGCGCGCCTATCCCGGCCAGCCGGGCCGGATGCCCGCCGCCGGGAACCAGCACCGGGCGGTTCCCGTGTTCACTGTGATTCGCTCGGCGGAGGAGGAGCCCGGCTCTGTCCCAGCGGCCTCGCCACGGCTACGCCGCAGACCTTCACCGTGGCCTCCCGGACCGGCCGAGAAAGCCCTGCCCGGGAGTTCCCGCCGCATCGGCAGACGGCGGGACGCGCCGCGCCCGGCCCATATCCGCCAGGTTTGAGCCGGTGTCACGATTTGAAGGACGTAATAACGCCGGTTCCTCGCGTACTCCTTTCCGCCACGCTCGCCGGACCCGCCCCATCTGGCAGTACTGGCACGTCCCGGCTTTGTCAGGGCTGCTCCCGCCCTCCCCGGCACCACCCGGATCAGGCTGCCCTCAGCTACACCGCCCTGCTGCGACAGGCCGGCGGCGAAGGTCTCTCACCTCCACTCGAACCACAGCGCCTCACGGCGCAGACCGTTAAGCTTGACAGACCCAATGAGAACCTCAGCAGGACCGCAGCTCAACTCAGCTTCAGGCGACATCAGACGTGAGAACCTATACGTACTAAACGGATATAACGGATATAACGGGACGCGCATAGGT